>JBMDXR010000069.1:0-1535 GCA_048594925.1 Gaiellaceae bacterium
CAGCCGGTAATCCTCGTCCGCGCTTGCGAGTATCGCCTCGAACGCCGCAACCGCGGCGGTATCGAACTGGCTGTCGACCGCTTGGGCCAGCCGGAGACGGGCGACTCGGCTCGGCATGGCGTCGCGATAGGGACGATCCGAGGTCATCGCGTTGTACGCGTCCGCAACGGCGATGATGCGCGAGACGAGCGGAATGTCCTCGTCGTCCAGGCCGTCCGGATACCCCTGGCCGTCGATCCGCTCGTGGTGATGGCGCACGATTCTCGCGATCTCCGAGTACTCGTCGACGTGGGCGAGAATGCGTTCTCCGATCGCCGAGTGCTCCTGCATCTGGCGCCGCTCGTCGAGCGTGAGGGCGCCCGGCTTCTCGAGAAGTCCCGGCGGCAGTCCGATCTTCCCGATGTCGTGGACCAGCCCGCAGAGGTACGCCTGTTCACACGTTTCCACCGTCAGCCCCATGCGCTCTGCGATGTCGCGTGAGTAGATCGCGACGGCCGCCGAGTGGCCCGCCGTGTAGCGGTCGCGCGCGTCGAGCGTGGCAATGAGAGCTGCGGCGAACTGCAGGTTTGCCCGCTCCAGCGTCTCGTTGGCCGTCGACAGATCCGCCGCAAGCTGGCGTTCCTTCTTGTACAAGCTATAGAGCCTCTGCGCGGCCATCGCCGGTGGGAGGAACAGTGCCAGAGTCCACGGTGAGACGTGGAGGTACATGAACGCTAGAAGCGCGACGAGCGGTGCGTATATCGGCGGCGCAACAAAGACGAGCGGGGTCAGCGACCGAGCGGTCTGCCCTGGAGATGCACCACGTACAACGGCCGCAAGCACCGAAAACACGATGTCAAGAAGCTCGCGGAGCACGGTCGCGACGAGGGTCGCGGCGACCAATCCGCCGAACTCGGAGGGCACGTATGAGATCGTCGCCTGCGCAGCGAGACCGGTCAGTGCCCCAATGATGAAGCGCGTACTCGTGTATGACGCCCACTTCAGCCGCGGAGACCGGCTGCGATCTCGGGACGCGAGCTCGGGATCGCCCAGCATCGAAGCTGCACCCACCAGCCCCGCGGCGAGTGGGCCGAAAACAACGGCGGCGAAGATCGCGGGGAGACCCGATACAGAAAGCTCGAGGTTGCTCGTGAGCCGCATTCCGCCGCGCTCCGCAACTGCTCCCGCGGCTGCGAGGGCAAGAACCGCGATCGGAGCCTCGATACCTTCTCCCGCCGCAACGAGCGCGGCTGCCGTCACGAACGCCGTGGTCGCGACTAGCGCTACGTAGACGCTTGTCAGCGTGTTTGTGCGCTCCGCCAGGCGGTGAGCGGCTTGACCCATCCCTCGAATGGGGTATACGATCCGTTTGCCGTCAGTTCCCAATCGAGGAGTCTCCTCTGCACGAGGACTCAAAGGTCTGGTAGTCCCGTCGCATCCTCGGTTCTCCACCGAGGGTGGGCATCCCTCTTTTAGGTAACCCCGGAGGGTAGGCTCGGATGGAGATTGGATGCTGACGGATCGATCTACGCAATGAGCCCACGCCTGAAGCCAAC
>JBMDXR010000007.1:0-13282 GCA_048594925.1 Gaiellaceae bacterium
GGTGCCGAGGGCAGGTTATCCACGTGTTACTCACCCGTTCGCCGCTGTCCCCAGGGCCGAAGCCCTGGTTCTCGCTCGACTTGCATGTGTTAAGCGCGCCGCCAGCGTTCGTCCTGAGCCAGGATCAAACTCTCCGTGAAGAGACTTGACGCCTCGAACCGAGGTCTGAGGCAAGTCTGATCCGATCGTCTTCCAAAGGAACAGAAGACGGGTTCATTTCCCCTCGCACGCTGATGCGCCCGAGGGGTCTCGACGTTTCACGCTGTTGAGTTTTCAAAGACCGCGCCGCTCTGCGGCAACAAAAAACCTCTGACTCGCACCAGAGGCCCTCGGGGACGAACACTCGATCGTATCCGCTCGCTCGAAGGCTCTCCAGTTCGTCGAGTACCAGGCTATCTGCACCCTCCTCGCGGAAGGCCGAATGATGGTAGCACACGAGATTCTCGTGTCAACCAAGCCCTTCTCGGGCCACCAGCTCAGTTGACAAGGCGCGCGAAGCGACGCTTTCCCGCCTGCACGAGCGCCCCGGCGAGGTCGGAGCGCGGGAGATCGAGCGTTTCGACGACGCGGCCGTCGATCTTCACGGCGCCCTGGGCAATCAGGCGCCGCGCGTCGCTCGTCGACATGCCGAATGCCTCGGCCAGCACGGAAGGAAGGTGCAGCTCGTCCCCATCGGGCAGAGCGTGCTCAGGCACGCCCTCCGGGGCTTGGCCCTCGCGAACGACGCGCGTGAAGTGCTCCTCCGCAGCGAGTGCCGACTCCTTCCCGTGGTACAGCTCGACGATGCCGCGAGCCAGGGCGAGCTTGGACTCCATTGGCTCGCCTTCGCGTCGTTCGGCGTCGAGGCACAGCCGCCACCATTGCTCGAGGGCCGAGTCCGGAATCGACATCACCTTTCCGAACAACTCCTCCGGCGGCTCGTCGATCCCAACGTAGTTCCCCACGGACTTCGACATCTTTTCGACCCCGTCGGTTCCAACGAGGAGCTCGTAGGTCATGATCACCTGCGGGTCGATCCCGTAGTGGGCCATGACGTCACGGCCCATGAGCAGGTTGTAGAGCTGATCGGTGCCGCCGACCTCGATGTCGGCCTCGACGGCGACGGAGTCGTATCCCTGGGCGAACGGGTAGAGGAGCTCGGACACCGAGATCGGAGTGGCACTCGCAAACCGCTCGCGGAAGTCGTTGCGCTCGAGGAGCTGAGCGACCGTTCCCGTGCGCGTCAGCCGAACGATCTCGGCGTAGTCGAGCTTGCCCAGCCACTCGCCGTTGAAACGGATCTCCGTTCGCTCCCGGTCGAGAATGCGGAACGCCTGCTCCGCGAAGAGCTTGGCGTTCGCGTCGAGGACCTCATCGGGGAGTACGAGGCGCTCCTTGGAGCGTCCCGATGGATCGCCGATCCGAGCCGTGTAGTCGCCGACGATGAGGACGGCGACATGGCCTGCGTCCTGGAACTCACGTAAGCGTCGGAGGACGACGGCGAAGCCGAGGTGGATGTCCGCGCCGGTCGGGTCGATGCCGAGCTTGACCCGGAGCGGGCGCTGCAGCCGAAGCTTCTCGTCGAGGCCGCCGTGGGGCAGAAGGTCGACGACATGTCGCGTGAACTCGGGGCCGGCCATCGTCTAGGCAGGCCGCACATGCGGCGCCGTGACCTCCGCGGGCGAGCGGCAGCCGAGAAGCGCGAGAGCGTTCTCGATCTCCTCTCGAAGGATCTCGAGCACCTGCTCGACCCCTTTCGAGCCCCCGAACGCGAGCCCGTACAGGGCCGGCCGGCCGACGAGGACGGCGCGAGCGCCGAGAGCCAGCGCCATCACGACGTCCGTGCCTCGCCGAATGCCGCCGTCGAGGTACACCTCCGCCCGGTCGCCGACCGCCTCGACGACCTCGGGCAACGCTTCGAGCGACGCGATCGCGCCGTCGAGCTGACGACCGCCGTGATTCGAGACGACGACCCCTGACGCGCCGTACTGGCACGCGAGATCCGCGTCCTCCGCCGTGACGAGGCCCTTCACGATCACCGGAACGGTCCAGCGCTCACGAAGCTGCGTGACGTAGTCCCACTCGAGGCCCGACTCGAGGAGGCCGAGCGAGTGATGTCCCTCCTTCTCGCCGCCACGGGCTCGTGCGGCGACGATCGCGGGAACGTCGTCCTCCGGCGCCTCGAAGCCCGTCCGCGACTCACGGTGGCGGATCCCGTACACGGGGAGATCTGCCGTGAGGACGAGCGCCGTGAAGCCGGCCTCGAGCGCCTGCGCGATGACGTCGTCGCTGACTCCGCGATCGCGAAAGACGTAGATCTGGAGCCAACGCGGTGCACCAGGCGCCGCAGCCGCGATGTCGGCCGGCGTGGCCGTCGCGACCGTCGAGACGCACATGAGAGTCCCGGCCGCCGCGGCCCCCCGAGCCATCGCGACCTCGCCCTCCTCGTGTGCGATCTGCTGGAAGGCCATGGGTGCGACGAGTGCCGGCAGCGACACGCTCGTACCGAGCACCGTCGTTTCCGTCGAGACCTCGGACACGTCGACGAGCACCCGAGGTCTGAGCCGGTAGCGCGAGAACGCCTCGCGGTTCCAGCGGAGTGTGCGCTCGTCGCCGGCGCCACCGACGATGTAACTCCATGCCTCGGGCGTCACCGCCTGCTCGGCCATGCGCTCTGCGTCGTCGATGGTGAGGAGCTGCTCCACGGCCGCTGAGCCTACCGCGAAGACAGCGCTGGATAGGACATCGGAGCGGTCGGTAAGCGACCAACACCCGGCCGCGGCAGCGCCCGGCTTCAGGGACCTTCGCGCGATCGGAATCCATGCCCGCGGATTCCGATCTTGCGCACAACTCACAACGGGTACGGCGCGAGGGACCAGGCCACGGCGGCGTACCAGAAGCCGAACGCCAGGCTGGCGGTACCGACCGCCGGGATCACGCTGTTCGACGCGGCCGCGACCGGACGCGCGCTCAGCGTGAGGCTGAAACCGAAGGTCACAACCGTCATCGAGACGGCGGTGAAGAGCGCGAGCAGGAGCAACGAGGCCACCGCCACGGTTTCGGACGGGATCGCCGCCAGGAGCAGGATGCCGACTCCGGCACTGCCACCCATTCCGTGCACGAGCCCGACGCCGAGAGCGCCGACGGGAGTCCGCACCGCATGTCGATGCTCACGTTCGGAGTGCGGGTGCGCGTGGAGATCGAAGTAGCCGTGGCGCCAGCGGACGAGCAGTCGCAGGGCGAGGAACACGATGAGCGCCGCGACTGCAGTCTCGGCGCCCTGCTGCATGCGCTCGGGCAGGCACCGCTCGGCGAGGAGAGTCGGGATCCCGAAGGCCACGAGCGTGATGCCGTGTCCCACGCCCCACCATGCGCCAAGCCCCGCGGCGGATCGCGCGACGCGCTCCCGGCCTGACGCGACGAGCGTCGTCATCGCGGCGATGTGGTCAGGATCGGTGGCGTGACGAAGGCCGAGGAGCACAGCGACGAGGAGCACGACCCCGATCGACGCGCGCTCCGAAAGGCCTGCGATCCAGTCGTCTAGTCCGAACATGTCTCTGGTTCGTCCGTCGCTCGACGTCGGTTCGCTACACGACGCCCGGCAGAGCCCGCGCCGTGATGACGAGGCCGACCACCAGGATAAGGGCAGCGCTCGCGGGCGGCAGCGCGCTCACGAGCGGGCCTTCGAGCGAGATCCGACTGAACGTCCTCCGCGCGAGCACCGCGACGAGGCCGATGGCGGTGATCGTGGTAGCGAGGCCCAGGCTGAACGCCACGATCAGCGCAAGCCCGAGCCCGATGCGGTGCAGAGCGATGGCCGAGAGCAGGACGACGAGCGCAGACGGGCACGGCAGCAGGCCGGCGGCTATCCCGACGCCGAGGATGCCCTTCAACGTCAGAACGTGGTCGTGATGGCCGTAGTCGTGCTGGCCGTGGCCGTCATGGTGATCGTGGTGGTGGTGCTCGTGGGAGTGGTGATCTCCCCGGGCGCGGAGCCGCTGGCGGAGGACCGACGCGCCCACGAGGACGACGAGGACACCGGAGGCGAGCGTCAGCCACGGGTAGAGCTGCTCGGGGACGACGAACGCGGACAGGCCGAGGGTCACGAACCCGAGCGCGAACACACCGGCCGTGTGCGCGACCGTGACCGCGCCGCCAAGCATGAACGCGTGGCGTGGCGTGCCCTTCGTCCCGACGAGATACGCAGCGACCATCGCCTTCCCATGTCCCGGCGTGAGGGCGTGTGCGGCACCCCAGAACGCGGCGATGAGCAGCGAGACGAGCAGGACCCCCAGCGAGAGATCTCCCTGGTTCACGAGCGCCTCAAACCGTCCGCGATTGCCCTGGGTCGGCGGCGGGCGCTCCTCGATCGAGGGGACGGCACCGGGCTTAGCTCCGAGCGCGATCGTCGCCGACGCGCTCGAGATGTCGAGTGGCGAGCTCAGAAGATCGGACGGGTACTTCCGCAGCAGGTTGCTGGAGCTCGCAGCGGGAGCATCGGCGTCGAGGACGCGTGCTCCGTCGCGGGCGGCGACCGTTACCTCCCGCCAGCCGATCCGACCGGTGAACGAGCGGTCCTCGAACTCGAGGGCAGTCCCCGTGCCGGTGCCGCGGTAGACGACGTCGAGGCGCAGTGTCTCGAGTCCTCCGGCACCAGGGCGTATCGCCGTCTCGCTCTCGACGACGCGCAGCGGAACGCGACGCCCGTCGAGCGTCAGGACGAGCTCGCGGCCGAGCTCCGCCGCGTAGCCTTGCCGCCGCATGTCGGTGCCGAGCTGGTACGTCGGTACCTCTGCGAGGTCGAGTGCGTAGCGAACGTAGACGTCGCGTCCGGCAATCTCGATGCCCGCGTAGCGGTTGAGCGTGAAGTTGCCGAGCGGATGCGCGCTCGCCGGAGCAGGCGCAAGGAGAACTGCCAAGGCGCCGCAGAGCGCAGTCAGAGCGAATGCGATGCGGCGCCTCACGAGCGTTGTTCGTCGACGAGTACGAAGCGGTTCACCACCGCGGCCGCTTGCGGTCGCGGATCATCGATCATTGCGCGACCGGGAATCTGCGCTCGCAGATTCCCGGTGTGCGCAGGGGGCCTGGCCAGACCGGCCCCCATGATTCAGTCCGCCTACTGACCCTTCGTATTGTCGAATCCGCTCTGCGGATCCGCGATGTACGGGAAGGACGCGAGCAGGTTGCGATCGTCGCCGTTCACGCCGTCACCGAGCGGCACCTTCTTCCCCGTCAGGAAGCCGGCAACCGCCTGCTCGGCGATGTCGATGACGTCGTCACCCAGGCGCCGGCCGTTCGGCCAGCCCTGGTTGTCTCCCGCCAGCACGCCCATCCGGTTCGGGTTCCTCGTCACCGGGACGGACAGGTTGAGGCGGAGGACCTCCGCAATCCTCGTGCTCGTGAAGTTCAGCTCGGGAACGCCCGTGAGCAGGACCGCGATCAGGTCGTCGCGATCGGTCGCCGGGACGTCCAGCTTGTACAGCTGGTTGATGACCGCGGCGAGCATCGGCTTCGAGTAGTACTCGAGGAACCGGCTCTCGTTCCAGGGCTGCAGGCCGTTCCACTGATCCTTGAGGCCGGTCGGGATGATGACCTCGTTGACCAGCGGATTCGCGAGCCGATTCACCTGAACCCACGCGCCGGAGCCGCGGGCCGCGCCCGGGCTCCGGGTAGTGACCTTGCGCCGGTCGACGGTGGACCACACGCCGATGATGTTGTTCTTCGCCTTCAGGCTCGCGATCGGAACCCGGACCTCGAACGTGTGGACGCCGTAGCCGGCGAAGAAGTCCCTCCCGCCGCCCATGTTGCCGGTGCCCTTGCGAATCGCGACGAGATCGAAGATCGCGCCGATGTCGCCGAAGAACGGATCGTCCCGCTGGCCGGCGAACGCCTTCGAGCGGCCGCCGTCGAAGGAGATGACGCCCTTCGCGGCGAGCGCGCGGTAGTTCTTCGTCGAGCGAGGACCGATGTTGTTCGGCGGGGTCGTCCCACGTGCGACGACCTGTGCCTTGCCGCCGGCGATGCGCGTCACCGTGTACGGCTGCGCGGTGTCGCCGAGGAAGAACGGGCCGGTCTTCGTCTTGAAGCGGAACTCGTAAATGACGTCCGGACGTGCGTCGCCACTCGTGTCGAGCTTGAGGTTGTAACGCGCGCTCGGCGAGAACGTGTACCAGTTGGGCCCGGCCGCGGGATCCTCGCATGGGACGACATTCGCGAGGATCGTCACGGTGTCGGGCTCGTCCGGGCTCCGGAACGCGTACAGGTCCGTGAGGTCGGCCGACGGGTCTTCCGCGATCAGCGGTGCCTCGCGATGCGACGATGCCGTGCCGGTCCCGGGACCCAGTGTCACGGCACCGACGACGGCTGCAGCGAGCAGCCCGACGGCAGCAGCCACGGTGATCCCTCTGTGCATCTCCACTCCTCTCTAGGAACTCAGGTCGGGAACGGCACTTGTTCGCCTCCTCGCGTTCACCGGTTCGCACATGCTGTGGGAACCACCCCGT
This sequence comes from Gaiellaceae bacterium, assembly GCA_048594925.1. GTDB lineage: Bacteria > Actinomycetota > Thermoleophilia > Gaiellales > Gaiellaceae > GMQP-bins7. The sequence goes on from JBMDXR010000007.1 coordinate 6,483, forward strand.
TCCCCCAGACCCCCTCCCCTGGTCTGCTTGGCGGACAGGCGCTACGCGCCGGTTCGCGACGAACCAATTCGCAACTTTCGGCGAAGCAGGGCCATGGAGGCGAACGCGTCCACCGTGTTAGCGTTGCCCGGGTCGCATCGCTTCGCCATGCGCAAGCACGCCCACCTCTCCGACGAGGCCCTTGTGGCGCTCATCGCCCGGGGCGACGAAGGCGCACTCGCCGAGCTCTACGACAGGATCGGTCGCATCGCCTACGGGCTCGCGCTGCGCGTCCTCCGCAACGAGCGGCACGCGGAGGACGCCGTGCAGGAGGCGTTCCTCCAGGTGTGGCGGAGCGCGGCTACGTTCCGCGCCGAGCGCGCGAAGGCGAGCACGTGGGTGCTCACCCTCGTGCACCGGCGAGCCGTCGACCTCGTGCGGCGCGAGGAGCGGCGCCAAGCCGACTCGCTGTCCGACGACACCGTCGTCGGGAACGCACCCGAGCGGACGGAGGAGGCGTTCTGGCTCAGGTTCGAGCGAGAGCGTGTGCAGACCGCGCTGCGGCAGCTTCCCGACGTGCAGCGCGAGGCGCTCGAGCTGGCGTATTACGGTGGGTTCTCCCAGTCGGAACTCGCCGAGCGGCTCGGCGTTCCGCTGGGCACGATCAAGAGCAGGATGTTCGCTGGCCTCGCGCGTCTCCGCGAGCTCCTCGACGACTCGGCACAGGAAGGATCATGGAAACCGGAATTCACGAGCTGACCGCCGGCTACGCGCTGGACGCGCTCGATGCCGACGAGCGCAGCGCCTACGAGGCGCACCTGCCGTCGTGCGCGAGCTGCCAGCAGGAACTCGAGTCGTTCCGCCAGACGACCGAAGCATTGGCAGTTGCCGCCTCGGGGCCTGCGCCGAGTCCAGGCCTGCGCGACCGCATCCTCGCGGCCGCCCGTGCCGAGCCTCCCCAGAACGTCATCGCCTTCGAGCCGCGGCGGCGTCGCCTCGTACCGGTGCTCGCTGCGGCCACGGCGGTCGCAGCCATCGTCGCGCTTGCCATTGGCCTGTGGGCTGCCGACCTGTCGAGTCGGCTCGACGAGTCGCAGTCCGCGCTCGACCGCCTGCGCGAGAACGCAGCGATCCTCGCCGATCCGGAGGCGCAGAACATTGCCCTGCTGGCCGGCGACGGCCGTCTGGTCGTCAACTCCGAGGGTCAGGCCGTGCTTCTGCTCACAGGTCTCGATCCCGCGCCGTCGGGCAAGACGTACGAGCTGTGGGTCGTTCCTGGTGGGAACATCGACGAGGCGAATCCGGCCGGGCTGTTCTCCGGAAGCGACGGCGCCGAGCTCGTCGGCGTCGAGGGAACCGTGACCGCGGGCGATCTCGTCGCGGTTACCCTCGAGCCGGAAGGCGGCGTCGACAAGCCGACCACGGCCCCGATCGTCGCGTCCGATCCCATCTGATCTGACAGTCCCTTTGCGGGCGATTCGGCCCGTCGGAGCTAGAATCAGCCCCCTTGCGGGTTCGGAGAGCGAAGGGGATGCCGCGCCGTCGGCGCCGGGTTCGCAAGCGTCGTCTTGCGGCGTTGCTGCTCGTCCTCTTCTTTGCCGCGGTCATCTCGTTCACGTTCGGGCTCGTCCGGGCGGTCGCGAGCGAGATCCCGGCCCTCGACCCAGCGGCGCAGCATTCGGACGTCGACACCATCGTCTATGCGTCGAACGGTCGCTCCGTGCTCGCCGTCCTGCGCGGCGACGAGGGTCGAGTCCTCGTGGACACCGAGGACATCGCGCCGATCATGCGGCAGGCGATCGTCTCGGTGGAGGACCAGCGCTTCTTCGAGCACAACGGAGTCGACCTCAAGGGCATCGCACGCGCGCTGTGGGAGGACATCCGTCAGCAAGGGATCGTCGAAGGCGGCTCGACGATCACGCAACAGTTCGTCAAGAACGCGTACATCCGAAACGAGAAGACGCTCGCGCGGAAGGTGCGCGAGGCGGCGCTCGCCTGGCAGCTCGAGCAGAAGTGGAGTAAGGACCGGATCCTGACCGCCTACCTGAACACCATCTACTTCGGGCACGGTGCGTACGGGATCCAGCAGGCCGCGCGCGCGTACTTCAAGAAGAGCGCGAAGGAGCTCGAGCTCGCGGAGGCAGCGCTCCTCGCCGGAATTCCCTCGGACCCGTCGCTCTATGACCCGGCGAGCAATCCGCGGAACGCGAAGGTCCGTCGCCGACAGGTCCTGGCGATGATGCTCGAGCAGGGGAAGATCACGCAGCGGCAGTTCGAGCGCGCGGACAAGGCCGAGCTGCCCACGCCGGTGGACATCCGTGTGCCTGGTACGCGGGCGCCGTACTTCGTGAACTACGTCAAGGACGAGCTCGTCGCGCACTACGGAGCCGGCAAGGTCTTCGGCGGCGGCCTCAGGGTGACGACCACGATCGACCTCGACCTGCAGCTCAAGGCGAGGGCTGCGATCGAGAAGGTGCTGCGGAACCCGGACGGCCCTGCAGCCGCGCTCGTCGCCATCGACCCGCGCGACGGCGCCGTGAAGGCGATGTTCGGCGGGCGCAACTTCCGTGAGAGCCAGTTCAACCTCGCGGCCCAGGCCAAACGACAGCCGGGATCGGCCTTCAAGCCGATCGTCCTTGCGGCAGCGATGGAGGAGGGCATCTCGCCGGTGACCGAGCTCGAGTCGAAGCCTGTTTCGATCGACGCCGGAGACCGGATCTGGAAGGTCACGAACTACGACCACAGCTACCTCGGCTGGGTCAGCCTCTCGCGGGCGATCGTGTCCTCCGACAACTCGGTATACGCACAGCTCACGGATCTCGTCGGGCCTAGGGCGATCGTCAAGACCGCGCGAGGGCTCGGCATTCGGAGCCGTCTCGCGCCGTACTTCTCGATCGGCCTCGGGTCGGGCGCCGTCAGTCCGCTCGACATGGCTCGTGCGTACGCAACGATCGCGAACGACGGCCGCAGGGTGGACGGCGCCGAGTTCGCCAACCGCCCGCGCGTCATCGAGGAGGTCGCGCGCGTACGGTCCAGCCGCGTCGACGAGAACTCCGTGATCACCACGCAGGTGATGGACGAGGGCCAGGCCGAGCTTCTCACCGACATCCTGCAGGACGTCGTTCGAGTCGGGACTGGCAAGCGCGCCGCGATCCCGGGCCGCGAGATGGCGGGAAAGACCGGGACGACCGACAACTACGGCGATGCATGGTTCGTCGGCTACACACCTGAGCTCGTCGTCGCCGTGTGGGTGGGGTATACCGACTCGCTCACACCGATGCGGACCGAGTTCAACGGCGAGCCGGTCGCGGGAGGGACGCTTCCGGCGATGATCTGGAAAGAGTTCGTCGAGCACGTCGACGAGGACGAGACGCGCTCGTTCGACTCTCCCCCCTACCTCGGCGGTTCCTCGACCTGGGTCGTGCACCGCGACGGCGAGTGGCAGCTCGACAACGGGTACTGTCGCGGCTCGAGACTCGTCGCGTACTTCTCCGGGCTCGCCCCGGATAGCTACGCCGACTGCAAGCCGAACGAAGTCTCGGTGCCGCTCGTCATCGGAATGACGAAGGACGGCGCCTCCGCCCGTCTTGCGGAACAGCCGCTCGATGCGAGTGTGCTGTACGCACCGGCGAAGCCCGGCAAGCTGCCCGGCCTCGTGGTCGGCCAGGATCCTCGGTCAGGGGGCCTCTCGGCGAACGACGACGTGAAGATATGGGTCTCGAAGGCGGAGCACGGAACCCTTCCCAATCTCGTCGGATCGAGCCTCGCCGACGTGACCCGGGAAGCGAAGCGGCTGAACATCCGCCTCGATGCAAAGACCGCACCCGGGCGCGCCGGGACGGTGCTGCGCCAGGTGCCGCAACCCGGAGTCGCGGTCGCCCCAGGCCTCAGAGTGAAGCTCGTGGTCGGGGACGGCTCACAAACCTAGAGCCGGCGAGCGTATAGCGCCACGGGCGCTCGGCTGCACGTGCGATGCCCACGCGTACTGACTCCTCGACCTCGATCGAGCTCGAGGGCGGGTCGAGTCGGAAGGGCGGCCGCTCGAGGTCCAGGCCATCGTGGGCGATCGAGATTCCGAGCGCCTGGGTGAGTCTTCCAGGACCGGTCGCGAGCAGGCGTGGATCCTCGAGGCCACGACGAGCCCGCATCTCGTCGATGCCGACCGTGGGCTCGAGGGCACGCAGCAGAACCGCGGCGCCCACGCCCGGCTCGTCGCAGACGACGTTCGCACACCAGTGAACGCCGTACGAGCGATACACGTACAGCCGCCCGGCAGGCCCGAACATCGTCGCGTTACGGTCGGTCTGCCCGCCGTAGGAGTGGCTCGCGGGATCGTCCGGCGCGTAGGCCTCCGTCTCGACGATCACGCCGCCGACCCCGTCCAGCAGGAGCGTCCAGCCGAGGAGGTCGCGCGCGACGGCACGTACGTCGCGGGCGAAGAAGCCAGGAGGGGCGGTCAGAAGAGAGGCTCGGCCTCCGTCGACCGAGCAGTCGAAGCGAGCAGCTTGCGCGCGCGCCGCCCGAGATCTCCGAGATCGACGCGACCCTCTTCCGCCGCCGCTGCGAGCCGCTCTGCGAGGTCGAGTGCCCCGTCGAGCAGCACCGTGTCGCTCGCATCGTGCCCCATGTCGTGGAGAATGGTGCGCTCCGTCCGCGACGCGACGAGCGGGTCGGCGACGCCCTCGATCCAGACGCGCGTACGACGACCTCCACCGCGGTCGTCGCCCGTGATGGGCTCGAGCGCGTAGATCTTGTCCGCGCGTGCGTACTTTCCAAACCCGAGGAAGACCATCCGGGGAGTGCTCATGCGAGCGGATTATCGCCGTTCGTGAGCCCGCGCCGCTCGCGTCGGAAGACAACGTAGGCGAGCGCCGTCAGTGCGAGCGTCACGAGCCAGATCCAGTGGACGCGCGGAAGCAGGGCACTCGGAATCTTCCACTCGAGCCATCCGCGCTTCACGATCTGCTCGTGCCACGCGTCCTCGACGAAGTTGACGAAGCCGTACCCGAACATCAGAGACACGTACGCGAGCAGCGCCGTGGCTAGCCACTGGTCGGGCAAACGAACGCGCGAGAGGAGGAGCGCGAAGACCACGAGCAGCGCTCCGTCGAGGCCGTGGTGATGCCCGAGATGGACCGCGGCGAACGTCTCGTCGCCCTCCGTGACGACGCGCGAGGTGAGGAACACGGCATTTCCGAGATAGAACCCGAGCTCAGCTGTGATCCAGGGCAGCGACAGCAGGGCGATCACAGCCGCCACGGTGAGCCGCACCCGGTCGCCAGGCAGTGGCGGGGCCAGCGACCTTCCGGCGCGACGGGTCGCCCACCCAGTGAGTGCCAGCGCGAGGGCCACCCCGAGCGCCGGGATCACGTTCACCGGGCGTGCGTCGAGGTCCGACTGCTTCACCTGACCGGGCCAGACCGTCACGAGGCAGAGCGCGATCGCCGGCGCGGCGACCCACCAGGCTCTCGACGGCAAGGTCGACGCGGCGATCAGAGCGAGCGCGATCGCGACGAGTGACACGCTCGGAAAGTTCGTTTGTACGAGTGCGCGGCCCGCGCCGCCGGCAAGCCCCTCGACGGACGTGTGGTAGAGGTCCTTGGCCGGCAGCCGCCAGTACGTGACGAACACGGCCGCGACGAGGAGCGCCATGAGCGCCCACACCACGAGCGCCTCGCCTTGCGGCGGGGCGAGTCGCCTCATCCGAGTGCGTCGTGCAGAGCGCGCGCGACGTAGGCCTGGTCGTCCTCGCCGAGACGGGCGTGGAACGGCAGCGCCAGCGTCCGGTTCGCCATATTCTCGGCGACCGGACACAGGCCGACGCGGTAGCCGTACCGCTCCTGCATGTACGGCTGGAGATGGATGCACGGCAGGTACCGAGCGGTCTGGACACCCCGGTCTGCAAGCGACGCGATGACGGATTCGCGGTCGACCACGTCAGGGAGTGCCACGACGTAGACGAACCAGGATCGCTCGTGGTCGGCATCGTCGCGGCACGGCAGCTCGAGGCCGGGGATCGATTCGAGGAGCTCGGCGTAGCGTCCCGCGACTGCGGCTCTCGCCGGGAGGATCTCGTCGAGCTTCTCGAGCTGCCCCAGCCCGATAGCCGCTCGGATGTCGTCGATCCGGTAGTTGAAGCCGAGCCGCGCGTGCTCGAGCCAGCCGCCCGAGTCGGCGCGCCCTTGATTTCGCAGGCTCCGGAGGAGCCGCCACTCGCGCTCGGAGTGCGTCGTGACCATCCCGCCCTCGCCGGTCGTGATCTGCTTGTTCGGGTAGAAGGCGAAGACGGCGGGCGGACCCTGCGACCCGACTGGCGATCCCTTGTAGCGGGCACCGAGCGCCTCGCAGGCGTCGTCGATGAGCGCGACTCCCCGCGCCTCGCAGACGGCGCGGAGCTCGTCCAGCTCACACGGATAGCCGTAGATGTCCACGGCGACGACCGCCCGCGTGCGGTCGGTGATCGCAGCCTCGACCGCCGACGGCGAGAGGTTCAGCGTCGTCCGGTCGATGTCTGCGAAGACCGGCGTCGCGCCCTCGTAGATCGCGCAGTTCGCCGATGCGACGAAGGAGTACGGCGAGGTCACGACCTCGTCTCCGGGGCCGACGCCTGCCGCGATGCACAGGAGATGAAGCCCTGCGGTGCCGCTCGACGTGGCGACCGCGAACGGCGCACCGACGATCGAGGCGAACTCCTCTTCGAAGCGGTCGATCGTGGGACCGAGCGATAACCGCCCCGAGCGGAGGACCTCGGCGACGAGCTCCTCCTCCCGCTCGTCGAGCCACGGGGAGGAAAGCGGGATCGTCCGAACGGACGCCACGCG
>JBMDXR010000070.1:0-11520 GCA_048594925.1 Gaiellaceae bacterium
GGCGGAGGAGACCGACTTCCAGCCGTTCCGACTACCTGGCCCGCTCGTAGATCAGCACCAGCACGCCGTCGGGACCAACCGGCTTCGCCTCGGTGAGCCGCCAGTCCGACTTCTCGCTCGTCTCGCCGAACAGGCGCCGGCCGGTCCCGAGCACGACGGGGAAGACCATGAGGTGCAGCTCGTCGACGAGGTCCGCCTCGATGAGCGCCTGTACGAGCCGGAGGCTCCCAGGCACCTGGACGATCCCGTCGATGTCCTGCTTGAGCTTCGAAGCCGCCGCCACGGCCTCGCCTTTGAGGACCGTCGTGTTGTTCCACTCCGGGTCCTCGAGGGTCGAGGAGACGACGTACTTGGGCATGCTGTTGAACTTGTCCGCGAACTCCCCCTCCCGCGAGGGCCAGGCGCCGGCGAAGCTCTCGTACGTGACCCGCCCGATCAGTAGCACATCGGTCTCCAGCGTCTCCTGAAGCTTGAACTGGTTTCCGTCCTCGCCGCGATCGAACCGGAAGCTCCACCCGGGGTACTTGAAGTCTTCGCCGCCGGGCGCCTGCATCACGCCGTCGAGCGACACGAACTCGGTGACGACCAACTTGCCCATCTGGCACTCCTTCTCGTTTGCTGTCGCTGACTGGGACCGCCTCGCAGCCCGTAACTCATCGAGTGTGACCTCAGCCGACCCGGTGGAGCCGCTTGCTCGCCCCTCTTGAGCTCGTGCGCGTTCACGCGCAGTAGCGCTGCGTCGAGTCGAGGTGCTTGTGGCCGAGGAGCTCCTGGATCTGGCGGAGATTCGTGACGGCGCGAAGAAGCTCTGTGACGAAGACGTGCCGGAGCGTGTGCGAAATCACGCGCTTACGCTCGTTTACGCCGGCGGCTTCGCGGATTCGACGCGCCTCCCAGGTTCAAGCCCGGGACCCGCAGGCTGCCAACGCGCTCTGGAGCCAGATCGACAAGGGGTACGTCGACGCGGCACCCTACGTCCCCACGGTGAACCCAGGCCGCACCGACGTCTCGAAGCGCGTGAGGAACTTCCAGTTCCATCCGGTCTGAGGACGCCTCTTCGACCAGATCTGGGTGAGGTAATCCCTCGGCGCACCGGTCCACGAGGAAGGCGACTGCGTAGCTGACAACCGGCTTGCATGGAGAAGCCCCGCACAGGCGGGGCTTCTCACGCCGGCGGGGCTCTGCTCAGCGAAGCGAGATCGCGACCTCCTCGAGCAGGTCCAACGCGTCCTGCATCCCCGCCTCCATGCCCGACTCGATGTGCGCGTCGCGCCCCTCCTTCGTCGGATGCTCGACGAGGACCGTCATCATCGTCCGCCCGTCGAGTTCCGCGAGCGTCAGCGTGTCGACTGCCGCGTGCTGCTCGGCCTCCGGAATGCCCTCGTAGACCTCGGTCGAGACGAGCCGCTCGTTGGGGACGATCTCGCGGTACTCGCCGTGGAAGCCGACCTCTCCAAAGCCGTCGGCGACCATCACGTAGCGCCACGTGCCACCCACCCGCAGGTCGATCTCGCAGACCGTCATCTCGCCGCGGTTCGCGTGCCACCAGCGCCGCACGAGCTCCGGGGTCGTCCACGCCTTGTACACGAGGTGCTTCGGTGCGTCGAACTCCCGCGTGATGAGTATCTGCGTTTCGTTCGGGAGCGTGACCTTCGCGGTTCCGCTACTTGCCACTGCCATCTCCTTCCTCCTTCGCCTTGAGTTCCTCCAACACCACGTCCAACCGGTCGAACCGCTCGTTCCACAAGCGTTCGTACTCCTTCACCCAGTCGTGGATGGGCTTCAGCGCCTTCCCGTTCAGCCGGTAGAGGCGCTGCCGGCCGTCTTCTCGCACGTCGACCGCGCCGACCTCTCGGAGCACGCGTAGGTGCTTCGAGACCTGCGGCTGAGCGAGCCCGAGCTCGCGGACGAGGTCGTTCACGGGCCGCTCTCCGCCGACGAGGACGTCCAGGATCTGACGCCTTCGGGGCTCGGCTACCGCGTTGAAAGCGTCTGCGGTCGTTGCTGCGCGTGCCATGTGGCAATTGTATACCCATATAGGAATATATCAATGCCGTTACGATCGCGGCGTGGAGCACGCAGTGCACGACCGCGGCGGTTGGCCGACCGATGCACCGATCGATCGCTCGGAGCACGAGCTGGCCGACTGGGAGGTCCTCATGGACGCGATCGAGAACGCCCTCGAGGATCGCGGCGTGATGAACAGGGATGCGCCGCGGGATCGAGAGCATGCCCCTGGTCGCCTACGAGGCTGCGTCGTACTACGAGCGATGGCTCTTCACCACCGAAGCGATCCTCACCGAGAAGGGCATCCTCGTTCCGGGTGAGCTCGACGAGCGGGTCGCCCGATGAGCTTCGCCGTGGGCGACACCGTGCTCGTCTCCGCTCGCTCGCACGAGGGGCATCACCGAACGCCGGGATACCTGAAGGGCAGGCAGGGCACCATCGAGCGAGCGAACGGCCGCTTTCGGAACCCGGAGACGCGGGCGTACGGCGGGGACGGTTTGCCCAAGCAGGACCTGTACCTCGTGAGCTTCGACCTTCTCGGCGGCGATCGCGTCCTCGCGGACGTATTCGAGCATTGGCTCGAGGAGGCAGCGTGAGCCACGTCCACGACCATGAGCCGATCACCACGGCGTCGGAGCCGCCCACGGCGACTCGCGTTCGGGCGCTGGCCGAGCTTCTCGTCGCGAAGGGCGTGCTCGAGCGAGAGGACATCCGGCGGCGCATCGACTGGCTGGTCTCCCGCTCTCCGGCCGACGGCGCACGCCTCGTGGCGCGCGCATGGGTCGACGAGGACTTCAAGCAGCGACTGCTCGCGGATGCTCGCCAGGCGGCGCTGGAGCTGGATCTCGACCCCGGGCCGTCCCCGGTGGTCGTCGCACTCGAGAACACCGAGAAGGTGCACCACATGGTGGTCTGCACGCTCTGCTCCTGCTACCCGAAGGCTCTGCTCGGTCCCCCGCCCGACTGGTACAAGAGCCTCCCCTACCGGTCGCGTGCAGTCTCCGATCCGCGCGGGGTGCTACGCGAGTTCGGTGTCGAGCTCGCCGATGATGTCGAGCTTCGCGTCGTCGACTCGACTGCGGACGTCCGCTATCTCGTCATCCCGCGGCGTCCGCCGGGCACCGAGTCGCTGGGCCAGGATCAGCTGGCCGAGCTGGTCACCCGCGACGCGATGATCGGTGTCGCCCAGCCGACCGGCTAGGCAGGTCGCAGCACGACTTCGATTGCCGTCCCCCGCCCGGGATCCGAGTGCAGCGTGAGCTTGCCGTCGATCGCTGCCGCGCGCAGGCGCATGTTCTCGACTCCCTGCCCGGCGAGCACAGCCGTCTCGTCGAACCCGACCCCGTCGTCGGAGACGCTGACGACCCGCCGTCCGGCTCGGTGCGAGATCGAGACGTCGACATGGCTCGCGTCGGCGTGGCGGCGAGCATTCCCGAGTCCCTCCTGGACGATGCGGAACACCTCGATCTGCTCGTCCGGCGCGAGCCGAACCTGAGGGTCCACGTCGAGCTCGACCTCGAGCTCACCGTCGGCCGTGAGCACCTCGACGTAGCGCCGAAGCGCAGAGTCGAACCGGGCCGATCCGCCGGCTGTCGAGAGCGCCAAGACGGCGAACCGCGCCTCCTGCTGCGCCGAGATCGCCGCGCGCTTCAGTCGTGGCAGCACCTGCTCGAGCGAGGCACCGTCCTCGAGCATCCTAACCTGAGTCGAGATCGCGAACAGATACTGGGCCAGCCCGTCGTGGATCTCCCTGGCCACGCGCGCACGCTCGTCGGCGACGGCGCGGCCGAACTCGGCCTCCCCGATCGCACGCCAGACACCGACGAGAAGCACGCCATACGCGACAACACGCAGGAAGTCTCCGTGGAGCAAGAGCGAACTCGAGACGACGGGCGTGAGCACGAGGTGGAGATCAGCGAACAGAGCCAGGGTCGCGGCCAAGCACATCCAGTTGTCGAAGTCCCGCCCGTACCGCCTGTAACGGAGTGCGAAGCCAACGAGCGCGACCAGCCAGAGCGTCGTGAGCAGCACGGCTGCGATGCGGACGTACGTGCCTCCGACCATGTCGTCCTCGAGCCGATCCGCTCCCGCGGGGAAGCTCAAGACGCCGGCGGCCACCGCGAGCAACACTGCAACCCCTCCGCCCACCGAGGCGAGCGCGCCTCGTCGCCCGGCCATCCGGCTGTCCGCGTACGGCGCGACGGCGATCAAACCCGCCCCCAGGAGGCGCGCTCCGACGAGCTGCCACGCAGCCGATGGAGTCAACGACCCGCCACCGAGCACCGGAATGAGACCGAACGCGACCGTGCCGAGCGCGATGCTCCAGAACCCTGCGGCCAGGAGCAGATCGAGCGTGCGGCCCTCCACGAGGAACCGGATGCTCGTCAGGACGCAGACGAACGTTGCTACGACCGCGACCGCAGTGTCGAAGGCGAGCCGCGCGTCGTGCAGTTCGTATGCCGACTTCAATGAGTCACTCTCGGCAAACAGCGCCGTCCCCGACGCGAGCAGGCACACCAGCATGATCTCGCCGAGCAGCCACGAGCGGTATGTCCGGGATCGACCGTGATCCACGCTTCCCTTGTCGGCAGCGCGAGTCCTGCCGATAAGGGGAACGTGGCCGAGCGCGTTCTGATCGTGGACGACCATCCGCTGACGCGAGACGCCCTCGCCGCACTACTTGCACAGCAGGGTTTCGACGTGGTGGGCGAGGCCGAGGACGGGAACTCCGCGATCTCAGCAGCCGAGGCACTGCAACCCGATCTCGTGCTGCTCGACCTCACGATGCCCGACATGGATGGCCTGACCGCGCTCCCCAGAATTCGCCACCGCGCCCCGTCGTCCGAGGTCGTCGTGCTGACCGCCTCCGATACCGAGGAGAACCTGCTCGCCGCGATACGGGCAGGCGCATCGGGATATCTCCTCAAAACCGAGCCGCCCGAGCAGATCGCCGCCTTCCTCCGCGGGGTCGCCCGCGGGGAGGCAGCCCTCTCTGGCGGCGTCGCGAAGAGACTGCTTGACCGGGTACGCGACGGCCGCCGGCTCGGCGGTGTGCCCGAGGAGGTGACCCGGGTGCTCTCTGCGCGCGAGGTCGAGGTCCTCCTGCTCCTCGACGAACACCTCGGCACGGACGAGATCGCGCAGCGGCTCTTCATCTCGGAGCACACGGTGCGCTCGCACGTGAAGAGCCTCCTCAAGAAGCTCGGTGTCTCGTCTCGGCGCGAGGCACTCGAACGGCTCGAGTCCGCTCGCGCCGCCTAGCTCTCGAAACCCTGAAGCGCCGCCTCGACGAGATTGGGCAGCGTCTCGAGGTTGTAGCCGCCTTCGAGCACGGCTGCCCTGCGAGGCGCGAGCGCTGCAGCTCGGCGAGCGAGCTCACGGAATCCGTCCACAGTCACGTCCATGTCCGCCAGCGGGTCGTCCCGATGCGCGTCGAACCCTGCAGCTACCAGGACGATGTCCGGGGCGAACGTCGACACCGCCGGCTCCACCACATCCTCGAACGCCCGCCGGTAGTCGTCATCGTCCGACCCAGCCGCCAGCGGAACGTTCACGATCCCCTCGGAGTTCTCCCCCGGCCCGCCTGTTCCCGGCCAGAAGGGCCACTGGTGTAGCGACACGGTGAGCACGGTGAGGTCGTCGGCGAACAGCGCCTCGGTTCCGTTCCCGTGGTGGACGTCGAAGTCGACGATGGCGACGCGCTCGAGGCCGAGTGCTACCTGCGCATGCCGGGCCGCGACCGCGACGTTGTTGAAGATGCAGAAGCCCATCGCGCAGGCACGTAGTGCGTGGTGACCCGGTGGCCGGACGACAGCGAATCCACCGCGCTCGACGGCCTCGATAGCGCATCCCGCAGCGAGCCGGGCGGCTTCCCACGTGGTGGGCCCTGCGAACGTGTCGGCGTCCAGCCACGTGTCGGCGCGGATCGCATCGACCGCCTCGACGTAGCTCTTGTCGTGCACGAGCTCGATCTGCGCGCGTTGGGCGGCTCGTCCGTGGCGGTAACCCGGGAACCGCTCTTGCAGCTCCGCGAGACGCGATGGGGCCTCCGGATGGATGTGGTGACCAGACGGATGGAGGTGCGCGAGCGCCGGATGGCTGATCACGTCCACGTGAGGGCCTCCTCGAACCTGCGCGCGACCCCGGACGCTCCGAGCTCGAGCGCGTATGCCCTCGCCGCCTCCCAGTCCGGCGACACGTCCGGGAGCGGCGGCAACGGTGCATCCGCGTCCATCGTCGCGATGCGGCGGTAGAGCCGAAGCGCATCGGCCTCGGCCGCGAAGCGGCCTGCTTCGAGCAGAGCTTCCAGTGATCCGAACTGGACGAGAAGCTCCGCGGCGCGCTTCTCGCCGATGCCCCGCGCGCCAGGGATCCTGTCCGAGGGATCGCCGCGGAGCGCGATGAAGTCAGGCACCTGTGCGGGATCCACGCCGTAGCGTCGACGGACCTCGGCAGGGTCGATACGGGCCGGCGGAGCGCCACGGACCGGTTGCAGGACCGTGACTCGATCAGTCACGAGCTGGAACGCATCCCGATCCGACGTCGCCACCAGCACGTGACCGCCGGCCGCTGCTTCTTGCCGCGCGGCGGCGGCGAGGAAATCGTCGGCCTCGTAGCCCGGCGACTTCGCAGACGCGAAGCCGGCCGACTCGACCAGCGCGGGCAACAGGTCCAGCTGCTCGAGCAGCTCTGCCTCGAACTCGCGCCCGCTCTGATAGGCCTCGAGCGCCTGGTGGCGGTACGTCGGAACGTCGAGCGTGTCCCAGGCGGCGAAGATGTTCCGCGGTCGCTCGTCCTGCCAGAGCCGCAGCATCATGTTCGTGAATCCGATGAGCGCGTTGGCGGGACCGCCGTCCTCCCGGCGCATCGACCGCGGTAGCGCGTGATACGCCCGGTGCGTGAACGAGTCGCCGTCCATGACGAGGAGGGGCGTCATGCGAGGCGTCCTTCCAACTCCGCCACCACAGCCGCGAGCCGATCGGTTGCGATCCGCGCGGCGTCCGCGGTCGGACGACCGGCGAGGTCACCGACCTCGATCGGGGCGCCGTACTCCACACGGACAGGGCCCAGCCGCGAGAGCCGCTCCGTACCAGCGATGCCGGCCGGAACGAGCGGGACCCCGGCTTCGAGCGCGATCCGCGCGGCGCCGGTCCGCCAGCGCGCCTCGTGCTTCTTCCGGAGACCCTTCCGGCGTCGGGTTCCCTCCGGGAACATCACGACCGCGTGGCCGTCGCGGGCGAGTGCGACCGCCGTGGCGATCGCGACCTCGTCCTGCTCACCACGCCGGACCTTGAACGCGCCGCCCGCTCGTATGATCGGCCCGAGCGGGAACCAGAAGAGCTCCGCCTTGGCCATGAAGCGGAAGAACCGCCGCGGAAAGAACGTCAGAGCGAGCGGCCATGGATCGACGTTCGGCCTGTGGTTGGCGGCGAGCACGAACCCGCCATCTCGGGGGACGTTCTCGGCCCCTCGCGCACGGTGCCGGAACACGAGCTTGAGCACGGGCCAGCTGACTGCACCCACGACGAGATAGAGCCAACTGGGCCGAGGCGGGGAGGCCACGCGCAGCAGTATCGCGCTCGAGTGACTCGCGACCGCGGCGCTACGCTGTCGCGCCGATGGGCAAGAGCCTGGTCATCGTGGAAAGCCCGGCGAAGGCGCGAACGATCGAGGGTTACCTCGGCGACGGCTACGCCGTGGGATCGAGCGTCGGTCATGTCCGCGACCTTCCCGACCGTGCGTCCGACGTCACCCCGCCGCAGCGAAAGCGCTTCGGCGCTCTCGGCGTCGACGTGCAGAAGGACTTCGAGCCGTACTACATCGTCGACCCGGGCAAGAAGAAGATCATCTCGGAGCTGAAGAAGCGGCTCGCAGACGCCGACGAGCTGCTGCTCGCGACGGACGAGGATCGCGAGGGCGAAGCGATCGCCTGGCATCTCATCCAGGTGTTGAAACCGAAGGTGCCGGTCCGCCGCATGGTCTTCCACGAGATCACCAAGGACGCGATCACTCGCGCGCTCGGGGAGACGAGGGGCATCGACGACCGCCTCGTCGACGCGCAGGAGACGCGGAGGATCCTCGATCGGCTCTACGGCTACGAGGTCTCCCCCGTGCTCTGGAAGAAGGTCACGCGAGGACTCTCGGCCGGACGGGTCCAGTCGGTCGCCACGCGCCTCGTCGTTCAGCGCGAGCGGGAGCGCATGGCGTTCAGGTCGGCCGAGTACTGGGACCTGGTCGCTACCTTCGACCCGGGCTCGTTCGAGGCTCGTCTCGTGTCCCTCGGAGGAGCGCGCGTCGCTCAGGGGAAGGACTTCGAGCCGACGACGGGAGAGCTCCGCGAGCACGGCGTGGTCCGGCTGGACGAGGCGGAAGCACGCGCGCTCGCCGACCGACTCGAGGGTGCGTCGTTCGAAGTTCGTTCAGTGGACGAGCGCCCGTACCGGCGGAAGCCCGCGGCTCCGTTCCGAACGGCGACGCTGCAGCAGGAGGCGAGCAGGAAGCTCCGCTTCTCGGCGCAGACGACCATGCGCGTCGCGCAGCGGCTCTACGAGTCGGGCTACATCACCTACATGCGAACGGACTCGACCACGCTCTCCGAATCGGCCCTCGAAGCCGCTCGCACGCAGGTCCGTCAGCTCTTCGGTAACGAATACGTGCCGGCGAAACCGCGGCTCTACGGACGTGCGGTGGCGAATGCTCAGGAGGCGCACGAGGCGATCCGTCCGGCCGGCGACACGTTCAGGACGCCGAAGGAGCTCTCCGGTGAGCTCAATCGCGACGAGCGCGCGCTGTACGACCTGGTCTGGAAGCGAACACTTGCGTCGCAAATGGAGGACGCGCGGGGCCAGACCGTCTCGCTGCGCATCGCCGCCGCGAGCTCGTCCGGCGAGGACACCGAGTTCGCGTCCTCGGGAACGGTCATCAGCTTTCGCGGCTTCCTCGCTGCCTACGAGCCTGGAAAGGACGAGCCGTCGGACGAGGACGAGGAGCGCGTGCTTCCGCATCTCTCCGTGGGCCAGGACGTGTCGCTGCTGACCCTGGGGCCGGACGGTCACGCGACCGTCCCGCCCGCCCGCTACACGGAGCCGACGCTCGTCAGGGCGCTCGAGGAGCGCGGTATCGGACGCCCGTCGACGTATGCCACGATTCTCTCGACAATCGTCGATCGCGGATACGTCTTCAAGAGGGGAACCGCGCTCGTTCCGACGTTCACTGCATTCGCGGTCGTCAATCTGCTCGAGCGCCATTTCGAGCCGCTGGTCGACTTCGACTTCACCGCTCGGATGGAAGACGACCTCGACCGGATCGCGGCCGGCGAGAAGGCGCGCGTCGAGTGGCTCGCACGCTTCTACTTCGGAGACGGGAGCGACCCTGGCCTCCATCACCTCGTCACGGATCATCTGGACGAGATCGACGCGCGTGCAGTGAATTCGATCCAGATCCCCGGATCGGATGCCGTGGTGCGGGTCGGCCGTTATGGCCCCTATCTCGAGCTCGGGGAGCAGCGCGTGAGCCTCGCTCCCGATCTTGCGCCGGACGAGCTGACGCCGGAGAAGGTAAGACAGCTCCTCACCCAACCGGACAGTCGATCGCTCGGGATCGACCCGAGCACCCACACCGAGATCAGCGTGCGCTCCGGCCGCTACGGGCCGTATGTGACCGAAGTCCTGGGCGACGGGGCCGACGCAAAGCCGCGTACCGCGTCGCTCTTCGCGTCGATGTCGCCGGAATCGATCACCCTCGACGACGCCTTGCGCCTCCTATCGCTCCCTCGGGTCATCGGCGAGATCGATGGTGAGGAGGTGACCGCACAGAACGGCCGTTATGGCCCGTACATCAAGAAGGGCACGGACTCGCGCTCACTGGAGTCGGAGGAACAGCTCTTCACCGTGACGCTCGATCAGGCGAAGGCGCTGCTTGCTGAGCCACCTCGCCGCAGAGGCAGACGGGGAACATCCCGTGGGCCGCTCAGGGAGCTTGGAGCCGATCCGACGAGCAACCGCGCGATCGTTCTCCGGGAGGGCCGGTTCGGTCCATATGTCACCGATGGCGAGACGAATGCGAGCCTCCGCCGTGGAGACACCCCGGAAGGGTTGACGCTCGAGCGCGCTGTCGAGCTGCTGGCCGAAAGACGCGCTAAGAGCGAGTAAAGGCTCCCCGGAAGGGGTTTTCGCCGTCCGTCGAAGCGGTCATGATCTAACTAGCCCGAGACCGCAGCGTCTCAGGTCAAGTGAGCCGATCAGGCTCTGAGCGTCCGCCCGCGAACCGCTGAGCCGTCAGCGGCGGAATACCAAGTGAGGGCCTGAACGTTTCCGAGTTTGTGACACTCGCGCCACATCAGATCAGCCTGGAAATCGCCAAAAAGACGTCGTAGACTCCGTAAGTTTGTCGCACAGAGACGAGACTCGAAAGGACTGACACAGGACGTTGACGCAGAACCAGCTCATCGAACTCTTCGAATCGGAGCACGTAAAGGCTCTCATCGAGCGCGCGGAGGAGCACGGAGGCCAGATCGAGGCCCCCGAGCTCGAGGCATTCGTGCTCGAGCACGACATCGGCGAGGAAGACGCCGAGCTGCTCCAGCGCGAGCTCGAAGCGCACAACATCGAGATCACGCAACCTGACGTCGACGACGAGAAGGAAGCAGCCACCGAGAAGCAGTACGAAGCTGGCCCGGTGTCCGGCGCAGCCGACAGCCTCCAGCTCTTCCTTGCGGACGTCGGCCGCCACAAGCTGCTCACGGCCGCCGAGGAGGTTGCTCTCGCGAAGCGGATCGAGCGCGGTGACCCGGTTGCGAAGCGGGTGATGATCGAGTCCAACCTTCGACTGGTCGTCTCCATCGCCAAGGGCTACCGGGGCCTGGGCGTCCCGTTCCTCGATCTCATCCAGGAGGGCACGCTGGGACTGAATCGCGCCGTCGAGAAGTTCGACTGGCGGCGCGGCTTCAAGTTCTCGACGTACGCCACCTGGTGGATCCGCCAGTCGGTGCAGCGCGCCGTCGCGAACCATGCGCGCACCATCCGCGTGCCGGTGCACGTGGTCGAGCGCCAGCAGAAGCTCTCCCGTGCCGCCCGCCGACTCGAAGTGGAGCTCGGGCGTGAGGCCACGAAGGAAGAGCTCGCAGAAGCCACCGGCTTGCCGCTCCAGCACGTCGACGAGGCACTCGGTGCAGCCCACGCGTCCGTCTCGCTGAACCAGACGGTCGGCGCCGACGACGAGGGTGAGCTCGGCGATCTCTTCGCCGATCGCGAGGCCGCAGACCCGTTCGACGAGGCCGAAGAGTCCCTTCGCCGCCAGAGCATCCGCCGTGCGCTCGACGCCCTCCCGGAGCGGGAGCGGCGCATCCTCGAGCTCCGCTTCGGGTTCGAGGGCGAGCCGTGGACGCTCGAGGCGATCGGCCACGAGCTCGACCTGACGCGCGAGCGCGTCCGCCAGCTCGAGGGGCAGGCGCTCAAGCGCCTCGAGGCGTTGCGTGACCTGGCAGGCCTCGCTGCCTGACGCGCACTCGATACT
>JBMDXR010000071.1:0-28609 GCA_048594925.1 Gaiellaceae bacterium
TGGGGAAAGAACCAGCCCGGAGTCATATGCTGGAGGGTCTCGAAGCCCGTGTCCGCCCCGGCTTCGTCGCGAAACAGGAAGGCGCTGCCTTCGGCAGAGTTGCCGGACGAGACCCACGCCTGGCGGAACCTGCGCTCTAAGCCAGCCTGGGCGAGCTGGGTGAGCTGGGCGATCGTGGCTTTGGAACCGGGCCGCGCGGCTCCGACTGCTTTACGAAACTGGGCGAACGAGCCTTGTTCAAGAGCGCTGTCTGCCGTCCATGACGATCCCTCCGGCAGTGGAGGAGCGGCGGCGAGGATCCGGACGACGTCCTCTTCCGTGAAGTTCTCCGACGCGGAGCTGCCGCCGCATGCGGCCACGCCGATCACGACCGTCGGGATCGCGCATGACGTGCGAAACGTCACAAGGGCGAAGTTTAGAGCGTGCGAGATTCCCGGAGTTCCCGGCCCGGTCCTCGATTGCTGCGTCGGCGCAGACGGACCGGACAGCGCCGCCGCAGACAACGGGTTAGAGAACCAGGATTTCCGCGCCTGGGACGCGGGACGATCAGTTCGGAGGCAACGTAAGAAAGGCCCGCGGGGGCGGGCCTTTCTTACTGATGCCCCAAAGGCTTATCGGTGTCTAGATCCCGACCTGACCCGCGTACACGAAGTTGATGGTGTCGACGAGTCGAATCGAGCCGTGAGCTTTGGTGAAGTTGCCGGTTCCACCCTGGAAGCTCTGCTCGATGTGCAAAGAACCCGTGGGCAGGTCCGGCTCGTTCCATCTCGAGTACAGGCTCCCTCCGCAGGTACCAAGAACACAGGCGTCGTCGATCGTCTCGACGCCGTTCACAACAACCCTGGTACCCGAAGTCAGGTTGGTGATCCGATCATACGAGTAGGTGCCGATGCCGGTGATGTCACCGCTCCACTCCTCGATGCCGCCGGTGCAATGTGTGCGCGTTACGTTTCCGATCTGCACGGGGGTGGAGCACGTCGCACTCTGAAGAGTCGTGGTCGTCGCGGTCACAGGCTGGGTGCCCGCACCACTAGCCGTACCAACCATGCACAGTCCAACAACGGCCAGGAACGCCAGGGTCAACGATGCGCGTCCAAATCTCATCCGTGTTCTCCCCTCTTCGTTTTCCCACTCCGACCGGAGCGGGCTCCTGCCGCAGCGAGGAAGGTCTAGAGCCTCGCCAGAGGCCGCCGCTGCTCGTGTGGCTCCCAGACAGGCAGTAGGCGCGACTCGACTCGCTGAACACAGCGACCCAACCAGGCTCACAGGCGCTTGTCAACATTGTGACGCCCGGCAGGCCCGGAGCTCCGTGGCCTGATTGTCGCTCAGCTTGCGAGGCGAATCGGCCCGAACAGCGCAGCCGCAAACAAAGACCGGCGGATGTCGAGGCTTGCCGGCGACCTGGACGCCGGTGACTCCGGCAACCGGGTGGGAGGACGAGAACGAGCTTGCGAACCTCAGCATCGGGACGTTTCGCCAACTCCGCCGATGCCCATGTCGCCTTCGAAGCCGGCAACGATCTCGCGCTCGGCTACGCGCGGATGTACGGAGATGTGACGACGGTCGAAGAGGTTCGGGAGCTCGATGACGAGCCTTGGCTGCAATGGGCGAGTGGCAACGGAAGCCAGGTGACCTACCAGTGACGGCGCGGCAACCTCGTCGGGGAGGTGCACACTCACCGCTTCGGCAGCTGCCCACCACCGTCGACGAAGCGACTCGTACCTGGGCAGAGGCGATCGACGAAGAGGCGCGAGCGGGGTCGTAACGTCCACGCCCGAGGGCGAGTCGCAGTCCACTCCCGCTCCGCTTCGGCGACCTCGGTCGGATCACGGTCTCTCACATCCGTAGCCGGATCGGTCGAACAGCGCGGCCGCAAACAATGGGTGAGAGGACGAACGCGCTGTCGGCCGGAACGGATGCACTCTTCCGGCTGGGCGCGATACGCGTACAGGCTGAGCGCGCAAGCGCTCACGGCCGACGAGCTCCTGCGCGCCGCCGGAGTGGAGCCGTCAGAGGGCGCGCCGGCGGTCACGGGGCTCGAGCTCGCAGGTCGCGTGACGTTCGAGAACGGTGTCTGCCGAGTAGGCGTCTAGGATCGCGCGAGCCATGTCCACGGTCTCGTACTGGCTCACGGAGCCTGCCTCCGGGCTGCCGGCCGGAGGGCTCGAGGGCCGGGCCGACGTCGCGGTCGTAGGCGGCGGCATCACGGGCTGCTCGTGCGCCCTCGCGCTCGCGGAGGCGGGCGTCCGTGTCCGGCTGTTCGAGGCGCGCGAGATCGCAGGCGGGGCGAGCGGACGGAACGGCGGCTTCGCCTTGCGCGGCGGCGCCGCACCGTACCCGGTGCTGGCCGAGTCGATCGGCGATGAGTCCTGCGCGGCGCTCTGGCAATGGACCGAGGCGGAGCTCGTGGAGCTCGAGGAACTCGCCGGCGACGCATTCCGCGCGACGGGGAGTCTGCGGCTGGCGGCCGACGAGGAGGAGCGAGACGAGCTCCGCGACGAGTACGAAGCGCTCCGTGGAGCCGGCTTCGCGGCGGAGTGGCGCGAAGACCTTCCGCTCCCCCTCGCGGGTCGGTATCCGGCAGCGCTCTTCCATCCCCCCGACGGCGTCCTGCAGCCTGCACGGCTGGTTCGCCGGATCGCCGAACGGGCCGCGTCGGCGGGCGTCGAGATTCACCAGCACACCCGCGTGAGCTCCACCGACGATACGGACGCCGAGATGGTCGTCGTCGCGACGGACGGCTACCCGAGCGGGCTCCTCGGTGAGCTCGAGGGGTTGATCGTTCCCACGCGCGGCCAGGTGATCGCGACGGAGCCGCTCGCGGAGATGCTGTTCGAGCTTCCGCACTACGGCCGGCACGGCTTCGACTACTGGCACCAGAGGCCGGACGGGCGGATCGTCGCGGGAGGTTTTCGCGACGTCTCTCTCGACACGGAGTTCACGGCCGAGGAAGTCACCACGACCGTCGTCCAGGAGGCCCTCGAGCACTTCGTCGAAGAGCACGTCGGACGGCCGCTTCGCGTCGACTACCGCTGGGCCGGGATCTTCGGGATGGTATTCGACTTCCTGCCCGTGGTCGGCCCGGTTCCCGGCGAAGACGGGCTCTGGATTGCAGGCGGATACTCGGGCCACGGGAACGTGCTCGGGTTCGGCTGCGGACGCCTGGTCGCGCGAGCGATCCTCGGCGATCGCGACCCTCTACTCAACATGTTCGAGCCCGGGCGTCTCCTCGTCGACTAGAGCTCGATCGTCTGCAGGTCGAGCTCACTCACCTTGGCGTACGCGGCCTTGGCGATCGCCAGGTCCTGGATCGCAAGGCCGGTCGAGTCGAACAGCGTGATGTCGCCTGCACTCCGGCGGCCGTCTGCGTCGCCGACGAGAACGGCGCCGAGCTCGGTGACGTCGTCGCGTCCGATCACGCCCGCCGAAGCAGCGTCCGCCAGCTCGCCGCCGTGGCTAGCCTGCTCCCAGTCGTCGCAGAACAGATGCGCACGACGGAGCTCAGCGATCGCGACTTCCGCCTTCCCGGGTCCGTCCGCACCCATGAGCGATACGTGCTGGCCGGGCTCGAGCGATCCCTCCGGGTAGAGGACCGTCGCGCCCGGGGTCACCGTGATGACGACCTCACAGGCGAGTGCTTGAGCGGCGCTGTCGGCGACTCGCGCACCGAGGCGATCGGCCGCGAGTTCACGTCGTGCCTGGTCGAGGTCCCACACGAGCGGAGTCACGCCGTGCGCGACGAGCATTCGCGCGCACTCGGCGCCGTTCACACCGCAACCGATCACTGCGTACGAGGAGGCTTCAGGTCGGCTCAGCGTGTCCGCCGCGAGCACGGCTGCCGCCGCCGTGCGTAGCGCGGTGACGGAAGCGGCGTCGAGCACTGCGAGCAGGCGGCCGTCCTCTGCATCGGAGAGCAGCACGAGACCTGTCACCGTCGGCAGTCCCCTGGTCGGGTTGCCCGGAAACGACGTGACCCACTTGAGCAGTGCGTGCCCGTCGCCGATCGCGGGCATGGCGCGGAAGTCTCCCGCCGGGTAGTTCGAGACGTACACCTTGGAGGGCATCGACCAGGCCCGGCGCGCATGCGCCTCGAACGCCCGACGCACCGCGTCGTATGCCTCGTGCGGGGAGACCGCTCGCTCGACGTCTTCGGCTGTGAAGACCGGGATCACGGCTGCAGCCTATTGGGGGGACGTGAGCGGTTCGGCGAGATAGCGCTGGAAGGTCGGCGCGATCATCGACGCGAGCTCGTCCGGTGCCAAGGAGGCGAGCGGCTCGACCCCGACGACGTGCCGCGCCATGACCAGGCCAACGATCTGGGACCCCATGAGCGAGGCACGGAGCTCGGCGTCCGCCGCACCGAGCCCACGTGCGATGGGGTCGCGGATTCGTCGCTCGATCAAGCCGCGAAGGAGCTGCGCCGCGGCCGGTTCCGATGCGGCGGCGCGGATGACCGCGAGGACGCGGCCTCGCGCGGTCTCGTTCTCGAGGAGTTCCACGACGAACCGAGCGACTCGTTCGCCGAGCGCGTCGACGTCGCCGGCAAGGAGGGTCGGGACCACGGCCTCTGGCTCGAACGGGAGCTCGATCGCTGCGAGGAACAGGTTGTCCTTCGAGCCGAAGTAGTGGAGGACGAGCGCGGGGTCGACACCGGCGTGCAGCGCGACGGACCGGATCGTGGTTCGCTCGAACCCGCGGGCCGAGAACAGCTCGCGGGCGGCGTCGAGAATCGCTCCACGCGTATCCGCGCCTCCGGGACGACGCCCGCGGCGGGCTCCTGGTTCAGCTTGACGGCTGCGAGCCACGTGCTCTAGAGTAATTCAACATACGATGAATTTAGCAGCAGCTCCGGCGATCTCGATCCACGATCTCCACGTCGTTCGCGGAGGTCGCGAGGTGCTCCATGGGATCGATCTGGACCTCGAGGAAGGACACGTGACCGGGCTCCTCGGTCCGAGCGGAAGCGGGAAGACGACACTCATGCGCTCGGTCGTCGGCGCCCAGATCGTGGCCGGGGGCACGGTGACGGTGCTCGGCCGTCCCGCCGGAGCTCCCGAGCTGCGCTCGCGCCTCGGCTACCAGACCCAGGACCCGGCGGTGTACCTGGACCTCAGCGTCGTCGAGAACCTCCGCTACTTCGCGGGCATCTTTCGCGCGGACTCGGGGGCCACGGCACGCGCGATCGACGTCGTTGGCCTGGGCAGCCACCAGAGCCAGCTCGCGGGCACCCTCTCCGGAGGCGAGCTCGCCCGCCTCTCGCTCGCCACAGCGCTGCTCAACCACCCCGAGCTGCTCGTCCTCGACGAGCCGACGGTGGGCCTCGACCCGGTCCTCCGGCGCGATCTCTGGCAGACCTTCCGCTCGCTCGCGGCCGAGGGTGTGACGTTGCTCGTGTCGAGCCACGTGATGGACGAAGCGGATCGCTGCGACACCCTTGTGCTCCTGCGCGAGGGCAACGTGCTGGCGACGGGGACTCCCGAGGAGCTGCGTGCCCGCACGGGCGCCGACGACCTCGACGCCGCGTTCCTCATTCTCGTCGACGCGGCGGAGGCGGGCCGGTGAACGCTCATCGGACGCGGGCGACTGCGGCGCGCGTCATCCGCCAGCTGCGCCACGACCCGCGCACTGTTGCGCTGCTCCTTCTCGTCCCGTGCGTCCTCGAGTTCCTCGTCTACGAGCTCTTCACGGACCGCCCCGCGGTGTTTCAGTCGCTCGGTGTTCCGCTGCTCGGGCTCTTCCCGTTCGTCGCGATGTTCATCGTCACGTCGATCACCATGCTCCGCGAGCGGACCTCCGGGACGCTCGAGAGGCTTCTCACCACCCCACTGGGGCGCGGCGATCTCCTGGTCGGCTACGGCATCGCGTTCGCGCTCGTGGCCGCCGTGCAAGCGACCCTCGTATCGCTGCTGTCGTTCGGGCTGCTCGACCTCGAGTCGGGTCACAGCCCCGTCTCGGTCGTTGCGATCGCGATCGCCAACGCGGTCCTCGGGATGGCGCTCGGTCTGTTCCTCAGCGCGTTCGCCCGCACGGAGTTCCAGGCAGTTCAGTTCATGCCTGCGTTCGTACTTCCGCAGATCCTGCTCTGCGGGCTCATCGTGCCCCGCGACGAGATGGCCGGTTGGCTCGAGGCAATCTCGGCGCTCCTACCGCTCACCTACGCCTACGACGCCCTCGCACGACTTGCGTCGACCGATCCGCTCGGTGCGCGCTTCTGGCTGGACATCGTCGTTGTGCTGGGCGCAACCGCCCTGTCGCTCGTCCTCGGCGCGGGCACGCTGCGGCGCCGGACTGCCTGACTACTGCTCCTTGACGGCGGAGATCAGCTTGAGCACGGACTCCTTGGCGTCGCCGAACAGCATCGTCGTCTTCGGATCGAGGTAGAGCTCGTTGTCGATGCCCGCGAAGCCGGGGTTCATCGAGCGCTTCATGACGACGATGCTCGCGGACTTGTCGACGTCCAGAATCGGCATGCCGTAGATCGGGCTCGCCGGGTCGCTTCGCGCGGCAGGGTTCGTGACGTCGTTCGCGCCGATCACGAGCGCGACGTCCGTCTGCGGGAACTCGGGGTTGATCTCGTCCATCTCGAACAGCTGCGTGTACGGGACGTTCGCCTCCGCGAGCAGGACGTTCATGTGGCCCGGCATGCGCCCGGCGACGGGATGGATTGCGTACTTCACGTCGACGCCCTTCTCCTCGAGCAGGTCGGCGAGCTGCCTGACGTCGTGCTGCGCCTGCGCGACCGCCATCCCGTAGCCGGGAACGACGATGACCTTCCGAGCGAACGAGAGTTGGACCCCGACGTCGTCCGGGGTCGTCGCCCGCACCGTCCGCCCGTCGTCGCCCCGAGCCTGACCTACGCCCGCCTGCACCTGTCCGAACGCGCCGAAGAGGACGTTGACGACCGAGCGGTTCATCGCCTTCGCCATCAGCAGCGTCAGGAGTGTTCCGGCGGCGCCGACGAGCATCCCGGAGACGATCAGCACGGTCGAGTCGAGCACGAACCCGGTCGCCGACGCCGCGAGGCCGGTGAACGCGTTGAGCAGCGAGATCACGACGGGCATGTCCGCCCCGCCGATGGGAAGGACGAATAGGACGCCGAAGAGGAGCGCCAGCCCGATGAGGGCGTAGAGGACCCATTGCTCCTCGACACCGCCTACGGCGATCGCCCCGAGCGCGACGGCTCCCACGAGTATCGCTACGTTCGCGACATTCTGGCCCGGGAAGACGATGGGCCGGCCGCTCACGAGTTCCTGCAGCTTCGCGAAGGCGACGACCGAGCCCGCGAAGGAGATCGAGCCGATCAACGCGGACAGGACGATCGACGTCGTCTCGTTCCAGACGGGGTCCGCCGTGTTGTGCCACTCTGCGAGCGCGACGAGTGCGGCGGCGCCACCTCCGACGCCGTTGAAGATCGCGACCATCTGCGGCATCGCGGTCATGCGGACGGTGCGTGCGCCGACGACGCCGGCGACGGTCCCGACGACGAGGCCGACCAGGATCAGAGCCCAGTTCCCGATCCCGTCGATGGCGAGGGTAGTCCCGATCGCGACAAGCATCCCCGCGCCGCCGATCCAGTTGCCCTTCCGCGCGTGCCTCGGCGAAGAGAGGAACTTCAGCGCGACGATGAAGCAGACGATCGTGACGAGGTAGAGCAGGCCGACGACGTCGGGATCCGAGATCACTCGTCGTCCTTCTTCGGCTCGGGCCGTCGCTTGAACATCCCGAGCATTCGATCGGTGACGAACCAGCCGCCGACCACGTTCGCCGTCGCGAGCACCATCGCGGCGAGGCCGACGACCTTCGTGAACGTGTCTTCGGCGCCGCCGAGGACGAGGATCGCCCCGACGATCACGATCCCGTGGATGAAGTTCGCCCCCGACATCAGGGGCGTGTGCAGCATCGTCGGCACCTTCGAGATGACCTCGAAGCCGAGGAAAGCGGCGAGGACGAGGATGGTCAGCTCGACGACGAGGGACGCGTCGCTCATGCCGCCTCCGGGCGCGTCACGCAGGCGCCGCGCGTGATCTCGTCGTCCCAATCGAGCGTGAGCTCTCCGTCCGGTGCGAGGTGGAGCAGGAGCGCGCCGACGTTTCGAGAGTAGAGCTGGCTTGCGTGATACGCCATCGTCGACGGGAGGTTCCGAGCGCCGATGACGGTCACGCCGCCGTGCTCGACCGTCTCGCCCGGCACCGTGACCTCGCAGTTCCCGCCCGTCTCTGCGGCGAGGTCGACGATGACGGAGCCCGCCCGCATGCGCTCGACCGCGCTCGCGGGTATGAGCTTCGGAGCCGGGCGCCCGGGCACTGCTGCAGTCGTGACGACGACGTCGAAGTCCGGAATGCGCTCCTCGAGCGCCGCCTGCTGCTGCGCCTGCTGCTCGGGTGTCAGCTCGGTCGCATAGCCGCCAGCGGTCTCCTCCGTGCGCACGCCCAGGTCGAGGAACGTCGCGCCGAGGCTCTCGACCTGCTCGGCGACGGCAGGGCGCACGTCGAACGCCGACACCACGGCACCGAGCCGGCGCGCAGTCGCGATCGCCTGCAGACCGGCGACTCCGGCGCCTATGACGAGCGCACGCACAGGCGCGATCGTTCCGGCGGCAGTGATGAGCATCGGGAAGAGGCGTGGAACGCGATCCGCCGCAAGCAGCACCGCCTTGTAGCCGGCGACCGTCGCCTGCGAGGACAGCGCGTCCATCGACTGGGCTCGGGTGATTCGCGGGATCGACTCCATCGCGAACGCGACGACGCCACGTTCTCGGAGCCGCTCGATGCCCTCGTGGTCTGTCAAGGGCTCGAGGAAGCCGATCACGACGGTCCCCGGCGCCATCGTGGCGACCGTGTCGGGCGCAGGCCGGGCAACGCCGACGAACCCGTCCGAATCTGCGAGCAACGAGCCGGTGGGCGTGAGTTCGGCACCTACCGTCGCGTAGTCCTCGTCGGAGAAGCCCGCGCCGGCTCCTGCGTCGATTTCGACCTGCACCTGGAAGCCGGCGTCCCGGAGCTTCGAGACCGTTTCGGGGACGAGCGCGACGCGACGCTCTCCGGGAGCCGTCTCCTTCGGAACCGCAACGCGCATGCGGTCGCGAACTCTATTCGCGCGCGCCGCTCACAGAGACGCCCAGACGTCGATCTTCGTCCGAATGCGCCGGATCACCTCGTCGGTGAAAGCGGTCGTACCGTAGTGGCCTGCCAGATCCGCCGTTCTGATGCCGTCGGCGACAGCCTCCAGGCAGGCCTCCCGAATCGCGCGCCCGGCAATCTGCGTCTGCTCGTCGTCGGTGTGCGAGAGGAGCGCGGCGCCAGCGAGGATCATCGCCATCGGGTTGGCCACGTCCTTGCCCTGGAGCGAAGGTGCCGTGCCGTGCGCCGCCTCGGCCATGAGTGCGCTCGGGATGTAGTCGTCACCGAACGCTACGAGGAGAGACTCCGATCCGGCGATCGAGCCGAAGAGCGGGAGCACGAGATCGGAGAGGATGTCCCCATCGCGGTTCAGTGCGGGGATCACCATCGGCGCGCCGCTCGACGAGATGAGCAGCGCGAATGTGGCGTCGATGAGCTGTGGCTCGTACGGGACGTCGGAGTGTCGCGCCGCGGCCTCGTCCATCTCCTCTTTGAGCATTCCCTCGTAGATTGGGCTGACGGTGTACTTCGGACCGCCGAAGACCTTCGCGCCCATGCGCTCTGCTTGTCGGAACGAGAACTCCGCGACCGTGTGGCAGATTCGCCGCTCGATTCGCTCCGTTCGGAACGCGACTTCGTCGTCGCCTGACCCCTCCCGCCACTCCTGCGCTCCGTACGCGTCGCCGACGGCCATGCGAACGACCGAGATCGGTGCGTGGACGCCGCCGAGAGGCACGACGCCGGGAATCCGACGGCCGGTTCGCACGATGACTTTGCCGCCGATCTCCTCGCGGAGAATCCGATTCGGCGAGCCGACGTCGCCTGCGCCTTCGGGGGTCACCGTCGCGGCCTTCAGGCCGTACCCGTACTCGCGAATGGCCGCGGCAGCCTCGTACACGACGCCGTTCTGTGTCGCGCGGCGGCCTTCGAGGGACAGGTCGAAGCGGACGAAACCGAGCTCGACGTCGATCACGTCCGGGGCGAGCGTGCGGAGACCCTCGTCGAGCAGTTCCTGGCCCGTCTGGTCACCTTCGAGCACCGCGATGGTTAGCACCGCCGAGATCCTACTGGCGATCGCTTCGAAAAAGGGCGAGTGCCATTACCGCTTGCATTTTCCGGAGAACTTTTCTAGGCTCGGCGCGATCTCGTCGCGAACCCAAAGGAGAATGGAATGGCGCGAAAGACAATCCTCGTCTGCGACAACTGCGGGAAAGAGGTGCCGGAGAACCGCGGTGCCGTGATGCGGCTCAATTACACCGACGCAAGGCGCGGCTCGAAGCAGGCAGATCTCTGTGACGACTGCGCTTCCGGAATGCCCGGCCAGGCCGTCGCGCGTCGCGGCCGCCGACCGAAGTCTGCGGCTGCCTGAGGTATCGGGGTCGGACCCGAGGTCCGGCCCCGAATCACTTTCACGCTCTTTGCACGCAGTCGCCCGGGTGCGTACGAAAGCTCGCCCGAGGCCGGGACTACGATGGACCGATGGGTCTCTCGCTCGTCGTGGGACCGGCTCACGCCGGCAAGGTCGCCCTGCTCCTGGGGCGGTTCCTCGACGTGCTCGACCGCGACCCGTGGCTCGTCGTTCCGAACCGTGTCGACATCGATCGCGTCGAGCGAGATCTCATCAGGCGACGTCCGGCACTCCTCTCGGGCACGATCGGGACATTCGAGGACCTCTTCACGCAGATCGCAGATAGCGGGGGCAGCAGCCTGCCCGTGGCGTCGGAGCTCCACCGAACGCTCGCGGTGCGTAGAGCGGTGGCGCGCACCGGGCTGGAAGGCCTGAGCTCATCGGCGACGACAGCGGGCTTCGCCGAGACGGCCCTGCAGACCATCGGCGAGTTGGAGTCCGGGCTGGTGGACGTCGAACGGCTCGACGGAGACCTGCTGAACCTCGTTTCCGCATACCGCGCTGAGCTCGGCGAAATGGGACTTCGAGATCGGGACGGACTGCGGCGGGACGCCGTGGAGCGCCTCCGGACCGAGCTCGAGGCGTGGTCGGGTGCACCCGTGTTCGCCTACGGCTTCGAGGACCTGACGGGCGCCGAGTGGGCGCTGCTCGAGGCATTGTCCGCGCGCACCGACGTCACGGTCTCGATCCCGTACGAGCCGGGACGCATCGCCTTCGCAGCCCTCGAACGAACGGTCGGCGACCTGGCAGAGCTCGCCCGCGGCTCCATCGAGGAGCTTCCGCGAAACCCAGCCGGGACGGTGCCCGCGCCTCTGGCTCATCTCGAGCGGGAGCTCTTCTCCGACGAGCCGTCGCCTGCGCCGCCCTTGGACGGCGCGATCCGTTTCCTCGAGGGCGCGGGAGCGCGCGGCACCGTCGAGCTCCTCGCGAGCGAGGTCCTCGCGCTTGCCCGCGGGGGAACGCCGGCCGAGCGCATCGCCGTCGTCTGCGAGTCGGTGGAGCGGTGGCGAGCCCCGCTCGAGGCTGCGCTCTCGCAGCTGCACGTCCCCTTCGCCGTCGAGCAGGGGCGGCGCCTCGGTGAGGCCACACTCGGGCGCGCACTGCTGTCGGTGCTCCGGTACGAGTGGACCGGAGGCGGTCGCAGGGAGCTGTTCGCGTTCCTCCGATCGCCGTTCTCGGGGCTCGAGAGGCGCTCGGTCGACTACGTCGAGGGGCGGCTTCGCGGACGGGCGGTCGTCGAGCGAGCCCGCGTGGAGGAGGAGAGCGAACGACTTCGTGGCGCCGCGATCCCTGCACTTCTCGAGCTCCGCGCCGAGGAGCATCCGGTCGTCGCCGCACGTGGGCTCCTGCGGCTCATGGTTCGGAACGCGTGGGGGCTCGAGTCCCCTCCGATCGTGAACGAGGCAGTCCTCGACGGACGCGCGTACCGGGCCGCGGAGCGCACGCTCGACGAGCTCCAGTCGTGCGACGGCGGCGAGGTTTCGATCACCCGGGACGACGTCCTAGTCGCGCTCGGGCGGACGCGCATCCCGCCGGAGAGCCCGACGAAAGGACGGGTAGCTCTGCTCGACCATGAGCGCGCCCGAACGCGCTCCTACGACGTGGTCTTCGTCCTCGGGCTCGAGGAGGGGGCATTCCCACGGCGGGAGCGACCGTCGCCGCTGCTGAACGACGAGTTGCGGCGCGAGCTCGGGGGGAGGCTCGAAACCCCGGACTCCGTCGCCCGCGATCGCTACCTCTTCTATACGACGTGCACGCGCGCGTCACAGCGCCTCGTGCTCGTGCGCGAGGCCGCCGGTGACGAGGGCGTACCGCGCGAGCCGAGCCCATTCTGGGAGGACGTCGCTGATCTGTTCGCCGAGGCGGAGACGCAGCGTGCGACCCGGCGGCGGCCGCTGTCCGCGCTGACGTGGCCGCTCGAGTCGGCGCCAAGCGAGCGCGAGCGTCTGCGGGCACTGGTCCGGCTCGCAGCCGGGGATGCCGAGGGGGCGTCGTCGCTTGCCGCCGCAAACGACTGGACGCGCCGTCTCGATCGCGCGTGGGCCGCGTTCGACCGCGCGACGGAGCTGCGGAATCCCGCTGCGCTCGAACCGCTCGCGACGAAAACGGTCTTCTCGGCGACCGAGCTCGAGCGGTTCGCCGACTGCTCGTCTGCATGGCTGTTCGAGCGGGTCGTCGATCCCAAGAAGATCGACGCCGAGCCGGACCCGATCCTTCGCGGCCAGGTCCTGCACACGACGCTGAACCGCTTCTACTCCTCGCTTCCTCGCGAGCTCGATTCCGAGCGGGTGAGCCCCGAGAACCTCGACGCCGCCATCGAGCTCGTGCACCGCTGCCTCGACGACGCGCTCGAGTCGGGCGTTCGGCTGAACCTGACCGAGCTCCAGGCGCTCGAGCTCCGGCACACGCTGCGGTCGGACCTCGAGGGCTTCCTCCGGGACGAGGCTGCGTCCTTGGTCGCCTTCGTGCCCAGGCGGCTCGAGGTCTCGTTCGGCTCCGATCGAGCCGCACCCGAGCTGCAGCGCGGCCTCCCGCTCGGCGAGGATCTCTGGCTCTCGGGGAAGATCGACCGGATCGACGTAGACCCGTTCAGCGCGCGCGGGATCGTCCAGGACTACAAGTCCGGCAAGGGCGCGCACTCCGCACGCGACATCGACCGCGAGTTCCGACTCCAGATCCCGCTGTACGTCCTCGCGCTGCGCGATCTCGTCGGGATCGAGCCGCTCGGTGGCGTCTATCGCGCCCTGGCAGGACGGCGCCTGACGCGGGGAATGCTCCGGGAGAGCGCCCGCGAGGACCTTCCGGGATTCGCGAAGGACGACTACCTCGACGAGGAGACCTTCTGGAACCAGGTCGAGTCGGCGCGTGCGCGAGCAGCCGAGAATGCGCGCAGGATCCGTACGGGAGACGTTCGACACGACCCGAAGGGGGACGGCTGCCCCGCGTGGTGCGACCTCTGGCCGATGTGCCGGGTGGCAAGGGCATGATGACCGTCCTCGAGATCGGCAGTCCACTGAACAACGAGCAACTCGCCGCCGTCGACAGCGACGGCTCGGTGTTCGTGTCTGCCGGGGCGGGCACCGGGAAGACGTCGGTCCTGGTCGAGCGCTACGTGCGAGCGGTGTGCGAGCGCGGCATCGACATCGAGTCGATCCTGGTCATCACGTACACGCGCAAGGCGGCCGGCGAGCTCCGGAGCCGAATCCGAGCTGCGCTGCGCGAGCGTAGTCGACCGGATCTCGCCCGTGAGCTGGACGGTGCGTGGATCTCGACCATCCACGGCTTCTGCAGTCGGCTCCTGCGCGCACATCCGTTCGCGGCCGGGCTCGATCCTCGTTTCCGTGAGCTCGAGGACGCGGGTGCGGCGGTCATCCGTGGCGAGGCGTTCGACCGAGCACTCGACGAGTTCTGCGCGAGCGGCGATCCCGAGCGAGTACGCCTGCTCGCGACCTATCGAGCCGACGGGCTGCGGCGAATGTTGACCGGCGTCTACGAGACGCTTCGTTCTGCCGGACGCGACCTCGTGCTCGAGCTGGGTACGCGCCCGAGCCTCGGCGGTGCCGTCGCGACCCTCCGCGCCGAGGCGCAACAGCTCGCACGCGACGAGTCGGCGACGGCGACACAGCGCAGGAACGCAGGTGAGGCCCTGCTCGTGGCAACCGAGGGCTCTGCGCCGGAGCGACTCGTCGATCTTTCGGCGCTCGCGTGCAAGGGCGTGCGCGCGGCTGCATTCGAGCACGCGCGAAAGGCAGCGGAGCGAGCGGCGCTCGAGGAGCTCGCCGCCAACGATCGGGAGCTCCTGCAGGAACTGCTGGAGCGCTTCGGGGCCGAGCACGCCGCGGCGAAGCGCCGCGAGTCAGTCGTCGACTTCGAAGATCTTCAGCTCGCTGCTCGCGACCTGTTGCGGGACGACCCGTCCGTTCGCGACGAGACGCGGCTCCGCTTCCGGATGGTCATGGTGGACGAGTTCCAGGACACGAACCGGCTCCAGTGCGAGCTCATCGACCTCGTCTCCCATCAGGATCTCACCGAGGTCTTCACCGTCGGCGACGAGTTTCAGTCGATCTACGGGTTCCGTCATGCGGACCTCGAAGTCTTCCGTGCGCGGCGCGCGCAGGCTCAGAGCCTGCTCGCCCTCACGCGCAACTACCGCTCCCGTCCGCAGGTACTCGCGGCGGTCAATCACC
The DNA here is from genome assembly GCA_048594925.1 of Gaiellaceae bacterium. Taxonomy (GTDB): domain Bacteria; phylum Actinomycetota; class Thermoleophilia; order Gaiellales; family Gaiellaceae; genus GMQP-bins7. The sequence continues at coordinate 14,715 of JBMDXR010000071.1, forward strand.
TGTTCGGCGACGCTTTCGGCGACGACTACCAACCGCTCGCGGCGTCCGCCGAGTTTCCGGATCCCGTGTTCGGCCACCCGGTGGAGCTGCTCGTCACGGACAAGTCGAGCTTCGCCGGAACGGCCGAGCACTGGCGCCAGGGCGAGGCCAGGCACATCGCGCGCCGCGTGCGCGAGCTCGTCGACTCGGGCGCGGCCGATCCGGGCGACATCGTCGTGCTGTTCGCCGCCGGAACCGACGCGGAGCGCTACGAGGAGGCGCTGCGCCGCGAGGGACTGCCGACGTACCGGGCGACCGGGCGAGGCTACTTCGGGCAGCAGCAGGTCGTCGACCTGCTCGCCTACCTGCGGCTGCTGCACAACCGCTACGACGACGTCGCGCTCGCCACGGTCCTGGCATCGCCGTTCGTCGGAGTGTCGAACGACGCGCTCGTGCTCCTCAGACGCAACGTGCAGCGCCGGCCGCTCTTCACGGCACTCGAGCGGGCGCTACCGGAGCAGCTCGCCGCGAGCGACGAGCGATTGCTTCGCGCGTTCCTCCAGCGCTACGAGCGGCTCGTGCGCGTCTCGGCTCGGACCGGCCTCGAGTCGCTGTGCGAGCGGATCGTCACTGAGCACGACTACGACCTTGCCGTACTCGCCCGCTGGGACGGCACGCGGCGCTTCGCGAATCTCCGCAAGCTCGGTCGCCTTGCTCGCGAGTACGAGTCGATCCGCGACGCGGACATCGCCGGCTTCGTCCAATTCGTCCGCGAGCAGGACGCGCTCGGGGCCAAGGAGCTCGAGGCAATGGCAGAGGAGGAGGGTGGCGGCGCCGTCCGGCTCCTGACGATCCACGCTGCGAAGGGGCTCGAGTTCAAGGTCGTGATCGTCGCGGACGCCGGGCGCGACGTCAGTGGACCGCGCGGGCCGGACGAGATCGTCGCGCTCTCGGATGGGCGCTTCGGGTTCCGGATGGTCCATCCGACCAGGGGTGACCGGCAGCCGGTGTTCGGCTTCGAGGAGGTTCGCGACGCCGAGCGCGACCAGGAACGTGCGGAGCGACTCCGCCTCTACTACGTGGCGATGACGCGGGCGATCGACCGCCTGATCGTCTCGGGCGCGATCGATCCGGAGCGCGCCGCGGATCGCACGACGCCGATCGGCTGGGTCCTCGACCGGCTCGACGCGCACGACGCGATCGCAGAGGTGCACGACGTGCCGATCGAGCTCGAGCGTGGCGAGGCGCGCTTCGTCCTGACCGTCGCGCGTCACGTTCCCGAGCCCGCCCAGCTGGCGGAGGCGATCGACGGCGACGAGCTTCAGCTGGCGCTCTTCGGCGACCTGCCCGCCGGCCGACCTCGTCTCGGCATCGAGCTACCGGCTCTCGACGACGCTCCCGCGCCGCCGGTGCACGACGTCCGGCGCCTCTCGTACAGCGCCCTCGCGCTGTTCGAGCGCTGTTCGTACCGCTACTTCGCGGAGCGCGTCCTCGGCCTGCCGCAGCGCCGCGTCGCCGCGGACTCGAACGGCGCGGGCGGCGAGCTTGCCGCGACCGAGCTCGGCGACGCGGTCCACCGCCTGCTCGAGATCGTCCCGCTGAACGATCCCCTTGCACCTCCGCGCGAGACGCTCGACGCCGCCGTACGTACGTGGTATCCGAACGCAACCGTCGACGAGCTCGATCGGATCGCCGTACTCGTCGATTCCTATTGCGAGTCCGATCTCGCGAAGCGCGTGGCGGCACTGCCGGGCGCGCAACCCGAGCGGCCGTTCGTCTTCGAGCATGACGACGTTCTCCTCCGCGGAAGGCTCGACGTCCTCTGGCAGGAAGGTGAGCGGGCGCTCGTCATCGACTACAAGTCGAACCCGCTCGGGGACCGCGAGCCGCGCGAGATCGTCGATACGGAGTACGTGCTGCAGCGGCTCGTCTATGCGCTCGTCTGCCTCCGTGGTGGCGCGAGCGAGGTCGAGGTCGCGTACCAATTCCTCGAGAGGCCCGACGACGTCGTCTCGACGCAGTTCAGCCGAGCCGACGTCCCTGCGCTCGAGGCCGAGCTCTCGGCAGCCATCGAGCGGATCCGGGCAGGAGACTTCAGGCCTACGCCGAGTGAGTTCGCGTGCGCCGACTGCCCGGCGCTCGATCTCGTCTGTGCGGGACCCCGGCTCGCGACCGCGAGGTAGCGTGCGCGCCGTGCGCGTCGCGGCGATCAGCGACATCCACGGGAACCTGCCCGCGCTCGAGGCGGTGCTCGAGGAGATCGACCGCGAGAGAGTAGACGCCGTCGTGGTCGGCGGCGACACGATCTCAGGGCCTTGGCCCGCCGAGGTGTTCGATCTCCTGGCCGAGGTCGAGGCGCTCAACGTTCGCGGCAACGCCGACCGGCTCACTCTCGAGGGAGGCGAGGGCGCCATCGGCACCTGGAGCGCCGCGCGGCTCGGTGATCGGCGCGACGCGGTCGCGACCTGGCCGCTCACGGTCGAACTGGCGATCGAAGGGCTCGGGCGGGTGCTCTTGTGTCACGCGACCCCGACCTCGGACGAGCCCATCTACACGCGGATCTCGCCGGAGGACGCGATCTTGGAGCTTCTCGGTCCGATCGACGTCGACGTGGTCGTCTGCGGGCACACGCACGTCCAGTACGATCGACAGCTCTCCAGCGGCCTGCGGATCGTCAACCCGGGCAGCGTGGGCATGCCGTACGAGCGGCCACCGGGTGCCTACTGGGCACTGCTCGGGCCCGGGGTCGAGCTCCGTCGCACCGAGTACGACATCGAGGCTGCCGCCATCGCGATGCGCGAGCGTGGAGCGCCCGACGTGGAGGAGCAGCTCATCCGCTACCTGTTGGAGCCGCCCGACGCGAGGGAGACGACCGCCTACTTCGAATCGCATCGTGGCTCGTAGCTACGTCGACGAGGCGCGCCGCGGCCTCGGACGCCGGCGCGATCGCATCGTCCCGATCATCGAGCGACTGGCGGAGGAGCACTCGGACGCGGAGATCGCCCTGCGCTTCCGCAGTGATCTCGAGCTCCTCGTCTCGGTGATGCTGTCCGCGCAGACGACCGACGTGAACGTGAACAGGGTCACTCCCGGGCTCTTCGCCAAGTACCGGAAGCCCGAGGACTACCTCGCGGTGCCGATCGAGGAGCTCGAGCGCGACATCTACGCGACGGGTTTCTTTCGTCAGAAGGCGAAGGCGATCCGCGGCACGATGCGCATGCTCGTCGAGGAGTTCGACGGCGAGGTTCCGAGGCGTCTGGAGGATCTCATTCGGCTGCCCGGCGTCGCACGCAAGACGGCCAACGTCGTCTCCTCGGAGCTGGGTCACGCACAAGGGATCGTCGTCGATACGCACGTGCGGCGACTCTCACAGCGACTCGGTCTGACGCGGAAGGAAGATCCGGTGAGGATCGAGCGCGACCTACAGCGCATCGTCCCTCGCCCCGACTGGGCGCGGTTCCCCCATCTCCTCATCTGGCACGGGCGCAGGGTCTGCGACGCACGCCGGCCGCTCTGCGAAGCGTGCGTCGTGGAGGACCTGTGTCCGGCGAGCCGGCTCAGATCCAGTGACGCCAGCGGAAGATCGCCAGCTGGATCAGCGTCGATACGACGATGAGCCCGGTGGAGACGCCGATCGACCAGTAGGCCTCGTCGAACGCTTCCTGAAAGTTCTGGCCGTAGTACCCGACGATGAGGCTGGGCACGAGCACGAGCGACGCGATGACCGTGAGCTTCTTCGCGACCTCGCCTTGACCCTCGACCACCTTCGACTGGTGGAGGTCGCGGACTCCCGCGAGCAGATCGCGTGCGATGTCAAGCTCCTCGGTGATGCGTACGAGCGTCTCGTACGTGTCGGAGAAGAGCCGCTCGACCTGCGCGGGAAACAGCGCGTGATCGCCGATGTCCACACGCCCGTCGAGCACTCGGCGGACGGCTGCGCGGGTCGCCGCGACAATGCGTCGCGTGTGCAGGAGCTCATGGCGAAGCGCCGAGAGACGGTCTCGTACGCGACGCGGCGTCCAGGCGTCGAGCGCCTCCTCCAGCTCGTCGATCTCGGCGTACGACGCGTCGAGTGATCCGAGGAAGCTGTCGGTGACCTCGTCGACCAGGCGATGGACGAGCAGTCCTGCCGGAGGTTCCTGCGCGGCCGCGGGGTGCAGCGCGGACACGTCGAACGGCGGGCCGCTCGTGCCCGGAGTCTTCCTCACCGTCACGAGGACGCCCGGCGTCGCGATCAGGTCGATCTCCTGGTAGGCGACCCGGTCCTCATCGGGAAGCGGGTGAGCCGCCACGAGCACGCCGAAGACGTACGCGCCGTGCCCTTCGAGCAGCGGTCGCACCTCGTGGCCGCCCGCCGAGCGCTCCGCGAGCGCCTCTACCACCTCGGGATCGACAGGGACGGGAAGCGTCGCCAGGAGCTCGTCCTTGGTCGGGTCGACGAGGTCGAGCCAGCGCGCAGTCACACCGCGCGAGGGTAACGACGCGTGCGGTCGGAACCGCTGCTAGACGGAGGCGGCGGCGACCTCGGGCCGGTGGCGCTGCTCCTCGAGCCACCGCTGGGCGTCGAGAGCAGCCATGGTGCCGGAGCCCGCCGCGGTCACGGCCTGGCGGTACGTGTGATCCTGGACGTCTCCAGCAGCGAAGACGCCCGGGATGTTGGTGCGCGTCGAGCGCGGCTCGGTGATGAGGTAGCCCGCCTCGTCGTGGTCGAGCCAGTCGAGGAAGAGCGCCGTGTTCGGGTCGTGTCCGACTGCGACGAACAGGCCGTCGGCCTCGATCTCGCTGATCTCACCGGTGACCGTGTCGCGAAGCCTGAGGCCCGTGACGTGGCCGTTCCCTTCGCCCAGCACCTCGTCCACCACGGCATTGAGGACGAACTCCACCTTCTCGTTCTCGCGCGCCCGGTCGACCATGATCGGTGACGCGCGGAACTCGTCGCGTCGGTGGACGATGATCACGCGACTGGCGAAGCGTGTGAGGAACGTCGCCTCCTCCATCGCCGAGTCGCCGCCCCCCACGACCACGACCACCTTGTCGCGGAAGAAGGCGCCGTCACAGGTCGCGCAGTACGACACGCCGCGGCCTTGCAGCGTTCGCTCGGACGGCAGCCCGAGCTGCCGTGCGCTCGCTCCCGTCGCCACGATGACCGTGTCGGCGCGATGCTCGTTGTCGCCGACGTAGACGCGGAACGGCTGCTCCGAGAAGTCCACACGCGTCACGTCGTCCGTGACGAACTCGGCGCCGAATCTCTCCGCCTGCCGGCGGAAGTCGGCCATCATGGTCGGCCCCAGGATGCCGTCGGCATACCCCGGGTAGTTCTCGACGTCGCTCGTGATCATGAGCTGGCCGCCCCAGTTGAAGCCCTCGATGACGAGTGGGCGCAGGTTCGCGCGGGCGGTGTAGAGCGCAGCCGTGTACCCGGCCGGGCCGCCGCCGATGATGATCACGTCACGTACGTCGCTCACGAAGTCCTCTCAGGCAGAGCGTAGTCCCGCTGCGGGGAACACCTGCGGTGGAAACGTATCGACAATGCTCGATGTTCCCGGGTTCATGCGGCATCGGCGTCTGCAGAGATCGCCTCGAGCGTGGACTGCGACGGATCGACGAGCTCGGGGGCGGCGAGTGACCGGGTCTGGCGCTCGATCGGCTGCAGCTCGGGAGGCTCGATGCCGGAGATTCCGTGCTGCTCGAAGCGGCGCGCCTGGACCAGGACCTGGCGCTCGAGCGAGCCGACCGTCTCGTTGTAGGCCTTGACGGCGCCGTCCAGCGACTTTCCGAGTCGCGAGACGTGCGCGCCCATTGTCGCGAGTCGCTTGTACAGCTCGCGGCCCAGCTCGCTCACCTCACGTGCGCTCTCGGCGATGGTCTCCTGCTGCCAACCGTGGTGCACCGCGCGGAGCAGCCCGATGAGGTTGGTCGGCGAGGCGGGGATGACGTTGTTCGCGACGGCCAGCTCGACGAGGGTCGAGTCGTGCTCGAGCGCGGCGCGCAGGAAGGTCTCGTCCGGGAGGAACATGACGACGAACTCAGGTGTCGCCGGGAGCTGCCGCCAGTACGCCTTCTGGCCGAGACGGTGAATGTGGTCCCGCACGTGCCGTGCGTGATCCGCGAGGAACGCGCGACGTTCGGCATCAGTCGCGTCGTCGCGGACCGCATCGAGATAGGCGACGAGCGGCACCTTCGAGTCTATGACGACGTGCTTGTCGCCCGGCAGGTGGACGATGACGTCGGGCCGGAGCACGTTGCCTTCACCGTCCGACGTCGACGGCTGCTCGTCGAAGTCGCAGTGCTCGACCATGCCGGCCATCTCGATGACCCGCTTGAGCTGAATCTCGCCCCAGCGACCGCGAACGTGGGGCTGGCGCAGGGCAGTGACGAGGTTCCCGGTCTCCGTGCGGAGCTTCTCCTGATCGGTGCGGAGCTGTCGCACTCCCTCGGTGAGCGCCCCGTACGCCTCCTGTCGTGTCCGCTCGACGCCCTGGAGCTGACGGTCCATCCGCTCGAGCGAGTCCTTCAGAGGGCGCACGTGCCCGGACAGGTGCGTCTCGGCGAGCTCGAGAAAGCGAGCGCTGTTCGCGTCGAGCGCCTCCGTCGAAAGCGACCTGATGGCGATCTCGAGGCGCTCGTCGAGGGAGCCACGCTCCACCGCGAGCTCGGCTTCGACACCCGCCAGCGCCCGCTCGAGCTCGATGACCTCCTGCACGCGGCGCCGTCGCTCGACGAGCGCGGGGTGCACGGCGACGAGGACGACGAAGGCCCCGACGGCAAGACCGATGAGTAGAGCAGCAATGATCATGGAGCCGACAGACGGTAATCCGGTCGGCGGACATCACCGCTTACACAACCGGGGCCGACCCGGGCTGCTGCTACGTTTGCCCGCGGCATGGCCGACAAGCCCCGCGTCAGAGCGCCAAAGCAGCGTACAGCGACTGCCGACGAGAGCGCTCGGCGTCGCCGAAACTGGGTCGTCGCCGCGGCTGTCGGTGGCATTGCGCTCGGATTCATCGTGGTTGCGGCTGCCTTCGGATTCGTCGGCGGAGACAGCGGCACCGACGTCCCGGCGCTTCGGACGAAGCTGGAGGCCGCGGGCTGCACCTTCAAGGTCGCGCCGGCGCTCGAGGGCGCTCATTCGATAACGAGCCCGGGCGGCACCTCCGACGAGTGGAACACAGATCCTCCGACGACCGGGCCGCACTACGGAATCGCCGCGATCTTCGGTATCTACGAGGACGAGGTGGACATCGCCCCCCTCGTGCACGACCTCGAGCACGGCGGCATCTACATCCTCTACGGCGACGAGGTGCCCGATTCGACCGTCGACCAGCTCCGCGCCTTCTACGACGATCACAAGACCGGGACGGTCATGGCGCCGCTGAACCGCCTCGGCGATGAGTTCGCGCTCGGCGCCTGGGTCGTCGACGGCGACACCGACAACGGCTTCCAGGCGACCTGCACGAGCTTCGACGAGGACGCCGTCTCCTCGTTCTTCAGCTCCCTCCAGTTCCGCGGGCCGGAGCGCTTCGACCCGGCGGACCTCAGGCCCGGCCACTAGCGCGCCCTACACTTGTTCCGCCGGGGTGGCGGAACGGGTGAGACGCGCCCGCCTTAAAAGCGGGTGTCCCCAGTGGGGGCGTGCGGGTTCGAGTCCCGCCCCCGGCATCTGATGGGACTTTCCCGAGCGGGTTCACGGCGTGTGAGCCTTGTGGCGCCGACCGGCTCACATGTTCAGGGAAGGCGAGGAGAGGCCGGACGGAGGTACGAGCCGCGGATCAACGCAGCGAACCAGGTGATGGGCGCTGCCCGGGCCAAGGCATGGGGCCGACCTCGAGGCCGATCTCGTGCGCAACGACCCGCCCGTGGCGGTGTACGCAGACTTCTCGCCACTGGCATTCGTCTCGCGGAGCGTCGGCTGCTCGCTCCCGAGGACCTCGCCCACTCCGCGGCCGTCTGCAGAAGTAGCGCGGCTGATCGTTCGTCATCGACGCTCCCGAGAACGCAGCGGGCCAGCGGTGGGCAGTAACGCGCGACCCGCCACATCGGGCCGAGGACCGGCGGGGTGCGTAGGAGCTCCCCCCGGATCCCTAGCTGCGCGCGTCGTGCTCGAGGCGTTGTGCGACGCTCCGAAGGACCGTCAGCGCGATCCGCGGCGTCGTCTCGACGACGCGCCGGAATGCTCGATCGCTGATCACGAGCAGTCGGGCGGGTGAGGTCGCCGTCACCGTCGCCGTGCGTGGTTTGTAGGTGAGGATCGCAATCTCGCCAAACCAGTCTCCTGGGCCGAGGTCGGCGAGCTTCGTGCCGCCGCGTCTCACGGCGACCTCTCCCTCGACGAGGACGAAGAACTCGCGACCGCGCTGGCCCTCCTCCGTCAGCATGTCGCCCTCCGGCGCCTCTCGCTCGTCCGCGCTGAGCGCAACCTCGATGAGCTCCGCCTTCGTGCATTCCGCGAAGAGCGGAGTCCGCTTCAGCAGCGCCACCTTCTCGTTCTTGCTGAGGGGCACGCGGCGATCCTAGTGGGGTCCGAGGGACACGCACAGCGACCAGCGCGGCTCTCCGGGCGTCGTTGCGACTCGCTCGAAGCGACTGCTCCCCGCTCGCCGTCTTTCGGGAGGAACCCCTCGTGAGGGACCGAGCGTGTGTCATCTTGAAATCAGTTCGTCGATCTCCGGCTCGCGCCAGGAGATTGCCGCTTTCAAGCTGTCGATGTGGGCTGCTGGGCCTTCGCGGCTTAGCTGCCTGTCAGCTTCGAGCGGAGGGGCCCCATTTCGTTGACAGCGGGCCAGGTCACGGCTGAGCTCTGACTTTGCGCTTCCGGCCGCGGTACTCGTATGCTCCGATGTCCGGCCGGGAGTCTCGCGGGCGGCCGTCGATGTCTCGCCAGGCGCCGAGGCGCCTGCTCGCGCGGTCGATGAGGAGCGTCGACGCGGCAGTCGGCCGGCCGAGCGGATCGAGGTGCACCCGGCCGACGCGATTGGGGCCGCGGCACGCAACTCCGCGCAGCACGACGTTCGAGACTGCCCTGCGCGCAACGCTGCAGACGTGGTGCGGAACCTCGATGAGGCCGATGACGTTGTTCGCAAGGAGCGGTCGCCTGCGCCGCTGTAGGCCCCAGTAGACGCCGCTCATCCGGATCGAGCCCGCGTACCCGTCGACACGGCGGGTGCCCGTGAGGATCGTGTTGTTCACGATGCGGACGCGGCGGGGGACGCGCTTCGATCCCTTGCTACCGACGATGATCGCCATGCGTGCGCGATAGTCCGGGACCTTGGGGTCGGTACCGCGAAACACGTTGTTCACGATCGACACCCTGTCCACCGCGCCGATGAGGTAGAGCTGCGCCGCGCCGAGCTTGTAGACGCCGAACGTGTTCCGTTCAACCAGCAGGCGGTTCCCGGACCAAAACGACACGAGGTCCTGGTGTCCGCAGCGATGGCGGTTCATGCGGCACGGGAGCGCACGCTCGAATCGATTCCCGCGCAGCGTCAGGTCGTAGCCGAAGCGGCCGTGGATGAAGTCGCAGCCTCGGCAGTCGTGGAACCGGTTGTCGACGATCCGGATGTGTCTCGTCCCGTGCTTGAGGTGCACGCAGTTCGCGAACAGCGGGGAGCGGTCACCACAGCGACGGAACTCGCTCCGCTGGATGACGACGTGACTCGATCCGGAGACTTGGACGGTTCCCCGGTACCGCGTTCGCTCGGCCGTCACGAGGATGTCGTGCAGTTCGATGTGACGGGACCCGCTGATGCTCAACCACGCGTCCTGGCGGATCGGTGCGATCGTCAGTCGGCTCACGGAGACGTGCTGGGTCCGGTCGAGAAGCAGGCTCTCGATCCGCACGCCGCGCTCGCCGACGATGCGCAACGGCCTAGCGGAGCGCGAGCGAACGACGAGCTCGCCACCGTAGTGGTTGCGCCGGAGCCTGATCGTGCCGCCCGTGTCTCGAAGTGCGGATACCGCTGCCGCGAACTCGGTGCTGTTCCGCACGTCAATCGCTGCTGTGTCGGCGTCGGCGGACAGGGGGAGAACGAGCCCAACCACGGCGAGAAGAATGACTCCGCGCAGTCCCGAAATCCCGACCCCTCCCTTCTGCGAGCGGCTGACTGTATACGGGCTGTCGGTGTCGACGAGCGGTCAACTGGCGCAGCCCCAGCGTTGCAGCGTGGTTGCCTCTGCTCCGAACATCGCGCGCCGCGCGCTGTACGAGACCGCATGAAACCCACGGAGCCTTGGCAGCGGGTGTCCCCAGTGGGGGCGTGCGGTTCGAGTTCCGCGCCCCGGCGCTGCTGTCGAGCTCAGGGTTGCCGCACGGTGAGGAGCGCGCGGTCGAAGAAGCGGACGACTTTCTCCTCGTACGCGTCTGGGGTCGCCTCGAAGCCCCCCACGTGCCGTGCCTCTTCGATCTTCCAGATTGCCTTTGGGTGAGAGGCAGCTCGGTAGTACTCGGGGTTGAGCTCTTCACCTCCGCCGCCGTGACCGGCGTAGACGAGGAGCAGGGGACGCGGTGCGATCCGTGGAACGAGGTCGGCGAGCGAGGGTGGCGGCCTCGTGCCGCTCAGCACTGCAACCGCGGCCGTCTGCACGGCCGCCTCGGGAAGCGAGAGCCAGCCGCGTGGCCCGCGCAGCAAGTGCTCACGAACCGAGCGTACGCCCGCGCCCTCCGACACGACCGCACGGAGCCCTATGTTCGAGGCGGCAGCCTGAAGCATCACCTCACCGCCGACGGAGAACCCGATACCGCCGATGCGGCCGTCTGTCACGTCCGTCCGTCGCTGCAGCCAGGCCACGGCGGCGTCGACGTCCCGGACGCCCTCCCAACCGAAGACGTTTGGATCGCCGTCGCTTCCGTCATAGCCGCGCGCATCCAGCAGGAGGACGCCGTAGCGGTGGCGGGCGAGCATTCCTGCCTGCTCGACCTTGCCCTGGCGGGTCGGGTAGGAGATGACGGCGGCGCCGTTCCGCGAGGGGACGTACCAGGCGGTGAGGTCGAGACCGTCGCTCGTCCGGAGGATGACCTCCTCGTACGGACGCCCAAGGTCGGCCGGCATCACGTCCGCGCGTGGACGGTGCGTCGCGAGGATCCCGATCCCTACCGGAACGACGAGCCAGTAGGCCACCAGCACGCCTACGACCGCAATCCCGGCGCGGCGTAGGTACCGAAGCCGGCCCGGCTTGCGCGAGCGCCAGAGCAACGTGACGGCGAGCCCGCACAGCAGGATGCCCACCGGGAGGAGCAGGAACCCGGTCCAGTCCTCGCCACGGGCACCGACGCTGCTGGCGTCGGCAGCGGCGAGAGTGGCTCCTTCGAGCGCAAGGGCGCCGAGAATCGCCGCGAGTGCAGCCCGCCCGCCCGCCGGCAGTCCCGGATAGGTGAGGGCCGCGAGTGCCAGCACCGTCAGAGGCGCGAGCCCACTCACCAGGTGGTCGCCCGGTCCGGTTCCGGGCTCGGGCGCGAGGAACGCATCGACGGCCGTGTGCAGCGCGAGGATCGCGATCGCGCCGGAGAACAGGGCCACGTCGGCCCGCGCCGATGCGAGCTTCTCGACGAGCGACGTCGCGCCGGGCAGCAGCACGATCCGCCGCTCGTCGATGTGGCTCGCGTGGCTACGGGTGACGAGCATCATGTCGCGACGGAGCTACGTGAAGATGATCTGCCCGCCCGCGGCCTTCTCGTAGAACTCGCCGACGCTGATGATGTCCTCGACCTGCGGGACGAAGTCGTCCATCGTCAGGTCGAACATGTCGACCGTCGCCTTGCAGGCGAAGAGATGCGCTCCGGAGTCGCCGATGAGCTCGATGAACTCGGGGATCGGCGGAATGTCGATCTTCTCCATCTGACGCTTCATCATCTTCGTGACGAGCCACGAGAAGCCCGGAATCACGCCGATGAGTGTCGGCATGTGCAGGCCCGGGTTGCCCACCGTCGCGACCTTGATCCTCTCGAGGCGGTCCTTGCGGATCGCGTCGAGCCCGAAGAAGGTGAAGAAGACGTCCGCCTCGATGCCTTCCATGCGGGCGCCGTTCGCCATGATCAGGCCGGGGTAGATTCCCTCGAGCGAGCCCTTGGAGATCACGATCGAGACCTTCTCGATCGTCGTGGGCTCGGCGACCTTGAGCTCTGGATGTTCGAGCAGCTCAGTCATGGTGTGCTCCTCTCTTAGATGCAGCCCTTCGGCTTGGGAATGCCGCCGATCTTGGCGGCGAGCTTCGCCGGTCCCTTGGGGAAGAGCTGGTACAGCTCCTTGATCGGGACTCCGGACTCCTTCCCGAGGGACCGGATCGACGGCGCCGTGCCCGTCTCCAGGTAGCGCTCGCGCATGAAGCGAACGACGAGCCAGTGCCGAGCGGTGAGCTCGGGGACTCCGTTCGCCCTCGCGATCCCTTCGGCGATCGTCTCGTTCCACTGCTCGGGATGGACGAGGAATCCCTCGCCGTCGACTTCGACGGGGGCGTCTGCGATGAGGGTCATGGTCATCTGGTCCTCCTTCGGTCAGGCGTGGACGGTGGTGCGCTTCTTGCCGGCTGTCGGCATGGCCGGCCCGATTCCGGGGATCTCGCGGCCCGGCAGCAGCGCGTGCCAGTAGACCCACTGGAACATGAGCTTGCCGAGGTGGTTGAGCCGCGACTCGCGCAGGAGCGGGAGCCCGACGGCCGTCGGGAAGTGCCCGGGGAGCGGCTCGGTCTCGTAGTTGAAGTCGATCAGCAGCGCCTTGTGGAAGCCGGTCTCGATGAAGCAGTTCGCGTGGCCGTCGTAGCCCGTGTCGAGCTCCTTGCCGCCCAGGTAGCGGACGACGTTCTCGGTCAGTACCTCGCCTTCGAAGTGCGTGACCGACCCGGCCTTCGAGGTCGGGAGGTCGGTCGCGTCGCCGAGCGCGAAGACGTTCGGCGCGGCGGTCGTCTGCAGCGTCCGCTTGTCCGTCGGGACGAACCCGAGTGCGTCCCCGAGGCCGGGCGACCGCTCGACGTACGGTGCGCCGCTGTGGAGCGGGACCGTGACCAGAAGGTCGAAGTCGAGCTCTCGGCCGTCGTACGCGATCAGCTTGCCCCCGACGCCGTCGACCTCGCCCGCGTTGAACTCCGTGACCAGCTCGACGTCTTTCTCCTCGAGCAACCCGGCCAGGCGCTCCGAGGCGACCGGCTTCGTGAAGGCGCCGTCCAGCGGCGTCGAGTACACGAGCTCGACCCTGTCGCGGATCTTGCGCTCGCGGAAATACCAGTCCGCGAGAAACGCGAATTCGAGTGGCGCGACGGGGCACTTGATCGGCATGTCGACGAGGTTCACGACGACGCGGCCGCCGTCGAACCAGTCGAGGGCGCGCTGGAGTTGCTCGGCACCCTCCGGTGTGTAGAAGGTGAAGGCCCGTTCGTTCCAACCGGGACCGGTCAGACCTTCGGTCTCCTCCGGGGCCAGGCGGACGCCCGTCGCGACGACGAGCACGTCGTACGGCAGGACCGCTCCGTCGGCGAGGAGCACCTCCTCGCGCTCGATTGAGACCGCCTCGACCTCTGCCTCGTGGAAGACGGTGCCGTCCCGGAGCTGCCGCCTTCTGGCGCGCACGATCTCGTCGATCTGCGTCAGCCCGAACGGGACGAAGAGCAACCCCGGCTGGTAGACGTGGCGATCGTCGCGGTCGACGACATGGATCTCGGCCTCGTCCAGGCCGAAGCGGCGACGCAGCCGGTTCGCCGTCATCGTCCCGCCTGTCCCGCCGCCGAGGATCACGATCCGCTTCTTCATGCTCTTCACCTCCTGAGTCGCTCAGAGCGTGTCTCTCCGGCGCTCGTGCGGAAACGGGGCATTCGCGGAGGCGGCTGCGGACCACTACGCGGTTGAGTGGTTGCGTAGTTGTCCGCACGTCCAATCCGAACGGCCACGGATGGCCGCGGCGGGGAGCGACGAGACCCTACGGGCATGCAGG
>JBMDXR010000072.1:0-146736 GCA_048594925.1 Gaiellaceae bacterium
GCTTGGCAATCCCGAAATCGCTGACCTTGGGGACGAACTCGGGGAGGGGGGGGGGGGGGGGGGGGGGGGGGGGGGGGGGGCGGCGGGGGCGGCGGCCGGCCCCCCCCCCCCCCCCCCCCCCCCCCCCCCCGCCGCGTGAAAACCGCGAGGCCGATCCGCGCGAACGCTGATGCGCGCAGCCCACGGCTGAACGAGGCTTCAGGCATGCCACAGACGCGGAAGAGAACACCGCGAATCCGGGGAAGGCGCTGGGAGGAGCGTCATCGACGCTACCAGCAGGGAAGTCGCGGTCGCGGCCGCCGTCGGCGTATTCGCGAGGGCGCCGCTCGCCGTTGATTCCCTTGCAGTCGGACGCGAGAGCCGGCGGCTGCGGCGCCCGCTGGTGATGCCTGACGTCTCGACGCCCTGCTGCTAGCCCTTCACGACACCGATGGGCGCGAGCCGGGCAACGCGGCGCGCGAGGCCGGCGCTCTCGACGACGTCCACGACGCGCTCGACGTCCTTGTACGCGCTCGGCGCTTCCTCGGCGAGTCCGGCATTCGAGGGGCAGCGGACTGCGATGCCCCGCGCCTCCAGTTCGCGGCGGAGCTCGCCTCCCGCGATTCGTCTGCGGGCACGCGTCCGAGACATCACCCGTCCCGCGCCGTGGCAGATCGTGCCGAACGAGCGCGTCAGCGCGCCCGGTTCGCCGGCGAGCACGTAGCTCGCGGTTCCCATGCTGCCGGGAATGAACACCGGCTGGCCGACGGCGCGATACTCCGCAGGAATCTCGAGCGACCCGGCGGGGAAGGCGCGGGTTGCGCCCTTGCGATGGACGAGCAGCTCCCGCCCCCCGTAGCGCTCTGCCTTCGCGACGTTGTGCGCGACGTCGTAGACCTGGCGGGTGTCGTCCGCCGTCTCGCGGCCGAGCACGTGGGCGATCGCCGCGCGTACGGCGTGCGCGATCGCCTGGCGGTTTGCGAAAGCGAAGTTCGCCGCCGCTGCCATCGCGGCCAGGTACGCTCGCCCTTCGGGCGACGACCCCGGTGCGCACGCGAGCTGGCGGTCGGGGACGGCGATGCCGTAGCGCTCGTGGACGCCTTCCATGGTGCGCACGTAGTCCGTGCAAACCTGGTGCCCGAGCCCTCGTGAGCCAGAGTGGATTAGGACGGTCACCTGGCCTTCCGCGAGACCGAAGGCGTCTGCCGCGGCCCGGTCGAAGACGTCTGCGACGCGCTGCAGCTCGACGAAGTGGTTTCCCGAGCCCGCGGTCCCGAGCTGGCCGGCACCGCGCTCGTGAGCGCGAGACGAGACGAGTGCCGGATCGGCTCCGGCGAGACACCCCTGAGACTCCGTGCGCTCGAGGTCCTCCGTCCGGCCGATTCCCCGCGCGGCGAGCGCGCGCGGCCCCTCTTCCAGGACGTTGTCCAGCTCCGACTCGTTCAGCCGGAGGCGCCCGTGCTTGCCCGATCCTGCAGGGATCGCGCGCGAGATCTCGTGCACGAGGGGGACCCGGCTCCCGCCGAGCTCGGTCGCCGAGATCGGCAGGACGAGAAGCCGGACCCCGCAGTTGATGTCGTAGCCGACACCGCCTGGGGAGACGACGCCGTCCGGCAGCTCCATCGCGGCAACGCCGCCGACGGGGAACCCGTAGCCCTGATGGACGTCCGGCATCGCCAGTGCCGCGTCGACGATTCCAGGCAGGGTCGCGACGTTCTGGAGCTGTTCGAGCGACTGATCCCCGAGGATCGCCTCCAGGAGCTCGCGGTCGGCGAAGATCCTGGCAGGAACGCGCATGTCCGAGCGTGCCTCAGCGGGGATCTCCCAGAGGGTCTCGTCGATCTGCACGAGCTCGGCCGTAGACGTCAGCGGGGTCATACGACGAGGTGTGTCGAGAACCATGCTGCTGCGAGCGACGCCACCTGCTCGAGTGCACCGGGCTCTTCGAAGAGGTGGGTCGCGCCCGGAACGACGGCGAGCTCGTGCGGGCAGGACAGCCGTGCGGCGGCCTCGCGGTTGAGCTCGAGAACCGTTTCGTCCGCGCCGCCGACAATCAGCAGCGTCGGCGCCCGGACCTCGGCGAGCCGGTCCGCGGCCAGGTCGGGCCGACCGCCTCGCGAGACCACCGCGGTGATCGCCTCACCGAGCTCGCCGGCGGCGATCAGCGCCGCCGCCGCGCCCGTGCTCGCACCGAAGTAGGCCACCGGCAGGTCGTGCGCTTCTGGGCGACCGACGAGCCATCCGGTCGCCGCTACCAGTCGCCGGCCCAGCAGCTCGACGTCGAAGACGTTCCGGCGATCGAGCTGCTCTGCCGGAGTGAGAAGGTCGAAGAGCATCGTCGCGATGCCGGCTCGGTTCAAGGTCTCGGCGACAGCCACGTTGCGCGGGCTCGTGCGGCTCGAGCCGCTTCCGTGCGCGAACACCACCCATCCGATCGCATGCACCGGGTTCGTCACATCGGCCGCGAGACGTGTGCCGTCGAGCTCGATCTCGACGGCGTGTCTCTCGAGTGCGCCTGAGCGCCGGGCCTCGAGGATGGCGGTGACGTCGTCGTCCGAGATCTGGTGGAAGTCCTCGTACCAGAAGCCCACGGCCATGAAGTCGAGCGGCGCCGCGAGGCAGACGACCCCGTCCACATTCGGGTCGCCGCCGATGCTCCGGATCGTGGCGGCGGCGCCGACCGGGACGGCGACGACGACACGCCGGGCTCGCTGCGCGGTTGCCCAGCGAGCGGCTGCGATCATCGTCCCGCCGGTCGCAAGGCCGTCGTCGACGAGAACGCACGTCTTTCCTACGACCGGCGGCGGTGAGTAGCGGGCGTGCAGACTCGTGTCCAGCGCTGCCGCCTTCTCGTCGGCGGCGCGTACGACCTCGGCGACCTCGGCCTCCGTCAGTCCGTCGTGTGCACGGATGTAGTGGATTCCTCCCGGTGCGACAGCCCCGATGCCGTACTCGGGCTGCCACGGGTGCCCGACCTTGCGCACTGCGAGGGCGTCCAGTGGTGCGCCGAGTCTCGCAGCAACCTCGTCGGCCACTTCAACCCCACCTCGAGCAAGGCCGACCACGACGACGTCCCGAGCGTGTGCCTCGACCGCTCCCGACCGCTCGAGCTCGGAAGCCAACAGCCTCCCCGCCTCACGACGGTCCCGGAAGCACGCGCCCGGATACTGGGGTTGAACCAGTCCCACGCCTCTATGGTGGATCCCGTCGACTGCTTCCGCATCCGGCTTTTTGCGGATTCGGCTCGGCGAATCCACTGCGGCGAGCCGGTCGAAGTGCGCGCAGGCGCTCGGTGCCGCGGGTCCCGGACGGTTCCGTAGTTGCACGCATCGATCATGTGGCCGTTTCCGGATGTGTCTCGTCGCCGACCGACGGACCCTTGTGCCGGGCGCCAGGATTGGAGGCTGTCGTGTACGAGTCGACCGCGAATGAGTCAGCGACGCTTGCGGCGCCGGCCGGTGCTCGAGCGGCAGGCGTGCACCCGCCCCGGATCGCGCAACTCGCAGCTATCTGCCGTGCACGCAGCGTGGTGAGGAGAGTCGGGGGGCGGTTCTCGCTCGAACTCGGCCTCGATCTCGAGGGCATCCCGGAGGACGTCGAGCGCTGGGCTCTTGCCGCGACACTGCTCGGCCGTGGCACCTCCACCGGCGTCGCCCTTCGCGCGTGGCGCGCACTCGAGCGCGCAGGAGTTCGTACGGTTCGGGATGCGGGTGCGTACGGTGCGGAGGCGCTCGACTCGGCCCTCTCGACGAGCGGCTACGGGGAGCACCGCACTGCGCTGGAGCTGGTCGCTCTCGCAGACGTGCTCACGGAGCGATACGAGGGGCGGGTCGCGACGCTCGGCGCGGATGGTCGTCCCGGCGAGCTCGAGCAAGCGCTTGGAGAGTTGCCGGGCTGGAGTCCGCAGACGGTGTCGACGTTCCTCCGCGAGCTGCGGGGGATCTGGCCCGACGTCCGAATTGGCCCCGATCGCAGCGCCGCGGCCGCCGCACGGCATCTCGACCTTCCCTCGGAGTACCACGGCCTCGCTGCGCTGGCGGAAAACGCGCACCTGGACGCTCGTGATCTCGAGGCCGCTCTCGTTCGACTCGACCTCTGCCACGACTTTGAGGGCTGTCCGGGGGGCGACGAGTGCCCGTTCGCGACACTCGAACCTGAGCAGTACGTGCACTTCTGACGCTCGTCCGCCGGGGATTCGTGCTCACGCCGGGCTGTTTGCCCGGCGTCGCAGGTGGGCGCGGCGTAGCTCGTCGGCGCCCCAGACGACGAGCGGGAAGGTTGCGAGGAGCGCGAGCTCCGCCGGGCCGAGTGCGGCAGTTCCGAACACGTTCTGCAGAACCGGCACGTAGACGAGCGCTGCGGCGAAGAGGAGCTCGGAGGCGATACCCCAGAGCAGCATCCGGTTGCTGAAGAAGCCGACCGAGCGCAAGGAGGCGTACTCGGTGCGGGCGGCGAGTGCCGTCCCGATCTGGCAGGCGACGATCCCGGCGAACGTCATCGTCGTCGCCTGCAGGTAGGCATGGTGCAGCGGCGAGCCGGAGCCGACATCGTCGCCGGGGCTCCAGCCCGCCTGCAGGAGGACGTAGAAGAAGCCCCCGAGGACGAGCGCCGCCTCGATCAGGCCGAGGAAGACCCAGGCCCGGAAGAGGAGCGTCCGGTCGATCACCGCGTCGGAGCGGGGGCGCGGTCGCCGTTTCATCAGGCCCGGCTCGGGAGGCTCGCGGCCGAGCGCGAGCGCGGGCAGGATCTCGGTGCCGAGATCGATCGCGAGGATCTGGAGCACGGTCAGCGGCAGCGGAATCGTGCCGCCCGAAAGCGCGAAGACGAGGAACGGCACGACCTCGGGAGTCGTATGGGCGAAGATGTACAGGATGAACTTCCGGACGTTGTCGTAGACGCGCCGGCCTGCGGCGACGGCCGCGACGATGGTGGCGAAGTTGTCGTCGGTGAGGACCATCGTCGCGGCCTCGCGGGCGACGTCCGTCCCTGTGAGCCCCATCGCGACACCGATGTCCGCGCGGCGCAAGGCAGGCGCGTCGTTGACGCCGTCACCGGTCATCGCGACCACGTGCCCTTCCGCGCGCAAAGCGTCAGCGATGCGAAGCTTCGCCTCCGGCGAGGCACGAGCAAAGATCAGCTCCTTGCCCTCGCGGAGGCGGCGGTCGAGCTCGGGCTCGCTCATCCGCTCGAGCTCGTCGCCGGTGATGACGGTGCCGCCGTCGCGGGCGATCCCGACGCGACGTGCGATCTCGGCGGCGGTCACCCCATAGTCGCCGGTCACAACGATGACGCGGATGCCGGCGTCATGGCAGCGGGCGACTGCCGGCTCGACCTCCGGCCGGGGCGGATCGAAGAGGGCAACGAGTCCGAGGAATACGAGCTCACGTTCCACCAGCTCGCGGCGGTCGGGCGGTTGCGCTCCCTCGGGCAGGCGGCGCCGGGCAACGGCGAGCACGCGCAGTCCGTCCGCGGCGTAGCGCTCGAGCACGGCGAGCACCCGTGCCCGATCCTGATCGGTGATGGGCACGTGGTCGCTGGCCCCGCCGATCATGGCCGACCGCTCGAGCACCTCCTCGGGCGCTCCTTTTGCGTGAACGGTGAGGCCGCCGTCCTGTCGCTGGTCGACGGTCGACATCAGCCGGAGCTTCGGGTCGAAGCGGTAGAGCTTCCGACGGTCGTGCTCGCGTCGTGTCGCGTCGACGTCGATAGCGAGCGCCCGCGCGGCCTCGAGCAGCCCGATCTCGGTGGCCTCGCCCCGCGATCTCCCGGCACCATCGGCGGCGAGCTCGGCGGTCGAGCTCGCCGCGAGCCCGCGCCCCAGGAAACCGAGAACCGGATCGGCCGCGACTGCCGCCTCGACATCTGCGTCTCCCTCCAGGTCGAGCTCGCCGAGGGGCGTCCAGATACGCACCGCGCGCATCCTGTTTTCGGTGAGCGTGCCCGTCTTGTCCGTGCAGATGACCGTCGTCGAGCCCAGCGTCTCGACGGCGCTCAGGCGCTTGACGAGCGCACCGCGGCGTGCGAGGCCGGCGACTCCGACCGCGAGCGCGAGGGTGAGCGTCGGGAGCAGACCCTCGGGCACGTTGGCGACGATCAGCCCGACCGCGAAGGTGAAGGCATCCTCGAGCGGTAGCCCGGCGAGGAGCCAGCCGATCGGGAGGAAGGCGAGGCCGGCGGCGACGGCGACGAGCGCGATCAGCCAGGCGACGCGCCGCACTTGGTGCTCGAGCGGGCTCTCCTCGGCCTCGACGCGCTCGGAGAGGGCGGCGATCCGGCCCAGCTCGGTCTGCATGCCGGTGGCGTAGACGAGGGCCTCCGCCTCTCCCCCGACGCAGGACGTTCCGCTGAACACGAGCTCGCGCATCTCGAGCAGCGGGCCCGTCGTGTCGGCAAACTCGGCCGAACGGAACACCGGCTGCGACTCACCCGTCAGGGTCGACATGTCGACCTCGAGCGCACCCGCGAGCAGGCGTGCATCCGCCGAGATGCGATCCCCCTCGGCAAGGAGCAGCACATCGCCGGGAACGAGCTCGCGGGCGTCGATCACCTCCCGCTTTCCGTCACGGCGGACGGCGACCTGCTGGGGCAGGTAGCGGCTCAGCGCCTCCACCGCTCGCTCGGCCTGCCGCTCCTGCGCGAACGCGAAGAAGGCGTTGAGGAAGATCACGGCGATGATCGCCCCGCCGAGCGCAGGCACCCCGGCGACGAAGGCGAGTGCGGCCGCGAGCCAGAGGAGAAGCGCGAGTGGGTGCACGAACTGCTTGGCGAGCTGACGCGGCCAGCGCCGGCCCCCTCGTCTTCGCAGCTCGTTCGGCCCCTGCGCGACGAGCCGTCGTGCGGCTTCTCTGTTCGAGAGCCCCTCCGGCCGGGAGCGCAAATCGCGGAGCAGAAGACTGCTCGACTGGCGCGGGTCTCCCGGAGCCCGGCCTGCGATCCGCTCGAGTCGGGAGGAGCTCGCCGTCACACCTCATTTTCTCCAGCGCCGAAGCGCAATCGGTACGTAGTTGTCCGCACGAGGACGGCAGCCGATCCCGATGTCGCGGCAACGGGAGGGCACGACGCTCAGGTCAGAGAATCCGAGAGGAGCTAGCGATGCCCACCACCATGGCCTCAGCGTCTGCGGCTCTAACCCTCGACTCGGCGTATGTCGAGGACGTGATGCACCCCGGAGTCTTCACCTGCTTCTTCGAGACGCCGCTCGAGACGGTCGCGCGCACGATGGCGGCACATCAGGTTCATTGCGTCGTTGGGTTCGGCGATGCAACCGACGACGACAGCCGCGTCTGGGGGCTCGTCTCCGATCTGGACGTCGTGGCCGCCGCGGCGACGGATCACGTGCACAGAACCGCGGGCACCTCCGCAGCCACCGAGGCGGTGACGATCGGACCTCACGAGAGCCTGCGGCGAGCGGCCGAGCTCATGACGGAGCGCGGGGCGTCGCACCTGCTCGTGGTCGAGCCCGGGTCGGACAAGCCCCTGGGTGTTCTCTCGACGCTCGACATTGCCGCCGTGATGGGCGGCATCGCGACCGGCGTCAACCTGAGCGGCGGCACCCACGTCGACGAGCTCATGACGACGCCGGTCGTCACCGTCTCGCCGGAGACGTCGCTGAAGGAAGTGGCCGAACTTCTCGTCGAGCGGCACATCTCCGCCGTCCCGGTCGTGCAGGACGCGAAAGTTGTCGGCGTCGTCTCGGAGGCCGACATCGTGGCCGAAGAGACGGGCCGCGGCGCGGCCGGCAAGGGTGTACTCGCGCGGCTCCTTCGCGGTGACCACGGCGACGTCTCGATCGGGCTCGCCGCGCGCACTGCTGCCGAGGCGATGACGGCGCCGGCCGTCACGATCGAGTGGTGGCAGCCGGCGGCTGCTGCGGCGACGCTCATGACCGAGCGCGGCATCAAGCGCCTCCCCGTCGTCAGGGAGGGCAAGCTCGTGGGGATCCTGTCCCGCTCGGATCTCGTCCGCGCCTACGCGCGCTCGGACGCCGAGATCGAGCGCGAGATCAGGGAGAAGGTGCTCCTCGAGGGCTTCTGGCTCAAGCCTGGAACCGCCACGGTCAGGGTCCGTGGCGGCGACGTGTGGCTGGGAGGAACGGTGGAGACCGACGCCGACGCCGAGGCGCTCCCGCGTCGGATCCAGCGGGTGCCGGGAGTCGTGTCCGTCACGTCGTCGCTACACGTGCGACCGACGCGCTGAGCGGCGCCCCGCCGTGCCGCCGGAACGAGACGCCCGGCTCGACCGAGCCGGGCGCCTCACGGTCGTGCTGGGTGCTACGCCGCGATCTCGATCTTGCGCGGTTTCGCTGCCTCGATCTTCGGCACGTGCACCTTGAGGACGCCGGTCTCGAAGTTGGCCTTGACCTTCTCGAGGTCAGCGTCCACCGGCAGCGTGAACGACCGTTCGAAGTGCTTCTCCAGCCGCTCGTGGAGATAGAAGGTCTTCTGCTTCTCCTCCTTCTCCTCCTTGCGCTCGCCCTTGATGGTGAGCGTGTGATCCGAGACCTCGAGCGCGAGCTCCTTCTCGTCGAAGCCCGGCACGTCGAGCTCGACGATCATCTCCTTCTCGGTCTCGTACAAGTCGGCTGCGGGAAGCGCCGCGGGGGCCACCCCGAAATCTTCGAGCATGCGCCGCATCCGGCGATCGATCACGTCGAAGTCCCGGAAGGGAGCCCACCTGATGAGCGTGGACATCGCTTCCCTCCTTTCCAGTCCATCTTCCTGCACCGAAGAGGCAGCCGCGTCAGCAGAAAGAACGGATCCTGCCTCGCAGAAACCCGCCGTGACCGGGGGCTACTCGGTGTGGTCTGTCAGCGTGCGCCCGAGCCGGCGAGACCTCGATTCTCAGAGCCCTTCGCGTCGTCCCAGCGCCACGACACGTTCGAGCGCACCGAGACGACGCCGGGAACGCGCGCGGCGAAGAGCTCGAGGAGCTCGGCGTCCGACCTCCGTTCGACCTCGCCGGACAGCGTCACCTCTCCGTTGTCGACAGCGATGCTCGGTCCTACTCCTTCGATCCACAGCGTCCGTCGGACGACGTCCTCACGGAGCTCGCGAGCGATCTCGTCGTCGGATCGCGCGAATGCCCTGACGAGATCCGAGCGGGTGACGATTCCGACCAGCGCGCCGTCACGACTCACCACAGGGAGTCGTTTGATCCCGTTCTCCGTCATCTTGCGGGCGGCTTGAGCGACGGGCGCTGAAGACGCAACCGTGATCGCCGGCTGCGTCATGGCCTCTCCGACGGTTCGCGCAGCGAGCCGTTCGTCATCTGCGGCACCGCCGCCGAGCAACCAGTCCATGAGCCCTCCGTGGCGAGGTTCCGGGCCGCGCTCCTTGATCAGGATGTCGGCCTCGGACACCACCCCCACGACGGTGCCGTTCGAGTCAACGACCGGCACTCCGGAAATGCGGTGCTCTACGAGAAGCCCGGCGACGTTCTTCAGCGACGTCTCGGGTGCGACCGTCACCACGTCGCCACTCATGACCTCATCGACCCTCACGGCACACCTCCTTCTTCGAGCGGTCTCGCGTCCGCGAACGAGGCCGCATGCGGGGTTGGCTTATTCAAGCGGAGAGTGCAGCAGCGGCGGCGCGCCGCCATCAGCGGAAACACCTACCTCGCTGCGGACGAACACTGGGAGCCGATGCTGCGGCAAAGCCGCAGCATCGATCGGATGCGGCACGGATGCCGAGCGCCAGGCAAACGCCGATCCTTGTGCCATGACCTCGGTTGTCGAGCGCGGGCAGGAGACCCATCCGTCCGCCTCGTTCAGTGCGACATTTCGTGTGCACCTGAAGGACCAGCCCGGCTCCTTCGCGGCACTCGCGGCGGCAATCGCCGGCGCGGGCGGACTGCTCGGCGCGATCGACCTCGTGCGCGTGGGCCGGGGCGAGAAGGTTCGAGACGTCACGGTCCTCGCCGGCGACGCGGCTCACCTCGAGCGAATCGTGGCGGCCGTGTCCGAGCTCGACGGTGTGGAGGTCGAGCACGTGTCGGACAGGACCTTCCTCATGCATCTCGGCGGGAAGCTCGAAGTTCGACCGCGAACGCCGCTGAAGACGCTGGACGACCTGTCGATGGCCTATACGCCGGGTGTCGCGCGCGTGTCGAGCGCGATCGCGACCGACCCGGCGAAAGTGTGGGCTCTCACGACGAAGCAGAACACGGTCGCGGTCGTCTCCGACGGCACAGCCGTGCTCGGGCTCGGCGACATCGGACCAGAGGCGGCACTTCCGGTCATGGAAGGAAAGGCCGTCCTCTTCAAGGAGTTCGGCGGTGTGGACGCGTGGCCGCTCTGTCTTGCGACGAAGGACGCCGACGAGATCGTTCGCACCGTGGTCGCGATCGCTCCAGGGTTCGGCGGGATCAACCTCGAGGACATCTCGGCACCGCGCTGCTTCGAGATAGAGCGCAGGCTGCGCAGCGAGCTCGACATTCCGGTGTTCCACGACGACCAGCACGGAACCGCGATCGTCGTGCTCGCTGCTCTCCTGAATGCGCTCCGGGTCGTCGGGAAGCGGCTCGAGGACGTTCGCATCGTCGTCACGGGGGTCGGCGCAGCGGGTACGGCGACGACGCGAATGCTCCTGGCGGCGGGTGCGCGAGACATCGTCGGCTGCGACCGGGCCGGGACGCTCTATTTGGGACGGAGCGGGCTCACTCCGGAGAAGGCCTCGTACGCCGAGCTCACGAATCCGTCGGGCCTGCGCGGCCGTGCAGACGACGCTCTCGAAGGAGCCGACGTGTACATCGGGTTGTCCGCCCCCGGCGCAGTGAGCGTCGACGCCATCCGCCGCATGGCCGGCGGAGCGATCGTGTTCGCGATGGCGAACCCGACACCGGAGGTGCCACCTGAAGAGATCTCCGACGTCGTGGACGTCGTCGCGACCGGTCGCTCCGACTATCCCAACCAGATCAACAACGTGCTCGCGTTTCCCGGAGTGTTCCGCGGAGCGCTCGATGTGAGGGCCTGGGAGATCACCCCGGACATGGCGTCCTCGGCGGCGCAGGCAATCGCAGGCGTCGTGAAGCCGGACGAGCTCGCGCCCGATTACATCGTCCCGAGCGTCTTCGACCGGAGAGTCGCTCGTGACGTTGCGGCTGCCGTCGCGCTCGCCGCGGAGACGGGAGGGGTCGCACGCCGATCCCGGCGCCAGCACGACGACCCGGCCGAGCTCCCGCACGCTTGACGCGGCACATGGCGCCTCGACGTTCCGTCCAGGGCGGGTAACGGCTACGTCGTCCTCGAGCCTGAACGGCGCCGTGGAGTTCGACCGCGCGTACGACATCGACGACTCGACTGTCTCCGCAGCCGCGGCGAAGGCCCTTCATCTCGCTGACGACCGGCCGGCACGCCGCCGCGTGGGCGACGGCCGCGTCCGTGGTCGCACGCAAGCGGGCCGAGCGGCGTAACGGCACCCGCCGGCCGCAGCCGCGAGTCCGGCTTCAGACGGTCGTGAGCTCCCCGGCGGGCGCATGAACCGCGACGGTCAGGCGGACCGGGACGTCGAGCGCTCCCGAAACGATGCACCTCTCTTTCGCCAGTTGCACGACCGACTCGGCTGCAGCCTCCTGACCCGGCTGGGTCTCGATCATGACGTCGAGCTCGAGCACGACGAAGCGGTAGAGGCCGTCCTTGTGCTGGACGTGCCCCGTCGCGTCGGTCTGGATGGTGTGGATCGGGACCTCTCTGCGCTCGGCGATCGCCAACACGGTGAGCTCGAAGCAGCTCGCGAGCGATCCGATCAGAAGCTCCTCCGGGCTCCAGACACCGGGAATCCCGTTCTTGAAGTCCGGCGCTGTCGCTACGTGCAGCCTCGGCTTTCCCGGAGCCTCGAGTGTCAGCCGGCGACCGTCCACTGGATACGTGCGCACTCCGTACCGATGAAGCTTCACGACGCTCATCTGCTCACCTCCTGTGAAGGTAGGTCTCGTAGGCCAAGGCCACGATGCTGACGACGACGACCACTGCCACCCAAGCGGCGACCCAGAGCTCTTCGCTCCAATCCTGGTTCTGGATCCACTCGTGCATGACAGCCTCCGATCCCTGTTGACGGACCAAGCATCGTGCTGCCTCGGGCGACGCACATCGTGGAGGGGCCGCAGGCGCGATGCCTGCAACTACGGAGGAGGTTCTCTCAGCTAGGGCAGGGCGCTGGCCCGATTGCCATGCCCACCACGAACGCGGGAAGGGAGAAGGCGAGGAACCACGCGAGCGGCAGCAGGACGACGAGCCGTCGCTTGTCCACGATGCTGGCGAAGATCGTTCCGGTCGCAACGGCGAGCCAGCCGAACGTTCCGAGGACGACGAAGCCGGCGACGTACCTGTCGCCGTTCGTCCTCACACGCCCGCCCTCCGCGAAGCACCCCGACTCGACGGTGAAGAGCTGGGGAACGCGACCAGGTCCACGACGATCGCCAGCACGCCCAGGAAGACGATCTCGAGCAGGCTCAGCACGCCTACAGGAGCACGATCGACCCACCTGCGGGACGGGAGCGTCCCCGCCTCCCTCAGATCTCCTCGGGCACCATCTCGATCGCGCCGCACGGACACTCCGCGGCACAGATGCCGCACCCCTTGCAGTAGTCGTAGTCGAACGCGTACGGCTCCTCGGGCGCTCCGAGCTTGATCACGGCGTTGTCGGGACAGACGCCGTAGCAGTTGTCGCACGAGAAGCAGTTGCCGCAGGAGTGGCAACGGCGCGCCTCGTACAGTGCGGTCGACTCGTCGAGCCCGCCTACGACCTCCTCGAACGTCGACTGCCGCCGTGCAAGCTCGAGCTGCGGTCGAACCGAGCGCGGCGCCTCCGTGTAGTACCAGGTGTTGAGGAGCTCGAAGTCCGCGAGCTCCCGCTCGAGTGGCTGTTCACTCTTCGTACCGCGCAGCCAGCCATCGATGTGCCGCGCCGCCTCCTTGCCATGCCCGACGGCGACGGTCACGGTCCGCTCCGCGGGGACCATGTCGCCACCCGCGAAGATCCCCGGATGGCCGGTCATCATCGTCGAGTCGACGGAGACGACTCCGTCGTCGACCTCGACGCCCGGGACGCCCTCGACGAACGAGAGGTCGGTCTCCTGGCCGAGGGCGAGCACGAGTGAGTCCGCCTCGAGCTCCTCGAGCTCGCCGGTGGGCTGGGGGAACCCCGTCTCGTCGAGTTCCATCCGCTCGACGACGAGCTTCCCGCCGTCGACGTGCTTGATGGTGGAAAGCCACTTCATGAGCACGCCCTCGTCGAGGGCCTCCTCGACCTCGAAGTCGTGCGCAGGCATGCGCTCGCGCGTCCGGCGGTAGACGATGATCGCCTCTTCCGCGCCCAACCGCCGCGCCGTTCGCGCGGCGTCGATCGCCGTGTTCCCTCCGCCGTAGACGACGACGCGGCGGCCGAGCTTCGGCGGCCCCTCTCCCTCCATGCTGCGGAGCAGCGACACCGCATCGAGCACTTTCGCCGCGGAGCCGGCAGGGATGTACGCACGCTTGCCGAGATGGGCGCCGACCGCGAGGAAGACTGCGTCGAAGCGACCTTCCTCCATCTCCTCGAGGACGTTCGTGACCGTTCGGTTCAGCTCCAGCGTGACGCCGAGATCGACGATGCGCTGGATCTCCGCGTCGAGCACGTCGCGGGGCAGCCGGTACTTCGGGATGCCGAAGCGCATCATTCCGCCGGGCCGCGGTCCGGCGTCGTAGATCGTCACGGCGTGACCGAGCCGAGCGAGCTGGTACGCGGCGGAGAGCCCTGACGGTCCGGCCCCGACGACGAGGACCCGCTTCCCGGACGGGGGCGAGTCGATCAGCACCCGCCACCCGTTTGCGATGCCCTCGTCTCCGAGAAACCGCTCGACCGAGTTGATGCCGACGGCTTCGTCGAGCTTGGCCCGGTTGCAGTCGGTCTCGCACGGGTGGTAGCAGACTCGCCCCATGACGGCCGGGAACGGGTTGTCGTCCATGATCCGACGCCAGGCGCGCTCGTACCCGCCGCCGCCCTCCTCGGCTTCGTAGAGCCACTGCTGGACGTCTTCGCCTGCGGGACAGGCACGCGAGCAGGGTGGGAGCCGATGGACGTAGACAGGTCGCTCGGTCCGCCAGCTGCCGGTCTTGTTCGCGCGGCTCGAGCCGACGTCGAGGGTGATCGCAAACGGCCGCTCCATCAGGCCGCCTCCTCCTCCAAGAGCCCGAAGCGGCGGACGTTGCGATCGGCGATCGCCTGCAGTCCCGCGATCACGTCCGTCCGCGGCGGGTCTCCGAATAGGTGCGCGAACCGACGCTGCGGGCGCAGGTACTCCTCGACTGGGACCGGCCGGCGGATCCTCGACACCGAGACGACCTCGCCGTTCTCGGCCTCGAACACCGGAAAGAGACCCGTCTCCTGTGCGAGCCGAGCGATCCTGATCGTCTCACCGGATGCAGAGCCCCAGCCCAGCGGGCACGGGACGAGGATGTGGACGTAGCGCGCGCCGTGGAGCTCCATCGCGCGCTCGATCTTGTGCTCGAGATCGTGTAGGTCCGCCACCGTCGCGGTCGCCACGTACGGGATCTCGTGCGCCATCGCGATGAGCGGTGCGCTCTTTCCCTGTCCGAAGACGTTTCCCGGCTCGTCGCCGACGGGCTTCGTGTTCGCCGTGCGGGCCGCCGGCGGCGTGGCGCTCGACCGCTGCACGCCGGTGTTCATGTACGCCTCGTTGTCGTAACAGACGTAGAGCACGTCGTCGTTGCGCTCGAACATCCCCGAGAGGCAGGCGAACCCGATGTCGAGCGTTCCTCCGTCTCCTCCCTGCCCGATGACGCGGATGTCGGTCCGACCCTTCACCTTCAGCGCCGCTGCGATGCCGCTTGCGACCGCCGGAGCGTTCCCGAAGAGCGAGTGGAGCCAGGGAAGCTGCCACGACGACTCCGGGTACGGCGTCGAGAAGACCTCGAGACAGCCCGTCGCGTTCGCGGCGATGAGCCTTCCTTCGGTTGCGCGCATCGCCGCGTCGAGGGCGTAGCGGGCGCCGAGCGCCTCGCCACAACCCTGGCACGCGCGATGGCCGGACGTGAGCGTGTTGGAGCGCTCTGTCCGCGCTTGCACCGTGCGCTGCTCGGGATCGAGCAGCCGGTTGCCGACCGCGAAGGTTCCGACCTGGTACAGCTTGATCTTCTCGGCGCTCATGACCGCCGCCTCAGTGCGACCCGGCCGCCACGGCGCCGACGTCGCGCAGGATGTTCTCCGCATGCGGCCCGGAACGGCGGGCGTCGGAGACGCGCTGGAGCTCCCGCTCGACGAGGTCCCACCTCAGGTCGAGGAACGCGAGCCGGTCCGGCTCCAGCCGTCCCTCGAGCACGTCGGCGACGAGCGTGCGCAGGGACTGTCTCGTGATCGGGCGGCCGCCGAGCCCGGCGACGACGTCGTAGACGTCGACCGGGAGGCCAGAGAGCGCCAGACGGACGTTCTGCCCGACGATCCCGCCGAGCCCGACGGCAAACGCCTTCTCGAGGACGACGACCCGATGCGCACGTTCGAGCGCGGCGCGGATCTCCTCGACCGGATACGGCCGGAAGCACTTGACGCCCACCGCGCCGATCCGCACGCCCTCCTCGCGGAGCTCGTCCACGACCTCCTCGATGGTTCCGAGCACGGATCCGAGCGCGACGACGATCGTCTCGGCATCGGCACTGCGGTACGAGCGCAGCAAGCCGCCGGAGCTGCGTCCGAACGCCTGCGAGAACGCGCCGGCGATCTCCGGGACGAGGTCGAGCGCCTGCATCTGCTTCGCGTGCATGAGGTACTTCACCTCGGCGAACGCCTCGGGGCCCACCATGGCGCCGATCGTGATCGGGTCCTCGGGATCGAGCACTTGCCTCGGCTCGAAGGGCGGCAGGAACGCGTCGACCTGGTCCTGGCTCGGCAGCTCGACCGCCTCGATGGCATGCGTCAGCACGAAGCCGTCCATGCACAGCATCACGGGAAGCGAGAGCTCCTCGGCGAGCCTGAACGCCTGGATGTGGACGTCGACCGCCTCCTGGTTGGACTCCGCGTAGAGCTGGATCCAGCCGCAGTCGCGCTGCGACATCGAGTCCGAGTGGTCGTTCCAGATGTTGATCGGCGCGCCGATCGCGCGATTCGCGACCGTCATGACGATCGGGAGGCCCAGACCGGAAGCGTTGTAGAGAGCCTCTGCCATGTACAGGATGCCCTGGCTCGCGGTCGCCGTATAGGCGCGCGCACCTGCCGCCGAGGCGCCGATCGCCGCCGACAGCGCTGCGAACTCGGACTCGACCATCAGGTATTCGCACGGCCGGAGCTCGCCGGTCCGCACGAGGTCGGAGAGCCCTTCGACGATGTGCGTCTGCGGCGAGATCGGATAGGCGGAGATCACCTCGGGCCGGCAGAGCGCGACTGCCTTTGCGACCGCGACCGAGCCCTCGAGCTGGCTACGCACGAAGCATCACCTCGCCCTCTCGTGCGCGGACGAGGTCGTGCGCCGCCTGTGCCGCAGCGACGTTCCCCTCGCCCACCCGGCCCGGGAAGCGGTCACGAATGGCCGCGACGACCGACGAGATGTCGAGAGCGCCGGTGAGCGCCGCGAAGCCGCCGAGCAGCGCCGCGTTCGGAAGCGGGCGGCCGACGTGCTCCCGCGCGAGCTCCGTCGCTGGGACAGTGACCACGCGCTCGGGCCGGAACGTCGCGAGAAAGTCGCCCAGCCCGAGCTCGGCGAGGCTGCGCGACGTGTTGACGAGGATGTACGCCTCGGGGCCGACACCGCCGAACAGGTCGACCTGATGGAGCAGGGTCGGATCCTGGACGATCAGCGCATCCGGCTCGACGATCGGCTCGCGCAGCCTGATCGGCTTCTCGTCGAAGCGACAGAAGGCAACGACCGGCGCACCGGTGCGCTCGGAGCCGAACATGGGAAACGCCTGCGAGTGCCTGTCCTCCAGGAACCCGGCGACGGAGAGAAGCTCTGCCGCCGTCACGACCCCCTGGCCGCCGCGCCCGTGGATCCGAACCTGAAACATCCGTCCTCCCGGTTGTGTACCTCGCATGGTCGTTCGCTTCGCTGTCTCGTCCATCCGGAGCAGGCCCGATTCCGAGTGCGGCGAACTACCGAACTGGCCAGGGGGCCGAGAGCGTCGCCCGGCCATGACACAGTTACGGGATGGGCGACGCGGTCGGACTGAGCCAGGCCGCGGGCGATGTCGCCGTCGCGGACGTTCCGCTCGCGACACCGCAGGAACGAGCAGGCGACGTCAGGCAGCAGCTCATTGGGCGCCGCTACACGTGCGTGTCGGAGGTCGCGGTGGTGGACGCCGGACGCTTCGTCGGTGTCGTGCCGCTCGAGCGACTGCTTGCGGCGAACGCGGACATGTCGGTCGCAGAGCTTGCAGAGCCCGGAGTGCCGGTCGAGCCCGCCACCGATCTCGAGGTCGCCGCGCGAGCGACCGCACAGCGCGGCGGCCGCAGCGTTCCCGTTGTCGATACCGAAGGTCGACTCCGCGGGCTCGTTCCACCGGAGACGCTTCTCCGGCACCTCGAGCTCGAGCACGAGGAGGACCTTGCACGGCTCGGTGGCTTCTTGAGCGGTGCTCGTGAGGCGAGGCTGTCGACGGCGGAGCCCGTGCGCCGTCGTCTGTGGCATCGCCTGCCGTGGCTCGGCCTCGGGCTCGCAGGCGCGATGCTGTCGGCACTCATCGTCGGAGGCTTCGAGGACGAGCTTCGCGAGGAGGTTCTCCTGGCGTTCTTCATTCCGGCGGTCGTGTACATGGCCGATGCGGTCGGAACTCAGACCGAGACGCTCGTCATCCGGGGGATGGCGTTGGGCATCGGGATCCGCAGCATCGTCCGGCGGGAGCTCGCGACGGGGCTCGTGATCGGCATCTTGCTCGGCACCGCGTTCCTCGTCTTCGTGCTCGTCGCGTGGGAGGACGGTCGGGTCGCGCTCGCCGTCGGGATCTCGCTTGCGATCAGCTGCTCGATCGCCACGATCGTCGCCATGGCCTTGCCGTACGCGCTCGCCCGCTTGGGCCGCGACCCGGCCTTCGGCTCCGGGCCGCTGGCGACCGTCGTGCAGGATCTGCTGTCGATTCTCGCCTACTTCGCAGTCGCGCTTCTGATCGTCGACTGATCAGCTCACGACTGTCGCGACGGCGAGCCTCCGGCCTCGTGTCCGGCGGACGGCCTTGCCGAGCTCCACGAGCACGAACGGCACCAGTGACAACACGAGGACGATTCCAAGGTCCGACGGGCCGAGGCGTACCGTGTCGAGTGCGTCGTTCAGCGCAGGGAGATAGAGAACAGACAGGACGATCGCGGCCGAGAGCGCCACGCTCGCAAGGAGATACGGATTGCGCGGCGCCTCCGAGAAAGCCTGCATCGGCGAGCGGAGAGCGAACACGAGCGCGAGTTCGGAGAAGGCCACGGTCGCGAACGCCATCGTCTTCGCCTCGGCCGAGCTGCTTCCCTCGCCGACGAGGAACGCGATCAGCGCAACGGTCCCGACCAGGACTCCGATCACGGCGAGGGCAGACCAGGCTCTTCTCGAGAAGAGGCGATCACCGCGCTCGGGCGGTCGCGCCATGATGTCCGTCGGAGGTCGGTCCTGCGTGAGGGCGACAGCCGGAAGTCCGTCCGTCAGCACGTTGACCAGCAACACCTGCACGACGGTCATCGGTGCGCCGAGCCCGGCGACGATCGCCACCGCGAAGAGCGCCACCTCGCCGAGATTGGCAGAGAGCAGGAAGGCGACGAACTTCCTGATGTTCTCCGCGATCGTTCGGCCCTCGCGGATCGCTCGTACGATCGTCGCGAAGTCGTCGTCCGTGAGCACGATCTCGGCGGCTTCCCGGGCGGCCTCCGTTCCCGAACGACCCATCGCCACGCCGATGTCGGCGCGTCGGAGCGCCGGCGCGTCGTTGACGCCGTCACCCGTGACCGCGACGACCTCGCCCTTCGCTTGCAGCCGCTCGACGAGTTCGAGCTTCTCGGCGGGGGTCACGCGGGCGTGGATTCCCTCCTCCGGCACGCCGAGCGCGCGCCCGATGGCCGCCGCCGTAACCGGGTGATCGCCCGTCACCATCTCGACGCGGAGCCCGGCTGCACGCGCCTCCGAAACGGCCCCGGCCGCCGTCGGTCGGAGAGGGTCCTGAAGGGCGACCAGGCCGACGACGGTCAGATCGCACTCGATGTCGTCGTCGCTCACGAGCGGCTCCGTCAGCTCCCGCTCGGCGACGGCCAGGACCCTGAGCCCTTCGCGCGCCCAGCGGTGAGCAAGCTGCTCGAGCTCGTCCGCTTCGCGCGCGGTCGTCGCCGAGCGCTCGAGCACCACCTCCGGCGCGCCCTTCACATAGGCGCGCCGTACGTCGGGCTCGTCGAAGACGACGGTCATCCTCTTGCGCACTGGATCGAACGGCAGCTCCCGGACGGGCTGACGGTCGCCAAGGAGAAGCGAGCTCGTGAGCCCACGCTCGTGGGCAGCGCGCACGAGGGCGGCGTCGACCGGGTCCCCGACGAGCTGTAGCTCTTCGCCGTCGTCGAGCACTCGAGCGGTAGAGGCCAGAGCAGCGGCGCGGAGGAGCTCGAGGTCTCCCTTTCCGGAAGCCGGGGCGGTTGCGACGACGCGAAGCCGGTTCTCGGTCAGCGTGCCCGTCTTGTCCGAAGCGACGACG
The DNA here is from genome assembly GCA_048594925.1 of Gaiellaceae bacterium. Taxonomy (GTDB): domain Bacteria; phylum Actinomycetota; class Thermoleophilia; order Gaiellales; family Gaiellaceae; genus GMQP-bins7. Next base: position 19,619 of record JBMDXR010000072.1, read on the forward strand.
GTGGCGCTGCCGAGCGCCTCGACCGCGACGAGCCGTCGAACGATCGCGCCACGTTCGGCCATCGCCCTCGCGCCCAGCGCGAGCGCGATGGTCACGGTCGCCGCCAGTCCCTCGGGCACCGCTGCGACAGCCACCGAGACGCCGACCAGGAACGCCTCGTCGAGGCTCTCCCCACGCGCGAGCATGGCGGCGCCGAGAGCAAGCGTCACGAGGATTCCGATGAAGACCATCACTCGGGTGAGCCTGCGGACGCGCCGCTGGAGAGGGGTTGGCGGGGCCTGCGCGCGTTCCGTCAGTCCCGCGATCCGGCCGAGCTCGGTCGCAGCACCGGTCGCGACGACGAGCATGCCGCCTCGTCCCCGGGTGACCGCGGTGCCGGCGTACGCCATGGACGACCTCTCCGCGAGCGGCGCATCGGGCCCCGTGGCGTCGGCGCTCTTGTCCACGGGGACGGACTCACCGGTCAACATCGACTCGTCCACCGCGAGACCTGCCGCGACGACGACTCGGCCGTCCGCGGGCACCCTCTCGCCCTCACGCAGATTGACGAGGTCGCCCGGTACGAGCCGTTCGGCAGCGATCTCCTGCTCGCGTCCGTCGCGGATGACGGTGGCCGGCGGGCGCAGCGTGTCGCGAAGCGCGACGACAGCGCGCTCGGCCCGCGCCTCCTGAACGAAGCCGAGCACGCCGTTCAGCAGCACGATCGCGCCGATGGCTGCCGCTTCGACACCCTCGCCGATCGCAAGCGAGACGAGAGCCGCGGCGACGAGCAATCCCACCAGTGGGTCGATGAACTGCCGTAGCGCGATTCGCACGTACTGCGGGCGTTCGGCTTGCTCGAGCTTGTTGAGCCCGAACCGCGCGAGCCGAGCCTCGGCCTCGGCCGAATCGAGCCCCAGCCGAGCGTCGGTGGCGAGGGCGCCCGCGACCGCCTCGGCCGCCAGCGCATGAGCGCTCGAAAGCTCGCTGTCCCACTCGGCCGTCGGCTCGGTCATCGGGTCCGATCGGCGGCCGAGATGTCGAACATGCTGCCCGAGCGTATGGATTCGGAAAACGCCGTGTGGCCCCTGCGGTGCGACAGACTGGTGCCGTGTCCGGCCCGGTGAGAAATCAGGTTCGTCCGATCGATCCTCGCCGCCTCGAATCGCTCATCGGCCCTGAGCGCGTCGACGCGCTCGTCGATGCTGCTTCGTCGTTGCGGGCACTGCTCGGCGACCGACGCATCGTGAACGTGAACTCGACGGCGACCGGCGGGGGCGTCGCTGAGATGCTCGCCACGCTGCTCGGCTACGCACGCGGGATCGGGCTCGACGCCACGTGGCTCGTGATCACCGGCGGGCCCGAGTTCTTCGCGGTGACGAAGCGGATTCACAACGGCCTCTACGGCTCTCCCGGAGACGGTGGGGAGCTCGACAACCGCGAGCGGGAGATCTACGAGCGCACGATCGCTACGAACCTCGAGCGCATCCGCGGCTTCGTACGCAGCGAAGACGTCGTGATCGTCCACGACCCGCAGCCCGCAGGCCTCACTGCTCCGCTCGTGGAGCTGGGTGCGACGGTGATCTGGCGGTGCCACGTCGGATACGACGGTCGCAACGAGTGGACCGAAAGAGCGTGGGCGTTCGTCCGGCCGTACGTCGAGGTCGCTCACGCACACGTCTTCTCACGTGAGTCGTTCGCTCCGGCGTGGATCGACCGCACGTGGCTACGGGCGATTCCGCCCTCCATCGATCCGTTCACGGCCAAGAACCGAGAGCTGGATCCTCGCGAGGTCCTCGAGGTCCTCGGCGCTTCCGGACTCGTCTCCCTCGACGGCCTGCCACCGGATGCAAGAGTCCGCCATCCCGCCCTCGTCGTGCGCGCCGGCCATGCTCCCGATAGACGAACGCCGCTCGTCGTACAGGTCTCGCGTTGGGACCGCATGAAGGACATGGCCGGGGTGCTGGAGGCATTCGCCCGCTACGTGGACACGGCCGAGGCGCAGCTCGTGCTCGCAGGGCCCGCCGTGTCGGGTGTGAGCGACGACCCCGAGGGAGAAGTCGTCTGGGAGGAGACGCTTGCCGCGTGGCGGAGCCTGTCGGACCGGGAGCGATCGCGCGTGCACCTGGCAGCGGTCCCGATGGAGGATCCGGTCGAGAACGCGCTCGTCATCAATGCGCTCCAGCGACACGCCTCTGTCGTCGTCCAGAAGAGCCTCGCGGAAGGCTTCGGGCTCACGGTCGCCGAGGCCATGTGGAAGACCCGCCCGGTCGTCGCCAGTGCCGTGGGGGGCATCGTGGATCAGGTCATCGACGGCGAGACGGGCCTCCTCGTCGACGACCCACGCGACCTCGAGTCGTTCGGCGCCGCCGTGGAGCGTTTGCTGGGAGACCCGGGATACGCGATGCGACTCGCGAGCGCCGGCCGCAAGCACATCGAGCGCCGATTCCTCGGTGACCGTCATCTGCTCCAGTACGCGGAGCTGCTCCGGGAGCTGATGGCCACCTGAGGCCCAGCACGTCGCCCTGAACGTGCCACTGGCCGACAGCTCGGTCAATGGTGCGGGCTCCCCGCCCGGCGTGCATGGCTTCCGCCGAGGTCGAGCGCGATCGCGAGTAGAAGAGTTCCCGCCCACAGGTTGACGGGATCGAACGTCAACGGCTCCTCGTCTCCGATGACGTCGGCGATCAGCCAGATGGCGAACCAAATCAGTGTCATCGCTGCCTCTCTTTGCTTCGAAGCTCGTCTCCGTGGCGAGCCTATGCGCGTCGGCACACAGGGCTTCGGGGAGCACGCGGAGGTGCGCTGCGGAGAACTGCGTGTCAGAGCAGCAGGAGAACGAAGACGATCATCGCGAGCGCGGAACCTCCGACCGTCAGGCCGACGGTCCGCCGACTCGTCGTTTCGAGTGCCTCCGGAAGCAGATCCGCGACGACGAGCCACAACATCGCCCCGGCGGCGAAGCCGAGACCGATCGGCAGGAAGTCGCTGAACGCCTCGACGAAGAGGAAGGCGGGTACGGCCATGAGCGGCTGCGGCAGGCTCGAGAAGACGCTCCACGCCGCCGCGGTTCGTGGAGATGCGCCTCGCGGTACGAGCACGAGGCTGATCGCGAGCCCTTCCGGGATGTTGTGCACGGCGATGGCAACGCCGATGAGCACGCCGAACGTCTCCTCGACGCCGAACGCGACTCCCACGCCGACACCTTCCGCGAACGAGTGCAGCGTCATGATCCCGACGATCAGGAGGGCTCGGCGCGCATCGACGCCCCGTAGCGTTCCGAACTGCAGCTCGCGATGGCGGCCGATGACCCGCCCAGAGAGCCAGATGAAGATGGCGCCTGTTACGGCGCCGGCGGTCGTCCGTCCGACCCCGAACTCGGCGCCCTCGTAGCAGAGGCCCACGCTCGCGCCCAGCATGAAGCCGGCGGCAAGGCTGTTGGCGATCCCGAGCCAGCGCCGATCCGGCGGTCCTGAGAAGTAGAAGGGAAGGGCTCCGAGCCCGGTTGCGAGCGCAGTCGCGAGCGCGACGACGAACACCGTGAAGACGTTCATGGTCGGCTCAATCTGACGATGCGCGCGGATGAGCGCTGCGAGAGCAGTCGTGTCGGCCGAGCCGCCGGACATGCTGCAGGGGTGGCGAGCGACCCGGAGTCGGCGAGCACTCCGTTCACGGCAGTCGGCCTCGATGCGCTACCCCCGGCGGATGTCGCCCGCAAGGCAGCGACCGTCGGTGTGACGAAGGCCGGAATGCCGTCGCTCGACGTCTTCGTGCTGGGTGTGCTCGCAGGAGCGTTCATCGCGCTCGGGGCGGCGTTCGCCACGACCGTCGGCAGCGGCGCGGCCGATCTTCCTTACGGCGTGACGCGGCTTCTCGTCGGCCTCGCCTTCACGCTCGGTCTGATCCTCGTCGTCGTCGCGGGCGCGGAGCTCTTCACCGGCAACAACTTGATAGTGATGGCCTGGGCGAGCCGGGACGTGACGAGTGGCCAGCTCCTTCGCAACTGGGCGCTCGTCTACGCGGGCAACTTCGTCGGCGCCTTCGGCACCGCGGTGCTCGTCTTCCTCGCCAAGCAGTTCACGTTCGGAGACGGCGCCGTGGGCGTCACCGCCCTATCGGTTGCGTCCTCGAAGACGAGTCTCGGCTTCGCGCAGGCGATCGTGCTCGGTGCGCTCTGCAACGCCCTCGTGTGCCTCGCGGTCTGGCTGACCTACGGCGCGCGCACGACGACCGACAAGATCCTCGCCGTCATTCCTCCGATCGCGGCCTTCGTCGCACTCGGCTTCGAGCATTCAGTGGCGAACATGTACTTCATCCCCGTGGCGCTCCTGATCAAGACCGACCATGCGTGGATGGCGTCTACCTCGGGAGTTCCGGACGTATCCGGTCTGACCTGGGGCAGCTTCCTCGCCGACAACCTCGTGCCCGTCACGATCGGAAACATCATCGGTGGCGGGATCATGGTGGGCGCCGTGTACTGGTTCGTCTATCTCCGGCACCGCCCGCGACCGACCTCCTGACGACGGCGGCTCGCCGCGGCCGATGACGCGCGGGCGTCCACGGGCGAGCATGATGCAGGCGACGTGACCGCTACGGGCACCGCAATCGACGCCGTCGACGTCATCCTTCGCGACGGCAGCACGCTTCGCCTGCGTCCGCCTCGCTCGGCCGACCGCGATGCCCTGATCCGGTTCTTCGAAGCTCTCTCGGATCGGAGCCTGTACCTGCGCTTCCACGGACATCCCACGATCGACGACCGGCTCGTGGACCCGGTTCTCGATCCTGACTGGATCGACCGCGGCGCGCTGCTCGGCTCGGTGATCGAGGCCGGTGAGGAGCGCGTCGTCGCGCTCGCGAACTACGTGCGCCTCCGTGACCCGCTGACCGCGGAGGTCGCTTTCGCGGTCTCGGACGACTATCAACGTCGCGGCATCGGTACGCGTCTCGTCGAGCAGCTCGCTGCCCGGGCGTCGGCGCACGGAATCGAACGCTTCATCGGCGAGGTCATGGCCGACAACGCCCCCATGATCAGGGTGTTCGAGGGCGTGGGCTTCGAGGTGTCACGAACGCTCGGCGGCGGTGAAGTCGAGATGACGTTCCCGATCGCGCCGACCGCCGGCTACGCGTCGCTGGTCGCGCAACGAGACCACATCGCGGTGGTTGCGTCCCTGCGGCCGTTCTTCGAAGCGCTCTCGGTCGCGGTGATCGGCGCCTCCCCGCGACGAGGGACGATCGGGGGCGAACTCTTCCGCAACATCCTCGAAGCGGACTACGAGGGCGCCACGTACCCAGTGAACCGAAACGGCGAGCCCGTCGCGGGCGTCCGCGGCTACGCCGCCATCGGGGACATCCCCGACGGGATCGATCTCGCCGTCGTGTGCGTGCCTGCCGCGGCGGTGCTCGAGTCCGTGGAGGCCGCGCTCGCCGCCGGAGTTCGCGCGATCTGTGTGATCTCGGCCGGGTTCGCGGAGGTCGGGGCTGAAGGAGAGCAACGGCAGGAGGCGTTGCTCGCGCTCATTCGCGCCCACGGAGCGCGACTCCTTGGCCCCAACTGCCTCGGCATCTCCTCGTCGTCGGTCAGGCTCAACGCGACCTTCGCCTCCCGCTCGGCGCCGGCCGGAAACATCGGTTTCTCGTCCCAGAGCGGCGCGCTCGGTCTCGCCCTGCTGGAAGCGGCCGACTCGCGCGGCCTCGGCCTCTCGGCATTCGTCTCGATCGGCAACAAGGCGGACGTGTCCTCGAACGACCTGCTCGAGTGGTGGGAGGACGACCCTGCGACCGAGGTCGTGCTCCTGTATCTCGAGTCGTTCGGCAACCCGCGCCGCTTCGGCACGCTGGCCCGTCGCGTCGCGCGGACGAAGCCCATCCTCGCGGTCAAGAGCGGGACCACCCGAGCCGGTGCGCGGGCGGCCAGCTCGCACACTGCTGCCCTCGCGGGCTCCGAGGCGGCGGTCGACGCGCTGTTTCACCAGGCAGGTGTGATCCGCGCAAGCTCACTCGAGGAGCTCGTCGACGTCGCGACGCTCCTCTCGACGCAGCCCCTGCCACGCGGACGGCGCGTCGCCGTGCTGACGAATGCCGGCGGTCTCGGGATCCTGTGCGCGGACGCCTGCGAGGCGGCGAAGCTGGAGCTCCCGCAGCTCAGCGACGATACCGTGCGCGCGGCCGCGGCGGTCCTGCCTGCCGAGGCGAGCCTGGCCAATCCAGTCGACATGCTCGGGTCCGCGTCCGACTCGTCCTACGAAACGCTCCTTCCGCTCCTGCTCGCCGATCCGGGTATCGACGCCGTGATCGCGCTCTTCGTACCTGCGGTGAGCGCGACCGCGGACGCGGTTGCGCAGGCGATCGTGCAGGCGGCAGCCGACGCGGACGGCGCGAAGCCCGTGCTCGCGGTCGTGATGAGTGCCGAGGGCATTCCGACCCCGTTGCTCGAGGAGCGCCGGGTTGCGGCCTTCGCCTATCCCGAGTCTGCGGCGCAGGTCCTCGGCCGCGCTGCAGAGCGTGCGGACTGGCTGCGGCGACCGCTCGGCACGACGCCCGAGGTCGACGGCATCGACCGCGACGCTGCGCTCGCGGTCATCGAGGAAGCGCTGAGCGAGACGGAGGGAGGCTGGCTCGATCCGGAGCAGACGCGGAAGCTCCTCCTCGCGTTCGGCGTTCCACTCGTTCCCGAGCAGGTGGCCGCGTCCGCGGAGGAAGCGATCGCTTCCGCGAAGACGCTGGGCTATCCGGTCGTCGTGAAGACCGCCGCGGCGGGGGCGCACAAGACCGAGATCGGCGGCATCGCGCTCGACCTGACGGCCGACGACGCGGTTCGTGAGGCCGTCGGGCGGATCGGAGCTCCGGTCGTCGTCCAGCCGATGATCACAGGAGGCACGGAACTGCTGGCTGGCCTCGTTCAGGACCCCGTCTTCGGGCCGCTCGTCGCGTTCGGTCCCGGAGGCGTGTTCGCCGAGCTCATCGGCCAGGCCTCGTTCAGGATCGCGCCTCTGACCGACGTCGACGCCGAGGAGCTCGTGACGGAAGGGAAAGCAGGGCGCCTGGTTCGCGGGTTTCGCGGCGCTCCGGCTGCGGACGTCTCGGCGCTCGTCGACCTCGTTCACAGGCTGTCTCGTCTCGGGCTCGACGTTCCCGCCGTCGCCGAGCTCGACCTCAATCCTGTGCTCGGGCTTCCTGATCGATGCGTGGCAATCGATGCACGCGCACGGATCGCGCGGCCGGCGATTCACACCACGGCGAAGACCTGGTAACCGTTCGGCTCGAGTCCCGGGCCTCCGTAGTTCTCCGCATCCTCAGCGCGGCTGGGCTGCAGCGATCCGGCGTGAATGTGCCGATGCTCGCGTCGCGCTCCGGACAGACACTCCGCGAGTCAATCGTGTGCAGTGCTCACCGGGAGGTGGAGCGATGAAGGGCGGCAGGCTCTGGGAGATCGGCGGATTCCTCGCCGGCGCAGTGTTGATCGTCTTCGGCGCCGTGGCTATCTACATGGGCGTCGACGGCCGGAACACAGTGCGTGACTCGCTCAAGGACGAGCAGGTCTTCTTCAGCACGGCGGAGGACGAGGATGCGGCGACGGACAAGTACGCCTCGCAGTGGTACGGCAAGCAGGTTACGAACGGTGACCAGGCTCGGGCTTTCGCGAAGATCATGCGCGAGCATCAGCTCGAGCGCACGGAGGGTCTGACCTACGCTCAGATGGGTCGCTTCATCGCCGCTGACGACCCCGAGAGCGCGAAGGGGACGAGTGACGAGGAGGCAGCCCTCAAGGACGAGGAAGGGAATCCGATCGCGAACCCCGCCCGCCAGAGCTGGGTTACGGCAGTCGCAATCACGACGGCGCTCAACACGAGCTACATGGCCGAGCAGCTCTCCATCTTCGGCATGGTCGTCGGTGTCGCGCTCCTGCTGACAGGTGTCGGGCTCGTGATCCTCGCCTTCGCGGTCTTCGGTCGCGAGCCGGCGGCAGCGGCCCAGAAGGCTCCCCTCGCGCAGCCGTTGACGGGCTGATCCGGGAACGGGAGGCCTGGATCGACAAGGCTCCGACCTCCCGGGGCACAGCGAAGAGGGCGGCGCGAGCCGCCCTCTTCCGTGTCGGTAGAAAGCCGCGCCCGCGATCGCGGCTTTCACCGTTGGCGTGCCGTCCCGGGCTGCTCACGATGGTCCGGAATCGCAATCCGGGAGGACGCCATGAACGGGCGCGGCAAGACGAGGGTTCTCATTGCGGGTGGCGGCGTGGCTGCTTTGGAGGCGGCGCTTGCCCTGAGGGACCTGGCCGGAAATCTCGTCGACCTCGAGCTCCTCGCTCCCGAGCGGCACTTCTTCTATCGCCCGATGTCAGTGGCGGCGCCGTTCGCGCTCGGTGACGTCGCCCGGGTGGAGCTCGACACAATCGCACGGGAGCTCGACGCCGGCTTCGTGCCCGGAGGCCTGACCGGGATCGAGGAGTGGCGGCACCTTGCGTACACCTCGACGAACACCGAGGTCGAGTACGACGTGCTGCTCATCGCGTGCGGGACGGTGCCGATGCCGTCGGTGCCGGGTGCCCTGATGTTCCGCGGGCCCGCCGACATCGAGGTGGTCCAGCAGCTTCTTGGCGATCTCGAGCGTGGCGACGTCGACTCCGTGGCCTTCGTCATCCCGTGGGGTGCCGCGTGGTCGCTCCCCGCCTACGAGCTCGCACTCCTGACCGCTGAGCACCTCGCCCAGCGCGGGCACACCGGTGTCTCGCTGTCGCTGCTGACCCCGGAGGTCGAGCCGCTGGAGCTCTACGGAAGGCCGGCGGGCGAAGCGATCCGCGAGCTCTTTGCGGCACGTGGCGTTCGATTGCGCACGGGCGTTCATGCCGCCGCGTTCGCAGACGGACGGCTCCTGCTCCTCCCCGACGAGTCGGTCGGCGTGGATCAGGTCCTGGCTCTCCCGCGGCTGGCTGGTCCGCCGATCGACGGGGTGCCGCAGACGGTGGACGGTTTCATACCCGTCGACGCGCACGGCCGGGTCGAAGGGATCGCCGACGTCTACGCCGCCGGCGACATCACGAGCTTCGGCGTCAAGCATGGCGGCATCGCGACCCAGCAGGCGCTCGCGGCCGCGCGGATGATCGCCGCAAACGCCGGGGGCGATGTCGAGCCGGAGCCGTTTCGTCCGGTCGTGCATGGCCTGCTGCTTACGGGCCGAGAACCGCAGTTCCTCCGTCGTGAGCTCGGCGGCGAGGTCGAGCACGAGCCCGTGGCTACCTACGAGCCGCTGTGGTGGCCGCCGGCCAAGATCGTCGGTCGCTACCTGGGACCCTTCCTTGCGTCGTTGCAGGGCGAGGAGGCGCCGGAACCGGAGAGCGAGGCGCCGCCGACTGGCGCGGTCGCGGTCGACGTGGCTCTCGAGCCGGCGGTCGTCGCCAAGCTCGGCGCCGGTCGACTCGCGATCGACCGTGCGGCGTTCGACGACGAAGTGGGGGTCTCCGAGCTGATGTCGAGTGACGTACCCGTTGTCGCGCCGGAGGACACGCTCGGCGAGGTCGCTGAGCACCTCCTCGACCGAGGTCTGTCCGCCGCGGTGGTGGCCGAGTACGGCCATGTGATCGGCATCCTCACGAGACGCGATCTCTTGAGCTCGTTCGCAGCCCGGGCGAATCCGAGTGAGGCGCGTGTCCGACAGTGGATGACTGCAGAGCCGATCGTGCTCGACCGTGACGCGTCCGCTTCGGAGGCCGCGCTCCTGATGCACGAGTACGAGATCCACCATCTGCCGATCGTCGAGGCGGGGCACCCCGTCGGAATGCTCCATGTGGACGACGTTCAGGCCGCGGCCGTGGTTCCGATCGGCCTCGGCTTCTGAGTCGCTCGGCGGACTCGGCTTCGTCAGCCGGACGGGAGCAGCCCCTGCGAGATCGCGTACTGCACGAGCTCGGCGCGGCTGGAGAGGCTCAGCTTCTGCATGATGTGCGCCCGGTGCGTCTCGGCGGTGCGCACGGAGATGAAGAGCTGCTCCGCGATCTCCTGATTCGTGTGTCCGAGCGCGAGCAGTCTCAGCACCTCGCGCTCGCGCTCCGAGAGCGGATCCTGCTCGGCTCGTCGGCGCTCCTCGGCCTCCGCGGCGATGAGCTTCGCGCCGAGCGCGGGGTGCACGTACCGCTCCCCGGCTGCGACGGCGCGGACCGCCGCCACCACCTCCGTGTCCGCGGCCTCCTTGAGCACGTACCCGTCGGCCCCGGCCTCGAACGCCGCCCGTACGTACCGCGGATCGTCCTGCATGGACAGTACGAGGACGCGGGCGTCCGGCACCGCCTGCAGCACGGCGGGCATGCCCTCGATCCCGCCTTTCTCCGGCATGATGAGATCCATCAGGACGACGTCGGGCTTCACCTCGATCGCCTCGAACACCGCGCGGTCGGCATTCGGCGCTTCCCCCACGGTCTCGATGTCCGCCTCGCTGTCGAGCAGCCGGCGCAACCCGGACCGGACGACTGCATGGTCGTCGACGATCAGGACACGGATCACCCGGCTGGGACCTCGATCTTCAGCATGGTTCCGGCCCCTTCGCTCGATTCCACCGTGAAGCGGCCTCCCAGGAGTGCCACCCTCTCACGCATACCGATCAGACCGAGGCTGCCGTCCCGTGTGGACTGCACGTCGAACCCGACGCCGTCGTCGTGAATCGTGAGCACGACCATGTTTTCTATCTGTCCCAGCGCAACGCTGACGCGCGACGCATGCGAGTGCTTCAAGGCGTTGGTCAGTCCTTCCTGCACCGCCCGATAGAGCACCGTCTCGATGTCGCCCGCGAGCCGTCGTTTCAGACTCGACTGCACGTCGACGGAGAGCTCCGACTGCTCGGCGAACAGGTCTCGCAGCCTCTCGAGCGCAGGAACGAGCCCGAAGTCGTCCAGCGCCGCCGGCCGCAGCTCGACTGCGAGACGACGCACGTCCTGCAGGGTCGAGACGACCAGCTGACGGAGCTCCGACGCGGCCGCGCGGCCATCGTCCGTGTCGACGCGGTCCTCGAGCGCCTTCAGCCCGAGAAGGATCGAGGTGAGCGCCTGGCCCGTCTCGTCGTGGAGCTCGCGTGCGAGCCTTGCCCGCTCGAGCTCCTGTGCCTCCACGACTCGACGGACGGCGTCGCGACTGACGCGCTGGGAGAGGTCGACGGCGATCGCGGCGCGCGAGGCGAGGGACTCGGCAAGACGGACGTCGTCGTCGGTGAACGTCGGCGAGGCGCCATGCTTGTCGTGAGCCACGACGACGCCTATAGGGCGGCCCTGCACCACGAGTGGCACGTAGAGAGCCGAGCGGACGGCCATTCGCCTGGCGGCCTGCTGATCGATCTCGGGGTCGTCGAGCACCGAGTCGACGCGTTCGGTCCGTCCGCGCTGGAGCACACGACCGCTCTTCGAACTGTCGAGCTCGAGCTCCATGTCGACGAGTCCGTAGGCGTCGGACCCCTCGCCGTCCGCAGCGGCGACGCGGAGCTTTTCGCGGCCGTTCTCCGGCAGCGCTATGAGCACGAGCCTCGCGTCGATGAGCGTCCTGAGCCGGCTCGCGACCAGCGCGAGCAGCGGCTCCAGCTCGAGCTCGCCGGCCAGCGCCTCCCCGATCTCGTTCAACGACTCGAGGTGCCGGAGCCACCGGTTCGACGTCTCGTACAGGCGCGTGTTCTCGATCGCGACCGCAGCCTGAGCTGCGAGGAGCTGCGTCAGCTCCTCGTCCTCGTCGGTGAAGGCCCCGCCACCCTTTTTCTCCGTGAGGTAGAGGGTTCCGTAGGCGACCCCGCGCAGCAGGATCGGGACCCCGAGGAACGACCTCATCGGCGGGTGGTTGGGAGGGAATCCGACGGAGCGCGGGTCGTCGGTGACGTCCTCGAGCCGAAGCGGAGTAGCGTCTCTGATCAGCACGCCGAGGATCCCACGGCCGCGCGGGAGATCGCCGATGGCCGCGTGCGTCTCGGCGTCGATGCCGGTCGTCAGGAATCGTTCCAGCGAGATTCCCGTGGCGTCGATCACGCCGAGCGCGGCGTAGCGCGCGTCGGTCAGCTCGGCGGCGGTCTCGACGATCTGCTGGAGGAGCGCATCGAGAGTCAGCGCCGAGCTGAGCGCGATCCCCGCGTCGATGAGGGCGCGAAAGCGGTCTACGGGTATCTGCTGCGACATCTCCCCCCGATCATCGCTCAGATCGGACGCGTCGCGTCGTTCGCTTGGCCGTAGTTCTCCGCAATCGGAACCCGCGGACACTCCGATGCCGGAGCACGGCCCCGGGCCGATCGTGCGCTTGTGAACCTCTCCGCGGCCAGCACCTCACTTCCGCACGACCTTCGGGTCGCCGACGCGATGTCGCACGGGCTGATTTCGTGCACACCCGAGGCATCTCTTCGAGCCGTCGCGGCTTTGATGACGGACGAGGCGGTCCATTGCGTCGTCGTCATCGACGATTCCAGCGACTGGCGGTCTCTGTGGGGCGTCGTGTCGGACCTCGACCTCGTCGCAGCCGCGACGGTGCGGTCCCTCGACGAGCAAGAAGCGGGGGGGACGGCGGCGCGGCCGGCGGTCACGGTCGGGCCGGACGAGTCGCTCGCCGACGCGGCTCGACGGATGACGCGACACGGCGTCTCGCACCTCGTCGTCGTCGACCGCGCGCGGGCCCGGCCGATCGGCGTCCTCTCGACGCTCGACCTTGCCGGAGTGCTCGCTGCGCCTTCGACTCTGCTCACTACCGAGAATCGGTAGTTTCTCGCGCCCTCTCCACGAACCCCTCATTCGTCTGGATGCGCCCTGAGTCTCTCGGCAGGCAGAGCCCGCCTCCGGCCTCGAGGATCCGTTCCCGTCAACGCTACGATCGAACCGGCCGGAGTGGCGGAACTGGCAGACGCGCGGGACTCAAAATCCCGTGTCCTCCGGGACGTGTGGGTTCGACCCCCACCTCCGGCATCCGCGGAACCCGTTCAGCCATGCGGGATCCGCTGCAGCCTACCCGGAGCCGTCCGAGGCGAGGCCCGTGTGGGGCAACTCATGGGGCAACAGGAGCTTCCGGCGCTCCACTCGGGGGCAGGGCGGATTGGCGAGCTTTGTCGTCGATTCGAATCGAGATGAGAGGCCGGGCGGCGTCTCGAACTCCGTCACGCGCCGGATCTCTCCTCGCACCGGCCCGACTCCCACGTCGATGCGCCGCGAGCTCGGCTGCAAGATGGCCGTTCGGGACGTGTCCTGCGAAGTCCCTACCAGAACCCGCGTACGAATCGCCCCCATGGGTCTCTAGGAAGTCCGGCGACGGGCCGATGGCACACCCGACCGCCGTCAGCAAAGGAAGGAAGGCGATGAAGACACTTATCGTGACGCTCTTCGCGATCGCGAGCCTCGTTCTCGCAGGCATGGCCTTCGCAGGCTCGGACTCCTCCAACGCATCGCCGTGCGGGGCAGTCCATGGCGCGTTCGCCGATGTGAACGGCAACTTCGGCTGGCTCGGCCCGGCAGGCGGGACGCCGGGATACCACAACGGCGCAGTCGGGCAGGATCCCGGAGCGACCGGCTACAACAACTCGCACACCGGCTGTAACGACTGATCGCGAAAGTACGCGGAGGGGCCGGGAACACCGGCCCCCTCTTCGTGCGGGGGCGGCGCGGCGAAGGCGTCGGAACACCTCGTGCCACGCGCTTGCAGCCCGCGGCCTCTGACGTAAGGGCCCGCCTCGGCCGCGGGCTCGGTGTCTCCACGGAGGCGCGACCCTGTCGCCCGTTGGTCCACCGAGAATTGCCCGTTTTGCTCGCATCTGAACGCTAACGGTCGGCGTAGCAGGCTCCGATAAGTCGCTAATGCCTGTGTCTGCGGCCTTCCGCCGGGGCGCGGACCGACAGCCGAGCGGGATCGCGCGCCCATCCCGGCAGGACACGGTCCTGCTGCTTAACCGCTCCGAGCCGGAATGGCTGCTCGTCGCCGAGACCGTGCGGGAGGGCGGTTACCACCTGCTCGAGACCGCGAGCCTCTCGGAAGCACTCGACCACCTGCGCCAAGCCATGCCGGATGTCGTCCTTCTCCCTGGGGACATTCAGGGGTTCGAACTCCTCGATCGACTTCGGGAAGGATCGGACTCGGTGCCTGCCATCGTGCTGACGCTGGCCGACAACCCCGCGGCGATGTTCGACGCGTTCGAGCGCGGCGCCGACGATGTCGTGCCATACGCGGCACAGCCCGGCGAGCTCGCCGCCCGGATCCGGGCCCGGCTCGAGCGCCGAGCCGTCGCGCGGGCCGAAATGCTGCGCGACCCCGTCACCGGAGCGCTGACCGGGGAGAGCTTTGCACTGCTGCTGCGGCGCGAGTCGGACCGCGTGCGGCTGACCCATCGCCCGGCATGTCTCGCGTACGTCACCTTTCACGAGCTGCCCGAGGTCGGGGCCCGACTCGGCCAGCGGGCGCATGACGTCGTTCTCGCGGAAGTCGTAGCACTCGTTCGCGCGGACGGGCGAGCGCTCGACGAGGTCGGAGTGTCCGGCGGCCATCTGGCTCTGCTCTTCCCGGACACGGCTCCATGGGCGGCGAAGGCGCGTCTCGACCGACTCGTCAGCCGAGTGCACATGCGAACCTTCTGGGTCGAGGACTCCGGCCTCCGGCTTACGCCGGCGATCGGTTTCGTCGCGCTGGAACCCGGGGCCGATCCGAGCGAGAGCGAGTCGCGCGCGTGGACGGCGACCATGCATGCCGCCGAGCAGTTGGACCTCCAGGTAAAGCCGTGGAGCCACAGCTTCGACGAGCGCTCTCGCCGTGGACGTCTACGCAATTGGCTGGACCGACGCCGGACGCTGTTCCAGGTCGTGGCTCAACAGACCGCGTGCCTCGGCGTGCCGCTCTTCGCATACTTGGCGCTCGATCGTGCCGGGCTGGACATCACCAGCGTGGCTTATCTCCTGGTGGTGACTGCACTTGCCTTTACGGCGTTTGCGATCTGGGTCGAATGCCTGGCCGCGTATCGCCAGCAGCAGCCGCCGCACACCGCTCGGGGTCGACATCCGCCCGCGAGCGCGATCATCGCCGCGTATCTGCCGAACGAGGCGGACACCATCGTCGAGACCGTCGAGGTGTTCCTCCGGCAGGACTACAACCAGCTTCAGGTCATTCTCGCGTACAACACGCCCGAGGATCTGCCGGTCGAAGACGAGCTTCGTGCGATCGCCGTGCGCGACCAGCGACTCGTTCCCATGCGTGTCGACTGGAGCACGTCCAAGGCCCAGAACGTCAATGCCGCGCTCGCTCGCGTCACGGGCACGTTCGTCGGCGTGTTCGACGCGGATCACCACCCGGCCCCCGGCTCATTCCTCCGCGCCTGGCGATGGCTGTCGAACGGGGTGGCCGTCGTGCAGGGACACTGCGTCGTGCGAAACGGTGACGACGGCTTCGTTCAGAAGGTCGTGGCGTCCGAGTTCGAGGCGATCTACGGCGTCGCGCATCCCGGTCGGGCCCGCGTGCACGGATTCGGGATCTTCGGGGGGTCGAACGGCTACTGGCAAACAGAAATTCTGAAGCGAACGAGACTGCGGTCGTCCATGCTCACCGAGGACATCGACTCCTCCATGCGGGTTCTCGCCGACGGAGGGCTGATCGTCTCCGATCCCGGCCTCGTGTCGACGGAGCTCGCACCGCAGAGCTGGCGCGCGCTCTGGGGGCAGCGCCTACGGTGGGCGCAGGGGTGGTCGCAGGTGTCGTGGCGCTATCTCCGGACTGCCCTCCGCAACGATCGGTTGACCGTAAGGCAGCGAGTGGGCCTTCTCTATCTGCTCGGCTGGCGCGAGGTGTACCCGTGGATCTCACTCCAGATCTTCCCGATCCTCGGGTACTGGTACCTGCGCGGCTCGCCGCCGATCTCCTGGGTCGTGCCGGTGTTCCTGGCGACGACCGCCTTCACGTTCAGCGCCGGCGTCGTGCAGGCCTGGACCGCGTGGCGTCTCGCGACGCCCGACCTGCGCCGTCGCGGTCGCTGGTTCCTCGTCTACGGCCTCGTTTCGCAGCTCCTCTATACGGAGTTCAAGAACGTCGTCGCGCGAACGGCGCACCTGAAGGAGGTGATGGGCGAGCGCAGGTGGAAAGTGACCCCGCGGACTGCACGGCCAGCGTCCGCGCGCGTCCAGGGCGACGGGCAACACGTCGTGACGGACGCAAACGTCGCATCGTGAGCGACGGGGCGAAGACCTCACCCACGGCAACGACGACGCCCCGCGGCGGGACTCGAAGTCCGTGTCCTCCGAGACGTGCAGTGGAGGCGACTCGGGCGACTAAGATGCGAGCTCGCAAGTGATCTTCGCCACGATCCTTCGTGAGCTACCCGGCCTCGCGGCCGCAGCGTGCCTGGTGCTGCTCACGGCGGCGGCGGGGGCATCCGCCGCGATCGGCCGTGACGTCGCAGTCGATCCGGGAACACGCGTCAACGGGATACTCGTGGTGCAGGGCCTCGCTCGGGATGCCGACGCCGAGCTCTTCGGCGTCGTCTGCGATCCTGTCGTGCTGCGCCCGGGACGGCGGACGCGTTCGTGCGGCCGGCTCCCTGCTGTCCGGCGGATCTTCGTCGGGCACGGGATGTGGGCGCCGGAGGAGGAGATCGACAGCGCGTGGAAGAGCTCGTCGTGGGAGCTGTGGATCGACGGCCGTCGTGTGAGCCTTCGCCGCTTCGGACACGCCGACCGCTGGCTTCGCGCGTTCGCTCCGGCGGGATACGAGGATGTGGTGCTGCGTGAGTGGTCGGTGATCCTCGTGGGGGCCCGCGGGCGGCACTCGATCCGTTACCGAACGCTCTTGCCACAAGGCGTGGGCGATACGACATGGAGGTTCACCGTCGGAACGAAGTGATCGTCGGACCCTCGGAGAGCCGGGTGACGAGCGTTCGGGACCGCACGACTGGTGCCGTTTGCGCTCGCCAGCCTCAGCACAGATACTTGCGGGACGCCGGCTCCGCCGGCGCGCTACCGGGTGAATCGACGTGAGGAGGACTAGTTGACTGTGAAGAAGACTGTGCTCGCCGCACTCGGGCTGCTCATCGCCGCGCTCGCGCTCGTCGCGGCCGGATGCGGTGGCGACGACGGCGGGGGCGGTGGGGAGGTGACGGCTTTGCCGTCGTCCTCGTGCACGGGAATCGAGTACGAGGGCGACGGTGATCCCGACTACCTGATCGCGGCCGACTTCCCGCTACAGGGCTCGTCGCGGACGCAGACCGAGCAGATCGTGGCAGCGATTCGCTTTGAGCTCGAGACGCGCGGCTGGAAGGCGGGGGACTACAACATCGCGTTCCAGTCCTGCGACGACTCGACGGCGCAGGCCGGGAAGTGGGATTCCGGCAAGTGCTCGCAGAACGGAAACGCGTACGCGGCGAACGACTCTCTCGTCGCGGTGATCGGGACGTTCAACTCGGGGTGCGCGCAGATCATCATCCCGCTCTTGAACGAGGCGCCGGACAGCGGCATCGCCATGATGTCGCCCGCGAACACGTATCCCTGCCTGACCGTGAACCTGCCCGGCGGCTGCGACGCCTCCGAGCCGGCCAAGTACTACCCCACGGGCTCGCGGAACTATGCACGCGTAGCTCCGGCGGATGACTACCAGGGCGCGTTCGTAGCCGAGTTCATGCAGAAGCAGGGTGTGAAGAGCGTCTACATCCTCAACGACAAGGAGGCGTACGGCCTCGGCGTCGCGACCACGACCCGCAAGGCCGCCGAGTCCCTCGGCATCAAGATCGCCGGCTTCGAGGCGTGGGATCCGAAGGCCTCGAGCTACGAGGCGCTCATGAACAAGATCGAGGGCACCGACGCCGACGCCGTGTTCCTCGGCGGGCTCATCGACGAGAACGGCGCCCAGGTGATCAAGGACAAGGTCGCCGTGCTCGGGCCGAACGACGGTGCGGTCAAGCTGTTCGCGCCGGACGGCTTCACGACCCAGTCGACGATCGACGAGTCCGGTGCTGCGTCCGCAGGCATGTACATGTCGGTTGCGGGCGTGCCGATCGACGCCTTCAAGGGTGCCGCGGCGGAGTACATCCAGGAGCTGCAGGCAGGCCCGCTCGCGGGCAAGGCGATCGACCCGTACGCGATCTACGGCGCACAGGCGGCGCGGATCGTGCTCGACGCGATCGGCGACTCCGACGGCTCGCGGTCGGACATCATCGCGAAGATGTTCGAGACGGAGGTCGAGAACGACCTTCTCGGCACGTTCGGGTTCAACGAGAACGGCGACCCGACGAACGCGTCGGGTGCCGTGGTCGGCTTCACGATGTACGTCGCTACCGACAAGCTGGAGACGGAGGACAACTTCTCCCCGAAGCCGGAGACGGTGACGGCTGCCGGAGCGTAGAACGCTGCTCTAGCCCAATGGGCGGGAGGGGCCATTGCCCTCCCGCCCATTTTCTGTTTAAGTCGCGCTCCATGGCGACCGCGACGGCGGCACTGCACCGCATTCGGGGGTCGAGCGTCATCGACGCCGTCGGGTTGCTCCTGCTCGGCCTGGTCATCGTCTGGATCGTCGTCAAGTTCGCGGAGGATCCGACGCGCTTCCTCAACGTCTCCATCATCGGGGCCACGAACGGGGCCATCTACGGGCTCGTCGCGCTCGGATACACGCTCGTGTACGGCATCTTGCAGCTGATCAACTTTGCGCACGGGGACGTCTTCGCCCTCTCGGGCCTCGTCGCGAGCACGATGATCATCTCGGTGTTCGACCTGAACGAGGACACCGCGATTCTCCTGGTGATCCTCGGTCTCCTCGGGACGTTGGCCGTGACCGTGCCGCTGTTCGCGCTGATCAACGGAGGCATCGAGCGCGTCGCCTACAAGCCGTTACGCAGCGCACCCCGGCTGGCGCCGCTGATCACGGCCGTCGGAGTGTCGTTCATCGTGCAAAACGTCTCGCTGGCGCTCTACGGCGTGGACTTCGAGTCGGTGCCGAACTTCATCCCGCGCACCGATGCGATCACGATCGGCGACGTCGCGATTCAGTGGGACAACATCGCGGTGTTCCTGATCGTCATCCCCGTGCTGCTGGTCCTCACCTGGTTCGTGCGCACGACGCGGCAGGGGAAGGCGATGCGGGCGGTCGCTCAGGACACGGAGGCCTCCGCGATGATGGGAATCGACGTCAACCGCACGATCTCGGTGACGTTCTTCCTGGCGGGCACCCTCGCTGCGGTCGCGGGCCTCGTCTACCTCCTGCAGTTCAACATCCGCTACGACACGGGCTTCGAGCTCGGTCTGATCGCGTTCACGGCAGCCGTGCTCGGGGGCATCGGCAACCTCACCGGCGCCGTCCTCGGCGCGATGCTGATCGGGATGGTGCAGGCCTGGAACGAGGGCCTGGACGGCACGCCGGGCGGCGACTGGACGCGCTCGATCGTGTTCGGGATCCTCATCGCCGTTCTCGTGTTCCGGCCGCAGGGCTTGCTCGGCGAGCGGACGCCGGAAGGAGCTTGACCCTGTGAGCGAAGCCGTTCAGACGTTCGCCACGCGCGCACGCACCGATCGCGCTTGGTGGCTCGCCGGTGCGCTGATCGTGCTCGGGCTCGTCTACCCGTTCATCGTCGACTCGCTGCAGGAGCTGCCCGTCGTCGGGGACTTCGTACCGCGGACGGGCTCGATGGTCGTGATGATCATCGTGACGATGATGGCGCTCGGCCTGAACGTCGTCGTCGGCTACGCAGGCCTCCTCGACCTCGGGTACGTCGCGTTCTACGCCGCCGGTGCGTATGTCGCCGGCTGGCTCGCATCGCTCCAGTTCGAGGACATCACCTTCCACCTCTTCTCGCCGGTTTCGAACGACCAACCGGGCATCCACATCTCGATGTGGCTCGTCTTGATCGTCGCCGGCGTCTTCACGACCATCGTCGGCATCGCGATCGGCCTCCCGACGCTTCGTCTGCGTGGCGATTACCTCGCGATCGTGACGCTCGGGTTCGGCGAGATCGTTCCCCAGTTCGTCCGCAACGCCGACAACCTCGCCGGCTTCGACCTCACCAACGGAACGTTCGGAATCGCGCCGATCGACTCGCTCGCGTTCGGGAGCTTCGTCTTCCGCTCTGAGTCGAACAAGGACGACCTCTACTACTGGGCCGCGATCGGCCTCCTGCTGTTCACCGTCTTCTGTTGCATCCGGCTCCGCGACTCGCGGCTCGGGCGCGCGTGGATCGCGATTCGTGAGGACGAGACCGCTGCCGCGGCGATGGGGGTCCCGCTCATGCGCACGAAGACGTGGTCGTACGCGATCGGCGCGTTCTTCGGCGGCATCGCCGGCGCCTTCTTCGCGAGCTACAAGGCGGGGGCCTTCCCCGCCGACTTCTTCTTCAACTTCTCGATCTTCCTGCTCTGCATGGTGATCCTCGGCGGCATGGGCTCGATCTGGGGCGTCTTCGTCGGCGGCATGATCCTCGGCTACCTCAACATCGAGGGGTTGGCCACAATCGGCTCGAAGGTGCAGGATGCGGGCCTCGAATTCGACCCGACGAAGTACCAGTTCGGGATCTACGGCGCGATCATCGTGGCCATGATGCTGTTCAGGCCGACCGGGCTCATACCCGAGCGGCGACACAAGATCGAGCTCGAGGAGGGCGTGCACGACACGCCGTTCTACGACGTCCAGACGGAAGGCGCGCTCACCGACCGCGACATGAGCGACGACTGATGGCCACCGCTGTCGACAACCTGCTCGTGGCCGAGAAGGTGCGCAAGGAGTTCGGCGGGCTCGTCGCGACGAACGACATCGACTTCACGATCCCTCGCGGCTCCATCGTCGCCCTGATCGGGCCGAACGGCGCGGGGAAGACGACCTTCTTCAACCAGATAACGGGCGTCTACGTCCCGACGTCGGGCTCGATCGTCTTCGACGGCGTCGAGGTCGTCGGCAAGCCGCCGCACGCGATCGTCGAGCTCGGGATCGGGCGGACGTTCCAGAACATCCGCCTGTTCGCGCAGATGACGGCGCTCGAGAACGTGCTCGTCGGCATGCACTGCCGGCTGAAGGGTGGGATCTTCGGCTCCGTCCTCCGCACGCCGCGCGTCAAGCGCGAGGAGAAGGTGGCGCGCGCGCGGGCGCGCGAGCTCCTCACGTACTGCGGGCTTCCGAGGCGGCACGAGGAGTACGCCGGAACGCTGCCCTACGGGGATCAGCGCCGGCTGGAGGTCGCGCGCGCACTCGCGACCGATCCGAAGCTGATCCTGCTCGACGAGCCGACCGCGGGGATGAACCCGCAGGAGACCGCCGAGTTCACGGCGTTCACGCACCGCCTCCGTGACGAGAAAGGGCTTACGGTGCTCCTGATCGAGCACGACATGAAGGTCGTCATGGGCGTCTCCGAGCGCATCACCGTGCTCGAGTACGGGGAGAAGATCGCCGAGGGCACACCGGCCGAGATCCAGGCGAACGAGCGCGTCATCGAGGCGTACCTCGGGAGGGGTGCGGCGGCATGAGCGTCCAGCCGGAGACCGCTCCCGCTCCGATCCTCGAGATCGAGGACATCCATCTCTACTACGGGGCGATTCACGCGCTCAAGGGCGTCTCGCTGGTGGTCGGCGCGGGAGAGATCGTCACGCTCATCGGCGCGAACGGCGCCGGCAAGTCGTCGACGCTCCGCGCGGTCAACGGGATCAACAGGCCGCGCCAGGGGAAGATCCGCTTCGATAGCCGGGACATCACGAACGCGTCCGCTCACTCGATCGTGAAGAGCGGCATCGCGCAGAGTCCCGAAGGGCGCCGGCTCTTCCCTCGGATGAGCGTCACCGAGAACCTCGAGATGGGGGCGTTCCAGCGCACGGACAGGCAGAACTTCGCCGAGGACATGGATCGTGTTTTCGAGCTCTTCCCGCGGTTGAAGGAGCGGCGGAACCAGAAGGCGGGGACGTTGTCCGGCGGCGAACAGCAGATGTGCGCGATCGGCCGTGCGCTCATGGCGCGGCCGAAGCTCCTCTTGCTCGACGAGCCGTCGATGGGGCTCGCCCCGATCTTCGTCGAGCGGATCTTCGAGACGGTCGTCGAGGTCAACAAGCAGGGCACACCGGTCCTCCTCGTCGAACAGAACGCGCTGATGGCCCTCGACGTCGCGCGGCGGGGCTACGTCATGGAGACGGGTCGCATCGCGCTCGAGGGACCTGCTTCGGAGCTCAAGACGAACGAGCAGGTGCGAAGGACGTACCTCGGGGAGGGCTAGCCCGCCCCGACCAGCAGTGGGGCATACGGCGGCGCGAGCAGCACGCCGACCCGGGCGCGCCCATCCGCCACTCCGTGCGCCATGTCGAGGGCGTTCACGGCCGAGTGGGCGGGAACGAAGCCGAGAGCGCGCGCAGCGGCCGCGTCTCGGCTGCCGGCGACGATAACCCGGCCGAGGCGCGACAACGCTGGCGAACATCCCGCCCAGTCGGCGTAGGGGAGCAGCGGATGGCATGCGCGCCCCGAGCGGTAAGCGGCGATTGCGCGCTCATCCTCCCCGGCCGCGCGCTCCGAGCTCTCCAAGACGTCGGCGCCGCCGGCACCCAGCGCCTCGAAGAGCCTGCGGTAGGGGGTCTGTGTGCCGTGCGCGAACGTTCGTGTCAGAGAATGGACGAGCACGAGCGATCCGCCCGACCGCACCGGGAAGGCGTCGCGCCAGAGCCGGAGCGCGAGACCGAGCGACATCGCTGCCGACGTCACCGGGTTGAGGGGCTCGCGCGGCAGATGAGGCCCGATCCACGGGACTCCGACCACGAGTGCATCGACGGGCTCGGCGAGCGGCAGGCCGCGAAGCTCGACACTGCGAACGAGCGCCTCCGCGTGTGCCACGGACGGCGTAGCGGCGAAGGCCGCAGTTGCGGCGAGCACTCGGCCCTGATCTCGGAGGATCCTCCGGCGGATCCCGCCCGGAAGGAGCGAGTAGATGCGGCGAAGCGGGGAGCTCGAGACGTGTGCGAGCGAGGCGGGCTCGTGCGGGTAGTCACGAAAGCGTCCTGTCAGACGCGGGTGATCGAGCACGAGTGAGACACCGATCACCGGCACGGTGGACGCGATCGCGCGCTCCACGGCCAGCGCGAGCTCCCAGACCGGCTCACCGGCCACCTGAACGAGCGATTGCGCCGGCGTCGTCCTGCGCACGGTCGCGGCGTCGCAGGCGGCCAGCAGGGTGCCGGCTCCGCCGTGAAGGACGGTCTCGGCCGACGAGACGAGGACTGCGAGATCCGTCTCGACGAGCGCGCGGTTTACCCGTACCTCGCCAAGAGGAAGGGTCGCCAGATCGGGGTCGGCGGCGTCGTGGACGAGTACCCGGCCGCGGAAGTCACGCGCGTGCGGAGGAGGGAGCAGCCGCTCGAGATCTCGGTGGCCGAGGCGCCGCCCGAGCCCGCCTGCGACGAGGATCGTCTGCCGCTCAGCCGGCACGCCGAGCTCCACCAGGTACGCGAGGACCGTCGCGAGCGCCTCCTGTCTCGGGTCGACCTGGGCGCCCGGTATCGGAAGCGCCGGGGGCTCGACGACGACGGTTGCGCGCCTCCCGCCGAGCGACAACTCGTGGAGTGACGTGCCCGCAAGCGGGAAGCGCAGTGCATCTCGGACGGCAGCTGAGACGTCGACGGCGGCCGCGGGCGGTGCCGGGGGTGCGAGGACGACGTCGTCGTCCCCCACGGGGATGTGGACGACCCGCGAGCCAGAGAGGAGCGGAACGCGACGCCGGACGCGCGAGATCGTGGCATCAACCATCCAGGCAGGGTAGATACGGTTGCGGGGTGAGCCCGAAGACGTTGACCGGGGAGGAGCTCGTTCTCGACGACGTGCCCGTCCGCGAGTCGGAGCTCTTCCTCGTGGACGGCAACAACCTCGCCTACCGCGCGTTCTTCGCGCTTCCCGAGGAGCTTCAGACGACGGATGGACAGCCGACGAACGCTCTCCTCGGGTTCACGAACATGCTCTTCAAGCTCCTCTCCGATTACCGGCCTCGTGGTGTCGCCGTCGCGTGGGACACACGACCCGTTCACCGCACCGAGATCTCCGCGGAGTACAAGTCGGAGCGTCGACCGATGCCGGACCTCCTTCGGGAGCAGTTCCCGCACTTCCGCCCGATCGTCGAGGCGTTCGGCTATCAGAACCTCGAGTTCGAGGGCTGGGAGGCAGACGACGTCATCGCCACGCTCGCGGCGCAGGCAGACGAGGCGGGGGTCAGGACGTGCGTCGTCTCCACGGACCGAGACGCGTTCCAGCTCGTATCGGAGAACGTCTGCCTGATGATGACGCCGCGCGGCGTCGCCGACGTCCAGGTGTACACGCCCGAGCGCGTGGAGGCCCGCTACGGCATCCGGCCCGATCAGATTCCGGACTTCATCGGGCTCAAGGGGGACACGAGCGACAACATCCCGGGCATCCCGGGGATCGGGGACAAGACGGCGGGCCAGCTCATCTCGCAGTACGGCTCCCTCGAGGAGGTCGTCGAGCACGCGTCGGAGCTCTCGCCCGCCCGTTCCAAGGCCATCGCCGAGAACGCCGAGCAGGCCGCGGCCTCGAAGCTGCTCGCGACGATGCGGCGCGATCTCGAGCTCGGGGTCGATCCTGCAGACCTCGTCCTGCAGCCGCCCGACCGCTCGGAGCTGAAGGAGATCTTCCGCCGCTTCGAGTTCCGGGCGCTGCTCGGGCGCGTGGACACGCTCGACGAGGCGCTCCCGGCGGCGGAGCGAGCGGTCGCGCAGACGGAGCAGGTGCGCTGGCGCGAAGACGACCTGAAAGGGCTGCGCGGACGCGTGGGAGTCGCGGCGGACGGCGGGCGGATCGCGGTTGCGACCGAGGCGGGCGAGGTGATCGTGGCCAACCGCCCAAGTGACACAGTGTCACAAGGATCCGAGCTTCAGGTCATCACGCACGACGCGAAGCAGCTCCGGCTGGGCGAGCCCGCTTCAGAGGACACGATGATCGCGGCCTACCTGATCGATCCCGGCCGCGCGGAGTACGAGCTCGACGATCTCATGGCCGAGTACGCCGTCGAGCTCGAGCCCGATCCGCCGGCCGAGGAGGAGACGGCTGCGCTCGTCCGCCATGCGGAGGCGGCGCGCCGCCTCGCCGACCCGCTCGTCGCCAAGGTCGTCGAGCGCGGCTCCGAGCGGCTATACCGGGACGTCGAGCTGCGGCTCACGGTCGTGCTCGGTGCGATGGAGGACGCGGGGGTTCGGATCGACACGTATCGGATGGGGGAGATCACCGCGCGCCTCTCGGATCGCATCGAGGAGCTCGAAGCCCGCGCGTACGAGCTCGCCGGGGAGGAGTTCGTGCTCGGCTCGCCGCAACAGCTCGGCCGCATCCTGTTCGAGAAGCTCGAGCTCACTCCCGGCCGAAAGGGAAAGACCGGCTACTCGACGGACAGCAAGGTGCTCCGCGCCATCAGGGCCGACCACGAGATCGTGCCGGCGATCGAGGAGTGGCGCGAGCTGACGAAGCTCGTGAACACCTACCTCGGCCCGCTGCCGACCCTCATCGGCGAGGACGGCCGGCTGCACACGACCATCAACCAGACCGTCGCTGCGACGGGACGTCTCTCGACGACGCGCCCGAACCTCCAGGCGATCCCGATCCGCACCGAGCTCGGACGCGAGATCCGCTCGGCGTTCGTCGCCGAGCCGGGGCACCGTCTTCTGTCAGCCGACTACTCGCAGATCGAGCTGCGGATCCTCGCGCACGTGTCGGGCGAGCCGAAGCTTCGGGACGCCTTCGCCCGCGGGGAGGACATCCACACCGCGACGGCGGCCGAGGTGCTGGGGAAGGATCCCGCGACACTCATGAAGGACGAGCGAAACGTCGCGAAGATGATCAACTTCGGAATCGTCTACGGGATCTCGGCCTTCGGCCTCTCGGAGAACCTCGACATCCCCAAGGAGCAGGCGCAGGCGTACATCGATGCGTATCTCGCGCGCTTCCCGCTCGTGCAGGCGTTCATCGCGCGGACGATCGTGCAGGCGGGGGAGGACGGCTACGCGACGAGCCTGCTCGGCCGCCGGCGCCCCGTTCCGGAGCTCCGCGCCTCGAACCGGCAGACACGCGGGTTCGGCGAGCGTGTGGCCGTGAACTTCGTCATGCAGGGCTCGAATGCGGACATCATCAAGGTGGCCATGGTCGCGATCCACGACCGGCTACGAGCCGAGGGGCGGGGTGCGCGCCTCGTCCTCCAGGTGCACGACGAGCTCCTGCTCGAGGTGCCGGAGACCGAGGTGACGAAGGTCCGGGAGCTCGTGCGTGAGGAGATGGTGGGCGCCTACCCGCTCGATCCCGCGCTTGCGGTCGACATCGGCGTCGGCGA
Organism: Gaiellaceae bacterium; assembly: GCA_048594925.1. Taxonomy (GTDB): domain Bacteria; phylum Actinomycetota; class Thermoleophilia; order Gaiellales; family Gaiellaceae; genus GMQP-bins7. The sequence continues at coordinate 45,842 of JBMDXR010000072.1, forward strand.
CGACTGGGCCGAGGCGAAGGCCTAGACCGGAAGCTCGAGCGTCTCCCCGTCGTTCGGCACGAGCACGTCGGGAAGTGCAGCGCGGAGCTCAGCGCGCGTGAGGAAGCAATGGTTCAACGCCTCGAGGTGCACTGCGACGACCGTCGGGACGTGTGCCGCTACCTCGCGAACGTCGTCGACGCCCATGACGATCAGCCCTCCCTCCGTGAACTCGGCGCCGCCGGCGTTCACGACAGCGACGCGGGGCCGATGGCGATCGATCGTCTCCGCGACCCCGGAGTACCAGACCGTGTCTCCCGCCAGGTACAGGCCGTCGAGCACGAACCCGCTGACCGGCCCCAGCGCCTCCGCGATCGCACCCGAGCCGTGGCGCGCCGGCGTCCGCACGATGTGCAGCCCATCCCATTCCAGCTCGTCCACGATCGCGCGGGCGTCGAGGCCAAGGACCTGCAGAGCATCTTCGTCCTCGGGTTGGCAGAAGACCGGAACGTCCCGCGGGACCAGCTCCTCGCCGCGCGCGTCCAGGTGGTCGCGGTGACGATGGGTCACGATTACCGCGTCGAGGCCGCGGACGACCTCCTCGGCCGGGAACGGAAGCGGCGCCGTGGGGTTCGGAACCGGGTTCCGCGTGCCCTGGATCGGCGGCCGCGCGCCCACGTCGTCGAGCATGGGATCGACGAGGAGCCGCTTGCCCGTGAGCTCCAGAATGACGGTCGCGCTGCGGACGAGGGTGAGGCGCACGCAGGGTTTCTAACCGATGAAAGTGGGTGATCGGGGCCGGGCCACGCTTGACGGGAATTCTCGCCGCATCCGGCTATACTCCGCGCTCCGATGGCGAACGACATCGCCGAAAAGCCCGCTGCCGCCGAAGAAGGGGTGTGGACGACAGGCCCCGACGGGGAGCTCGTGCCCGACTACGACGCTGCCTTCCCGGAGATCAACGAGGGTGAGGTCGTCCACGGAACGGTCGTGCGCGTGGACAAGGACGAGGTGCTCGTCGACATCGGTTACAAGTCCGAAGGCGTCATCCCTGTTGCCGAGCTGACAATTCGGCGGTCGGTGAATCCGGCGGACGAGGTCGCCGTCGGCGAGGAGATCGACGCGCTCGTCCTCACGAAGGAGGACGCCGAGGGTCGCCTCATCCTCTCGAAGAAGCGCGCGCGCTTCGAGCTCGCGTGGAAGCGCATCGAGGCCGCCGCCGAATCCGGGGAGCCCGTCACCGGAAAGGTGATCGAGGTCGTCAAGGGCGGCCTCATCCTCGACCTCGGCGTACGCGGCTTCCTGCCCGCCTCGCTCGTGGACATCAGGCGCGTGCAGGACCTCGACGAGTTCCTGGGGAAGGAGCTTCGCTGCAAGGTCATCGAGCTGAACCGCTCGCGCAACAACGTCGTGCTCTCCCGGCGCGCCGTGCTGGAGGACGAGCGCAAGGAGATGCGCCAGGCGATCCTCGACCGGCTCAGCCCCGGCGACGTCATCGAGGGTCAGATCTCCAACATCGTCGACTTCGGCGCCTTCGTCGACCTCGACGGCATGGACGGTCTCATCCATATCTCCGAGCTCAGCTGGAGCCACGTGAACCACCCGTCCGAGGTGCTCGACATCGGCCAGACCGTCAAGGTCAAGGTGCTCGACATCGACCGCGAGCGCCAGCGGATCTCGCTCGGTCTCAAGCAGACCCAGACCGACCCGTGGCAGCAGGTGCTCGACTCGTACCGCGAGGACGACGTCGTCGAAGGGCGCGTGGCGAAGGTCGTGACGTTCGGCGCCTTCGTGGAGATCCTCCCGGGCGTGGAGGGCCTCGTCCACATCTCCGAGCTCGCTCCGCACCACGTCGAGAACCCGCGCGAGGTCGTGTCGCAAGGCGATGCGGTGAACGTTCGCATCCTCGAGATCGACGGCGAGCGGAGGCGTCTCTCGCTCTCACTCAAGCGGGTCGAGGAGGGCGACGTGCCCGTTCCGCGTGCGGACGGCGCCGAGTCGGTGCACGCGATGCCCGACCTCAAGCTCTCGGAGGAGGCGTTCCCGACGTCCTCGGCCGTCGCTGTCGAGGACGAAGGGGCCGAGGAGGCCGAGGAGATCGCCGAAGAGGTGGTTGCCGAGGTCGAGCTCGAAGATGCAGAGGCCGAACCGGAAGCGTCCGAGGAGTCGGGGGACGCCGAGACCGGTCTCGAGCGGTCCGAGACCGACTAGCCGCCTTCTTGAGCCGCCCGCTCGCGGTCGCGATCACCGGTGGGATCGGCGCCGGCAAGTCGACGGCGCTCGAGGCCTTTCGTCGTCACGGCGCGGCGACGGTATCGAGCGACGAGATCGTCCATCACCTGCTCGCGACGGACCCGGACGTGAAGCGTGCGCTCGTCGAGCGTCTCGGCGAGGAGATCCTCGGCGATGACGGAGCGCCCGATCGTGAGCGAATCGCACGGCGGGTCTTCAGGGACCGCGCAGCGCTCGACTTCCTCGAGAAGCTGCTGCACCCGCTCGTTTCGCGCGAGTACATGACGTGGCGCGAGCAGCTCGCGGCGCTGCCCAACCCGCCCGAGGTTTGCGTGACCGAGGTGCCGCTGCTGTACGAGGTGGGTGCGGAGAAGCGGTTCGACAAGGTGGTGGTCGTCACCGCGCCGAGCAAGCTTCGCGAGGCGCGGCGCGGAGGGAGGACCGACGAGCGCGAGGCTCGCCTCATCCCCGATCGCGGGAAGGCGAAGCGCGCCGACTTCACGTACGTGAACACCGGGACGCCCGAGCAGCTCGATGCGTGGGTGGCGGAGGTCGTGGCTACCCTGACGTCGGAGCACCAGACCCCGGGCGCCCAACTCGCCAAGTGACACAGTGTCACAAGGCCTCCACCGTTGCGGATCATCGTCGTCTCAGCCGCGTTCGTTCTGGCCGTCGCCGTCGGGGCCGCGTGGGTGGTGCAGTCCGAGCCGGACTGGTACCTGCGCGCGCGCTATCCCCTCGAGTACGAGCGCATCGTTCGCGGGCACGCGAGGAACTACGACCTGGACCCGGCGCTTCTCGCGGCGGTCGTCTACGCGGAGAGCCGGTTCGACCCGAACGCCGAGTCCGACGCAGGCGCCATCGGCCTCATGCAGCTCCTTCCGGAGACGGCGGAGGGAATTGCGCTCCGCACGGGTGGAGCGCGCTTCGTCGTCGCCGACCTGCGTGACCCGGAGATCAACGTGCGCTACGGCTCCTGGTACCTCGACCACCTGCGCGGGCGTTACGACGGCGACATGACTCTCGCGCTCGCCGCGTACCACGCCGGGCAGGGGAACGTCGACCGCTGGCAGCGCGATGGCGCCGGGATCGCCTTCCCGGAGACCCGTGACTACGTCGACGAGGTGGAGCGCGTCAGGCGGGTGTACGCGCAGGCGTATCGCGACGAGCTCGCGTTCCAATAGCGTCTCGAAGCAGAGCGAGCACCAGCTCGGTGCTCGGCAGCTCTTCGCCCCCGGCTCGCATGAGGGCGAGGCCGTTCAAGACGAGGTTCACGAACGTTCCGAGCTCCTTCGCCCCGAGGTCGTCCCGGAACTCCCCGTCACGCTGGGCCTGCTCGATGCGGGCCTTGTTCGCAGGAGCGACCTGCTTCTGCCGCGCTTCGATGCGTTCCCGGAAGTCCGGATCGGTTCGCACGCGGCGGAACAGCTCGAGATACACGGAGAGCCAGTCGGGGTCGAGCTCGACGACCTCGCGGACGACGGCATCGAGACCCTCGTTGATCCAGACCTCTGACATGCGAGCGCTGTCGCGTACGGCGAGCTCGATGAACAGATCCTCCTTGGAGGGGAAGTAGTTGAAGATCGCTCCGCGAGAGAGCGCAATCTCCTGCTCGAGCCTCGCGACGGTCGCGCCCTCGTAGCCGTGTTCGGCGAAACAGCGGCGAGCTCCCTCGAGGATCTGCTCGCGCCGCTCGGTCTTGCGCTCTTCGGAGATTTTCGGCATCGGTTCGGATCCTACTTTACAAAACCGTACAGACGTTTTATTATGCCGCGGCATGATCACCTCGGCGGCGACAGGCGTGAAGAGGACCGCTGTGTCCGCGCTCGTTGCCGCCGAGACCGTCTCGGTGCTCGGGACGCGCATGACGTACCTGGCGCTTCCATGGTTCGTGCTCGTCACGACGGGCTCGCCGGGGAAGATGACCCTCGTTCTCGCCGCCGAGATCCTGCCAATGGCGATTCTCGGCATTCCGAGCGGGACCCTCGTCCAGAAGCTCGGGTCGCGCACGACCATGCTCGTCGCGGACGTCTGCCGCGCGCCGATCCTCGCCGCGATCCCGATCCTCCACTCGGCCGGAGTCCTGAGTTTCGGGCTGCTGCTCGGGATGGTGGCCCTCCTCGGCTGCTTCATGCCGCCGTACTTCGCCGCGCAGCGGACGATTCTCCCCGAGCTCGTCGGCGAGAACGAGCGGCGCATGTCGCAGGCGAACAGCGCGATCGAAGGCGGGACAGCGCTCGCGGCCCTCGTCGGCCCGGCGCTCGCGGGCCTGCTCATCCCGTTCATCGGCGCGCCGAACGTGCTCTACGTCGACGCGGCGACGTACCTGATCGCGTTCGTCCTCGTCCTCGTCTTCGTCCCACGCCGCAAGTCGGTGACGGCAGGCGCGCAGCACGGCGTCCTCGCTGGTCTCCGGTTCGTGCTCTCCGACAAGCTGCTGACTCCGCTCGCGGCGACGACGGTCGTGTTCGGGCTCCTCGGGGCCGGCATGTCCGCCGGGCTGCCCGTCTATGCCTACGACGAGTTCGACGGCAGCGCCTGGATCGCCGGGCTCTTCTACGCCGCGCTCGGCGCAGGCGCGGTCGTCGGGAGCGTCGCCGCGGTCGTGATCGTGAAGACGATCGCGCCGCTTCGCCTCGCGGCGCTCGGGATCCTCGCGTTCGCGGTTCCGCTCTGGGTGCTCCCGTTCCTGCCGCCCTGGCCGGTCGTGTTCGTCGCGCTGTTCGCAGCGACGTTCTTCACCCCGCTCGTGAACGGGCCGATCATCGCCGTCCTCACCGCCCGCACGCCCGAACATCTCCGCGCCAAGGTGATGACCGCCGTGATCTCGGCGAACACCTTGGCCGCTCCGCTGGGCTTCCTCGTCGCGGGGCAGATTCTCGAGCACTGGGGCGTCGTGCCGCTGTTCACGGCCGTCGTCCTCGGCATCACGTGGATGGCCATCGTGTTCGCGGCCATCGCGTGGCGGCACGACGACGGCGAGGCGGTCGGCGCCGTCGAGCCCGTCGTGCCCTGACGCTCGTCAGGGCTTCTCGACGGTCGCGAGCACAAGCCCGAACGCGCCGCGCTGACGCACCTTCAGCAGCAGCGCGCGTGTCCCGCACACGGTTGTCGTGAACCGCTTCTCGCTCGCGCCCGACCAGAGCGCCGCCCCGAAGATTACTCCGCGTTGGCGATCCACGAGAAAGACGTCGTGCATGCCGCCCTTCGGAAGCCGGACCGTGACAGCCATGTCGCCGTCGAGCGGCGTCGCAATCGCGAGCGACCACAGTCGCGAGCTCTTCGCGGTGAAGCGGTGGCGGTACGTGGTCTTCGTGCTCGAACTCCAGGGCTGGGACACGTCTCGTTCCGCCGCTTGCAGCGCGAGCTCGTCCGGGTAGAAGCTCGGGTCGATGAGCTGCCACCCGGAGCCCGCTGCGCCCGCCTTCCGCTCGTCCATTAGTCGGTACGTCTCGGCCCAGGCCTCACCCGGGTTGAGCTCGTAGTAATCGCCTTCGTCGCCGGGGTACGCACTCCCGTCGACGGCGCGCCGGCAGATGCGCGCGCCCGAGGCCCAGTTCTTGGGTCCCCAGTCGATCGCGCTCCACGGCGGGTTCAGCCGATTGCCGGCGACGTGGTGCCCGTACTCGTGCCGGACGACCTCGGCTGCTGTGATTCCGTAGGTCGTCTCGCCCATCGCGGCCAGGCGGTTTCCTCCGTAGCAGCCGAGCGCTCCCTGGCCGCAGATGTCCTCGATCTCGGACAGTGGCGCGATGTACGCCGTGAGCGCCGCGAGCTCCGAGCCGTGGACGAGGTGCGCGAGGAACTCCGCCCAGGTCTGTGCCGTGCCGAGCTCGGCGGGGAGCGCGGACGACACGTACACGGTCAGCGCCTCGCCGGTGGACGTCGTGACCGCTCCCCCCGACCACGACGAGTTGACGCGAGCGACGCGCGCTGCCGACGGCGTGACGTCGGCGTGGGGAATCGCGCGCGCAGTCCACGTCGGGGGGTGGCTCCCCGACGGCTCGTACATCGGCCAGCCGCCGGCCAGCGCACACGCCGCGACGACCGTAGCGGCAATGAGGAGCGGAGTGCGCGTCGGCCGGCCCATCGCCTACTTCAGGCAGGTGGCATAGAGCGTGATGCTCGCGCCCGCCGTCTCGTTCGCGTTGTCGAGGTACAGCCTCCACCCCGAGTCGCTCGCCGGGTGCGAGTCCCAGCTGTAGACGTCGCCGTTGGACGAGAAGCCGCCGCCCATGACCTTCTGGTCCGGATCGCAGCTGATCGTGAAGGGGCCCTGGCCGTCGGGGCCGAGCGAGGTCGTCGACGTCTTGACGGTGATGAGACCGGCCGCCGAGCTCGCCGGACGTGGCCCGGCCGGAGACTCGCGCAGCGGCGGCTGCGTCGCAGCTGCGCCGAGCTGCGCTGCCGTCAGGCCGCTGATCTTCTTCGAGTTGTCCGCGACGAGCGCACGCTTGGCCAGCGGCACCGCGGCGGTAACGACGGCGCCGGCCGTTCCTCCGAGGGCGATGAACAACGCCACCATCGCGACGGCGAGCGCTGTGCTCGGTCGCTTCGTTCTGAGTTCGTACATCTGACACTTCCTCTCGTGATGTAGTCCGAGGGTGGCGCAACACGTTCAAGAAACGCTCAAAGGACGAATGCCCGCGGATGCGGGCATTCGTCCCTCCCCCGAAGAGACGACCGCCGGCGCGGGACAGACTGTTCGCCGGCGGTCGATCTCTCGCTGCATCCCTACCTGGCGCGGAACGAGAACGCGCTCTTCGCCTTCGCGGTCTTGTAGGTGACCGTCATCGAGCCGCGAACGGCATTGCCGGCGGCGGTCTTCGGGAGCTTCAGCTTGCACACCGCGTTGCCCCCGACCACCGAGCCCGACGCTCGCAGCTTCCTGCCCGCAGCCGTGGCGATGCAGCTGACGCTGCCGCTCTCGAGTGGCTTCCCGGTCTCGACGCGTGTCGTCGTGGCCGAGATCGTGACCACGGACCCCGCCTTCGGCGCGGCGGGCTTCGCCTTCGCGGGACCGAGCCGCACGTTCACGGGGTCGTCGGCCTCGTTGTCGTCCGTCGCGGACGAGCAGCCGAGATCCTGGCTGTCGACGGTGCCGTCTCCGTCGTCGTCCTTCCCGTTGCCGCACTGCGGGAAGACGAGGTCGTACGTGAAGGAGCTCGTGATGTCCCAGAAGTTGATGTTCGGCGGATCGATGCTGAGGCTGAGCGCCACGAAGTTGAAGCCGACGGTGTTGCCGATCCCCGATCGGTTGAACGTGAACTCCGTGATGTTCGGCCCTGCCGCGCGCGCTGCGAACCCCGGCGGGTTCGCCGCGGAACACCCCGCCGACGTGCAGGTGAAGAAGGCAGCCCCGACGAACGGGCCGCCGAACATCCACGCCTCGTCGCCGTCGTCCCCCGTCGCGGGGTTCTTGTCGGCGTCGATGAACACGGCCACTGCGTGGTTGCCGACGATCGGGCTCGCGGAGACGACCTGGATCGAGATCAGGCCGGCTTGGTCGTTCCGGACCGTGATCGAGGTGATGTCGGTTCCCGCCCCGGCGTCGCCGTTCGGGTCCGAGTAGCTTTGCTCTGCGCCCGCCGGCATCGCTACGACGAATGTGGCAGCGGCTGCGACGAGAAGCACAGTCAGGAAACGCTTCATCTAATCGAACCTCCCTTTCGTGCGCCGGCCCTCCTGGTCAGCGCGTCCTGGTGATGGCCGGAGGTTCGGAAAGGCGCCTCAAGAAACGCTCAAGGCTCGACGAACTGAATGGCGGCGCGGCTCGAGAGGGTCAACCGGCCGGCGTCGTACCAGCGGCCGGTGAAGTCGTGCCAGCCTGCCGGCAAGCCGGCCGGAAACTCGGCGATGTCGGTCTTCCGGACGGGCACGTCGGCATCCGACTGGACGTCGGTGAGCATCGCGACGGGCTTCCCGTCCAGGTCGAGCTCGAACCGTGTCGCGGCCTCGTCCAGACCCACGCGGTTTTGCGGATCCGCCGCGAACCCGTACCCCACCCAGAACGGCGTGTCGGCTGGGTACATCGTCGGCGTCGCTCCCCCCGGAAATATCCCGATTCGGCCCTCCTCACCTGACATTCCGTTCGCGGGCGAGACGCTGACGACGACGAGAGCAGCCATGGTGACCTCCTGGGTGGGACTACCATGCCTGCAGGGTGTGCGGGGAGGCTCAAGGCCGGCTCAAGGGAGTTGGAAATCCCGCCCCCACCGTGAGAAGGTGCGATCGCAACACGCACCTAGGGGTCACAGATGGACGCAGCGAGCCGGGCAGGCACCCCAGAGCTCGAGATTCGCCTTCTCGGCCCGGTCGAGGTCGACCGCGACGGCGTTCGCGTCTCGCTCGGCGGGCAGAAGCGGAGGGCGCTCCTCGCCGTCCTCGCGCTCGAGTCCGGACGCGTCGCGTCGGTCGACCGGCTGATCGAGGCGCTGTGGCCGGGAGACCCGCCCGAGACGGCAGCGCACGCCGTCCAGGTCTACGTCTCCCAGCTCCGCAAGGCGCTCGGCCCCGTGATCGCGAGCCGTGCGCCCGGGTATGCGCTCGAGGTCGATCCGGGGCGCGTGGACATGCATCGCTTTTCACGGCTCGCGAGTGAGGGGAGCGCTGCGCTCGCGGGTGGTGAAGCAGCGTCGGCAGAACTTGCACTGCGGGAGGCGCTCGCGCTCTGGCGCGGGCCCGCGCTGGCGGACTTCCTCTACGAACCGTTCGCCCAGACCGAGATCGCCCGGCTGGAGGAGCTCCGAACCGTTGTGCTGGAGCAGCGCGTCGAGGCGGACCTCGCACTCGGCCGCCATGCCGAGCTCGTCTCGGAGCTCGAGGCACTCGTCCAGACGCAGCCCTTGCGCGAGCGGACCCGCGCCCAGCTGATGCTCGCTCTGTACCGCTCGGGCCGCCAGGCCGACGCGCTGGCCGAGTACCGCGATGCGCGCGCGATGCTCGTCGACGAGCTGGGGATCGACCCCGGGCGCGAGCTCAAGGAGCTCGAGGCCGCGATCCTGCGGCAGGACGAGTCCCTGCTGCTGGAGGAGGCTCCGCTCGCGAAGCCGGCGATGCAGTTTCGGCGGCTCGTCACGATCCTCTTCGTCGACGTCGTCGAGTCGATGGCGCTCGCGGAGGCTCTCGACGCCGAGGCGCTCGGCCTCGTTTTGCGGCGTTACTTCGAGGCCGTCTCCGCGGCGATCACCCGCCACGGGGGTACCGTCGAGAAGTACGCGGGGGACGCAGTCATGGCCGCGTTCGGCATCCCGGTCTCGCACGAGGACGACGCATTGCGCGCGGCACGCGCTGCGCTCGACATCAAGGTCGGGGTGGCCTCGCTGAACGAGCAGCTCGTCCGCGAGCACGGGATGGGGCTCGAGGTCAGGATAGGCTTCGAGGCGGGAGAGGTCGTGGCCACTCCGACCGAGGCTCGGCAGCGGCTCGTCACAGGCGAGGCCGTCGGCATCGCAGCGCGTCTCGAAGAGGCAGCGGGCTCGGACGAGATAGTCGTGGGCGGGCTCGCCGGCAGGCTCATCGACCACGCCTCTGTACTCGATCCGCTGGGCGAGCTCGGGATCAAGGGCAAGCGTGAGCCGGTTCGCGCGTACCGGCTCGTGGAGCTGGCGCCGACGACACCCGCGTTCGAGACTCGCGCGGAGGCCCCACTCGTGGGGCGCAGGCGCGAGCTCGCCGCGCTGCGAAGGGCGCTGAGGCGTGCGATCGACGATGGCTCGGCGCGCGCGGCGCTCGTCGTCGGCCCGCCCGGTGTGGGGAAGTCGCGCCTCGTCGCCGAGCTGACGCGACGTGCGAAGGGCGTCACCGTGCACTGGGGGCGCTGTCTGTCGTACGGAGAGGGCGTCACCTATTCGCCGCTCCGCGAGGTCGTCGCGCAAGCGTCCGAGAGCGAGGAACGCGCGGCCGTCGTCGCAGCATTGGAGGCCGAGACTCCTCCCCCGGCGCCGGAGATCGCGTGGCTACTCCGCCGGTTCTGCGAGGCTCTCACCCGCGAGCGGCCGCTTGCGCTGGTCTTCGACGACGTTCACTGGGCGGAGCCCACGTTCCTCGAGCTCGTCGAGCACCTCGTCGACAAGGGCAGCGCTCCCATCCTCGTCGCCTGCATCGCTCGAGAGGAGCTCCTCGAAGACCGGCCCGAGTTCCTCGAAGGCCGCGACAACGTCGTGAAGGTCGCTCTGGATGTGCTCTCGGCCGACGAGACGGAGGCGCTCGTCGACGGGCTCGGCGGAGCAGTGCTCGAATCGGACCAGCGCGCCCGGATCGTCGCAGCCGCCGAGGGCAACCCGTTCTTCCTCGAGCAGCTCCTCGCGTTCGCCCTGGAGGGCGGCCTCGTCGAAACACAGTTGCCGGAAACGGTTCAGGCGCTGCTCGCCGCCCGCCTCGACCGGCTCGGGCCCGGCGAGCGTGCTGTGCTCGAGCGCGGAGCAGTCATCGGCAAGGTCTTCTCCGCCGAAGACCTCACGTCGTTGCTCGACCCGGATGCGGCACCGACTGCCGACGCCCACCTGAATGCGCTGGCCGACCGCGGATTTGTCCGGCGAGTGGAGAATGCCGAGTTCGGATTTCGGCACGTGCTCGTGCAGGAGTCGGTGTACCGCTCGGCCCCGAAGCGGCTGCGGGCGGAATTGCACGAGCGATATGCGGACCGGCTCGATGAGACACTTCCCGATCTCGCCGGGCCCGACGAGTTCGTGGGGTACCACCTCGAGCAGGCGTACCGGCTGCGATCCGAGCTCGGCGAGTCCGATCGACGGACTGAGAGGCTTGCCGACGATGGCGGCCGACGGCTGCGATCGGCTGGTTTGAGGGCTCTCAAACGGGGCGACATTCCTGCGGCGAGCAGTATGCTCGAGCGGTCATCCCAGCTCCTTGCTGACGACATAGCCAGAAGCGATGTTGTCTGCGACCTCGCACTTGCGTACTACGCGCAACAGGAGACGGACCGGGCGGTCGATCTGCTGGAAGGCGTGCTCAAGGAGCCTGAGTCACCGGAACGAGTCAACACTCAGGCGCGCGCGCGAATCGAGCTTGAATTCATCCGCCTTCGTAACGAGGTCGGTCGCACGGCCGATGCTCTGCTCGATGCGATCGAGAGCGGTCTCCCGATCTTCGAGCATCTTGGTGACGATCGAGCGGTCGGTCGCGCGCTGCTGCTTTCGGGTTGGGTAGGCGGCGGCCGTCACGGGAACCACGCCGCGTGGACGGCCGCGGCCGAACGTGCCCTCGAGCGGTACGAGTCCGCGGGCTGGCCGCTCTCGGTCTGTCTGGGGCAGATTGGCGTCTCGCTCTACTGGGGGCCGACACCGGTGGCGGACGCCATCATGCGCCTTGAAACGCTTCGCGATCGGGTCGAAACCGACCTCGAGGGCTCCGCGAACGTGGACACGTTTCTCGGTGGGCTCGTGGCCCAGCTAGGCGAATTCGAGCAGGCCCGCGCCGTGATAGGTGCAGCGCGATCGGTCTTCGAGGACTTGGGCCTGCGCGCGCAACTTCGGACCTACCCGATCACAGTGCTCGGGGAGGTTGAGCTTCTCGCGGGAAACGCTGTGCAGGCCGAGGCTGTTCTCCGCCAGCTTTGCCTAGACCTCGAGAGATCCGGTGCGTACAGCCACCTCGCAAGCAGGGCGAGCGATCTCGCCGAGGCTTTGCTCATGCTCGAGCGCCTCGACGAGGCTGAGGAATGGGCCGCCGTCGCGAGGAGATACGCGGCGCCGGACGACATTCAGGCTCAGATGATGTGGTATCCCGTGCAAGCCAAGATCGAGACAACAAGAGGCGCATTTGATGTCGCCGAACGACTGGCGCGAGATGGCCTGGCGATAGCGGATGGAACCGACGACCTGAACCGGCGCGCCAAGGGCTATGGGTCGCTCGCAACTGTTCTCGCAGCGGCTGGCCGACGACCTGAGAGCGAGGATGCTCGCGAGACGGCGGTCCTTCTCTATAGGCAGAAGGGAAATGTGGCGGCGCTTCGGATCCTCGAGGCTCCGCTCGCAACCGCCTGAAAGAATGAGCAAGGCCCGCGGTGGGCGGGCCTTGCGTCCGAGATCAGCAGTATGTTTAGCCGACTCCCGGGCTGCCGCCGTCGGCATATGCGACGAGCGGGGCCGCGAGCGCGAGTAGACCGACTGCGAGCACGACGAGCGTGCGGTGCAGTGAGGTGACCTGGCGCATCGTTCCTCCTCTCCGGGTTTCCGTGTGCGCCGGTCACGCTCGATCCGACCCCTAACCGCCAACCACAGACGGCTAACGAGTCACTAATCGCTTCGCAATTCCGGCGCTCGATTTCCATGCGCCGGATGCTCAAACCTGAAGGGATATTTCACATCAGAATTGATCTGATCTCTTATCGGAGAAATCAGGATCTTGAAAGGAGTAGCGAGTGGGGAAATTCCCTACGCGGTATCCGTGCGGAGCCTGAAGGCGAACCGCTTGCTCAGGAGGAACGAGAAAGGCACGAGCACGCTGAGAGCGAGGGCCTGCCCGAGCCTGGGATCTACACCGAGTCCTTCGACGAACGCCGCGAGGAGCAGAGCGGTCAGCGCCGCGACGACGCCGCCGACCACCGCATAGCGGAGATAGGCGGCGAGGAAGCCATCGTGGGAGAGGCCGAACGTGAAGTAGCGGTTCCCGACGTACATCGCCGCGTTCGACGCCAGGTAAGCGAGAACCGAGGCGGCGAGATACCAGGCGCCGAGATCGAAAAGCGCCACGAAGAGGAAGACGTTCAGAACGAACCCGCCCGCCCCGACGAGCACGAACTTCAGCGGCTCGGAAAGGAGTGTGCTCACCAGGCCGGCGAGGGCTCGAGGACAGTCGCCGGCCGCTCGGCGTTAGCCGCGCGCGCCAGCGTCCGGTCGAGCACTGCGGCAACGCGTACCAGTCCCGGCCGCAGACGCGGACAGACGTGGGTCAGCGCTGGCGTGACGGTGAGGCGAACGTCACGTCCCGCCTCCGCGAGAGTGTGTGACTCCGCGACGGGGAAGAACGCATCGTCGGGTGCCGACACGATCTCGACAGGCGCGAGAACGTCACGGACGCGCCGCACCGGCGAGAGCTCCTCCACCAGGGACCGCGTCGCGGGCGCCAGTTCCTCGTAGAGCTCGTCGAAGCAACGCGGATCGCGGTTGCCGAGGAGCGCAGGGACCCCGGGGTCGTCGGGCGCCGACGCGGCAAGTGACCGCCCGGCCGCGGAGGCGACGAGGGGCGCGGCTGCGAACGGCCGCCCGTCGTAAAAGCCGGTCGTTCCGAGCTCGAGGATGTTCCGCAGGCTCGCAAAGGGCACGACGGAGGTCACGGCGGTTACACGCGGAGCGAGTCGTGGATCGCTCGCGGCGAGGATCACCAGGCCGGCTCCCGTCGAGGCCCCGATCAACGCGACCCGCCTGCCGGCGGCATCGGCGACTGCGACGAGAGCGTCGACGGTTGCAGGCGTCACCTCGCCGTACCTCACGCAGGGAAGCTCGGGCGCGACGGCGACGAAGCCCGCGCGTGCCAGCCCGCCGAGGAAGCGGCCGACGGCCGGCTCGTCGACTCCGCGCGGCGTCGCGGCGTTCGCGTAGAGGACGACGGGCCCGTCGCCGCGCTTCGGCCGAGCGACCATCGAGTCGACTCCCGCGATGCGCGTGCGAACGCACGGCCGGATGCTGCCTCGGTAGGCGGCGGCCAGAACGGCGAGGCTGCGGATCATGCGGCCTCCGCGAGCTCGATCGTCGAGCAGAGCCAGCGGTACCAGTCACTCTGCAGAAGCTCGCCGGGATCGTGCCTGCGCTTCGCCTCCAGGAACACGGGCAGCTGCGGGTACGCGGCCAGGAGCTGGCGTCGCGTCGCCCACCGGTGATAGGTGAGGTAGAAGCTCCCGCCTCGGTCGAGCGCGAGGTCGATGAGCCGCCGGAACGCGACGGCTGCGCGTTCGACCTCGTTCGGCGTGTGCTCGACGTGGAGGTTCAGGACGACGCACGCCCAGGGCTCGCGCGCCCAGGCGAGCACGCTCGCGTCGTCGCGCTCGATCAGGCGGACGGTGCCGTAGACGACGTCCGCCTCGAGCGCCCGCAGGTCGCGTGCGGCCACTACCAGGAAGTCCGCGAGCAGGGGCCGCGGAACGTAGAGCTCGCTGATCATCTCACTCGACCCAGGCCAGTGGTAGCCGGGGACGTACGTCGCGAGCTGGTGCCGGTCGGAGAGGTACACCTGCCCCGAGGTCGCGAGGTAGTGCGCCGCGTAGACCTCGTACGCGCGCGGCTTGTCCGAGTGCGCGAGGTGGAGCAGCCGGCTCCAGTCCTCGGCAGACAGCTTGGTGTCAGCACCGAGCGGCGTGTCGTCGGGGACGGGCCGATAGCACGAGAAGACGCCGTGCTGGAGGAAGTGAGACGACCTCGGGTCGATCGCGAACTGGAAGTCGCCGTAGAGGTAGCCGTCGGCGATCCGCTCCGCGAACGCAGTGTCAAGCTCGCTCGCGTGCGCGAGGCGCACGTTTCGCTCGACCTTGCGACGGCGATCGAGCCGAAGGGTGGCGGAGTACACGACTCCGAAGAGGCCGTAACCGCCGCAGACGAGGCGGAAGAGGTCGGCGTTATCGTCGCGAGAGCAGGTGCGGGAGACGCCGTCCGGCCCGACGACGACGAGACTCTCCAGATCCGAGACGAACGGCCCGTAGGCGAGCCCGCGGCCGTGGACGTTGGCCGAGACCGCGCCGCCGATGCAGAGATCGTCGGCGCCCGTCTGCTTCTGACGAATCGCCCACGCCGTTTCCGCGAGAGCTTCGACGAGCGCAGGCCACTGGATGCCCGTCTCGACCTCGATGAGCCCCTTCTCCTCGTCCAGCGCGAGCACGCGAGACAGCGGGCGGGTGTCGAGCAGCACGCCCCCGGAGCAGAACTGCTGCCCACCCATCGCGTGCCGGCCGCCTGCGACCGAGACCGACCGGCCCGAGGAGCGGGCGCGATCGAGTGCCGCGCCGATCGACTCGAGCGAGTCGACCGGCGCGACGGTGTCGACTTCGGTCGCGTTGAGCCGCGAGTGAACGTCGTTGACGACGGCGCTCATCGACCTGGATGGGGCGTGAAGTCGAACGGGACGAACGTGAAGAACGCGAGCCATGCGCCCGTGACGAGCGCGAAGAGGAACACGGCCAGGGCCGGCTCCGCGAGCCGCGCGACGAGTCGGTGGAAGCCCCGTTCGTCGCGCGACGCGAGCTGTATGTGCTGTGTCGTGGTCATGCGGCCATCGTGTGATGTACGAGCCTCCGCGGTAACCGGGCGCGCTTTGGACTCGCCTCGGGGTTTTCCCTGGTTTCGAAGCCGGGGAGCGCCCCGTTTACTCAGCCCTTCGACCGTGTGACGATGCGGACGTGACGAGGACGCGCTGGATCCAGGTCGCGCTCGCAATCGCCGGGGTCGTGCTCGGCGTCGTCGCCTACCGCGTGCAGATGGACAACCTGCCGCTCACCACCACGGCGAGGTCGATGGCCAGCGTCGCGGCTGCGTGGTCGTTCCTGGTCGCCGGTCTCGTCGCGTGGAGGCGGCGACCCGACAATCGGCTCGGGCCGCTCATGGTCGCCGTCTGCTTCGCTCTCCTCGCGCGTCAGTTCCGGTACAGCCACGACGACGTCGCATTCACGGTCTTCTTCCTCCTCGGCGAGGTCGGGTACGCGCTCGTGGCGCACGTCGCGCTCGCCTACCCGTCGGGCCGCGTGACCGACCGCCTGGAGAAGGCCTTCTTGACAGTCGCCTACGTCGTGGCGACCGCCTTCCCGCTCGCGATCCTGCTCGTCCACGACGGCGGGCAGAAGCTCCGCTACTTCGATCCGGTACCCCGCGAGAGCCTGATCGTGGTTGCGCCCAGCAACGAGGCGGCGTCCCTGTTGCAGGACCTCTACGCGGTAACGGCCTACGGCGCCTTGGCCGCAATCTTCATCGCGCTCATCGCGCGCAAGCTGTACCTGGCCACGCCCAGGGCCCGCCGCGTGCTGTGGCCGCTGCTGCTTGCGGCCGTCGTCGCCGCGTTGCGCGCCGTCCTCGACAGCGTGCTCTCGTTCTCGTCCACGCCTCCGGGATTCACGATCGACCTCTTCTGGTGGCAGGTGCTCGCACTGATCGCGCTGCCCATTGCACTGCTCTGGGGGCTCTTGCGCGCGCGACTCGCCCGCGTGCACGTGGGGGAGCTGGTCGTACATCTCGAGCAGACGCCGGTCGACGGGCTGCGGGACGAGCTCGCGGTTGCGCTCGGAGATCCGACGCTTCAGGTCGGTTTGTGGCTGCCCGAGCGTCAGGAGTTCGTGGATGGCGCAGGCGCATCGTTCGTCGTCCCGGACGACGGCCCGACGAGGGCAGTCACCTGGGTCGAGCACGACGCCGAGCGGCTGGCCGTGCTCGTCCACGATCCGACGTTGCGCGAGGAGCCGAAGCTGGTCGAAGCCGTGGCAGCCGCAGCTCGTCTTTCGCTCGTGAACGCGCGGCTACACGCGGAGGTTCGCGCGCAGCTCGAGACGGTGCAGGAGTCGCGGGCTCGAATCGTCTCTGCTGCCGACGAGGAGCGTCGCAGGATCGAGCGCGACCTCCACGACGGAGCCCAGCAGCGGCTCGTCGCGCTCGCGCTCGAGCTGCGCAGTGCGCAGCGGCAGCTGGCTGACGCCGCGGATCCGGAGGTCGAGCGCCTGCTGTCGTCGACGGCCGACGAGCTGCAGGTCGCAGTCGAGGAGCTGCGCGAGCTGGCGCAGGGGATCCACCCGGGGATCCTCACGCAGGGCGGCCTCGCGCACGCTCTCGAGGCATTGGCCGCGCGTGCTCCCTTGCCCGTGGCGGTCGATGCGACCCAGGAGCGCTTCGCTCCCGAGGTGGAGGCGACGGCGTACTTCGTCGCCTGCGAGGCGCTGACCAACGTCGTCAAGCACGCGAGCGCGTCGAACGCGTCGATTCAGGCGAGGCGAGACAACGGCGCGCTCGTCGTCGAGGTCACCGACGACGGGAGCGGGCGGGCCGCGCTCGACGGCGGCTCCGGGCTCCGCGGTCTGACCGACCGGGTCGAGGCGCTCGGTGGCCGTCTGCTCGTCCAGAGCCGGCCGGGCGCCGGCACGCGCGTTCGGGGGGTGATCCCGTGCGGGTCGTGATAGCCGAGGACTCGGTGCTCCTGCGCGAGGGGCTTGCACGGGTGCTCACGGACGGAGGCTTCGACGTCGTCGCACAGGCGGCGAATGCCGATGAGCTGCAGAAGGCGGTTCGGCGCTTCAAGCCGGACGTCGCGATCGTCGACGTGCGCATGCCGCCAACGCAGACGGACGAGGGTGCGCGCGCAGCCGTCCTGATCCGCGCCGAGCAGCCAGAGGTTGCCGTGCTGCTCCTGTCACAGGTGATCGAGGCGACGCACGCCCTCACGCTCGTGAGCGAGTCGGCCGAGGGCTTCGGGTACCTGCTGAAGGACAGGGTGCTCGAGATCGACGACTTCCTCGACGCCGTGCGCCGAGTGGGGAAGGGCGGTACGGCGATCGACCCGGAGGTCATCTCGCAGCTGCTCGGGCGCAAGCGCGCAGAGGGGCCGCTCGACGAGCTCACGCCGCGCGAGCGCGAGGTGCTCGAGCTGATGGCTCAGGGGCTCTCGAACCGCGGGATCTGCGAGAAGCTCGTCGTGAGCCCGAAGACGGTGGAGACGCACGTCAACTCGATCTTCTGGAAGCTCGGCCTGCTCCCGGCGCAAGACGAGCACCGCCGCGTCCTGGCGGTGCTCGCCTACTTGCGTGCGTAGCGGGCGCTACCTGCCGAGCGGCTGCCAGTCCGGATGCCAGTCCGGTGCGGACGACGAGCAATCGACGTCGCTCGCCTCGAGGTGGAAGTTGTCAAATGCGACTTTCACTTGCTGATGTGCGAAGGCGCCGTGACTTACGAGCTCCAACGTGAGTACCACCGGGCTCGAGCCCGCCGGCGCGGACAGAAGCTCTACCCATGTATCGCCGCTCCTGTAGTAGCTGGTGTACGTGGGCCCCGTGCGAACGAGGCGGAGGGTCCCTGATTGATCGAGCGTCGAAGCGGAGTCGAACGAGCTCGGCGGCACGAATGCTGCGTAGGACTCGCCCCAGTCCTGGCTCTGTCGACCGATCGTCGCGTCGGCAAAGAATGCATGCATCTGAACCATCGCGCCGTTGGAAGCGGGCCAGTCCAGAAGCTCGTAGTCCACGCGCGCGTCGTAGTCGGCACTGAGCAGGCACTGGAACCCGTATCGCACGCTAATGGCGGGGAAGGGCCCCGAACTGGGTTCAGCGTCCGCCGCGAGCGTCAGCTCTACACGGCCGTTCGTATCCTGGACGAAGCCACCGGTCCCATCGTGCAGGAGATTCCAGTGGTCGACGTCGCGGATGTCGTCGTCGAAGTCGTCGGAGAACGGGAACGTCACCGGTGTGGGCGGAAACGCAAGATCGATGTCCCCGCCGCCATCGATGTTCATCGTGTGGATCGAGCAGTCCGGATTCGGCGCGGTCGGGATCGAAGACGGCACGCACGCCATGTATGTGAACTTGGTCCCGTCCGGCGAGACGGCCGGGAACCACTCTGTTACTCCTGGTGTGTCCGTCAGACGTCGCTCGCCCGTTCCGTCCGCGTGCGCCGTGTAGATCTCGTCCTCGCCGTCCAGGTTGCGGATGAAGACGAGGTCATTGCCGCTCGGAGACCAGTTCGCCATGTAGTCGTATCCCGCAGTGTTCGTGGCTCTCACGAGCGGTGCATCAGGCGACCAGACGTAGAGGTGGCCGTTGCCGTCGCGCTCGCTGGTGAACGCGATCTTCTTGCCACGGGCCGCCGTTGCGGGCGACCAGTCGACGCTGGGGTCGTCCGTGAGGTTGGTCACTCCTGTGCCGTCCGCGTTCATTCGATAGACCTCAAAGTTCCCGTCGACAAGGGACTGGAACACGATCTGCTTTCCGTCGGCGGTGAACGACGGATATCGGTTTTGACCGGGCAGGCTGGTCAGCTGTGTCGCGCCGCTGCCGTCGGCGTTCATGACCCAGATCTGCATCGAGCCGGTCGGATCGCTTGCGAAGACGATGCGACGGCCGTCGGGCGACCAGCGCGGGTCGATGTCCGAGATCTTCGCGCCGTCGTGGCGCGTGAGGTTCTGCCGGTTGCTCCCGTCGGCGTTCATCACCCAGATCTCGTCCTCGCCCGCGTGCAGTGTTCCGAACACGATCCTGCCGTTTCGCCGGGAAACGCCCCGGAGGCGCTCAGCGATGCGACGAGCGCGACGACGATGACACCTAGTCCTGCGATTGCGGTCTTGTGCCTCATCTGTCCTCCTCAATCAGTGAGCGCTCGCCTCGATCCGAATGCTGCGCTCTGCGGTGCCCTGCTCGAGTGTGGGTTCAGTCGGGTCCGGCCGCCACGTCGGCTCGCAGTCCACGGCCCTGAAGGCCCCAACGACCGCGAGGTGGCGGGCAATCTCGTCCGCGAGCCCTTCTGCGTCGATGTGGAGCTGTTCGTTCACCGATCCGAGCCTCACACGAGGCGCTCAAGATCGGCTCAAGCGTCGCGGGCGCTCGCAAGCAGGGCGGCGCCACAGGCGAAGCCCGTCAGAACCGTGACCGGCATCGCCCAGTCCCAATCGAGCCCGGCGTGGACGGGGAAAGCCGAATAGGCGGCCGCGGCTGTCGCGACCAGCCTTCGATCGCGTGCACGCGCGGCCGCGACGAGAGGTGTCTCCTAGGCAAACAAGAGGACGACGATGCCCACGGGCCAGAGCTCCGCTGCGATCTCGAGGTAAAGGCTGTGTGCGTCGCGCACGAACGCGGGGATCGAACGGTGTCGAGCCAGTAGTCGTCGAAGCTGCCTGCAGCCCGATCCGAGCAGAGGGTGGTGTGTCGCGTCTTCGACCGCGACCTCCCAGTAGGCCCGGTCGGTCTCCGAGCGACGTCTGCGGCAGCGCCGCCCAAGCGACGACGACCGTTGCCACGGCGCATTCGCCGTTCACGGTCGGGAAGCAGGTCCGCCGCCTTCAGCACAACACCGCCGTCCACGACAGCCAGTTCAGCCCCGAGGGGCGGTGGCTGATCGCTGCCGCGAACAAGGCCGGGCTGTGGGATGTCGGGACTCGCGAGATCGTGCTTCGGCTTCAGGGTCACGAGGGCGCCACGACTGCGGCCACGTTCGACCCGACCGGCAGGCGGATCCTCACGGGAGGAGCCGACGGCACCGTGCGGACGTTTGACTGCGAGATCTGCGGCAACGTCGACCGGCTTCTCGCTCTCGCGCGCACGCGACTCGCGCAGACGAGACGGGAGCTCACGCCGGAAGAGCGCGAGCGTTATCTCCGCTAGCAGGACACGCGGGGCAGGAGCCCGGCCGCGCATAGCTCGGGCATTGGCGCGCTGATCGCGAACGCGCTGCGGAGGTCGCGCGTGAACCAGCCGTGCAGCATCTCGCTGGCACCCTGCTGCAGCCGCGAGCCGGGCGGGCAGGTTCCGCCCGGAAGAGGCTTCAGTCCGCGCTTCCGACCCTGCTTGCAGACGACGTGCGAATGCCAGCGCATGATCGGTCCGGCCGACGTCGGCCCGACCTCGCCATCTCGCGTGCTCCACATCGCGCCGACGAGGACGAACGGTCGCCCGGGCGCGTTCGCGTAGATCAGCGCCTTGGGTCTACCGAAGTCGAAGATGGATCGGCCGCGTGGTTCCTGGTGTCGTTCCGCATGGAAGAAGAAGACTCTCCGATCGTCGGCTCTTCGAGGCCGCGCCCGCATGTCGTAGCCGGCACGCGCCGCCATCCGCACGTCTCTCCAGCTCCCACGCTCCGCGGCCGTCGCCAGCCGTTCGAGCACCACTCTCGCCCGAGCGCGCTCGCGCCGCGTCGCAAGCCCGACCGCCGGGTACTGGCGGAGGTGTCTGATGAGGCCACGTCGAGCGGTCGGGGGGAGCTTCTCGCTCCCCTCCGGCAGCTTGCACAAAAAGGTCGGAGGCACCGCGGGCCGTGCGTCGGCGGCGATCCCGAGCAGGCCGGACGCGAGCACTCCTGCGAGAACGAGGCGGGTCAACATCGTTAGTTTGGGCCAAAGCGTCGCCCGCGACGAGGACGGCTACGCTGAGCCGGTGCGCCCGTTCAAGGCCTCCGATCTCTACGCGCCGATGGGCGACCAGCCGCGAGCGATCGAAGAGATCGCCGAATCTGTGGCCGAGGGCAACCGCTTCCAGACGATCATGGGCGCCACCGGCACGGGCAAGACCGCGACGATGGCGTGGACGATCGAGAAGCTCCAGCGCCCCGCGCTCGTCATCGCCCACAACAAGACGCTCGCCGCGCAGCTGTGCAACGAGTTCCGCGAGTTCTTCCCCGACAACGCGGTCGAGTACTTCGTCTCGTACTACGACTACTACCAGCCCGAGGCGTACGTCCCGCAGGCCGATCTCTACATCGAGAAGGACTCGTCCCAGAACGACGACATCGCCCGGCTGCGGCTGTCCGCGACCTCGTCGCTCCTCACACGACGGGACGTCGTGGTCGTCGCCTCGGTGTCGTGCATCTACGGCATCGGCTCGCCCGAGGAGTGGCGCGAGCGCGTCCTGATCCTCGACGTGGGGGAGACGCACGATCGCGACGAGGTGCTCCGCAAGCTCATCGAGAGCCAGTACGTCCGCAACGACACCGTGCTCGGCCGCGGTCGCTTCCGCGTGAAGGGCGACATCGTCGAGATCCAGCCGGCGAACGTCGAGACTGCGTACCGGGTCTCGTTCTTCGGCGACGAGGTCGAGCAGATCACGCATTTCGACCCGCTCACCGGCGAGGTGTACTCGCACCTCGACAACCTCGTCATTTGGCCGGCGACGGAGTACGTGACGTCGCGGCCCACGATCGAGCGCGCGATCGACGAGCTGCGGGCGGAGCTCGAGCAGCAGGTCGCGAAGTTCGAGACGGAGGGCCGGATGCTCGAAGCCCACCGCATCCGCCAGCGAACGGAGTACGACCTCGAGATGCTGAAGGAGCTCGGCTTCTGCAACGGGATCGAGAACTACTCGCGCGCGCTCGAGGGGCGCCCGGTCGGCTCGCATCCCTTCACGCTCATCGACTACTTTCCGGACGACTTCGTCGTCTTCGTGGACGAGTCGCACCAGACCGTCCCGCAGCTGGGCGGGATGTACGAGGGCGACCGCTCGCGGAAGCAAACGCTGATCGATTACGGCTTCCGCCTTCCCTCGGCGCTGGACAACCGGCCGCTTCGCTTCGACGAGTTCCTCGGGAAGGTGAAGCAGCTCGTCTTCGTGTCCGCGACGCCGGGGCCCTTCGAGATGTCGCGCTCGAAGGTCCTCGCGGAGCAGCTCATCCGCCCGACCGGAATCGTCGACCCGGAGGTCGAGCTCCGGCCGACGCGCAACCAGATCGACGACCTCCTGAACGAGATCCGGCACCGCGAGGAGGCAGGCGAGCGCGTCCTGGTGACGACGCTGACGAAGAAGATGGCCGAGGATCTCACCGACTACCTGCTCGAGGCCGGCGTCCGCGCGCGCTACCTCCACTCCGAGATCGACACGCTCGATCGGATCGCGATCATCCGCGAGCTGCGACTCGGCGAGTTCGACGTGCTCGTAGGGGTGAACCTCCTCCGCGAAGGGCTCGACCTCCCCGAGGTGTCGCTCGTCGCCGTGCTCGACGCCGACAAGGAAGGATTCCTCCGCGGCAAGACCGCGCTCATCCAGACGACGGGGCGCGCGGCGCGCAACACCGCGGGCAAGGTGCTCCTGTACGCCGACAAGCGGACCGAGGCGATCGTCGGCGCGATGGAGGAGACGTCCCGCCGGCGCGCGTACCAGACTGCGTACAACGAGGAGCACGGCATCACGCCCGAGACGATCGTCAAGGGCGTCTCGGACATCTCCGAGCTCCTCTCGCTCGAATCGCCTCACGTCCCCACCTCGCGTCGCCGGCGCGGGAAGGCCGAGGTCGAGGGGATGTCGCGCGAGGAGCTCGAGAAGCTCGTCATCACGCTCGAGGAGGAGATGTATCTCGCCGCCGAGGAGCTTCGCTTCGAGTACGCCGCCAAGCTTCGCGACGAGATCAAGGAGTTGCGGCGCGAGCTCGAGGCGCTCGCGGCCGCCTGAGCGCCGTCGCCGGCCGGGTCTAGCCTGGCCGCTGTGGGAACGCTGATCCTCGGGCTGGCGGTCGTGCTCGTCGCGACGACGGCCGCCCTCGCTGCGAGCTGTCTACGCCTGCGCTCGGCGGTGAGCTTCCTTCTCGCGGCCTACCTCGTCGCGAGCGCCGAGGTCGTGCTCGTGTCGCTCCTGCTTTCGACGGTCGACGTGCTCACGCGCCCGCTGCTTCTCTCGTCCAGTGCAGGCCTGCTGGTCGTCGTGGGCGTGGCGTGGGCGCGGTCAGGGCGTCCGCTGCCGCCCCTGTCGGACGTCGTGTCGGCGGCGCGTGAGGCGCTGCGCGACCGAGTCGTCGCTGCGTTCGCGGGACTTGCGGTCCTCACTCATCTGTATCTGGTCGTCGTTGCACTGACCGTCCCGCAGAGCCTGCCGGACACGATGCTCTACCACCTTGCGCGGGCAGCGCTGTGGAAGCAGCAGCACGCCGTCGGGTACGTCGCCGACGCGCCCGACGAGCGAGTCAACGTCTTTCCGCCGGTCGCCGAGATCGAGTCGACGTTCTCCATGATCCTGAGTGGGGGCGACCGCTTCGTCACGGGTCCCCAGCTCCTTGCTCTCGTGGCCGCGTGCATTGCGATCGTCGGGATCGCGCGCCGTCTCGGACTGAGCCCGAGCGCCGGCGTGTTCGGTGCGGCGGCGTTTGCGACCTTCACTGTCGTCGCTCTGCAGACGCCGACTGCGCTGAACGACCTCGTGGTCGCGTCGCTACTCGTCGTCTGCGCCTACTTCGCCATGGGCGAGACTCGCACTGAGCTCGCGTTCTCTGCGCTCGCCCTCGCCCTGGCGGTCGGCACGAAGGGAACGGTCGCCTTCGCGCTGCCGGCGCTCGCGCTCTTCGTCCTCGCGAGCCAGCCTCGTGCGCGGGTGCCCAGGATTCTGGCCTGGGGCCTGGCCGGCCTGGTCCTCGGCTCGTTCTGGTTCGTCCTGAACCGCATCGAGACGAGCGAGCTCGACGGTGGCGTCGCGCTCGACCGAGGCCGAGATTCGCTCATCGAGCGCATCCGTCTGTCGGTGGTCGACCTGCTGGAGCTGTCCGACGCCGAGGGCGAAGAGCTTCTGGCATCTCCGATCTGGGGAGTGGTAGCGCTGGCGCTCGGCGTCGCGGTGGCGGCCGTGTTCGCTCTGCGAGGTCGGCAGCGCATTGCGGTCGGCGGCCTGCTCGCAGGCGTGGTCGGCTTCTTCGCCGCTCCGCTACTCGTCACGTGGGTGGACGTCGGGGGTCGAGCGTTCGCACACGGAGGCGCCGCGGTCGGGCTCGGGGGAGACTCCGGGGAGCGTCTCCCCGAGGGGCTCTATGAGTCGGCGATGCACTCCTCGTACGGCCCGGCCTTCGTCGTGCTGTTCTTCGGCGCCGGTCTGCTGGTCGTCGCCGACGTCGTCGAGCGAAGGCTCTCGTCGGCCGCGCTCGTGGCTCTCATCGGCGTGCCGCTGACTCTTCTTGCGACGGCAGTCGCCCTGGCGTACGAGCCGCAGCGAATGCGCTACGTCATCTTCTCCGTCGCGCTCGCCGCCGCGGTCTTCGGCGTCGCCCTTCGCGTACGACTGCTCGCCTGGACTTCGGTCGGGCTCGCCGCAGTCTCGGTCGCCGTCTCCGTCGGCTACTTCGTGCCGCGGCCCGCGAGCCTCGTGCTCCTCCCCGGTAACCGCTCGTCGGAGCAGGCGGAACGCTGGTTCGTGCAGGCAGAGGGCGGAGGCGGCGACACGGATGCGTTCCGCTTCCTCGAAGAGGTCGTTCCGGCAGACGCGACGGTCGCGCTCGACGTGACCCGCAACACGTACCTGTACCCGGCGTGGGACGCCGGGCTTCGGAGGACGGTGCTGTTCGTCCCCGAGAGGGGGCTCGTTCCCGAGCAGGCGGAGTGGCTCGTCGTCGGGCCTGCCCGGACCGTCGACGCGAACAGGCTCGAACACGCGGGCTGGCGGCTCGAGCTCATGTCGCCGGGGGGTTGGCGGATCTTCGGCCGCTAAGGTCACGGCATGTGCCGGAACATCAAGACGCTCCACAACTTCGAGCCGCCCGCGACGCCGGAAGAGGTCAGCGCAGCCGCACTCCAGTATGTCCGCAAGGTGAGCGGATCGCAGAAGCCGTCGAAGGCGAACGAGGCTGCGTTCGCCCGTGCCGTGAGTGACATCACGGCGATCACGAGCCGACTCCTCGCCGAGCTCGTGACGACCGCTCCGCCGCGCGATCGCGAGGCCGAGGCCGCGCGGGCTCGTGCGCGTGCCGAGAAGCGCTTCGGGCGCGCCGCCTAGTCGCACGAGCCAGCGCCGCGAGGCACCTCTCTCCCGATACCTGTCGGGTGTGGTTCCCGTGCATCCGACGGGCTACACGGGCACTGCGGACTCGAGCTTGCCTCGCAGGTACGCGAGGTACGGCTGTGGGTCGATCGGCCCGCCGACGACGCGCTCGACCGTCT
Source organism: Gaiellaceae bacterium (assembly GCA_048594925.1). Classification (GTDB taxonomy): domain Bacteria; phylum Actinomycetota; class Thermoleophilia; order Gaiellales; family Gaiellaceae; genus GMQP-bins7. Next base: position 71,585 of record JBMDXR010000072.1, read on the forward strand.
CGGCAGGCGTCAACTTGCGGCCGAGGGAGTAGATGTTCTCGCGGAGCCACGCGTGCAGTTCGGCGAACTGTCCCTGCTCGATCTGCTCTTCCACGTCCGCGACCGCCGGGCGTGCCTTCTCCCAGATCTGCACGGACAGGACCGTGCCGAGGAGGTACGTGGGGAAGTAACCGAAGCCACCGCCGGACCAGTGGGCGTCCTGGAGCACGCCGAGTGCGTCGTTCGGCACGGGCAGGCCGACGAGCTCCTCGAAGCGGGAGTTCCATGCGTCCGGGAGGTCCTTCACGGCCAGGCGCCCCGAGATCAGCTCCTGCTCGAGCTCGAAGCGGAGGATCACGTGCAGGCCGTAGCTCGTCTCGTCAGCGTCGACTCGGATGAACGAACGCCTCACCCTGTTCGCCGCTCGATGGAAGCGCTCGAGCGAGACGTCACCGAGCACCTCCGGAAACGTCGCTTGTAGGCGAGGGTAGAACCAGCGCCAGAACGGGAGCGAGCGGCCGACCACGTTCTCCCAGAGCCGGCTTTGAGACTCGTGCAGCGTCGCCGAGACCCCGGCGCACAACGGCGTGCGCTCCAGCGACTTGCTGACACCCCACTCGTAGAGCCCGTGTCCTCCTTCGTGCATCGCGGTGAAGAGCGAGAGCAGATCGTTCTCGGAGTACCGGCTCGTGAGCCTGATGTCGCCGAGCCCGAACGTGATCTCGTACGGATGCACCGTCTTGTCGAGCCGGAACTGGTCCCAGGTCACCCCGTAGGCCTCGACGAGCTCGCGTGACAGCGCCTCCTGGTCGGCGATCGGGAAGGGGCCATGCATGAATTCGTCCTCTTCCTCGGTCGCGTGCTCGGCGACGAGCGCCTGGAGCTCGGGAGTCAGCACCGCGAAGATCTCGCGGATCTCCGAGGTTCTCATACCGGGCTCGTAGTCCTCGAGCAGGACGTCGTACGCGTCTTCGTAGGGCGCGAAGCACTCGATATAGCGCTGCCGAAGCTCGACCACTCGCTCGAGCCAGGGTTCGAAGGCTCCGAAATCGGACTCCTCGCGAGCCTTCACCCAAGCCTCGTACGACTCCGCCCCCACCCGAGCGAGCTCGGCGGCGAGCTCCACCGGAACGCGTCGCGCTCGATCCCAGTCGCGTCGCGCCACGCGGATCAGCGAGGCATCGTCCGAGTCGTGCGGAAGCGACGCGGCGTACGGCTCGAGCTCTGAGAAGAGCTCGCCGAAGCGCTCGTCGACCATGTGCGCGTGAACGATCTCCTCGAGCGTCGCGAGCTGTGCGGCCCGGGTCGGTGCTCCTCCGGGCGGCATGAACACGGTCATGTCCCAGACGAGCACGCCCTCGGTGCGGCGAAGGTCGGTGAGCTTGCCGAGCCTCTCCTTCAGCTCGGTGAGGGCCTGCTCCATGGCGGCGGACTCTACCCGTGCCGTGGGCTCCCGATACGCCGCCACTGGCGGCGGCGGTCACTTCCGGGGCAGGCGCTACACTCGCGCCGTGGCGGACGAGTCGGCGGAGCTGTTCGACGACATCTACCTCGGCCTTCGTGCGGGTGGCGCGGCACGGAAGCAGCGTCGGGGCGAGCCGCTGTCGGCCGAGGAGAAGGAGGCGATCGGCCGCTGGCACCGCCTTTCGCTGTGGCGGAAGTTCATCGCGATCGGCGCCTTCGCTCTCGGCACGTTCGGGCTCGGATTCACGGTCGGCGGCCTCATCTTCGGCCGCTGGCGCGCCGCTCGCCGCTGACGCGCCCAAACCGCCCATGGCCTTCCCGACGAAGGAGAGGGCGTGGAGGCGATGTCAGGAGGAACGATGCTGAAGTCATTTCTCGCGATCGCGATCGGTGCCGCGCTGTTCGTCGCCGGGCTCGCGATCGCAGCTCAACAGAGGGACACGTACAGGCTCACCGCCAACCTCAAGGCCCGCTTCGAGGTGCCCAAGCCACAGAGCGTGCCGGCAGGTGCGACAGGCCTCTTCTCCGGCACAGCGGCCGAGCAGGCGAACGACCGCGCACGACTCACCTGGCGTCTGACGTTCTCGAAACTCTCCGGCCGTGCGACGGCCGCGCACATCCACGCCGGCAGGGTCGGAAGAGCCGGAGGCGTGATCGTCGCGCTCTGCGGCCCCTGCCGGAACGGTCAACGTGGCGCGACGAGCATCTCGCACGCGCAGCTGCGGTCGATCCGTGCCGGCCGGACCTACGTCAACGTGCATACGCGCGCGAATGCGGCCGGTGAGATTCGCGGCCAGGTGAAGGCCTCCGAGACGTCCGGGGACGGCACCGGTACGTCCTCACCGCCGACGGAGACCACGACGACGACCACCCCGTATCCCTAGCGGACTCCGGAGCGACCGGAATCCGCGCTCTGCGGATTCCGGTCGCGCAGGCTGCGGCGTCAGGCGAAAGCGCCGATCCGCTCGATGTAGAACTCCATCTGGCGCTGGAGCCGTTCGGCCATGTCCGCGCCGACGACCCCAAACCCGTTCACGACCAGGGTCGCCCGCAGCGAGTACTGCGTGAACTCGTCGCTCACGCGCAGCGCCGCGAGCTTCTCGGCATCGCCGCGAACGAGGATGAAGCCGTTGAGATCGCCGCCGTGCGGCTCGAGGAACACGGGCTCGAAGCTGTCGATCGTGCCCTCCTCTTGGAGCCTCTTGTAGTAGCCGAGCGTCTCGTTGAAGAGCTCAACGGCATCGCTCTCGCGTCCGCGAACCACCTCGCCCCAGCCTACGAAGAGTCCGGCGTCGGCCATTCCCCACCTCCTTGCAGCTGACGCGCCGAGCATGGCAGGCCAGTGCCGCTTCGGCAAGCGTGGGCCCGGGCTCGATCTGCCCCCCGGGCCCACGCGCGGTGCGATCAGTTCTTGCCGGCCGAGATCACGATGTCGCCGCTGTGAAGCGCCTGGAAGCCCACGTTGTTCAGTGCGCTGTCAGGTGCCGGGCAGGTGTACGGGAAGCGGGGCGGCCAACCTGTCGACGTGAGCGTGTCGAAGAACATCGGGCTCGAGCGGTCACGGGTGGACAGACCAGGTGTGCCCTCGTCTCTCAGGAAGATGAGCGCGCCATGGCCGATCGTCTCGGGATTGACGGAATCGCGAATGATGCCGCCGACCGCGGCGCGGTGTCCCATGATCGAGACGCAGGTGACGTCGAACCGATTCCTGAGGACTCCGTTGTTGTTTCCGTAGAAGGCGACCCCCGTCGCCTTCGTGCCCCTCTGCTCGAGGTGGGCGTCGATGCTGAGATCGCTCGGGCTCGCGAAGCAGAAGGCCGTGTCCACGTCGAAGCACCCAGGGCCTAAGCGGCCGCCGCCCGCGACGAACGTATCCTCCGACAGGCAGCCGTACTGTGCCGCCGAGGACGAGATCGAGCTGTTAGCGAAGCCCGTCGCCGTGAGACCGAGCATCGTGGACCGCAACGACGAGTAGTGGGATGAGTGCATTCCTCATGTGTCCTCCTCGGTTGTGGAGTCGCTGCAACGGTTGCTCCGAGCTCTCAAGATCGGCTCAAGGACGGGGACGAACGTCTGTTCGCCTCGGTACAATGGCGCGCCTATGAGCAGCGCAGAAGCGCTCGTCGTTCACGGCGCACGTGAGCACAACCTGAAGAACGTGACCGTCCGCATACCGCGGAACGCCCTCGTCTGCATCACGGGGCTGTCGGGATCGGGGAAGTCCTCGCTTGCGTTCGACACGATCTACGCTGAGGGGCAGCGCCGGTACGTCGAGTCGCTCTCCGCGTACGCGCGGCAGTTCCTGCAGATGATGGAGAAGCCCGACGTGGACTCGATCGACGGGCTGTCGCCGGCGATCTCGATCGACCAGAAGACGACCTCGCGGAACCCGCGCTCCACGGTCGGCACGGTGACGGAGATCTACGACTACCTGCGCCTGCTGTATGCGCGCATCGGCCGGCCGCACTGTCCGATTTGCGGGCGTCCGATCGCTGGGCAGTCGCTCGACCAGATCGTCGAGCAGGTGCTCCGCCTGGACGAGGGAACGAAGTTCACGGTCAACGCGCCCGTCGTGCGCGACCGCAAGGGCGAGTACAAGGACGTCCTCGAGGAGCTTCGCCGTGACGGCTTCACGCGCGTGAAGGTGGACGGCGAGCAGCGGCTGCTCGAGGAGGACATCGTCCTCGACAAGAAGTTCAAGCACACGATCGAGGTCGTCGTCGACCGGCTCGTGATGAAGCCTGATCTGCGCCAGCGACTGACTCAGTCGATCGAGACGGCGACGTCGCTCGCCGAAGGCCTCGTCGTGATCGACGTCATCGATGGCGACGAGTTCACGTTCTCGGAGAACCTTGCTTGTCCCGATCACGGCGTGTCGCTGGCGGAGCTCGAGCCTCGCGTCTTCTCGTTCAACTCACCGCACGGCGCCTGTCCGCGGTGCACGGGCCTCGGGGCTCAGCTCGAGATCGACCCGGATCTGCTCGTCCCGGACACCTCGCTCTCCATCGAGGAGGGCGCGCTCGTGCCGTGGACGATCGGGAGCCAGAGCTTCTACCACTCCGTCATCGAGGCGATCGCCGAGCGCTACGAGATCCCGCTCGACATGCCCTGGCGGGAGCTCACGACCGAGCAGCAGGACAGGTTTCTGCACGGCACGGCCGGCGAGCGCATCTTCGTGACGTACCGCAACCGGATGGGCCGCAAGCGGCAGTACACCATGGCGTTCGAGGGGCTCGTGAGCAATCTCCAGCGCCGATACAGGGAGACCGACTCCTCGCAGGCACGCGAGCGCATCGAGGAGTACATGAGCTTCCGTCCCTGTCCCGAGTGCAAGGGGGCGCGGCTCAAGCCCGAGGTCCTGGCCGTGACGATCGGCGACCGCTCGATCCACGGTTTCACGCAGATGTCGGTGACCTCGGCGCTCTGCTTCGTCGACGAGCTCGAGCTCACGAAGACCGAGGAGCTCATCGGGCGGCGGATCCTCAAGGAGGTCCGGGAGCGGCTCACCTTCCTCGAGAACGTGGGCGTGGGGTACCTCCAGCTCGACCGCGCGGCGAAGACGCTCTCGGGAGGCGAGGCACAACGACTGCGGCTCGCCACCCAAATCGGCTCCCAGCTCGTCGGCGTCCTCTACATCCTCGACGAGCCGTCGATCGGGCTTCACCAGCGCGACAACGGCCGGCTGATCGCGACTCTCGAACGGTTGCGGGACGTCGGCAACACGGTGCTCGTGGTCGAGCACGACGAGCAGATGATGCGCTCGGCCGACTGGGTCGTGGACCTCGGGCCGGGGGCGGGCGAGCACGGGGGCGAGGTCGTCGCCGACGGCACCGCTGACGACATCGCGACGACGCCCGGCTCCGTCACGGGACAGTTCTTGAGCGGCGAGCGCCGGATCCTCGTGCCTCCGAGGCGCATGGACGACGACCGGGGCTGGTTCTCGGTGCGGGGGGCGTCGATGCACAACCTGAAAGGGATCGACGTCGACTTCCCGGTCGGGCGGTTCATCGCGGTGACGGGTGTGTCGGGCTCGGGCAAGTCGACCCTGGTGAACGAGGTCCTCTACAAGGCGCTCGCGAATCGGTTGAACAAGATGCGGATGAAGCCCGGTGACCACGAGGGTGTCGACGGCATCGAGTGCTTCGACAAGGTCATCGACATCGACCAGAGCCCGATCGGCCGGACGCCGCGGTCGAACCCGGCGACGTACACCGACCTCTTCACGCACGTGCGCGAGCTGTACTCGTTGACTCCGGAGGCCAAGGTGCGCGGGTACAAGCCGGGTCGGTTCTCGTTCAACGTGCGGGGCGGCCGCTGCGAGGCGTGCAAGGGCGACGGGACGATCAAGATCGAGATGCACTTCCTGCCCGACGTGTACGTCCCGTGCGAAACCTGCCACGGGAGGCGCTACAACCGCGAGACGCTCGAGGTGCGCTTCAAGGGGAAGTCGATCTCGGACGTCCTGGAGATGTCGGTCGAAGAGGCGCTCGACTTCTTCGCGAAGATTCCGAAGATCCGCCGCCGCCTGCAGACGCTGCACGACGTCGGGCTCGACTACATCAAGCTCGGCCAGCCGGCGACGACGCTCTCGGGCGGCGAGGCGCAGCGCGTGAAGCTCGCCGCCGAGCTCTCGAAGGTCGCGACCGGGAAGACGCTGTACATCCTCGACGAGCCCACGACCGGCCTCCACTTCGCAGACATCGAGAAGCTCCTCGAGGTGCTCCAGCGGCTCGTGGACTCGGGGAACACGGTGCTCGTGATCGAGCACAACCTCGACGTGATCAAGCAGGCCGACTGGATCGTCGACCTCGGCCCCGAGGGCGGGGACGACGGCGGCGAGGTGATCGCCACCGGGACGCCCGAGGACGTCGCCGAGGCCGAGGAGTCGGCCACCGGGCAGTACCTGCGCGGCGTGCTCGCCCAGCCCGCGGCCGCCGCCGCCTGATCGGGCGTCGACTCCGGCGAGCCCGTTTCGCGCCGACCACCGCGGATCTCGTCGCGCGCGTCCTCGGCGAGGTGGAGGTACTCCATCCGGATGTCGTCGAGCTCGCTTTCCGTGAGTTCCTCCAGGTCGAGCAGGCCGTTGTGCGCGCCTTCGATCGAACGGATCAGCTCGTCCAGCTTGATCTGGATCGCCTCGACGTCCCGGTTCTGCGTGTCCTGGATGACGAAGACCATCAGGAACGTGACGATCGTCGTGGCGGTGTTGATCACCAGCTGCCAGGTGTCGCTGAACCCGAAGAGAGGCACGCCGATGATCCAGCCGGCGATATTGCGCCGCTCCTGCGAAAGCGAGGGGATGACCCGCGAGACGTGCGACCCGCCTCGCGAAACGGTCGAAGGGTGAGCCGCGGTGCGTCACTGCTGGTGCCGAGGTAGAGCGGCCCTCGGCTGACTCGTGGTCATGCCGCGGCTACGCTCCCAGGGTGTTCCTCGACGCTCCTTCGGCGCCGAACGGGCTCTCCCCGGATCGAGCGTGGTGGCTGCGCGTCCCGGCCGTTCTCCTGAGCCCGCGCTCCGTGTTCTTCGCACTGCGGGAAGACGACGAGGACGACGTCGCAGCGCGGTCCGAGCCACTGCTGCTCGTGATCTGGCTGGCGGGCGTAGCCGCGGTCCTGGCGACCCCGACTGCGGCGGACATCCTGGACAGCCCCGAGTACGACACCGCCCTGCTCGCAGTCTGGGCATTCATCGCGGGAGGTCTGTACGGCGCCGCCGGCTACTTCCTGGTCGGGTTCGCCCTCTTCTTCGGGGTGCGGCTGCTCGGGAGCCTCGGCGGCTTCCGTCGCGCCCGCCAGACCGTCGGCTTGGCGCTCGTGCCCCTCGCGGCCTCGCTCCTCGTCGTGCTGCCGCTACGGGTAGCGATCTATGGAGGCGACACCTTCCGGGCGGGCGGAGCGGACGAAGGTACGGGGGAGATCACGCTGCTCGTGCTCCAGCTCGCCTTCGCCGCGTGGTCGCTCGCTCTGCTCCTGATCGGCGTGCGGGTCGTGCACGGCTGGGGCTGGCCACGCTCGCTCGGAGCACTTGCCGCCGCCGCCGCGCTGCTAGCTGCGATCCTCGGCGTGTTCGCGATGATCTGAGACCGCGGCCTCGAACAGCGCCAGCTCGTCCGCGGGCATCGCGTACGTGTGCTGCTCCTCGGGGAAGCGTCTCTCGCGCACGTCGGCCGCGTACTCGGACAGCGCCCCGCGAATCGTCTCGCCGACCTCGGCATAGCGCTTCACGAAGCGTGCCGTTCGGCCTGCATAGAGGCCCAGCAGGTCGTGCCACACGAGCACCTGACCGTCGCAGTCGACGCCGGCGCCGATGCCGATGGTCGGGATCGAGAGCGCCTGCGTGATCCGTGCGGCAACGGGGGCGGGCACGGCTTCGAGCACGAGCGAGAAGCAGCCCGCCGCCTCGAGCGCCCGCGCGTCGTCGTAGAGCCGCAGCGCCTGCACGGCCGATCGCCCCTGCGCCTTGAAGCCGCCGAGCTGTGTCGCGGACTGCGGCGTGAGCCCGATGTGGCCCATGATCGGAATCCCTGCGGCGACGATCGCACGAATCCGCGAGAGCATGACGCCGGCTCCCTCCAGCTTTACCGCGTCGGCTCCGGCCTCTTTCACGAAGCTGATGGCATTGCGGACCGCTTCCTCGTCCGCGACCTGGAACGATCCGAACGGCATGTCCGCGATCACCAGGGGTCGCTGCGAGCCGCGGGTCACGGCGCGCGTGAGGATGAGCATCTCCTCCATCGTCGCCGGCACCGTCGAGTCGTGGCCGAGCATCGTCATCGCAGCCGAGTCTCCGACGAGCACGAGGTCTGCGCCGCCCTCGTCGGCCAAGCGGCCACCGGGTGCGTCGTAGGCCGTGACCATGACGATCGGCTGGCGGCGCCGCTTCATCTCGGCAAGCTCGGTTATCGGAAGCCGACCTGGCGCGGGGGTTGCAGGAGCGGGCTCGTGGGGGCGAATGCTCATTGCGCGTCTCCTTCCAGCGGGACGTTGTCGATCAACCGGGTGGAGCCGACGCGGACGGCGCCGGCCAGGACGGGTGGATCGAAGTTCGCGACCTCGACGTAGTCGACGTCGAGGCCGTTCGAGGATCGGAGATGCTCGAGCGCGGCTTCTCGGTCGCGCAGCATCAGCGCGCGATGGAGTGCAAGGGCACGCTCGCGCTCGTCCGACGAGAGCAGCGCGTTGCGGGAGGACAGCGCGAGGCCGTCCTCGTCGCGAACCGTCGGTACGACGCGTATCTCGACGTCGAGCGCGAGGTCGCCGACCATGCGGCGGACGACCTCCACCTGCTGCGCGTCCTTCTGGCCGAAGTACGCCCGGCTCGGACGGACGGCGGTGAACAGCTTCAGGACGATCGTCGCAACCCCGCGGAAGTGACCCGGCCGGACACTGCCCTCGAGGATCGACCCGAGTTCGGTCACGTCGACCCAGGTCTGGAACCCGGCCGGGTACATCTCGTCGGTCGACGGCGCGAAGACGAGGTCCACACCCGCCTCCCGCGCGAGCTCGAGGTCCCGCTGCTCGTCGCGTGGATACGCGGCGAGGTCGGCCCGCTCGCCGAACTGTGCGGGATTGACGAAGAGGCTCATAACGACCGTCTCGTTCTCGGTGCGTGCCGCTCGAAGAAGCGCGAGGTGCCCGTCGTGGAGAGCTCCCATGGTCGGCACGAGGCCGATGGTCGACGCGCGGGCCGGCGCGAGCTCAGCTCGAAGATCCGCGATCGTCCGCACGACTCTCATCGACCGCTCCCAACCCCTTGTGACACTGTGTCACTTGGCAGCTCGCGACCTGCAACGCGAGCGGTGGCCTCTGCGAGGACGACATAGAGGTTCTCCAGCTCCGGTCGTTCGGCCCGGATCACGGCGAGATGCCGGTCGACCGTCTCCCAGTCGCCGCGCGCGATCGGCCCCGTGAGCTCGAAGCCCGTGTCCATCACCCCGCGGACGAGGGGGTCGAGTGCCTCGGGCGGTGCGCCCGCGGCCTCTAGGAGCGAGCCGGCGGCCGCGCGCAGGGTCACGAGGTAGTTGGAGGCCATGGCCGCCCCGGCGTGGTACGCAGAGCGCCGGTCGTCGTCGAGGTCGAACGGGCGAAGTCCGAGCCTCTCGGCGAGCCAGCGGCCCGCTGCGCGCGCTCCGTCGCTCTCCGCTGTCACCGCTGCCCAGGCCCCGTCGAGCTGCTCGGGCCCGCGTGCCTTCGAGAAGGTCTGCAGCGGGTGCAGGCCGAAGCGACGTACGTGCGGATCCAGCGCATCGAGCGGTGTCGCGCCGCTGACGTGCGCGATCCAGGGGCCGACCGGCGTGCTCACGGCAACCTCTGCAATCGCTCGATCAGGCACGCACAGAACGACGAGCTCGGGGTCGGCGGAGTCGGCGGGGATACCTCGCTCCGCGAGCCGGGCGCTCAGTGCCGAGCCGACGCGCCCGCGCGCGCCCACGATCCGGATTCGTTCGACCATCGCCATTTGGCTCCAGTTCCCGTTCGGGATACCGGGCACGGGAAGTGTGCCTCGCGGCGCTACTTCTGGGCAAGCCGCGCGTCGAGGTGGGCGCGGACCGACGGCCAGTCGTCGTCGGTGACGCTGTACCAGGCACTGTCGCGGTTCTCGCCGCCTCGCACGAGCATGTGCTTGCGGTGGATCCCTTCGAAGGTCGCGCCGAGCGCCTCGAGCGCGCCGCGTGAGCGGTCGTTCAGCGCATCGGTCTTGAGCTCCACGCGGCGACATCCCCACGCCTCGAACGCATGCCGCAACTGGAGGAGCTTCGCCTCGGTGTTTGCACCAGTACCCCAAGCCGACGGGTGGAGCCACGTCCAGCCGATCTCGACGGAGCGGTGCTCTGGACGCAGCGTGAGGAACCGCGTCGAGCCGATGACCTCCTCGTCTCGCAACGTGACGAGAGGGATTTCGGCTCCGATCTGGGCCTCCGCGAGTGCCTGCTGCACGAAGGTGCTCCACTCGTCACGTGTCTGAGGCTGCACGATGCTCAGCCAGCGCCACGTCCGCGGATCGCGCGAGGCCAGCCAAAGCCCTTGTTCGTGCTCCGGGCGGAGCGGTTCCAGGCGGACGATCAGACCCTCGAGCGTCGGTGCAGTCCAGCGCTCCACCGGCCGCGAGAGTACACTCGGACCGTGCCGATCTACGAGTACGCCTGCATGGCGTGTGAGTCGCACTTCGAGGAGCTGGTTCGCTCGACCGATCAGGCCGTGACCTGCCCCGAGTGCGGAGCGGCGAAAGTCCTGAAGCAGCTCTCGAGCTTCGCCGTCCACGGCGCTTCGTCGAAGCCCGCCTTCAGCGGTCCCGCAAGTGGCGGCGGCGGTTGCTGCGGCGGCTCCTGCGGCTGCGGCCACTAGTCGCCCTTCCTGCCGCGCTTGAACACGTGCGGAATCGCACGTACCCTTGAGTACGGAAAGGGAGGAACTCATGAGCCGGAAGCGTGCGGGATGGCTTCTCGTCGTGCTTGGCGCAGCACTCCTCGCTCTGTCGGCGCTGGCGGACCCGATCGGTCTCGGCGACGGCGACGGAATCGGCTGGAAGCAGTCTGCCGGGATGGTCGTCGGCGTGATCGTGCTCCTGGCGGGGCTCGCGCTGATGTACGTCAAGCGGGGCGCGGCGAGGTCACCACAGGCCGAGATCTGACGCATCCGAGCCGCGGCGTAGACTGGCGGTCCGATGGACGCGGTCGAGCGCGCAGCGGCGCTTCGCGAGTACGCCGAGAAGACTGCGACGTGCACGAAGTGTGCACTCGCGCGGGGACGTACGCAGGTGGTGTTCGGTTCGGGGAGCCCGAACGCCGAGCTCATGTTCGTCGGTGAGGCGCCGGGCTTCCACGAGGATCAGCAGGGCGTGCCGTTCGTCGGTCAGGCCGGCAAGCTGCTGGACAAGCTCCTCGCAGGGATCGGCCTCACGCGAGCCGACGTCTTCGTCGCGAACGTCCTCAAGTGTAGGCCCCCCGGAAACCGCGATCCTCTGCCCGAGGAGATCGCGGCCTGCGAGCCTCACCTCTTCCGCCAGATCGAGCTGATCGAGCCGAAGCTCGTCGCGACGCTCGGCAACTTCGCGACGAAGCTCCTCTCCGGCAAGCCGGCGGGTATCACCCGCGTGCACGGCTACGAGCAGCCCGTGACGCTGGGCGCACGGACCGTGCTCCTCTATCCGCTCTACCACCCAGCCGCGGCGCTCTACACGCCGTCGATGCTGAAGGTGCTCGAGGAAGACTTCGCGCGCATCCCCGGCATCCTCGAGCGTGCGCTCGCGGAGCCGGAAGCAGAACGCGAGGCCGAGGTTCTCGCCGCCGAGCCCGATCCGGAATCGGTTCAGCTAGGCCTCTTCTAAGTGCGTATCGAGCTCGCCAGCGCCTCGGCGAGCGAGACCGAGCGGATAGCCGGTGCTCTCGCTGTGCGGCTCGTTCCGGGGGACGTCGTCACGGTCGCGGGTGAGCTCGGCACCGGCAAGACGACGTTCGTACGCGGCGCCTGTCGCGCCCTCGGCGTGTCATCGCCGGTGACGAGTCCCACGTTCACGATCGGGCACCGATACGCGGGAAAGGTCGACGTCTCCCATCTGGATCTCTATCGCTTCAGCTCCGTCTCGCCGGCGGAGTGGGGTGACCTCGAGCCGTACTTCGAGGCAGCCCTCGTGTTCGTCGAGTGGCCACTGGCCGGTGTGGCCGTGCTCCCACCCGCACGGGTCGAGGTCTCGCTCGAGCACGTCGGCGTCGACCGGCGGCGCATCACGCTGTCCTCGGGCGAGACGGCGCTGCTAGAAGGAATCGCGTGACGCTTGTGCTTGCCTTCGACACCGCGACGGACGTCGCAACCAGTGCCCTCCTCGAGGACGGGGCGGTTCTCGGCGAGCGAACCGGCAGTGCGCGTGCGCTGCTCGAGGACGTCGACGCCCTGTTGTCGGCCGCAGGCGCATCTCCTGCGGATCTCGACGCGCTCGTAGTGGGCACCGGCCCCGGAAGCTTCACGAGCACGCGGATCGGCCTCTCTGTCGCGCGTGGGCTTTCGCTTGCGCGCGGGATACCGGGGGCGGGGGTTTCGACTCTCGATGCCCTTGCCTCAGCGCGCCCAGGCGCGTATCCGGTCATCGACGCGCGCCGTCGCGAGGTCTTCGTCACCGGGCCGCGCGCAGTGTCGCCGGACGATCTCGAGCTCGAGCCGGAAACGCTCTGCATCGGCGACGGCGCAGTTCGCTATCGGCCCACGCTCGAGCGACGAGGCGCGGTCGTGCCTCCGGACGGGGACGGGATCCACGTTCCACACGCACGTCTCCATGCCGCGCTCGCCTCGGAGTACGGCCCGGTGGACGCGATCGCGCCGATCTACGTGAGAGTGCCGGACGCCGAGGCGGCGCGGGCGTGAACGTCGAGCTCCGACGGCTCGAGGCCACGGATCTCGACGTCGTCGAGGCGATCGAACGCGCGTGCTATCCGACGCCGTGGTCGCGATCGATGTTCGACGCGGAGCTGCGCAAGCCGAGCTCGCTCGCGCTCGGTGCGTTCACCGAGGAGGACGTGCTGGTCGGCTACGCCTTCGTGTCGCGTTACGTCGACGCCTGGCATGTGATGAACGTGGCCGTCGTCGACGAGTTCCGGCGCCGTGGAATCGCCTCGGCGCTCCTCGAGCGCCTGTTCGCCGTGACGGCGACCGACTCGCGGCGCGGGTACACGCTGGAGGTTCGCATCTCCAACACGGGCGCGATCAAGCTCTACGAGAGCCTCGGCTTCGAGGCGCGGGGTGTCCGCCGCGGCTACTACACGGACAACCGTGAGGACGCGCTGATCATGTGGCGCGAGCCATCCCCGTCCGTGCAGGCCTCGTGATCCTCGGGATCGAGACGTCGTGTGACGAGACAGCGGCAGCGATCGTCACGGACGAAGGCCGCGTTCTCGCATCGATCGTCTCCTCGCAGGCCGAGCTCCACGCGCGCTTCGGAGGTGTCGTACCCGAAGTGGCGTCGCGGAGGCACCTCGAGCTCCTTGCGCCGGTCGTCCGCGCGGCGCTCGAATCCGCCGACGTTCCCCTCGAGCGGGTGGAGCGGATCGCCGTCACGCAGGGGCCCGGTCTCGTCGGTGCGCTGCTCGTCGGGATCTCGGCCGCGAAGGCAATTGCCTGGGCTCGTCGACTTCCGCTCGTCCCGGTGGATCACCTCGAGGGACATCTCGCGTCCCTGTATCTCGAGCCCCATCCCCTCGAGCCGCCGTTCACGTGCCTGCTCGCGAGCGGCGGCCACACCCTGCTTCTCGCGGTCTCGGAGCGCGGCCGCTCCGAACGGCTGGGGACGACGCTCGACGACGCCGCGGGAGAGGCGTTCGACAAGGGCGCACGGCTTCTCCGCCTCGGCTACCCGGGCGGAGCGGCGATCGACAAGCTTGCTCGAGAGGGCGACGCGGAGGCCTTCGACTTCCCAGTGGCCCGCGTTCCCGGGCTGGACTTCTCCTTCTCGGGCTTGAAGACCGCGCTGTTGTACGCCGTTCGCGACCTCGGCGTCTCCGACGTGGAGCGTCGCAAGACCGATCTCGCGGCCTCGTACCAACACGCGATCGTCCGCGCGCTCGTGCAGCGCCTCCAGGAAGCCTCGGAGGCGACCGGATTCGATCGGCTCGCGGTCGTGGGCGGGGTAGCGGCGAACACGGCGCTCCGCGAGGCACTTCCGGAGGCGACGTTCGCTCCGCTCGATCTCTGCACCGACAATGCGGCGATGATCGCCTCGTGCGCCCGGTTCGTCGAGCCCCTTCCGTACCCTCGCTACCTTGACCTCGATGCCTACGCGTCGCTCTCGTAGCACGGCGACTCTGGTCGCGACGGCGGCCGCGTTCGCGCTCCTCTTCGCAGCCGCGGGAAGCCGTGCCCAGGAGCAGCCGGCGCAGTCGGTCGACGAGGCCGGCTGGCAGGGAGTGCTCGGCGTTCGTGCTCCCGTGTCGACCGCCCAGCGCTACGTCGTGCTCCTCAAGCCGCCCTCCCTCGCGGGCAGGGTGAAGGCCGCCGGTGGGCGGGTGACGGAGAAGGAGATGCTTGCCTGGTCCGCCTCTGCAGTGGCCCTGCAGGAGCAGTTCCTCGCCCGGCTTGCGGCCGTCGGGGCGCGGATCGCACCCGAGTACCGCTACACGCGGGTTGTGAACGGATTCTCTGCACGGCTCGATCCGACGTCGCTCGCCCTCCTCGACCGCGATCGCGAGGTCACCGGCATCTACCCGGTGCGGATCGCGTATCCGGCGCAGGCGGTCGAGTCCGAGGGCGTCCTTCCGTCCGCAGTCGCCGATCTCGAGATCGCCGGTCTCGACGGCACGGGTGTAACCGTCGCGCTGCTCGACACGGGCGTTGACCCCTCGCACCCGTTTCTCCGTCGCCGTGTGCTCCCGGGAGTCGACGTGATCAACCCCGGAAGCGGTGGAATCGCCCAGCCGCATCCCACGATCCCGGGTCGCCCGGAAGGGCACGCGACGGAGCTCGCAGGGATCGTCGCCGGAACGGAGGGCCCGGACGGTTTGCACGGCATCGCACCCGGCGCATCGATCCTTCCAATCCGCGTGGGTGGCTGGCAGGCGAACTCGGAGGGCGGGTACAGCGTCTACTCGCGCACGGATCAGATCCTCGCGGGTCTCGAAGCGGCGGTGGACCCGAACGACGATGGGGACACGCACGACGCAGCACGCATCGCCCTCATCGGAATGGTGGAGCCCTACGCCGCATTCGCGGACGGACCGCTCCCCCGGGGCATCGCCGGTGCCGCCGAGCTCGACATGCTCACCATCGTCCCGGCGGGAAACGACGGGCAGGCCGGCCCGGGGTACGGCAGCATTGCGGGACCGGGCGCCGCGGAGACGGCGCTCACCGTCGGAGCCGCGGATGGGCGGCTCGCAGCCCCCACCGTGCGCGTTCACGTGCGAGCCGGTCTGAGGGTCCTGTACGAGGACGACGTCCCGCTGGGCGGCGCACCGTCTCGCACCGTCACCGGCGACATCGTCGCCGTCGACCGCCGAACGGCCGGGAGAGGCATCACCGCTCTCTTCTCCGAGGGCGGCATCAGCTCGGTCGCCGGGCGTCTCGTCCTCTTGCCTCGGTCGGCCCTCTCCGACGACACGGTCGAAGAGGCGACGTCAGCGGGTGCTCTCGCCGTGCTCGTGGACGGCCCGCTGCCGGCCGGTGCCTTCAGCCTGGACGTGCCGGCGGGTGTTCCCGTCGTCGGGCTCACGGGCGAGGTCGTCGCCGAGATGCGCGCGATGCTGGCGGCAGGTGTGCCCGTCACAGTCGCGATCGGGAACGTCGAGGTCGCGACGCGGGAGCCGGGAGGCTCGATCGCAGCCTTCTCCTCGCGGGGTCTCGTGCTGGACGGCAGTCTGAAGCCGAGCCTCGCCGCACCCGGCGTCTCCGTGCCGACGTCCGAGCCGGGTCGCAGCGACGACGGAGAAGTCCGCTTCGGAACGATCAGCGGGACGAGCGCCGCCGCCGCAGTCACCGCGGGCGTCGCAGCAGTTCTCGCGCAGGGTCGGCCCGCGCTGGGAGCCCGAGCACTGCACGGGCTGCTCGTCGGATCAGCACAGCGCTTCGACCTCGACCCTGCCGCCTCGGGCGCCGGTGTCGTCGACCTTCGAGCTGCCGTGCAGCAGGAGGTGTTCGCGGAGCCCTCGCTCCTCTCGTTCGGAGTCGTGGCCGGAGCGTCCGTGGCCGAGCGGGTCGTCAGGATCACGAACGTCTCCTCGCGGCGGCTCGTCGTTTCGGTGGGGACGACGACGATCGCGCCGAAGGGCGTCGAGATAGCCGTCGACCCGCAGCAGGTCCGCATTCGACGAGGAGGAACCGCCGAGGTCGTCGTCCGGGCCGACACCGCCAATCTGTCGTCCGAGGCGGGTGTCGCGACCGGGGAGCTCGTCCTCCGGATCTCGGACGCGCCCGAGGCCCACGTCCCCTGGGCAGTCGCCGTGCCCGGCCAAGTCGATCTCGTGTCGAGGCTGAAGCTCGAGCCGACCGGCGCGCGGCTCTCCGACGCGACCCCTGCGGCGCTGTCCTTCGTCGCAGGGTCGGTCACGGCGGCCCCGGATCCGCAGGTTCGGGCCGTCGAGCTGCTCGAGGTCGAGCTGTGGCGAGGCGGTGAGCAGCTGGGGCTGCTCGCGCGGCGCCGCGAGCTCCTTCCCGGTCGCTACACGTTCGGGCTCACGGGCCGCGGCCCGACCGGCGCGCGACTCGCCCGTGGGAACTACGTAATCCGGCTCGTCGCGTATCCGGGGGACAGAACCCGCAAGCAGGCGGACACGATCGAGTATCGGGTCGGCTGACGCGTCATATACTCGCCACCGTCCAGTCGAGCCAGGGAGGCGACCGTCGATGTCAACCGCCGCGGCCGAGTCTCATCTCCGCGAGAACCCTTACGAGCTGGCGAAGACGCAGCTGCGCCGAGTCGGTGAGATCTTCGCGCTCGATCCGAACCTGATCCGCGTCCTGTCGCAGTGCAAGAAGGCCGTCGAGGTCTCGATCCCGGTGTCGATGGACGACGGGTCGATCGAGGTCTTCCAGGGCTTCCGGGTGACGCACAAC
The DNA here is from genome assembly GCA_048594925.1 of Gaiellaceae bacterium. Taxonomy (GTDB): domain Bacteria; phylum Actinomycetota; class Thermoleophilia; order Gaiellales; family Gaiellaceae; genus GMQP-bins7. The sequence goes on from JBMDXR010000072.1 coordinate 88,561, forward strand.
ATCGCCCGCGGCCCGTCGAAGGGAGGCATCCGCTACCACAGGGACGTGACCGTCGACGAGGTCAAGGCACTCGCGATGTGGATGACGTGGAAGTGCGCGCTGATGGGTCTTCCGTTCGGAGGCGCCAAGGGCGGTGTGGTGTGCGACCCGAAGCAGCTTTCCACCAGCGAGCTCGAGCGGATGACCCGCCGCTATACGAGCGAGATCATCAACGACATCGGCCCGGAGCGCGACATCCCCGCGCCCGACGTGGGCACGGACGGCCGCGTCATGGCCTGGATCTTCGACACCTACTCCATGAACAAGGGGCACTCGGTACTCGGCGTCGTCACCGGGAAGCCCCTCGCGGTGGGCGGTTCGCTCGGTCGCGAGGAGGCCACGGCGCGCGGCGCCCTCTACTGCATCCAGGGGCTCTCCGTGAAGCAGGGCAAGCGCATGAGCGAGTACTCGGTCGCGATCCAGGGCTTCGGCAACGTCGGCTCCAATCTCGCGAAGCTCGTCCACGAGTCAGGAGCGAAAGTCGTCGCCGTGTCGGACTCGAGCGGCGGCGTCTACAACGCCGCGGGCCTCGACGTGCCCACTGCGCTCGCGCACAAGCAGGAGCACGGCACGCTTGCCGGGCTCGGGAACGCCGAGGCCCTGACGAACGAAGAGCTCATCGAGCTCCACTGCGACATCTTCGCGCCGTGCGCGCTCGAACAGGTCGTGACCGACGCCAACGCGGATCGTGTGAAGGCGACGGTGATCTGTGAAGGCGCGAACGGGCCGGTCACGCCCGCGGCGGACGCGATCCTCGAGGACCGAGGCGTTCTCGTCCTGCCGGACGTGCTCGCCAACGCCGGTGGCGTCGTCGTCTCCTACTTCGAATTGGTGCAGGGGCTCCAGGAGTACTTCTGGCGCGAGGACGAGGTGAACGCCAAGCTGCACGACATCGTGGCGCGGGCCTTCGAGGAGGCGTGGCTGACGCGGGAAAGCCACGGGATGAGCCTGCGCATGGCCTCGTACGGACTCGCAGTCCAGCGGGTGGCCGAGGCGACCACGACGAGGGGCCTGTACCCGTGATCCTGCGCAGACCGAGGATTCGCTAACGCTGAATCCTCGGTCGCGCGACATCCCTGAAGGCGGCTGCTCCGCGGCCGCGGCGTTGTGAAGCCCGCTCCGCGTGTCACGGTCTACAGCGCCGCCGATTGCAGCCTCTGCGCGCGGGCGCTCGAGGTCGTCGAGGCGCTCCGAGCCGAGCTCGGCTTCGAGCTGGAGCTCGTCGACATCGGCGGTCGGCCCGAGCTGGAATCGCGCTACCGGGAGCTGCTCCCGGTGGTCGAGATCGACGGCCGGCAGGCGTTCACGTATTTCGTCGACGCCGAGGCGCTCCGAGATCGCCTGCAACTCTGAGCCTCGACGGTTCCCGCAACGGGCCTCCGTAGGTCGCTGGCAGAATCGTGACGATTTGTCACAAACCACTACGAAGGGAAGCACGTGGCCGAACGTCTGACCGTCGGAGTCGCAGCTCGCCTGAGCAGGTACCTCCAGGTCCTGACGCAGGCGAGGAAGATGGGCAAGGAGCGGATCTCGTCGCAGGAGATCGCCGAGTACACGAACATCAACGCGACGCAGATCCGGCGCGACCTGTCGGCGTTCGGGAGGTTCGGCAAGCGGGGTGTCGGCTACCGCACCGACGCGCTCCTCGACGAGATCCGTCAGATCCTTCGCACGCAGGGGCAGCACAACATCGCGCTCGTCGGCGCGGGCCGGCTCGGCAGCGCGATCGCCAGCTCGCCCATCTTCGCCGAGCACGGCATCACCATCGCCGCGGTGCTCGACAACGACCCGGAGAAGATCGGCTCGCGAGTCGGCGACCTGGCGATCAGCTCCATCGACGACGTCCGCGACATCGCGCGCGAGCGCAACATCATCGTCGGCGTGATCGCCGTTCCGGCGGACTCGGCCCAGGATGCCGCCGACGCCTTGATCGGCGCCGGGGCGAAGATCATCTTCAACTACTCGGAGGCCCTTCTCGACGTGCCGGCGGACGTGAACGTCCACACGTCGAACCCTGCTGTCGACCTGCTCTACGCGCTCTACTTCCACCTCGCGTAGGTGCGGAACAGACCAAGTGACACAGTGTCACTTGGCATGAGGGTCGTCATCTGGCACGGGTACCTGCTGGGCGGAACCGGGTCGAATGTCTACACGCGGCAGCTCGCGCGCGAGTGGGCGCGCGCCGGTCACGAAGTCACCGTCCTCTGCCAGGAACGGCATCCCGAACGCTACGACGTCGGCGGCGCGGAAGTCGTGCGTCCCGACGTCGGCGGGCTGCTTCCGGTCTTCGTGCTCGATCACTACGAGTCCTATCGCGTGAAGCTGCTGCAGGACTGCTCGCGCGAGGAGCTCGACGCATGGGTCGAAGCGAACGCCTCGGCAGTCCGCGAACAACTCCCCGCCGATCTCGTCCTCTGCAACCACGTCCTGCTCGGGGGTGCGGTAGGCCGAGCGAGCGGCGCGCGGTACGCCGTGAAGGCGCACGGGTCCGAGCTCGAGTACTCGATGCGCGGTCGCGAGGAGCTTGGAGACTGGGGAAGAGAAGTGCTCGCAGAAGCGACGACCGTGTTCGTCGGTTCCGCTCACATTCGCGAGGTGGTCGAGGAGGTGTGCGGCCACGTCGACCGCGTGCATGTCGTGCCGCCGGGCGTGGATGTGGAGGAGTGGCGACCCGAGCCGTACGAGGATGCGCTCGGCGCGCTCCTGGCCGAGTCTCGGCTCGATTCCTCGAACCCGGGCAACGCGAACGAGCGGCTACCCGACGAGGGGAATGCGGAGCGGTTGGCTGCGTTTCTCGCCGGGGACGGCCCGACCGTCGTCTACTTCGGGAAGCTGCTCCTCAACAAGGGTGTTCACGTTCTGCTCGAGGCCTTGGAGGGCGCCGACGCGCGCGCCGTCATCGTCGGCTTCGGGGACTACCGGGCGGAGCTCGAGGCGATGGCCGATCCGGCGCGGACGCTCTTCACGGGCCCACTGGAGCATCGTCACCTCGTCCATCTGCTCGCGCTTGCGGACGCGTGTGTCGTGCCCTCGATCTTCCCGGAGGCCTTCGGGATGGTGGCCGCGGAGGCAGCAGCGGCTGGTTGCCCGCCGCTCGTCGCGCGTCACTCCGGGCTCGCCGAGGTTGCAGAGGGGCTCGAAGCGGAGTACCCCGAGGAGCTGCGCACGCTCGTCTCGTTCACATCCGGTGACGCCGCCGACCTGCGCGCAAAGCTTGCGGCGCTACTCGCGTTGCCGCCTGCGGATCGCGGTGCCATCCGCGAGGCAGCCCGGCGTGTTGCGGTCGAGCGCTGGAGCTGGGCGAGCGTTGCAGAGCGGCTTCTCGCGCTGGGCACTGACTAGGGCGACGCTTCAACTACTGTAGTGCGCCGATGGGCGAGGAACAGCGCGTCCCGCCGGACGAGCTGATCGCGCAGGCGCGCGCTCGGTTCGAGGCGGCGACTGACTTCACGGTCGCGGTCGAGGAGGAGTTCGCGATTCTCGATCCGGCGACGCTCGACCTCACGAGTCGGTTCGAGGACGTCCAGTCCGCCGCCCACGGGACCGCCCTGGAGGAGCATCTCGTCGGCGAGCTGATCGCCTCCGAGGTCGAGATCCGGACGGGGCGCCAGCAGTCGTTCGCCGACGTGCCCGGGGCCATGGCCGAGAGGCGCGCGCAGCTCCAGTCGCTCGTCGAGCCGATGGGGCTCCTGCTCGGTGCAACGGGAACCCATCCCTGGGCGGACTGGAGGAAGCAGCGCATCATCGACACGCCTCACTACCGCCGAAACGACGAGCTCCTGCGCTACGTCGTGTGGCGGAACAACAGCTTCGGACTCCATGTCCACGTCGCCATCAACGGGCCGGACCGGGCGATCGCCGTCATGTCCGCGATGCGGAACTTCCTGCCCGAGCTTCTGGCCCTCTCCGCCAGCTCCCCGTTCGTCGAAGGCGTGAACACCGGTCTGCACTCCGCGCGCACACAGATCTTCACTCGCTTCTTCCCACGTTGTGGCGTTCCGGACGCCTTCTCCTCCTGGGACGAGTACGAAAGTTTTGTGCGGTTCCTGTACGAGACGGGCTCGATCACCGAGCACACGCAGATCTGGTGGAGCATCCGCCCGCACCTCGCCTTCCCCACGGTCGAGATCAGGATCTGCGACGGGCAGCCCGAGCTCGCCGAGGCCCAGTCGCTGGCCGCCTTCGCCGCGTCACTCACGGCGCGCGTCGCCCGCGCCTACGACGAGGGATTTCCATTCGAGCCGCTCCCGCACCGGCTGATCGAGGAGAACTTCTGGCGGGCGATTCGCTACGGCCTGGCTGGCGACCTCATCGACTTCACACGTGGAGAGCCGATCCCCGCGCGGCAGCGCCTCGAGGAGCTCCTCGAGTGGGTACGGCCCGTGGCCGACGAGATCGGGGCCGCGCCGTTCCTCGCGGTCCCCGAGCAGAACGCCGCTGAGCGTCAAATCGAGCGCTACGAGGACGGCGCTTCGCTTGAGGAGATCTACGCCGAACAGGTCAGGACGACCGAGACGATCGGTGGCTGACGAGAAACTGCCGACGGAGGAGGAGCTTCGGGAGGCGCTCGACAAGATCGGCGTCGCCGACGTCCTGCTGAACGCGCTCTCGGCGGCGGCGTCAATCGGGTTCCGGCGCGTCTCGGCGGAGGCGCGTGACCTCGGGCAGGTGAGGCTGGCGATCGAGTCGCTCCGGGCCCTCGAGCCCGTGCTGCGGGAGGGCGGGGTGGACGACGCGATCGTTCGCGACCTCGAGCAGGCCCGCACGAACCTCCAGCTCGCCTACGCGAAGGCGGTCGCGGAGTCCGGCGACGCCTGACGGGGCGCCGTCCTGGCGGCTTGTGATACATAATCCGCCGCGCCTGGGCGACCGGGCGCTCACTTTGTGACGGGCAGGAGAACCGGAGGATCATGGACTTCTTCGTAGATCACGCCGTCGGGTTCGCGCTTGCGTGCGCGGCAGTGGCGGTTCTGTACGGGCTGTACCTCACCTGGTGGCTGCTGCAGCAACCGGCCGGGAACGAGCGGATGCAGGAGATCGCGGGCGCCGTGCAGGAGGGCGCTGCGGCGTACCTGCGGAAGCAGTACACGACGATCGCGATCGTCGCAGTCGTGCCGTTCTTCCTGCTCGGGTTCTACGACAAGCTCGGCTGGGGGGCGGCGTTCGGCTTCCTGATCGGTGCCGTGTTCTCGGCGGCGGCCGGCTTCATCGGGATGAACGTCGCCGTGCGCTCGAACGTCCGCACGGCGGAGGCGGCCCGCGAGGGCCTGCAGCCGGCGTTCAAGGTCGCGTTCCGTGCCGGCTCGGTAACGGGGCTTCTCGTCGTCGGGCTCGGGCTCCTCGGCGTCGCCGGGTACTACTGGGTGCTCACCGACTGGATCGGGAACAGCCCGGAGTCCGCGGTCGACGACCTCATCGGGCTCGCGTTCGGAGGCTCGCTGATCTCCGTCTTCGCGCGACTCGGCGGCGGCATCTACACGAAGGCCGCGGACGTGGGCGCCGACCTCGTCGGGAAGATCGAGGCCGGCATACCCGAGGACGATCCGCGCAATCCGGCCGTCATCGCCGACAACGTGGGCGACAACGTCGGCGACTGCGCCGGCATGGCCGCCGACCTGTTCGAGACGTACGCCGTCACGGCCGTCGCCGTCATGCTGCTCGGAATCGGCGTGGGCCAGGAGGACCTTTGGCTCTACCCGCTCGCGATCGGCGGCATCTCGATTCTCGCGTCCGTGATCGGCACGTTCTTCACCCATGTCGGAGGCGGGCAGAACGCGATCATCAACGCGCTCTACCGCAGCGTCATCATCGCGACGATCCTCTCGGCGCTGGGCTTCATCCCGGTGACGATGGCGTACGACGGCGGCGACTTCACGTACTGGGAGCTCTACGGGTCGGCGCTCATCGGGCTCGCCGTGACGTTCCTCCTCGTCGCGATCACCGAGTACTACACCGGCACGCGGTGGCACCCGGTCAAGCAGATCGCGAAAGCATCACAGACCGGTCACGCGACCAACATCATCGCGGGGCTCGCCGTGGGCATGCAGGCGACCGCGCTCCCGGTGCTCGTGATCGCCGTGGGTATCGTGGGCGCCTACTACACGGCCGGCGAGGCGCTGTACGGGATCGGCGTCGCCGTCATGGCGCAGCTCTCGATGACGGGGCTCATCGTCGCCCTCGACGCATACGGCCCCGTGACGGACAACGCGGGCGGCATCGCCGAGATGGCCGACCTGCCCGAGGGCGTCCGCGGAATCACCGATCCGCTCGACGCCGTCGGCAACACGACGAAGGCGGTCACCAAGGGCTACGCAATCGGCTCGGCCGGTCTCGCCGCGCTCATCCTCTTCGACGAGTACGTCCGCGGCCTCAGTGAGGACGGCCTGGAGACGCTGTTCTCCCTCGACAACCCCTGGGTGATCGCCGGCCTCTTCGTCGGCGGCCTCATGCCGTTCCTCTTCGCGTCGCTCGCGATGCAGGCGGTGGGACGTGTCGGGGGCCAGGTCGTCGAGGAGGTGCGGCGCCAGTTCCGCGAGAACCCGGGGATCATGGAGCGCACGTCGCGGCCCGACTACTCGAAGGCAATCGGCATCGTCACCGGCTCGGCGATCAAGGAGATGATGGCGCCGGCGCTCATTCCGGTGCTCATCCCGATCACGGTCGGGATCATCAGCGCCGAGATGCTCGGCGGTCTGCTGATCGGGACGATCGTCACGGGCATCTTCCTCGCCATCGCGATGACCTCGGGCGGCGGCGCCTGGGACAACGCGAAGAAGACGATCGAGGACGGGCTCTATGGCGGCAAGGGCTCCGACGCGCACGCGGCGGCTGTTACCGGTGACACGGTTGGCGATCCGTACAAGGACACGGCGGGCCCGGCCATCAACCCGATGATCAAGATCGCGAACATCGTCGCGATCCTCATCATCCCGCTACTCGTCTCGATTCACGGCTGACAACGACTGTTAAGGGGTGGCGTCTCGCCACCCCTTCGCCTTGTGGGCCGGCATGGGACGGCCTAGGATCCCACCGCCAAGACGGGGCCTGGGCGGCAGCCCCAAATCGTCGAAAGGGGAGAGGAATGCGAGCGCGTGCCCTTGTACTTTCGGTCGTGGCCGGAGCGCTGTCCCTGACGTTTCTGACAAGCGCGTCCGGGCTGACGCGGCCACCGCTCGTCGAACGGAAGCTCGACCTCAGGAGCGCGATGCCGCTCTCGGCAGACGCGATAGTGACGGAAGAGCCCGGCGTGGGGCTCGGCGGGAGCGCGACCGGATCGGGGTCGCCGCCTCGGATCGGAGACAACATCATCGTGAACGCGCCCCAGGCGGGGCAGCCCGCAGGGCTCGTGGGGCGAAACGAGACGTCGATCACGCTGCACGGCCAGCAGCTCGTCGCCGGCTGGAACGACGCAGCCGGCTTCTGTGGCATACCGATCCTGCTGCCGCTGTGTGCGGACCCGAGCCAGGCCCAAAACGGGATCTCGGGGTACGCATTCTCGAGCGACGGCGGGCGGACGTGGACCGACGGCGGCGCACCGCCGGCCTTCGACGGGATCTACACGAGCGGTGACCCGTGGCTCGACAACGACGGCTCAGGGACCTTCTACTACGCGAATCTCGGCCTCGACGCGGACGGGAACTCGATCGGGATCAGCGTCCATCGGGGAGGCTTCTCGGGCGGATCGTTCGCGTGGACGAGTGCGACGTCGTTCGACTCGCCGAACAACGTCGACACGTGCGTGAACCCCGCGCCGCCGCCGCCGCCCCCCGCACCGCCGCCGGCGGAGATCGCGTGCGACTTCTACGACAAGGAGGCGCTCGTCGCCGGCAAGAACCGGAACCGGGACGACGCCTACGTCTCGCTGACGAACTTCCAGAGCCAGGAGACGATCGCGCCGGGCGGCTGTGGCTCCGGCTTCGCGCAGTTCGGGTTTGGTCAGATCGAGGTCTGGCGCAGCCACAACGGCGGGGCGAGCTGGCAGGGACCGGCGATCGCGGGGCCCGAGGCGCCCGACTCGGTCGCGGCTTGCGGGAACGCGGGAACGCTGCAGCAGAGCTCGGCGCCGGCGATCGGCCCGAACGGGGAGGTCTACCTCGTCTGGCAGTACGGCCCGACGTTCAACGCGGCGGGCGCCTCGTCGGCTGATGCGGACATCGTCTTCGCGAGGTCCACTGACGGCGGAGCGACGTTCTCGACGCCGACCAAGGTCGCGGACATCAACTCCTCGCGAGAGAACCCACCGCTCGGCTACAACCGCGGGCGGATCAACGACCACCCACGCATCGACGTTGCGCAGACCGGCAGGCACAAGGGGCGGATCTACGTGACGTACTACAGCTCCGTCTCGCCCGTGGTCTCACCGGGCACGATCGCCTGTCCGGCCGGTCTACCAGCGAACACCACGTGCGTTCCGGAGGTGCTCGTCAGCATCCAGACCTACATCAAGTACTCGGACGACGGCGGCGCGACGTGGAGCAGCCCGCAGCAGATCGGCGGTGCGCTTCCGGCGACGCTTCCGACCGGTGTGGGCGCGATCAAGCGCCACTGGCCGGACGTGACCGTCAGCCCGGGCGGCGAAGTGCACGTCGTCTACAACGAGGAGACCGCTACGCAGCTGACGGCTCCTCCGGCCGATACGGAATGCATCCGCACCTTCCAGGGCGGCGGCGCGAGGATCGGTGCGTACAGCTCGCTCGTCGACACGTGGTGGACGTACTCGAAGGACGGCGGCGCGAGCTGGTCGATGCCGCTGAAGCTCTCCACCGGGACGTCGTTCTGGTGCACGCCTTCGGGGAACGTGGCGTCGAACATCATCCCGAACATGGGCGACTACATCGATGCACAGGCCGGGCCTGGGCTGAAGGTGTATGCCCTGTGGTCGGACGGGCGCGACATCGCTCCGGTCGGAGCCAACCCGAGCGCACGCGTCGCGGGCGCAGGATTCGGCTCCGGGAAGAGCTAGATCGCTCGAGTCCAATGCGACGGGGCCGGGCACACGCCCGGCCCGTCGTGCGTCTACGGGTCGAGGATCGGCCCTGGGCACTCACGCAGGCCGAGCTTCAGCTGCGCGACGTGGCCGCGTGCGCCGATTGCGACGACCGCTCCCCCGCCACACGGGAGCCGAAATCCGCTGAACGCGACGACGAACGAGCCACGGTACGTCGCAAGCGTCCGCTGAGTCGCGCGTAGCAAGCCGGAGCTCACGGTGACGAGCACACGCTCACGTGGGCCGAAGCCGGTTCCGCGGATGACGACTGGCTGTCGGTCGACGACTGCAATCGCCGGCTTGGCCGCAGTCTCCGCCGCTGCGGAAGCGGCCACCGCTAGGGCGACGAGCACGATGCTGATCGCAACTCGTGCCATGTCTCGAGTATGCGCCCGGAGGCTCTTCGCGCAAACCAGTTCGTACAGACTCTGAACCTCATGTGACATGTCAGATGTCCCCATAGGGCGTTGCGGGACATCACCACGCGCAATAGGATGCGACCGCTTCAGGGGCAGGCCGCTCTAGGCCTTCAACCGTCGAAAGGGGAGACACGGAGATGCGACGTACACACGGGATCGCGCTCGCTGTGCTGGGCGCGATCGTGGTGGTCGCCGTGGCCGTAGCTGTTCCAGCTATCGGCGCCACCGGCAACGACAAGGGGCTGAGCAAGCACGATCGTGCTCTGCTCGCGGAGGCGAAGGCCGAGGGCAAGGCGTCGGTCATCGTGCTCGTCGCGGCCAAGGGCGGTGCCGCGAACGACGCGATTCGCGAGCTCGAAGGCCTCGGGGCGACGATCCAGTACCGCGATGCGGCGCTCGGGTACATCCGCGCGAGCCTCGCGCTGGACAAGGTTTCCCAGGCTGCGCAGCTCGGCAGCGTCGAGGCACTCGACCTCGACGAGACGGTCGAGGTGCCGGATCCGCGGCCGGAGGGGGTTGTGGGGATCATCTCGCAGCCCGTGCCCGGCGCGGGGACTCCACGCGTCAATCCGTACATGCCGACCCAAGACACGGGCGCGGCGCAGTTCGTGAACGCAAATCCGAGCTGGGACGGCCGGAACGTGACCATTGGCATCGTCGACACGGGCGTTTCACTCGACCACCCGAGCCTGACGACGACGAGCACCGGCCAGCCGAAGATCATCGACTGGGTGACCGGCACGGATCCGCTCAGTGACCCCGACCCGACCTGGATCAACATGGAGGCCCAGGTCTCCGGATCGACCTTTGCCTTCGGTGGCGTCACGTATACGGCACCCGCTGCAGGCAGCTACCGCATCGGCGCTTTCAACGAGGCGGCTACGACGTTCGGCGGTGAGTACGCCATCGACTGCAGCCCGGCTCCGGGACAGCAGCCCGGCGGCGATCTCGACCGCGACGGCGTCTGCGCAGAAAAGTTCGGGATCCTGTGGGACACGGCGGCCAATCGCGTCTGGGTGGACACCGACAACGACGCGAGCTTCGCCGACCAGACCGCCATGACCGACTACAAGGTCAACCGTGACGTCGGTCGGCTCGGTACCGACAACCCGGCCACCGCCGTTCGCGACCAGGTGCCCTTCGTCGTTCAGACGGACGGCAAGAACAAGTTCGTCAACCTCGGAATCGTCTCCGCTGCGCATGGGTCGCATGTCGCCGGCATCGCAGCGGGCAACTCGCTCTTCGGTGGCTCGATGAGCGGCGCCGCGCCGGGTGCGAAGATCGTCTCGTCGCGTGCATGCCTCTTCGTCGCCGGCTGCACGAGCCACGCGCTCCTCGAGGGGATGATCTACGTCGCGAAGCAGTCGAACGTCGACGTGATCAACATGTCGATCGGCGGGCTTCCCGCGCTCAACGACGGGAACAACACCCGCTGCGTCGTCTACAAGCGCCTGATCGAGCAGTCGAAGGTCCAGATGTTCTTCTCCGCCGGCAACAGCGGACCCGGAATGAACACGGCCGGTGATCCGGGCGTGTGCGACGGGGTTCTCGGAATGGGTGCCTACATCACCGACGACACGTACCTGGCCGACTATGGGGCGCAGCTCTACGAGCAGGACAACCTGCACTACTTCTCATCGCGTGGCCCTCGCGAGGACGGCGGTTTCGACCCCGATCTCGTGGCGCCTGGCGCAGCGATCTCGACGATCCCGATGTGGCAGGCGCAGGCCTGTCTGGCGCAGACGTGCCCCGTCGGTTACGCGCTGTTCAACGGCACGTCGATGGCCGCCCCACAGGCAACCGGAGCGGGTGCGCTCCTGGTCAGCGCGGCGAAGGCTGCTGGAGCGCAGCATCAGCCGGACCAGATTCGAAAGGCGCTTCTTTCGAGCTCCCAGTTCTTCACCGGCCGCTTCGGGGCCTACGAGCAGGGCATGGGGCTGATCAACGTCGGCGCCGCGTGGAATCTCCTCCGTGAAAACCTGAAGACGGTCGACATCTCCTCGTCGGTCCCGGTGAACACGGTCCTCTCCGAGTTCCTCGCGACCCCCGGCTTCGGCCGCGGTATCTACGATCGTGAGGGGGTCGGCGTCGGCGACCCATACACGCGTCAGTACACGTTCACGCGAAACGATGGCCCCGGTGGCAGCGTGACGTACAACCTGGCGTGGGTTGGCAACGACGGTACCTTCAGCTCAGCGGGCTCGATTGCGCTGCCGAAAGGGTCGCCGGTCACCCTCACCGTGGGCGTCGATCCCGCAACCGCGGGAGTCCACTCGGCGATCCTGACGCTCAACGATCCGAGCACGCCCGGCATCGAGTACCAGACGATGAACACGGTCGTCGCACCGCTGACCTTCGCTGCGCCGAACTACTCGCAGACCGTCAGCGGCAACCTTGGTCCGGGACAGTTCGAGACGTACTTCTTCGAGGTGCCGGAAGGAGCCCCGGCGTTCAAGGTCGACATGACCGGCGGCGGCCCCGCAGGCGCCGGAGCGATTCGATTCCTGCGCTGGCATCCGTGGGGGCTTGGCATCGACTCGAACGCCGTGTCCAATTGCTACAACGGCGCTCCGGGCGGCTGCACGACGGGTAGCCCGACGAGCCGAACGGTCACCAACCCGCAACCGGGAGTCTGGGAGGTCACGGTCGATGCACGGAGGAACTCCGATGCGGTCTCGGCGCCGTTCAGCCTGACGGCGTCGATCCTCGGGGCTTCCGTCTCACCGAACCCGGACGTCATCGCTTCGGCGACGATAGGGGTTCCGGTTCCGCGCTCGTACACGATCACGAACCTCTTCGGAGCGTTCACCGGTCGTGCCGTCGGGACGGCGCTCGGAAGCGCGAATCGACAAACGCCGTCGATCGCACACCACGCGCAGCAGACGTTCGACGTCACCGTCGCAGCCGGCTCGACGTCGCTGCGGGCGACCATCGGCAGCCCGTCCGATCCGGCCGCCGACCTCGATCTCTTCGTCTACAACTGCACGACGGGAACGTGCGTGCTGGCCGGGCAAAACGCCGACGGTGACTCCGAGGAGTCGGTGACGATCGCGAACCCGGCAGCCGGGCTCTGGCGCGTCCTCGTGGACGGCTTCAGCGTCCCGGCCGGAACCACCACGTACAACTACGTCGACGTCTTCGCGAACCCGGCGTTTGGGTCCGTCTCCGTGACGGACGCCAACGCCCTGCGACCGGCGGGCTCGTCGTGGGTCGTTCCTGGGAGCGTCACGGCCAATGCCGCACCTGCGACTGGTCGCGTCCTTCTCGGCAACGTCGAAGTGCGAACGGACGCGAACGTGCTGATCGGCTCGGGTGACGTGATCGTCCAGAGCGTCACGCCGTAGCAATCCCTCAACGGACAGAGAAGGGGCCGGAGCGACCGGCCCCTTCCTCGTTCGGGCACCATGGGGGCTGTGCGAGCGATGGTGCTCGGAGTCGTGCTCAGTGCCTTGCTGATCGTCGGCTCGACGAACGCGAGCTCGACCGCCAGACTCGTTTTCGTCTCCGATCAGCCTGTGATCGTCGCGGGCACCGGCTTCCGGCCGTATGAGCGCGTGCGCCTCCTGATCACTCCCGGGCCATCCACGCGAACAGTGCGTGCAGGCCAACTCGGACGCTTCCGCGTGACGCTCCGGCTCTCGATTCCGCGTTGCGGAGGCGTCGTCGTGCAGGCGCTCGGAAACCGTGGGAGTCGAGCCATGATCGACCGCACAGGACTCGACTGCGCCTCGATCGACTGAGCCCCTGCCGCGGTTATAGGCTTCGGCGCCGTGCCACGGGGCCGGTATCGGCGGCGCGAGGTGGAGCTCGAGCGCGTTCTCGGAGCTCCCGCGCTCTTCGCCACCGTCTACGGGAACGTCGGCTCCTCGATCTACTACGCGCTCGGCGTCACGGCGGCCTTCGCGCTCGGGCTGACGCCGCTCGTCTTCGTCCTCGCCGGGCTCATCTTCGCGTGCACGACGCTGACGTACGCCGAAGGGACAGTCCGTTTCCCCGAGGCGGGAGGATCGTCCAGCTTCGCGCGGCACGCCTTCAACGAGGTCGTGAGCTTCGGGGCAGCGTGGGCCCAGATGCTCAACTACGTGATCACGATCTCCATCTCGGCGTTCTTCGTGCCGCACTACCTCTCGATCTTCTGGGAGCCGTTGCGGACGAACCCGTGGGACATCATCGTCGGCGCCGCGGTCATCGCCGTCCTCGTCGCGATCAACGTCGTCGGGGTCAAGGAGTCCGCGGGCCTGAACATCACGCTCTCGGTGATCGACTTCTCGACGCAGGTGCTCCTGGTGATCATCGGGTTCGCGTTGATCTTCAGCCCCGAGAGCCTGCGGGAGAACGTCATCTGGGGCGTCGCGCCCACCTGGAGCCAGTTCGCGCTCGCGATCCCGGTCGGGATGATCGCCTACACGGGCATCGAGACCGTCTCGAACCTCGCGGAAGAGGCCCGCGACCCGGTTCGCAACGTGCCGCGCTCGTACCTGTACACGGCGGTCGCGGTCTTCGCCATCTACTTCACGCTCCCGGCGATCGCGCTCTCCGCGCTTCCGGTCGAGCAGACGCCGGACGGCGAGTACGAGACGAAGCTCGGGCTCCCCCCGGAAGAAGGCGGTTTCGCGAACGACCCGATCCTCGGCGTCGTCCAGAACCTCGGCATCGAACAGGAGTGGCTCCTCGACGCCCTCGAGATCTACGTCGGCGTTCTCGCGGCGACGATTCTCTTCATCGCGACGAATGCCGGCGTGATCGGCGCGTCGCGGATCACCTACGCGATGGCCGGGTACCGGCAGCTCCCGGAGGCCTTCAGGCGACTGCACCCGACGTTGAAGACGCCGTGGCTGTCGCTCGTCGTCTTCGCCGGATTCGTATCGATCCTGACGCTGCTGCCGGGGCAGGTCGACTTCCTCGGGACGATGTACTCGTTCGGCGCGATGCTGTCGTTCACGATCGCGCACGCCTCGCTGGTCGCGCTCCGCTACCGGGACCGCGACGCCGAGCTCCCGTTCCGTGGCCGGCCGAACCTGCGCCTCTTCGGGGTGGACTGGCCGGTGTTCGCGGTCGTCGGTGGCCTCGCGACCGGCATCGCCTGGCTCGTCGTCGTCGTGCAGACGCCCGACACGCGCTACGCGGGTCTCGCCTGGCTTGCCATCGGCTTCACGATCTATCTCGTGTACCGCAGACGAGTCGTCCGGGAGCCGCTGCGCGCGACGGCGAAGGCGCCGCCGGCGTTCGGGCCCGCGCTCGCGCTCGAGTACCGGAACGTGCTCGTCCCAGTGATCGCGGGGCCGTCCTCGGATGCGGCCATGGACGTGGCGTGCCGGCTTGCAGCCGAGCGGCGCTCCAGAATCGTCGCGCTGAACGTCATCGAGGTTCCCCTCGACCGGCCGCTCACGGACAACTTCCCGGAGGATGAGGCGGTCGCGAACGTGGAGCTCGACGAGGCGATGGCGATCGGTGACTCGTACGGTGTCCGCGTCCTTACGCGCTTGGAGCGGGCGCACGCCGCCGGTCCTGCGATCGTCGCGGAGGCGGACGCGCGCGACGCCGAGATCATCGTTCTCGGGTCCCCGAGGCGGCACCTGACCGGGACGCGCGCGGCCGTTTTCGGCAAGACCGTGGACTACGTCCTCAAGCACGCGCACTGCCGCGTCCTCGTCACAGCGGCGGAAACAGCGTGAGGGCGTACTCGCTCGTCGTGCTCGTCTTTTCGCTCCTGTTCGTCGGGATCGGGATCGCGCTCCTCGCGCGCACTGCCGCCGCCGGTGGCGGAGTGGTCGGCTACGTGCTCGGCGCGCTCTTCGTCGTGCTCGGTGTCGCACGCTTCACCCTGGAGCGACAGAGGCGGAGTCGCTGATGGCGCGGAAGCTGCGCGGGTTCGAACGAGTCCTCGACGCACCGTCGCTCTTCGCGGTCGCGTACGGGGAGATCGCGTCGTCGCTCTACATCGCGCTCGGGATCGTCGCGGGGGCCGCGCTCGGCCTCACACCTCTCGTGCTCCTCGTCACCGGCTCGGTCTTCGTCCTCGTCTCCCTCTCCTACGCGGAAGGAACCGCCGCGCTTCCCGAAGCAGGGGGGGCCGCGACCTTCGTCCGACGGGCGTTCAACGACCTCGTCGGGTTCGCGACCGGCTGGGTCCTCTTCCTCGACTTCCTCATCGTCTTGGCGCTCTCGGCGCTCTTCTTCCCTCACTACGTGGCGGGAGCCGTCGGCGAAGAGTCGCTGCGTGAGGCGCCGTGGGACGCCGTCGTCGGCTGTGCGCTCATCGTCCTGATCGCCGCGGTGCGGCTCGTACGACGCACACGCCTCCACCTCGGCTCGGTCGGGGTCGCGGTCCTCGACCTCCTCGTCCAGGGCGTCCTCGTATTGCTCGGGCTCGCGTTCCTGCTGTCGCCGACGACGCTGGGTGAGGGTCTCGGATTCGCCAGCGGTCAGGGGTGGAGCGACCTCGCGTTCGCACTCCCGCTGGCGATGCTCGCGTACACGGGGCTCGAGACCGTGGCGAATCTCGCGGAGGAGGCGAGGGAGCCAGGTCGCACGCTCCCCCGGTCGCTGTTCTCGGCGATAGGGCTCGTCGTGCTCGTGACGGTGCTCATCGGCGCGATAGGGCTCTCCGCATACCCGGTCACGAACGGTCAGACCGCGCTCGGCGAGGAGTGGCTGGAGGCGCCGCTCGTCGGCATCGCCGCAGGGTTCGAGGGATCGCTACCCGGCGTGCTCGTCGACGTGCTCGAGGTCCTCGTCGGCATCTCCGGAGCGCTGATCCTCGGCGCCGCCGCGACCACCTCGGTCTCGGGCATCACGCGCTTGACGCACTCGCTCGCCGAGCACGGCTCGCTCCCCCGCGAGTTCGCTCGGCTGGAGCGGCGCGGGGTCGTCTCGAGCGAGGCGATCCTCATCGCCGCCGGGCTCGCAATCGGGCTGATCCTCCTGACGGAGCTCGCGGCGGACGGCGACCCGGCGTTCCTCGCGGGCCTCTACTCCTTCGGCGTCCTCCTCGCATTCACCGCGGCTCAGCTTGCTGTTATCCGGCTGCGGATGCGCGCGCCTGAGCTCACACGTCCCTTCCTGGCGCGCCCCAATGTGACGTTCCGCGAGCGCTCGCTGCCAGTCGCGGCGCTGATCGGCGCGCCCCTGACACTCGCGATCTGGGTGCTGGCGATGCTCACGCACCCTGGCGCGCGGTACGCGGGCCCGGTGTGGCTCCTCACGGGGCTGGTCGTCTTCGTCCTCGTGCGGCGGAGAGGGAGGCGAGGCCTGCTCGAGCACGTCACTCCGGTCGAGCAGCTGCCGGCGGGAGCCGAGTTCCGACGGATCCTGGTGCCGGTCAAGATCGGCGACATCGGTGAGGAGATGGTCGCGACGGCGATCGCGCTCGCCAAGGAGCGGGGCGCGGCCATCGACGCGATCACCATCGTCCGGGTGCCACGCAGGTTCCAACTCGAAGGTGAGCTCCCGACCGAGATCGCGGCGCGCGTCGACGCCTCGCTCGACGAGGCACGCGCACTCGGCATGGACCACGGCGTCCATGTGCAGGGTGACGTCGTACGCGCGCGCTCGATCGGCCACGCGATCGTCGCCGAGGCCGCGCGGCGCGGCGCCGACGTCGTCGTCATGGGCTCCTCACCGCGCTGGCGTCGCCAGTCGCGCTTCTTCTCTCCGACGGTCGACTTCGTCCTCCGCAACGCGCCCTGTGAGGTCCTGGTCGTCGCCTTCCCCGAGGGGACATTCGAGGAGTAGTCTGCGCGCTCGTGAACGCCATCGTGATCGGGTGTGGCCGGGTCGGATCTGCAGTTGCGAAGGGTCTGGCGACCGACGGCTGGGACGTTACGGTCGTGGACGAGAACGAGGACGCGCTCGGTCGCCTCGGCCCGAACTGGCGCGGCGGCTTCGTGGTCGGCCACGGAATGGACGTGACCGTGCTCGAGCGCGCGGGGGCAGCCGAGGTCGACGCCGCCGTCGTCGCGACCGACGGCGACAACACGAACATCGTCATCGCACAGGTCCTGCAGCTTCGGTACGACGTGGGCACGGTTGTCGTCCGGGTACTCGATCCGGCACGCGCGAGGCTGTACTCCGATCGCGGGATGAGCATCGTCTGTCCGACTCAGACGGCGATCTCGGCGCTGCTCGACAGCGTGCGCGCCAGGGCTCGACAGGCGAGCCCGACCGGCTGATGTACGTCATCGTCGCCGGCGGGGGCAAGGTAGGCGCGAACGTCACACGCTCGCTGATCGATCTCGGTCACGAGGTGACGATGATCGAGCAGCGACCGGATCGGTTCGCGCGCCTCGAGGAGGAGTTCGGCCCCCTGGTCATCCGCGGCGACGCGACCGAGATCGCCGTCCTCGAACGTGCCGGTCTTGCCCGTCCGCCCGAGCTCGTGCTGGCGGTGACGGGCGACGACGAGGACAACCTCGTGATCTCCCAGATCGCGAAGGAGAGCTACGGCGTGCGCAAGGCGATCGCGCGCGTGAACGACCCGCGCAACCAGCAGCATTTCGACCTGCTCGGAGTCACGCAGACGATCTGCGCGACGACGAGCATCCTCGGTCTCGTCGAGCACGAGGTCCCCGAGCACGGCCTCGTCCGGCTCCTCGAGCTGCAGAAGGAGGGCCTGGTGGTGGTCGAGGTTCAGGTCGAGGGCAGCTCACCAGTCGCGGGCAAGAAGGCGGGAGGGCTCAGTCTTCCCTCGGGATCGCGGCTCATCTCGGTGTTCCGGCAAGGAAGGACGGAGCTCGTCGAGCCGTCCACCGTCATGCGCCCCGGCGACCAGGTGCTCGCGGTCGTGCCGACGAGCGCAGCGCCGGACCTGCGCCGCGCGCTGCTAGGCGCGCCGAAGTAGCGTTACGACAGGCGCCAGTAGTGGCGCGTGAGGAGCACGACGACCGGGACGATCTCGAGCCGGCCGATCCACATCAGCCCGATCATCGTCAGCTTGGAGACCTCGCCGAATTCGGAGAACGAGCCGAACGGCCCCGCGAACCCGAACGCTGGGCCGACGTTCCCGAGCGTCGTCGCCGACGCACCGAGAGCGTCCAGCGTGCCGACGTCGACGCCGCCGATGGCGGAGTCGATCGCGATGATCGACGCTCCGACTGCCCAGAACCCGAGGTAGAGCAAGATGAACGCCGCGATCGCGCGCACCGTTCGCTCGTCCACCGGCGTACCGTTGAGGCGAATGGGCATGACGACCTCGGGGCTCAGCGTCTGGTCGACCTCACGTCGAAGCACCTTGCCCAGCAGGAGGTGGCGCACGACCTTGATCGAACCTCCGGTCGATCCGGCTGAGCCACCGACGAACATGAGGGCGAACAGCGCGAGCAGGAGGAGCGGCGGCCAGAGGGCGAAGTCCGCGGTCGCCATGCCGGTCGTCGTCATGATCGAAACGGCCTGGAACGATGCTGTTCGGACGGCCGCTTCACCCTCGGCGATCCCGTATCCCCAGAGCATGGCCGTCACGGCCACCGAGGCGACCGCGACGAGAGCGACGTAGAGCCGGAACTCCTCGTCGCGAGCGATCACGTGCGGCCGCCGGCGCAGGAACGACCGGTACATGAGCGCGAAGTTCGCGCCGGCAATTGCCATGAAGAGCACGAGGATCCACTGCGCCTCGGCGGAGAACTCCGCAGCCGACGTCGGCTGCGTGGAGAAGCCACCGGTCGGCATCGTCGAGAACGCGTGCGCGAGCGCCTCGTACGGCGTCATGAGGTCGTCGATGTCGAGCACCCAGAGCGAAGCCAGGAGCACTGTTTCGATCGCGGTGAGTGCGACGTAGAGGAGCCAGAGCCTGCGCGCGGTGGAGCGGATGCGTTCCGACAGGGCGGCGATCTCTGGCCCGGGCAGCTCGGACTCCATGAGCTGCCGACCCCCGACCCGCAGACGCGGAAGCACGGCGATCGCGAGCACGATGATCCCCATCCCCCCCAGCCACTGTGTGAACTGGCGCCAGATTCCGAGCGAGCGGTTGATCTCGTCGAAGTCGACGACGACGCTTGCCCCGGTCGTCGTGAACCCCGACATTCCTTCGAAGTACGCGTTCAGCGGGCTCGAGAGTTGGTTCCCGCCCTCGAAGAGGTAGGGGATACCTGCGAAAGCTGCTGCGAGCAGCCATGTCACTGCGACTACGAGGAAGCCCTCGCGTACGCCCACCCGTCCCGCGGCGCCGGCAGTCAGGCGCTCGAGCACGAGGCCGAGGCCGCTCGTCACGGCTCCGGCAACGACGAAGGGAAGCACGGGCTCGCCGTAGCCGAGCGCGAACGGGATCGGAAACAGCGCCGCGAGCCCCAGGTACTTCCCGAGCATCCCCACGAGATTCACGACGGCGGGGACGTCGACCGCCAGCCGCCGTGGGCGGCTGATCCGCGCGACGGTCTGGCTCAAGGCATCCCTAGAGGGCCTCGACGACCCACGGCGCGTTCGCCGCCTCGGTGAAGATGATCACTCGGTCGCCGGCCTGGAGGACGTCGTCGCCGTGCGGGAAGATCGCCGTCCCGTTCCGGACGATCGCGCCGATGATCGAGCCGTGGACCGGCATGTCGCGGAAGGACATCCCGATGTAGCGGCTCGAGTCCCGCGTCGTCACGTCCAGCACCTCGTAGCGGTTCCCTTCGAGCATCGCGACCTGCTGCGTGCGCGGGTCGTGCGCGAAGCGGACGATCTCCTCGGCCGTGACCGCGCGTGGGTTGATCGACACGTCGATGCCAGCCTGGTCGAAGGCGCTCACCGACACTGCCTCGTGGGCGATCGCGATCGTGAAGGGGATGCCGTGAACGCGGGCGAGCGACGCCGCGTACTGGTTCTTCGCGTCGTCCCGCATCGCGAATATGCCGGCCTGGGCGTGCCCGATGCGCTCACGTTCGAGAAAGTCGGGGTCGAAGCCGGTCGCGTTGAAAACCCGTGCCTTCGCCAAGGCCTCGGCGACACGACGCGCCCGCTCGCGCGAGGCCTCGACGAGCCGGACGCTGATCCCCTGGGAGAGGAGCACGCGGGCGATTGCGGTGCCGACGCGTCCGGCGCCGTAGATCACGACGTCGCGCACCGTGCGTCCCTCGGGCCACAGGAGCGTGCTCCAGGCCTTGATCGCCTGCGGCGAGCCGATGACCACGATTCGGTCTCCTCGCCGGATCTCGTCGTCGCCGCCGGGAAGAATGGTCTCGTCGCCTCGGATGATCGCGGCTACCTTCGAGTCGACCGGCGTCTCGGCGTCGCGCAGGTGCACGCCCACGATCTCGGTCGAGGCGTCTTCGTCGACGTCGAACTCGCCCAGCTGGACCTGGCCGTCCGCGAACACGTCGGTTTGACGCGCGGCCGGCACGCCGAGGATCCGGCTGATGGCGTATGCGGTCTCGAGCTCGGACGAGACGACGAAGTCGACGTCGAGCTGGCCCTCCCGCCAGAGCTCGACGTACTCGGTGCTGGACGTCCGGATGACCGTCGTCGCGCCCTCCGCCTCGCGTCTCGCGAACATGCCGGCCACGATGTTCACCTCGTCCCGCGACGTGCAGGCGATGACGAGATCGGCCGTTCCGACACCCGCAGCCGCGAGGTCCTTCCGGCTCGTGCCGTCACCCTCGAAGACCGCGACGTCGAACCTGCTCGTCAGCGCCTGCAGGCGCGAAGCCTCGGTGTCGAGCACCGTGACCTCGTGGTCTCCGTGGAGTGCCTCCACGATGGTGGTGCCGACCTGCCCGGCGCCGATGAGAAACACCCGCACGAGCGCGTAGCGTACTGCCGCTCACTCCTTCTTACAGTCGTCGGCTACCGTGCGCCGATGCGGCTCGCACCCGTCGTCGCGGCAGCGATCTCGGTCGTCGTGCTCGTCACTCTCTCCGGGTCCGCGCTCGGGGCCGAGGGGGCGTTTCGGAGGTCGGTCTTCGCTCGTGGGTTCGACGCGCCCGTCCTCCTCACGTACGCGCCCGGTGAGCCACGGACCGTCTACGTGGTCGAGCAGCCGGGACGTGTCATCCGTGTGCGCGGCAACCGGCGAACGGTGTTCCTCGACATCCGCAGCCGGGTGGAGTACGGGGGAGAGCAGGGCCTTCTCGGCCTCGCATTCGATCCCGCCTACCGGACGAACCGCAGGCTCTACGTCGCGTACACGTCGACGACCGGGCACAACACGGTCGCGCGCTTCCGCTCGGACGGCGCGAAGGCGCTGCCCTCGAGCCGGAAGCTCCTGCTCGCCGTCAGGGATCCGTACGGGAATCACAACGGCGGCAACCTCGTGTTCGGCCCGGACGGGCTGCTCTACACGAGCATCGGCGACGGCGGGTCCGGCGGCGATCCGGAGAACAGGTCGCAGAACATGCAGTCCCAGTTCGGGAAGCTGCTGACGCTCGACCCGTCGAGGCCGTCGGCGGGGTGGACGATCGCCGCCCTCGGGCTCCGGAATCCGTGGCGGTTCTCGTTCGACCGGGCGAACGGAGACCTGTACATAGGCGACGTCGGCCAGGGCAGCGTCGAGGAGATCGACTATACGCCGCGGTCGAGCCCGGGCCTCGAGAACTACGGCTGGGATCTCTACGAGGGCTCGCAGCGCTTCGAGGAGGGCTCCGCAGGCCCCGGGGAGCTCGTGTTCCCGGTGGCCGAGTACAACCACAACCGCGGTTGCAGTGTCACGGGCGGCTTCGTGTACAGAGGCTCCGCGCGTCCTGCCGAGCGTGGCCGTTACATCTACGGCGACTACTGCAGCGGCATCGTGTGGAGCTTCCGCATCTCCGAGGGTGCAGCGACCGGTCTCCGGGTCGAGCCGTTCCAGGTCGAAAGCCTCACGTCATTTGGCGAGAACGCCGCCGGCGAGCTGTTTGCCGTGTCGGGCGACGGCGTCGTCTACCGGGTGACGTAGCTCGCGCTAGCTGGCGCGACGCCGCACGCGGGGAGCCGCCTGGCCGAGTGCGGCATAGGCGAGCGTGTTCAACGACTCGTGCAGCTCGCGCAGCTCCCGGGCCACGAGCGCGAATCCGTCCTGGCGCTCTGCCGTGCGGTTGAGCCGCTCCAGCTCGTCGGCGATCCGGTCCAGGCGCTCGAGCAAGGCATCGAGCTGGCGATCTCCGACGTCGTGCTGCTCCACGAACTGGATTTTAGGGACCGCGCAGGAGGTCGTCGCGTGTACGGACGACCGCAGCCGAGGTGCCGAGCGTCGCGAGGACGCGCTCGAGAGCTCCTGTGCCCGACTCGACGACCGAGATGCGTCGCGTGGCGCCGAGCTGCGACAACGCGATCCGAGCGAGCTCCTCGGGAGCGTCGGTGAAGACTCCGACCGCGGCTCCTTCCGAGGCGAGCGATTGCAGGGCCGCGCTCGTCGCGGCATCGCGCCGCAGGTACGCGGGAGCGTGATCCTCGGTGAACCGCTCGAGGAGGACGCGCCAGTTCCCTGCGCCGGCGCGATCGAGCGCCGCTGCGGCGGCTCCGCGATCGGCAGGAAGCATCTCGGGGTCGATGGCCAGGACGTTGCGGGCGGACTCGAGCCAGGCCGCCCAGAGCGGTCGCGTGTCGCCGATCGCGTCGAGGTCGATCGCTAGCGCTCGCGAGGCGTTCATGCGAGGCGGCGCGCCCGTACCGACTGCCAGAGCAGAACGCCCGCCACGACCCCGATGGCGTCGATTGCGACGTCGAGAGGCGATCCGAGGCGACCCGGGACGAAGCTCTGATGGAGCTCGTCACTCGCCGCGTAGAGCGTCCCAATCGCGAACGCGAGGCCAACGCGCCCGGTCGCGCGCGCCAGGAGCGCGCCGAGGACGGCGAACTCGGCCGCGTGTGCGAGCTTGCGGAGGACGAGGTCCCAGCCGCCCAGCCCCGTGCCGAGATCCGGAACGGAGGAGAACGCGAAGATCACCGCCGCCCAGGCGACGACGGGAAGCCATGCGCGGAGAAGCGAAGCCGACACCGTCCGATGATAGGCTCGCCCGTAACAAGGAGCTCGGTGAGGGAACCCGGTGCGAGTCCGGGACGGTCCCGCCGCTGTGAGGGGAGAAGCTCCCCCGCCACGAAGCCACTGGCGCGAGCCGGGAAGGCGGCGAGGGAGGGAGCCCCGAGTCAGAAGACCTGTCGCGCTCCTCACATCCAGAACCCCTCGAGGAAGGGAGGCTTCAGATGCTTCGCTCGTTCGTTCTCCTCGCCGGAGCGGCGCTTGCGGCAGTTTCCGTCGCCGTCGCGGGAGCGTCCGGTGGCCGGTCGTCCGCGTCGTCGTTCCCGGTCACCGTCGTCGCGTCCAACGGGAAGGTCACCGTCTTGAAGAGACCGGCCCGAATCGTCTCGCTCTCGCCGACCGCCACCGAGACGCTCTTCGCGGTCGGCGCAGGCTCACAGGTCGTAGCCGTCGACGACCAGTCCGACTACCCGAAGAGCGTGCCGAAGACGTCGCTCTCGGGCTTCACGCCGAACGTCGAGGCCATCGCGTCGTACCGTCCCGATCTCGTCGTCATCGCCTACGACCCGAAGGGGCTCTCGAGTTCACTCGGGCGCCTCGGTATCACGGTGCTCCACCAGGACGGTGCCAAGAATTTCAAGGGCGCGTACCAACAGATCCGGCAACTCGGGATGGTCGCCGGGCACAAAGGGGCGGCCGCGAACCTCGTGGCCGGAATGAAGAGGAAGATCGGTGCGATGGTGCGCAAGGCGCGCAGCGGCGGAGGGAACTTCTCCGTGTACCACGAGCTCACGCCGGACCTGTACTCGGCGTCGTCGAAGACGTTCGTCGGCCAGGTGTACTCGGCGCTCGGCCTTCGGAACATCGCCGACCAGGGTGCGGACCCGTTCGGCACCGGATACCCGCAACTCTCCGCGGAGTACATCGTCTCCACGAGCCCCGATCTGATCGTTCTCGCAGACACCGTCTGCTGCGGTGAGAAGCCCTCGACCGTGGCCGCCCGGCCCGGGTGGGACCGCATCAGCGCAGTCCGCACCGGCTCGATCGTGCGCATCCACGACTCGATCGCCTCGCGCTGGGGCCCTCGGCTCGTGAACTTCTTCCGCGCGATGTCCTCCGCTCTCGCGCGGCTGCGCCAGTAGTCGACGTGACCGCGCTGGCGGAGCGCGCCGCCGAGGTCAGGGCACGAGGCCTGACCCCGGTCTCGGCGTGCTCCGCCGTCGCGTTCCTCTTCGCATCGCTCGCGGTGGGCGTCCTCGCGGGCCCTGTCGATCTGGGCGTGGGAGCGGTGCTCGAGTCCGCGGCGGCCAGACTGCATCTTCCGGGCGTCTCGTCCTCGCTGTCGCCGACCGAGGAAGCGATCCTGTGGGAGATTCGCGTTCCGCGGGTGATCCTCGCGGCGCTCGTCGGCGCGACGCTGGCGCTTGCCGGGGCGACGTACCAGGGGGTCTTCCGCAACCCGCTCGCCGACCCGTACCTCCTCGGCGTCGCGGCCGGGGCCGGGCTGGGTGCGACGGTGGCGATCGCGTACATGCCCGACGGCCTCCGAGGCCAGCGTCTGCTCCCGGTCGCGGCCTTCGTCGGCGGTGCGATCGCGGTGATGCTCACCTACGCGGTCGGCCGCTCGGCGCGAAGGGAGCGAGACGCGGCGACGCTCGTACTCGCCGGCGTGACCGTGACGGCGTTCTTCACGGCCTGGCAGACCTTCGTCCAGCAGCAGAACTCGGAGACGCTGCAGGAGGTCTACTCGTGGATCCTGGGGAACATCCCGAGCACGGGGTGGTCCGACGTCGTGCTGATCGTCCCGTACGTCGCGGTCGCAGCGGTCGTGATCCTCGCCCTGCGGCGCGTGGTCGACGTCCTCAACCTCGGCGACGACGAGGCGGCCAGCCTCGGGATCGACGTGCGCCGGGTCAGGCTCGCTCTCGTCGCCGCGGCCACGCTCGGCACGGCGGCGGCGGTCGCCGTTACCGGGCTGATCGGCTTCGTGGGGATCATCGTCCCGCACACGATCCGTCTTCTGACCGGCGTCGGCTACCGCGCGCTGCTGCCGCTCTCGGTCATCGTCGGTGCCGGCTTCCTCGTCCTCGCGGACGTGGTCGCGCGCACGGCGCTCGCTCCTGCCGAGATCCCGCTCGGTGTCGTCACCGCGTTCTTCGGCGCGCCGTTCTTCGCGCTCGTCCTGCGCACGACGCGAGGTGGCGTCCGGTGAGCACGATCGAGCTGCGTGGCGTCACCGTGCGCCTGGGTGGACGGCCTGCGGTCGACGCCGTCGACGCAACCGTGGGTCACGGCGAGTGGGTTGCGCTCATCGGCCCCAACGGAGCGGGGAAGACGACGGCGCTGCGTGCGATCGCAGGTCTCGTCCCGTTCGCGGGAGAGATCGTCCTCGGCGGGCGGCCCCTGAGCGATCTGACGAGGACCGAGCTCGCACGCCTCGTCGCCGTCGTGCCACAGGAGCCGTCGACGCCGCCCTGGATGACGGTCGCGGAGTACGTGCTGCTCGGCCGCGTTCCCCACCTCGGGCCGCTGGCGAAGGACGGCGCGCGTGATCGCGAGGCCGCCGCGCGAGCACTCGCGCGCCTCGACCTGCTCTCGTTCACCGATCGGCCCCTCGGAACCCTGAGCGGGGGCGAGAAGCAGCGAGTCGTCGTCGCGCGCGCTCTCGTGCAGGAAGCCCCGCTCGTATTGCTCGACGAGCCGACCGCCGCGCTCGACATCGGCCACCAGCAGCAGGCCCTCGAGCTGCTCGACGCTCTGCGCGAGGAGTCCGGCCTCACCCTCGTCGCGGCTATGCACGACCTCACCCTGGCGGCCCAGTATGCGGACAGGATGCTCCTCCTCGATCAAGGGCGAGTCGTCGCCGACGGCTCCCCGGTGGACGTGCTCACGGAGGCCGCGATCGCGACGCACTTTGGCGCCGCCATCGACGTCGTGCCGGTCGCCGACCGGATCGCGGTCGTGCCTCGCCGCAATACCTCGCGCAACCTCGTGGGAGACTGACCCCGTGCGCAAGTTGGTTGCGCTCGCGCTGGGCTGACGCCGGCCGCGCCGACCGTCGCACTCGCGAAGGGCAACGTCTTCTTCGAGGAAGACACCGTGCACTCCGGCAAGGCGTCCTCGGTGACGTTCACGGTGCACGGGCGGCGTCGTTCCGGGTGGTGCTGCGGGTCCCGACCCAGGGCCACGCGAAGCTCTTTCTGCTCGGCAAGACGGCGCCCAGGGGCGGTCCGCTCATCGACACGAAGACCTATGCGTGCGAGGGCGCCGCCGGCTCGTTCTACTGCCGCGCGTCGTACGAGCCGCTGCCGAAGGGGACGTACACGTGGCGCATTGCCTGGTCCGGCCCGCAGCCCGCGCCCATGCGCGAGCCGCAGCAGTGCGATGACTACGTGGCCGGCGCCGCCGTCGGCGAGCCGACGGTGCCCGCACGCAGCTTCATCGTCAGGAGGATGCTCGTGACCAGCATCCAGACGACGAAGACGACGAAGGTGATGTACGAGACACCGCCCGTCGGGGACCAGAACCCGTCCCGTGCCCAGGCAGTC
Source organism: Gaiellaceae bacterium (assembly GCA_048594925.1). Classification (GTDB taxonomy): domain Bacteria; phylum Actinomycetota; class Thermoleophilia; order Gaiellales; family Gaiellaceae; genus GMQP-bins7. The sequence continues at coordinate 115,417 of JBMDXR010000072.1, forward strand.
GCGCCGATGACGAGCAACGAGCCCGCAGCCACGCTCAGCCATCCCCACCAGCGGGCGAACAGCCCTGTGCAAGTCGTTGCCCCTCCCACTGCGAGGAAGAGGCCGGCTCCCAGGACGTTCGTGAAGACGTCGAAGACAACGGTGAGGTGGTAGCGCGGGAGGACGAGATCCGAGCCCTCGTCTGCGACGCGTAGGCAAGTGTCGCCCTCGTGATCGTCGCCACGGAGCCGATCGAGAACGCGAGCAGGAAGCCCCCGAACGCGGCTGTTGCCAACCGGCCCTCGCCCGGCCTCGCGCATGGCCTGCACGAGCGCGGCGACGAACCAGAGGATGGCGAGCACGCCGAGGCCCTGGAGGAAGACGGCCGTGAGCACTGTGCCGCGGTCCTCCGAGAAGTCCGCGACGGACTGGGCATCCTCGTCCACTCCAGTGGGACTTCCGTAGAGGAACCCGGCGATGACGAAGAGCACCACGCCCACGATCCGCTGCGGCGAGCTTGTCCCACGTGGCCTTGTCCATCCCAACCTCCCAGGTCGTGTGCGGGCGGGGATTGCGACTCGGAGCACGAGCAAGGCCAACACGTCCGGTGGCTAGCATCGTCCCGTGGCCGTCGCGACCCCGGAGAGCTACCTCGCAGACCTCAACGAGGCCCAGCGCGAGGCCGTTCTGGCCACGGAAGGCCCGTTGCTCGTCGTCGCCGGTGCGGGCTCCGGCAAGACGCGCCTCCTCACGTATCGCGTCGCGCACCTGATCCGCGCATGCGGCGTGAAGCCGAACGAGATCCTCGCGATCACGTTCACGAACAAGGCGGCGGGGGAGATGCGCGAGCGGCTCGAGCGGATGCTCGGACAGACGGCGCGTGCGATCTGGATCCTGACCTTCCACGCTGCGTGCGGCCGCATGCTGCGCCGGGAGGCCGAGCGGCTCGGCTACACGTCGAGTTTCACGATCTACGACGACCAGGATCAGGTGCGGCTGGTAAAGGCGTGCCTCGAGGAGCTCGGCAAGGACCCGAAGCGCTTCTCGCCGCGCGGCATCCATGCGCAGATCTCACGCGCGAAGAACGAGCTCGTCTCGCCGGACGAGTACGCGCAGCGCGTTGCGTCCTTCTGGGATCAGACGGTCGCCGAGGCGTACGACGTCTACCAGCGGCGCCTGCACACGTCGAACGCCGTCGACTTCGACGACCTGCTCATGCTCACCGTGCAGGTGTTTGAGCGCTTCCCCGAGGCGCTCGAGCGCTGGCGGAAGACGTTCCGCTACGTCCTGGTCGACGAGTACCAGGACACGAACCACGCCCAGTACCGGTTGCTGCAGCTGCTCGGCGGAGAGCACGGGAACGTGTGCGCGGTGGGAGACCCGGACCAGAGCATCTACGCCTTCCGGGGAGCCGACATCCGGAACATCATGGAGTTCGAGCGCGACTTCCCGGGCACGCAGGTCATCGCCCTCGAGCAGAACTATCGCTCGACGAACAGCGTCCTCCGCGCCGCCAACGCGCTGATCGAGCAGAACCGGGAACGCAAGCCGAAGCGCCTGTTCTCCGATCTCGGCGAAGGCGAGCCCGTGCGCGTGATCGAGGTCGAGGACGAGCACTCCGAAGCCCGCTTCGTGGCGGCCGAGATCGCGTCGCTCATCGGAGGCGGCTGCTCGGCCAGCGAGATCGCGGTCTTCTACCGGACGAACGCGCAGTCTCGGGTGCTGGAGGACGTCCTCGTCCGTCAGGACGTGCCGTACCAGGTGATCGGCGGTCCCCGGTTCTACGAGCGCGCCGAGATCCGCGATGCGACTGCGTACCTGAGCGTCCTCGTGAACCCACAGGACGCGACCTCCCTGCTGCGAATCGCGAACCGCCCACGCCGGGGGATCGGCGACACGTCGATCCAGCGGCTCGTGACGCATGCCGAGGCCAGCGGCCGCACGCTCTTCCAGGTGATGGCCGACCCCGAGGCCGCCGGGGTGACGGCGGCGTCGTGCCGCGCGATCCGCTCCTTCCGCGGGGTGATGGAGTCGCTCATGGCTCTCGCGCAGGAGCTTCCGGTGGACGAGCTCCTCGAGCGCGTGCTCGGGAAGACGGGAACGCTCGACGCGCTCGAAGCCGAAAGGACGATCGAGGCGCGCGGCCGGATCGAGAACCTCCAGGAGCTCGTCGGCGTCGCGCGCGAGTACCGCCAGCAGGCCGAGGAGCCGTCGCTTGCCGGTTTCCTCCAGGACATCTCGCTCGTCTCCGACCAGGACACGATCCGCGACGAGCGCGGCCTCGTGACGCTCATGACCCTTCACAACGCGAAGGGCCTCGAGTTCCGGGCCGTCTTCATGATCGGGATGGAGGAGGGCATCTTCCCGCACTCGCGCGCGATCGAGGAGCAGGGCGTCGAAGAGGAGCGCCGCCTCTGCTACGTCGGGATGACGCGAGCGATGGAGCGCCTGACGCTGACCCACACTCTCGCCAGGTCCCTGTTCGGGCGGCGCGAGTACAACCTCGCCTCGCGCTTCCTCGACGAGCTCTCGCCGGACGTCGAGCGAGACCGCCTTCGTCCTTCGTCGTGGAGCAGCTACGGCTCGCCCGCCTCGGCGGCGCTCGAGCCGCGCCCCGGCATCGCGCTCTCGACGGGAGACGCCGTGCGGCACGGATCGCTCGGCGAGGGGATCGTCACCGCGATCGAGCCGGGCGGAGTCGTTACGGTTCGGTTCGCCGCGGATGGAACCGAGAGGAGGCTGATGGTGGAGTACGCACCGCTGGAGAAGATCGCCCTGTGAGCTTCACGGTCGCGCCATGCAAGAACCTCGAGGAGTTCGGGCAGGCGATCTTCGCAATCGGGCAGTACTTCGGCCTGGAGCCGACGGAAGAGCGCATGGAGCGCTTCTCCAAGAATCTGCCTATCGAGCGCATGCACGCCGCGCGCGAGAGCGGCGCGATCATCGGCGGCGCCGGGGCGTTTCCGTTCGAGCTGACTGTGCCGGGCGCGCTCGTTCCGACGGCGGGCGTGACCGTCGTCGGGACGTTCCCGACGCACAGGCGCCGCGGAGTCCTCCGCGCGATGATGCGCACCCAGCTCGACGACGTCTACGAACGCGGCGAACCGCTGGCCCTCCTCTGGGCGTCGGAGGACACGATCTACGGCCGCTTCGGCTATGGGATGGCGTCGGTCGCGGGCGAGGTCTCGATCCCGAAGGAGCATTCGGCATACACGCGGCCCCTCGAACGGAAGGGCACGCTCCGGATCGTCGATTCGGCGGAGGCGCTCACCCTCTTCCCACGCGTCTGGGACAGGGTGCGCCGACACACGCCGGGCATGCTTCGGCGGACGCGGAACTGGTGGGAGTTCCGGATCCTGTTCGAGCAGGCAGGCGGCGGCGAGGAGGGGCCGAAGCGCCACGTCGTGCTCGAGAACGACGGTCGCCCGGAGGGCTATGCCATCTATCGGCACAAGCCGAAGTGGGAGGAGGGGGTCTCGGCCGCGGAGCTCCAGGTCGTCGAGGCCGTCGCGCTCGACGGGCAGCCGACGGCCGAGCTCTGGCGCTATCTCCTCGACATCGACTGGTCGGCGAAGACGACGGCGTACCTCCTGCCTCCGGATCATCCGCTGTGGTGGCTCCTGGCGACCCCGCGCCGGATGCGGCTCCGGATCGGCGATGGCCTGTGGGTGCGGCTCGTCGACGTCGGCGCCGCGCTCTCGGCGCGAAGCTACGCCGCCGACGGCGCGATCGTCTTCGACGTCGCGGACGACTTCTGCCGGTGGAACGCCGGGCTCTGGCGCCTCTCCGGAGGCCGAGCGAAGCGCACGACCGCGGCACCCCAGATCCGTTGCGACGTGAGCGCGCTCGGCTCGGTCTACCTCGGCGGCTTCACGTTCGCGCAGCTCGCTCGAGGCGGCCGCGTCGAGGAGCTCCGCCGCGGCGCGACCGCTCGCGCGGACGCGATGTTCGCGACCGAGCGCGCGCCGTGGTGTCCTGAGATCTTCTAGGCGCTTCGGTCCGCCGCTTGCACGACGAGACCGGCGGCCTGGTCCGCGGTCAGGACATCGGTGTTGAGGACGAGGTCGTAGTGCGTGGGGAGCTCCTCGCGGATGTCGTAGAAGCGGCGGAGGTAGTCGCGGCGCGCAGCGTCGCCCTCCTTGATCGCCTTCCGGCATTCCTCCGGCGGTAGTCCACGCTCTTCCAAGACGCGCCGCGCTCGCGTCTCGGGCGAGGCAGTGACGAGCACTCGCAGGACGTCCGACCTGCCTGTGAGGGCAAACGACGCGCCGTGCAACGCGATGACCACGCTCCCGCGGTCCGCGACCGCTTCGATCGCATCCGAGATCAGGTCACGAGCCAGGTCCGACCCGCGCTCGCGAGCCGGACGAGCAAGTCCGGTGCTGTCGATCGCCATGTTCTTTCCGATTTCGTCGAGGATTCGGGTCAACGCCGACTTGCGTCGCTCCTCGTCGGCTAGGTCGGCCGCCGAGACCGCGCCCCTCGATGCGGCCTCCGCGACGATCTCGTCGTCGACGTACAGGAAGCCGAGGTGCTGAGCGGCGAGGCGCCCGACGTCCTCGCCTCCCGCTCCGTCGGACTGCGAGATGCAGACGGCGCGGCAACCCACGGCGGCCACGTTACGCTCGTCGGCGCCAGGGAGTCAAGAACGGATCTTCCGTGACCGCCCGGGACAGCGGTGTGATGCGACGCGATGCGTACGGGGGCTTGGCGCTCCGCCGCACGCAGAAAGCTCATTGCACGACGGCCGCGTAGACACGCCAGGGCTCCGGCACGCCTTTGAGCATCCGCTCGCCGCGCCCCTCGAAGGCGATGCCGGATCCAACGACGATGTCTTTGACGGTGCTCGAGACGAGGACTTCACCGGGTTGCGCCGCAGCCATGATCCTCGCGGCGATATGGACTGCGAGCCCCCGGAACTCCCCGTCCGAGGTCTGGATCTCTCCGGTGTGGACGCCTGCGCGAATCTCGAGGCCGAGCGCCCGGACGGCCCGGACGATCGAGGTGGCGCAGCGGACGGCACGAGCCGGACCGTCGAAGACTGCGAAGACGCCGTCCCCCGCCGTATCCGCCTCTCGACCTCGGAAGCGGGCGAGCTGGCCCCTGACGAGCCGGTTGTGCCGTGCGAGCAGCTCGTGCCACTCTCGGTCACCGATCTCGGCAGCCTTCGCCGTTGATCCGACGATGTCCGTGAAGAGGAGCGTGGCGAGGACTCGGTCGGGTGTGACCTCCTCGTGGACTCCGGCCAGGAAGCGCTCGATCTCGGAGAGCAGTGCGCTCTGATCTCCCTCCCAGGGAAGGTGCTCGTCGCCTTGAAGCTCGACGACACGGGCTCCCGGGATCCGCTCTCCCAGGTAGCGGGTTCTCTCCTTGAAGTACTCGCGCGCCCGGTAGAGAACGAGAGTGGGAACGGTGATCGATCCGAGGATGCCGCGAATGTCGATCTGCGCGTTCATGTCACGGATCGCCCGACTCGCACCCGGGCTCGCTCCGCGCATCACGTACGACGTGTACCAGCGTACGGCAGCCTCGTCCAGCACGAGGTTCGGGGTGACCCGACCCAGCCACTCGAGCGTGCTGGCGCGCGCCCAGTCGTCCTCCTCGAGGGCCGCCATCCGCCTACGGTGGTCGTCCTCTGCCAGCCCGATCGGGTAGTCCGGGGCCCGCATCATGCGCGCGAACGTTCCCATGAGAACGAGCGCGACCGTCCGCTCCGGATACGTGGCGGCGAAGAGCACCGACATCGGGCCGCCCTCGGAGACGCCGAGCAGGACGGCACGCTCGGATCCGACGGCCTCCATCACGGCTCGAAGGTCGTCCATCCGCGTCTCGAGATCGGGCAAGCGCTCCGGCGAGACACGATCGGAGAGACCGGTACCGCGCTTGTCGAAGAGGATCAACCTGCCCATGGCAGCAAGCCGGCGATAGAAGCTCGCCATCCGCGGGTTCTCCCAAGCGGGCTGGAACGTGCATACCCAGCCATGGACGAGAACCAGGTCGAGCGGACCGTCGCCGACGACCTGGTAGGCGATCCGGACGTCGCCGCTTCGAGCGTAGGCGATGTCCGAGAGGCCCTCCGTCGTTTGGTGGCCCGAGATCGGTACCGGGGGCGAGACGGGCGCGCGCTCCCGCTCCGCCGATGCGTCGAGCGCGGGATCCTGACGCAGCATCTGGCGCTCCAGCTCCTTCAACCTCCACGAGGGCTCGATGCCCAGCTCGTCATCGAGCGTGCGCCGGAAGGCCTGATAACTGGCGAGCGCCTCGGCTTGGCGCCCGGAACGGTAGAGAGCCAGCACGTGCTGCTCCCGCAAGCGCTCCCGCAACGGGTGTCGGGCGATCAGGGTCTCCAGCTCTCCGACGAGATCTCGATGAAGGCCGAGCTCGAGGTCGGCGGCGATCCGCAACTCCAGCGCTGCCACGCGCAGCTCCTCGAGGCGCGCCCCTTCATGCTGTGCGAAGGGTTCTGAGAACTCGGAGAGCGCACGCCCGCGCCACAGCGCGAGCGCGCTTCGCAAGAGATCGGCGGCGTCCGCGGCGCTCGCGCTCGAGAGCGCCGAGCGGGCGTCCGCGACGAGGTGCTCGAACCGCTCGAGATCGAGCTCCCCCTCCCTCACCTCGAGCTCATATCCGGGAGGCCGCGTGTGAAGTCGCGGGTCGGGCAGCGCCTTGCGCAGCCGGGAGACGTAGATCTGCACCATCTTCTGGGCGGAGTCCGGGGCCTCGTCGCCCCAGAGATCGTCGATGATTCGGTCGCGACCGACGATCGTGTTCGCGCTCAGCAACAGGATCGCGAGCAGCGCTCGCTGCTTGCCCGCCGCGATGGGCAACGGCGACTCACGGTCGACGACTTCGAGTGGGCCGAGTAACCGGAAGTCCATGCCCGCTGCGTCGACGCTACCACGGGAGCGCCCGAGCGAACGACGCTCCCTGAGGTGTGCCGAGCCACGAGGCCGTCAGGCGCCAGAACCGGACGCCTGGCACTCCGGGCTCAGGAGGGCGGCGCGCGACGTTGGGAGCCGATGCGGCCGCGGGCTGGGTGCAAGCGTCGCCGCAGCCGCGAGGAAGAGCCCGCCGATGACTACGCCAAGCGCGGTGTATCCCGCAGTCGCGGACGCGAGGCCGCCTGCAATCGATCCCCCGAAATACCCGAACTGCATCGTCGCTGCGCGCGCACCCATCAGAGCTGGGCGGAGGGCCGGCCTTCGAGCAAGGCCGTAGGAGCTCGAGATCATGGTTCGCGATCCGGCGAAGAGCGCGGCGACCGAAAAGAGCACGGAGCTCGTGGCGAGCGACCAGCGTGCGGCGCCGAACGAGAACGTGGCGGCTGCGAGTACGAGCGAGAGCGCGGTCAAAGCGGCGCGGGGATGCGCCGGAGAGAGCCCTCGCGCAACGCGGTTGCCGACGATGTAGGCACCGGCGCCGATCGCCAACACCACGCCCGCAGTGGCCGTCGTGCTGTCGTACGACTCGACGAAGAGCGCTCCTGCGTAGACGAGCGTCCCGGCCCAGGCGGTGTTCGCGAGGAGCTCCGCCGCGAGCCAGCGGGCGACATCCGGGTCGACGAGCGCGCTGCGCAGTGCGACGGGCTGCGGTGCGTCCGGCTCGGAACCGGCGGCCCGGAATCCGAGCACGAGGACGAGCCCGGCGCCCAGCGCAGCCGCGAACGGCACCGTCAGCCACGCATACCGCCAGCTCCACTCGCCGACGATCCCGCTCAGAGGCATTCCCACTATCCACGCGGCGGGTTGCCCGACGAGCGCCCAGGAGAGGACGCGGGTCCTGAGTTCGGGAGCGACCCAGGAAGCCGAAGCGATCGTCCCTGCGGTCACGTACAGGGCAACCGCCAGCCCGATCGGAATCTGCGCCGCCGCGAGGACGAAGTAGCTCGGTGCGGCGGCACTCGCGAGGGAGCCCGCTGCGAGGAGAATCGAGGCTGTGAGGAGTTGCTGCCGGAGGTCGAGGACGAGTCCGATGCGGCCGGCGAGGAGTGCCGTCAGTCCCGCACTCAGGCCCGTGATCGTCCTGAGCTGGCCCGCGACGCCCGTGGAGACGTCGAGATCGTCGGCGAGGCGAACGAGGATTGGGGATACGGCGATGACGCCGGCTTGCGCTGCGAACAGGGACGCGAAGAGGACGACACTGGCTGTCTTGTACGAGGGCTCGTGCATGTAGAGACCATTGCGCGCTACCGGCAACCATCGGTGTCATCGCAGTAGCCGGTCGGTAAACCCGGCCGATGCCCTGAACGCACGAGTCGGAAGAGCGATGACCGTTCCTAATCTCGCCGAGCTCAGTGCATCGGATTCAAGCGGCGTGCCACCGAGCCCTCTTGATGCAACAGCCAAGTTCGTGCAGCTGATCACCGACACCGTCACCTCTTCAGGCACGACTTGGTGGGCGAACGGGCCGCTGGGCGGCCGGCGGCACGCGGTCGCCTAACTGCCTGAGGCACACGACGCACCAGCGACGCAAGCGCGCGCACTCGGTCGGCTTGTTCTCGAGACCCCTGGACGGGCATGTCCAGCTGACGAATCCAGAAGCCCTGCGTCCGACAGCAGACTATTTCGGGGAGGATCTCGTCACGCTTCGCGAGCTGCTTCGTGGGAAGCTCGGATAGATCCTCCGGGATGCTGAACTTGCCTGACCGCGACCGGGTGAAAGTGCGTCGCTCGTCGTCGAGTCGGCTAGAATCGCCCCGGATTGCGCGCTTCTCGAAGAGTGGCGAGAGTGTAGAAGCGCAAGATCGCAACAAAGTGCCTGCAAATAGGCACAATTGGGGCGGTTAGCTCAGTTGGGAGAGCACCAGCTCGACAAGCTGGGGGTCACTGGTTCGAGCCCAGTACCGCCCATCCCGATTTTTGGCTTAACCATGCTGGTTTGCGCGACACAGGTAGTGTCGCAGACCACCTATAGACCACCGGAGGTCCCTCCCGTCTCGGCGGTTTCGGCCGATTTCTCGATGATTCGGTCGAGCATCGAGACGGCTTCCTTGAGCTCGCTTGGGAAGAGGTGGCGGTAGCGGCGGTAGATGAGGGCGCCGCCATCGTTGTGGCCGACGCGCTCGGCGATCAGCTCGGCTTTCATGCCGGCGCGAGCCATGAGCGAGATCGCGGTGTGGCGAAGCCAGTGGAAGCGGAAGTCGGCCACGACGAGCGTGCGGCCATTGCGCTTCTCCTCGTGGGCGAGCCCGGCGGCGAGGAGCGCGGGTAGCCAGATCGACTGGAAGCCGGAGTGGCTGTAGACGCCGCCCTTCTCGGTCGCGAAGACCACCCGCGTTCCCGGCGGTCGCACGAGCAGCTGCTCGCGGAGGAGCTGTATCTCGATGCGAGCTAGCGGGATCGGCTTCGGTCGTCGACTCTTGTTGAGCCGGCCGGGGATGAAGATCATGCCGGCCTCGAGGTCGACGCGGTCGTCGGTGAGCGTGACGGATTCGGTGAAGCGCAAGCCGACCGTGCCGCAGAAGGGGACGATGCGCTTGATCCGCTCGGGGAGCCAGGAGGCGAGGCCGAGCACCTCCTCGTACTCGAGCGCCTCGCCTTCACGACTCTCGACGCGGATCGGATCGATATCGAAGATGCCGATGTCGACTTGCTGCCCGCGCGACTGCGCGGCGCGCAGCGCGGCCTTGAGGAACTGGAGTTCGTTGCGCGCCGCGGTCGGCGCGATCGCGGCACGGGCGACGATGTGGTCCTCGACCTGCTTGCGCCGAAGCGCAGGCACCAGGGTGTTGCGGAGCGGCTCCCACGGCCGGACGCAGTCTCGGTAGTAGCGGAGGCCCGCGGGGCGGAGCGGGCCGCGCTTGCCGCCCATCGCCTGTTTACGTTGGAGCAGTCCGTCGAGCTCGTCGCCGAGCTTCGTGGGCCTCTCTTGGTAGAGGTGGCCGAGCTTGGTGCGGAGCTTGAGGTCGAGCTCGATCCTCTCGGCGGCCTCCCTAGTCGGGAGGACAACCTCGGGGAACGGCCGCACCCTCACCTGCCAGCGGCCCTTGCCGCGCCTGCGGATCGCCATCACGCAGCCTCCTTTCGTTTCGTGGCGGCTCGAGTGTCGCCGTTCCGCTGTCCGGCCGCGCGAGTGGCTTGGTCCTTGTTCCCGTCCAGCCAGCGGTTGACGGCGCTCTCGGCGTAGAGGCGATCCATCCCGATCCGGATCGACTCGAGCTCGCCGCGCTGGGCGGCGCGCCGGATCGTCTCCGGGTGCAACCCGAGGATCTCGGCGAGCTCGCGGGTCTTGTAGTGCCGCTCGATCACTGACGCGTCTTGCCCGTCGGCTGGGGAGGGATGGACACCATTACGTCGGAACTGCCAAGTATAGCAAAAGTGGTGAGATCGCTCGAGATGCGCTGACCGGCTAGACTGCGCTGGGACGATGACCAGCGGGCAGCTGATCCGCTCGGCCCGCCTTCAGTCCGGACTAACGCAGGCGGAGCTCGCCGAGCGGCTGGAAGTGCCGGCCAGCTCGATCGGGCGGTGGGAGAACGACACGGTCGAGCCCGGCTACTCGACGCTCCGCCGTGTGCTGCAGGCGTGCGGCTTCGACATCCCACCCGTGCTGGAGCTGTTCGAGCCCGACCAGAAGCTCGACGCGCTCATCGAGGAGGCACGCAGGCTCACCCCGCAGGAGCGGCTCGCGAAGATGATGACCCGCCGTCGCCGGTCGTCGCTCGATCCCTACGCGATGCTGCGCGAGCTCGAATACCGGCGCGTCTCGTACGTCGTCATCGGCGGGCTCGCGCGCATCATCCACGGCTCGGACGAGACGACAGAGGACCTCGACATCACTCCCTCGATGCGGCCGGACAACCTGCGGCGCCTGGCGGAGGCGCTCGAGGCCTTGGACGCGCGCCGCGTCGACATGCAACCGCTCCGTATCGAAGAGCTCGACGCCGAGCAGGAGCGGTTCGTCGCGCTCGTCTGCGAGGGCGGCGAACTCCACGTTCTCGCTCGCCCGCTCGGCACTCGCGGCTACGAGGACCTGCGCCGACGCGCGAACCGCGAAGCACTGGGCGAGGGGCTCCGCCCCTCCGTCGCCGACCCGGCAGATCTCGTGCGCATGCTCGAAGCGCACGACGTCCCCGTCCGCGACCCGCGCGTGCTGCCGACGATGCGCCGCCTCATCGAGCTCGAGGGCGGCCTCGCGCTGGAGACCTGACGCGAGAGCCGCGCCGCCTGGCCAAGTGTCGCCATTTGAGAGGCGTGCCGGTTGTTGTTCATACTGAGGCGGAACGCTGGAACCTGGACGCCTGAGGTGGTGTAGACAGGTCGTGAGACTTCGCGCGGCGCTCCTCGTAACTGGCGCTTCGCTTCTCCTCGTCGGGATGGCGGGCGCCAAACCGAACGCTCCAGTTGTCCTCGGCATCAGCTGGGAGGGCACGGGGAAGCTCACGTGGGTCGATGCGCGGAAGCTCGTCCCGGTCGGGCGTCGGGTGGATGTCGGATCACCCCCAACCGGACTCGCGGCGCGCTCGCCGGACGGACGCACCATCGCGCTCTCGAGCGGCACTAAGGCAGAGCTCCGGTTCGTCGATGTCCGCGCGATGCGAGCGACGGGGCGGCTCGTCGTCGGAGGTACGGGCTCTCTGCGCCAGTCGATCTGGCCGAGGCCGGAACGCTTGGTCGCGGTACGGAGCGGTCTGGATGCCGAGGTCGTGGTCGTCGATCCGAGAACTCGCAAGGTGCTCGCGCGGCGGCCCCTCGGAGGACAGCCCCTGAACGTGATCCCGGCCGGCAAGCGCCTCGTTGTCCTACTCGCTCCGAAGGACGCGATCGGCCAGGCTCACCTCGCGGTCGTCGGCATCACCGGAGGGATACGGACATTGCCGCTCCCTCGCGTCGAGGCTGGGTTTACGCCGCCGAGAACGGAGCACGATCCGGGTCGGCATGTCTTGCCGGGTGTCGCTGTGGATCCTCGAGGCATACGCGCCGTCGTCGTCACTCGGGAAGCCGTCGTCGAGGTCGATCTCGACGCGATGGCGGTGATCCAGCAGCACCCACTGAGGGCGCGTACCCCGGCGGCGGTCTCGAAGCTCATCGAGGGGTGGGGCTTAGCCGCAATCTGGCTGCGCGAGGGCGCGGTCGCCGTCTTCGGGTGGACCGACCTCGTCGAGGGCGACCGGGTAGTCCATGCGACGACAGGCGTCGAGCTCGTCGACGTCGCCGACGGTATCCGACGGAGCCTCGACCCCACGGCGACTTACGCGATGAGAATGGGCGACGTCCTTCTGACGTTCGGCGGCTCCGCGCTGCGGGGGTACGACCTCGAAGGCAACGTACGGTTCGAGCTGCTCCGCGGCCGCGATACGGCATATGTCCAGATAGCCCGGCGCTGGATCTACGTTGGCCGCGACAACAGCACGGCGTTTACGGTCGTCGATGTTCGGGCGGCGAAGGTCGTCGGCACGGCGAAGACGCCCTACCCCACGATCGTGCTCGGACCCTAGACGTTCCTAAGCCAGAGGAGCGGTAGGTTGGCGACGCAATCCACGACGAGCTGCTCGAAAGCCGCGGCCCTCCCAATCTGTGCGCGCCGCACGAGATGTTCCCGCTCAGAACTCGAGCGCGACGCGTCGCGCTCGACATCAGGCGACGGATCGGCGGCGCGCATCTATGTGAATAGTCGCGCAGCGCGCCGAAAAGGTCCATCTGGATCCGAGCGCACCCACTGGGCCGCGCGACGAAGTCTTGGCGTCATTACGTGGGGTTGCGCTTCAGGAAGATCGAGCCTCGCAGCGTCGGTGATTCGCTCGCCAGCGTGTGAAGCGCCTCCACGAGACGGCCAATCGTTCCTGGCTCGCCGCGCGGGAATTGCCGGTTCGACGTGAAGACGAGAATTACCGGCGACTCGCCGCGCGCGAGCGCGTCGGCCTCGAGGCGCCGAAAGTCGGGGACATTCTCCGTGACGAGCGCCCTCTCCTCGGCGAGAGCCGCGGCGAAGACCTCCTCGTCGGGAGCGCCCTCGAGCCGGCGGTACTTCGGGTCGTGGAATGAGACGACGTCGTGTCCGCGGGCGCGGAGCTGCTCCGCGACGACTGGCGCGTACATCTCGTCGAGGAGGAGCCTCACTCGAGGAGGCTTCGCTCCCGCTCGAGCGTCTGCTCGAGTTGCGCTGCCTCCTCGTCGACGATCGCGATCCAGCGGTCGATCTCGTCCGGGAACTCCGCGTAGTAGCGAACCGCGACCCGGATCCTCTCGGGAGAGGCTCCGACCCGCTCTGCCAGCGCGTCGACGAGCTGGTCGCCGCGCTCGGGTGCCGAGCGGGCGGCGGCGATCACCTCCCACACGTCAGGCCCCCCGACGACGACTGGACGTCGGCCGGCTGGCCCGTCGCGGAAGACGATCCCCGGATGGCGGTCCGCTCGCATCCCCTCGTCGATGTAGCGCTGCGCGAGGCGGACGATCGGTTCTCCCGTCTGCGCGCTTCGCTCGCGCAACGCGTCGAGCGTCTCGGACTCGATTCTGATGGGCTGACTACTCATGTAGAGCATTGTAGAGCATGCCTCCGGCCGTCAGGCTGGCGGAGAATCAGCTCAACGTCGTGACGGTATCCACTGCCGTCGACAATGCTTTGACGCACCCATCCGGCGACACGCAAGGCTGGCTTCGGTGCTACGGCGGCGACGGGAGGTGGAGCCGGTCGAGTGCGCGCTGTGCCTGCGCGCGCATCGCACTCGTCGGAGGCGAGCCGAAGTAGATGCGGACGATGACCGAGTAGGCGCCGCCGGGACCCGCGCCGGTCAGCTCCCACTCGCCACCAACGACAGTGGCTGCCTTGCAACACGCGAACCGCTTGGCGGCCGTGAGGGCGAGGCGGATCGGCTTCTCTCCGCCCGCACCCGGGTTGCTGTAGATGAGGGCCCAGACGATCACGGCCTTCGGAGGCAGGTGCTGGAGGGTCTTGTTCGGAGGGTCGGTGGTTGGGTCGTCTCGGTAGCGAACGCCTCTTGCGATCCAGGCCGTGGACTCAAGCGGGACCGCTACCCGAGTGGCGGGGCCGACATGGGCCGAGCAGGTGTTGCCGCTGCGACCGGTCGCCCAGCCAGGTAGACGACCGAAGGAGACGGGGCGGCTCCAGGGCGCGACCAGAGCGGCGGCATTGAGTCGGAACCACTCCCAGACGCCGCGTCGAAGGGGATAGAGGCGGCCATTCGCGTAGATGCCGGCGGCGGAAAGCAGGAAGCGAGCCGGTCGTGCCGCCGCGGCGGGTCCTTGCCACCGCCCTGAGAAGGCGTAGCAGCTTCTCGGGAGCGAGGCGACGCGACCCGTGCGAACGAGCGCCAGCTCGACCGGAGTCTTCAACGCGTCGGCCGTTGTGATCGTGCCGGAGAACTGCCCGTGGTACCTGATGCCCGCGAGGATGGTCGGGCGCACATCGAAGCGGGGAAGCGAACGAGCCGGCCGAAGTAGCCGAACGAGGGTTGCGTTGATCCGAGCACACGTCCTTTCGTACGTCGGCCAGTCGAGCGCAACGCATTCCCGCTCGGGGTAGTAGCGCGCTGCGTTCGCCGGAAAGTCCCCGTTACCGACGAAGAACAGTCGCACGTAACCGCCGCGGATGCGCTCGACCGTCCCGCGCCTGCTCAGGAGCCCGTCGATCACGGATTCCTTGGCGTGGATCTCGACCCACTGGCCGTTGGACCCGACGAAGACCGCGCGCGTGAATCCCTTTGCCGCGGCCGAGCCGGGAAGAGTTAGCGCGAGTCCGACGATTCCGATGAACGCGACGACGTGCGCCACACGGCGCCAGCCGACAGGCGCGACTCTGCGGAGCATCATCACGATCCTCATACGAATCGAAGCGAGTCCTGGGCCCATTCCGTCAGCACCGCGCCGCGAGAGGCTGCCGCTCGCTTGCGCCCACTGCCCAGAAGGTGCCGCCAGGGGACGCCGTCACTGCAGCGAGCGAGAAGCCCGTGGGGCTCGGGACGACCGACCAGCGAGCGCCGTCCCAGCGCTCGATCAGTGTCCGCTGATGCGGTTGCAGTCCGCGGTTGCCGACCGCCCGGACGCGCCCGGCGCGCGCGACGACGCCGGAGAAGAGTCCCCGTTCGCCCAGTGCTGGTGTGGCTATGCGTGACCAGCGCCGCCCGTCCCAGTGCAGCGCGAGCGTGCGGTCGCCTTTGCCTCCGTAGCCTCCCGGCAGGTAGTTGCCCCAGGAGCCGACCGCCCAGATGTCGTTGGGCTGGCTGCCCGAGATCGAAAAGAGGAGGTTGTTCACGAAACCACGAGCGGAGCGCACGTTCGGGCTGGGAACGATCGTCCACCGTCGCCCGTCCCAATGCTCGATCAGGGTTCGCGATCCGGCGGCAGGAACGCCGATGACGGTAGCGCCGGCCGCCCAGACGTCCGTCGCGGAGATGGCGGTGACGGACTCGAGGCCCGCGAACTGTCGTCGTCCGTGGGCAGCGGTTGGGTTCGGGCTCGGGACGACCGTCCACCGCCTGCCGTTCCAGTGCTCGATCAGCGTCTCGCTGCCTCCGCCGCGTTTGCGCGTGCCGACGGCCCAGACGTCGCGTGGCGTGCGTGCGAAGACTGCGTTGAGCAAGCCGCGGTTGGGCGCCGGCACCACTCGCCAGCGCGCGCCGTCCCAGTGCTCGATCAGTCCGCTTCCGGTCCGGCGCTGACCGACAGCCCAGACGTCGCCTACCCGGGACGCGGACACGGACCAGAGGATCGCGCCGGGCGGAATGGGCGCTGGCGCGAGGCGCCAGCGGCGGCCGTCCCAGCGCTCGATGAAGGAACCGCGCCCACCGTTCTCGCGCCCCGTGTACGAGTTGCCGACGGCCCACGCCTCGCGCGGCGAGACGCCTGCGACCGAGTTGAACCGGTCGTACCAGATGCGATGAGGATCCGCGCTCGGAACGGCCCGCCACACGCACGTCCGGAGCGAGGCGGAGGAGAACGTGCGGTCCGGGATCGCCTTTGAGCTCGCGGTGGCTGCGGCGACCGCGACGCTCGCGCCGATGACGAGCACGGCTGCTAGTCGCGGTCTGGGAAGCTGAGCTCGCGTCCGCACGCGGTGCCGCCTATGCGAAGGGGATGGGGATGCGGGTCTGCTCCATCGTCTTCGGGTTCACGCGGAGGACGTAGCCGTTGCCGGGGCTGCCGATCCAGAGGTGGCCGCGTGCGAAGGTGATCGCGGCCGGACGGGAACTGCCCGGCAGGCGCCGGACGACGACCCGCTCTGTCTGCGGGTCGACCCTGATCAGCGTGCCGCCCGACATGTCGAGACCTCCTCCGCGCAGGAGACGGCCCGGGTTCACGACCCAGACGTAGCCGTCGGCGACCGTGACGCCGGCGAGAAGACGGTTCAGCCCCAGCATCGCAGTCACCCGGTTCGTGCGCGGGTCGATCCGGGTGAGCGAGCGAGACGCGCGGAGTCCACGCGAGTTGACGACCCACACGGAGCCGGCGCCGACCGCGAGAGTGGCGGGACCGCGTCCGACGGGCATCCGGGCGACGATTAGGTTCGTGCGCGGGTCGATCCGGGTCACGATGCCGGGCTCGGTCGGTGCGATCTCACCGTGGCGGTTCGTCGTCCAGGGACCGACGCTCGCGACCCAGATCGCCTGCGGCGTTGCCACGACCGCCTCCGCGTGCAAGCCGACGCCGTCGATGCGCGCGAGCTGACGGCCGGTTCGCGGGTCGAGCTTGCGGAGGATGTCGTCCCTGTAGTCGGCGACCCAGAGAGCACCGGCCCCGGCGGCGAAAGCGACCGAGACTTGGCGCAGGCGGATCGGCCGGCCAACGACGCGGCCGCGCACGGGGTCGATCCTTCTGATCGCGCGCAAGGACGTCATGGCCCAGACCGCCCCCGCCCCGCTCGCGAGACGGGGAACAAACCCGGAGGGACTCATGCGCACGTGGCCGACGACCCGAGCCCGCCGAGGATCGATGCGGACGATGCCGGTCATGCCCGTCGTCCAAACGGCACCGAAGCCGGCGGTGATGTCCTCCGCCCGCGCGCCACCGTCAGCTCGCGGCGTCGACGG
The DNA here is from genome assembly GCA_048594925.1 of Gaiellaceae bacterium. Classification (GTDB taxonomy): domain Bacteria; phylum Actinomycetota; class Thermoleophilia; order Gaiellales; family Gaiellaceae; genus GMQP-bins7. Next base: position 132,380 of record JBMDXR010000072.1, read on the forward strand.
GACGAGAGCAGCCGCAAGGAGTGCGGCAGCGACGATGGCAGCGAAGGCGAGGACTCGCGATGGAGCGCGCACACCCCGACTACGTTCCTGCGCCCCTCCCAGGTCCCGCATACGCCGCCTCCTACGCCCGTTCGTATAGCAGAGGACGCGCAGCCATTCGAGATGCCGATCCGCCCGCGGGCTCCGTCCTCCGTCGCCTCCCGGGGGATCCCGCGCGTATGCTCGGCGCGCTCGGGCGCGAGCGGTGACGAGCCAGAGGGCAGTGACCGAACGTCGCCTCGGATCTCGCGAGAGCATCTCTGGCTGCATCGAGGCCCGCGTAAACTGAGGTCATGTCGTCGCGTGAGTACGAGGTCGTGCTGACCCCGGAGGAAGATGGTGGCTACAGCGTCACCGTCCCCGCACTGCCCGGCTGCACCAGCCAGGGTGAGACGCGCGAGCAAGCGCTCACGATGATCCGGGAGGCGATCGAGCTCTACCTCGAGTCTCTCGAAGCCCACGGCGACCCGATTCCCGGTCCGATCGAGATCGAGCGCGTCACCGTCTCCGCGTGACGCCGCGGCTACCGGCCGTGACGGCGCGCGAGGCGGTGCGCGCGTTGGAGCGCTGCGGCTGGCAGCTCGACCGCGTACGGGGAAGCCACCACGTCTTCCGTCATCCAGACCACCGGCATCGCGTCGTCGTGCCGATGCACGCACGCGACCTCGCGAGAGGGACGCTGAACGCGATCATCGGCGCGTCAGGTGTCAGTCGCGAGGAGTTCCTGAAGTTGCTCTGACGTCCAGCGCGGCCGAGGCGTGATCGTGGCACGCCATCACCGCCTGTAGTCATAGCTCGAGCCCGAGCCCGGGCGGCTCGCGTTCCAGACGCGGTTGCGGCGGCTCCGGCCGCAGCGCGGGTGCGAGCTCGTCGCGGTTTCGAACGAGCGCGAGAAACTGGGAGCGCCGCTCCGCGTGTTGGCGTAGCTGCACGCGCTTCTCATCTGCGCGCTCGAGTGCGAGTCCGTCGCGAGTGATCTGCACTTCGAGCTCGGCTCGGCTGGCGCGGTTCCACCAGTGCAGGTTCTCGAGCTCCCGCTGGGCAGTTGCCAGGCGCTCGGCTGTGCCCTCGCGTAGTTGGTCAAGGTGCTCCTGTTGCTGCCAGATGAGGCGCATCGCCGTGTCGCGCCCCTCACAGCTCTGGTCGATCGCGAGCGGCTCGGCGGAGGAGCGCTCGAGAGCGCGGGCGGCGCGCTCGGGCGGTGCGGTCGGGTTGGGGTCGCGGAGGGGCGTTTCGCGCTCGAACGGGTCGCGCCCTGCCAGGTAGAGGTGGGTCTCGGCGCGGGCGCGCGAGCAGGCGACGTAGCCCCACTCGCGGAGCGCTCCCTGGTCGGGGAGGAGGACGAATGCGCGTTCGACGGTCGCGCCCTGCGCAGCGTGACCGGTCAGCGCGTAGGCGTGGTCGAGATCCGCTTCGGCGTAGGGGAGGGGGAGCGAACGGAGCTGACCTCGGTCGGTCCGGAGCGTGAGCGCCGAGGGCCCGAGCTCGACGACGGTAGCGCGGGTGCCGTTGCGAACGCCGAGCGAGAGATCGTTGCGGCGACAGAGGACGCGATCGCCGACCCGGAACTCCCGCCCGCCGGCCTCGAGGGCGTTGGGCCCGAGACGACCCGCGCGTTCGAGCACGGTCCGCGCCGCCTCGTTGAGCTCGCCGACGTCGGAGCGCCGGTAGGCGAGCATGACGCTGCCGGCGAGGTCGTGCTGGGCGACCTGCCACCAGTCCTCGAGCAGGCGTTGCTTGGCCTCGGTCGGATCTTGCTCGAGGTGGAGGCGCCCACGCAGCGCGGCGTGCGCGAGGTAGGCGTCGGGTTCGCCCTCGCGGAGGTGGGCAAGCGCCTGCCGCTCGGAGAGGTCGCGCTGACGGCGGTTGTCGGCCAGGTCGATCGTGCCGAGCCGCTGGCAGAGGGCGGGGAAGAGGCCGCCGGCTCCGACGGGCGGGAGCTGGCGCGGATCGCCGACCAGGATCGCACGTCCCTCTGCCCGCTCGACGAGCTCGAGCACCGGCGCGAGCACGCGCGTCTCGGCCATCCCGGCCTCGTCGACGAAGAGCACGCAGCCGCGCGGTAGGCCGCCCTCCCGGTGCGCTTCGAGGAGGAGGCGGTGGAGAGTCGAGCTCTGGATGTCGGTCGCGGCTTGGAGCTCCTCGGCGGCCCGGCCGCTTGGGGCGGTGCCGAGCACCGGCGTCTCGCTCTCGCGGTAGGCCTCGGCGAGGACGCGCAACGCGGTTGTCTTGCCGGCGCCCGCACCACCCGCGATGCAGAGGACGCGGCCGGGCCGCCGGGAGGCCTCGTGCACGAGCATCCCTTGGTCGCCCGTAAGGTCGCGGCCCGACTCCATGATCAGGCGCGCGAGGATCGCCCTGGCCGGGCGCGGAGCGTCGACGTTCCTGCCCGCGAGCGCAAGCTCGAGCGCCTCGCGCTCGACCTCGAGCAGCTCGCGGGTCGTGAACGTTGGGGGAATGCCGGGCGCATCCCGGTCGAGCCGCTCCACGCCGGGAAACTGGGTGAGCGCGTCGGCCTCCTCGAGCACCCGCTCGACAGGAGCTCCATCTCGCAGCGAACCGGCGACCGCACAGACGAGTCCTGGCATCGCAAATGCCGTGTGCTTCGCGGTCAGGCCGTCCGCTCCGAACACGCGCGCGGCCAGTTGGTCGCGATCGATCGTCGGAACGTCGAGACGTGGCCGCTCGCGGCCAAGCCGCTTCAGCTCGCGCCGGCCGAGTCCGTGCTCTGCGGCCCGTGCCTTCCAGTCCTCGCGGAGGCGCGGAAGGTCGACCTGCTCCTTACGTTCGCGCGTTGCGAGCGCGGCGACCCGGGCGGCGGCGAAGCCTTCCGTGCCGAGCGCCTCCATGTGCTCGACGAGCGACTGACGGCGACTGGAGAAGGCGCGGGTCGCCTCCTCGGGCACGCGCTCGAGCTCGCCCATGCCCTTCACCGGCTCCGACCAGGTCAGACCGAGACGTTGCGTGAGCTCGTGCCGGAGCTGCGCTTCGTACAGGTAGCCGGCGGCGAGCCGGTGCGTCTGCAGGATCGCCTGGCCGTCGAGCGCGAGCCACGTCCCGTCATCCGCCCGAGTCATGTTGGCGACGACGACGTGCGTGTGCAGGTGCGGCTCCTGCGCCCGGCTCGTCCGATGCCGGAAGGTGGCAGCGACGAAGCCCTGGCCGTGCTCGCGGCGCTTTCCGCCCTTGCCGCGGCGGACGACGCACGCCTCTCGCTCCAGGTAGCGAAGCGACGCCTGCCAGGAGGCCTCGTGCGCCTCTGAGATCTCCCGCCGCACGCGCTCGTCGTCGGTGAGCGCGTGCAGGAGGCTCACGCTCTTCGGGCAGGAGAAGACGAGGTCGTAGCCGGAGACAGGCCTGTGCGCCTTCCACTCCTCCACCCACCTCCCGGACTCGACGTCGAGCATGCGCACACTGATCGTCCGCTCGCGAACCGGCTTGCGGAGCGGCTGCTGGCTCGCCGGGTTGAGGCCGCGAAGCAGCGTCCCCAGGTCGCCGTCCTCGACGACGCCGACGAGCTCGAGCTCCGCCGCGCCCCGGCCCGCCCATATGCCTGGAGACTCTCCTCGACCCGCGTAGTAGTCGTCCAGGCCATGGGCGACCTGCCGCTCGTAGTAAGCCTCCTGGCCCAGCGTCAGCTTCGCCACGCTCACCACGCCGGTCCTCCACGAAACCGCAGGCGCCGCGAGACGCATATGCACCCGAAGGTGCGAAAGAGACGGGCGTTTACCGTACGAGCAACGCCCGCTGACCACATATAGACCACACGAGAACCCGAAGAGAGTGGTTTAGGACCGAAATCGCCCGTCTGCGGCGTTCGGAAAAGCGCCTGCAAACACGTAGATTCCGGCCCATAGCGGTCAACAGCGGAATCGCGGTCTGGCTGGTTCGAGCCCAGTACCGCCCATTCTGATCCGCTTGCTTGAGCGAATGTCGCTAGCTATGCGAGTCAGGTGAGCCGTGAGTGTCGCGAATGCTCGCGTGGTGCACGCCGGGTCGCGATGAGTTCTGGACAGCCCGGCAGTCTGTAACTGCATGGGCAAACTGATATGGGGCATGAACGTCTCGGTGGACGGCTACACGGTGGACGGGCAGGGCGAGATCCCGTGGGCCGGTCCGGACGACGAGCTACACCAGTTCTGGAACAACCAGGTCCGCGACGTCGCGGTGTCGCTCTACGGCCGCAAGCTGTACGAGCTCATGTCCGCGTACTGGCCGACGGCCGACCAGGCCCCCGACATCTCTCCGGTGGCAGCGGAGTTCGCCCGATTGTGGCGGGCGATGCCGAAAGTAGTGTTCTCGAAGACCCTCCAGTCGGTCGACTGGAACTCACGCCTAGAGCGGGGCGACGTGGTCGAGGTCGCCAGGAAGCTCAAGGCCGAGACCGACGGCATGCTGGAAGTTGCCGGCGCCACGCTGGCCTCATCGCTGGTCAAAGCGGGTCTGGTGGACGAGTTCATGGTGGTAGTCACGCCGGTCGCAGTCGGCGGTGGCACACCGTTCTTCCCGACGCTGAACGAGTGGATCAAGCTGGAGCTGGTGGAGAACCGCACCGTCCCGTCGGGCTCGGTCCTCCTCCGCTACGTGCCGGTCTAGCCAACCCCGGCTTTCGACATCCTCTCGCCAGGCCCCGCGCCCGCGTGGAGCCGCGGCGTGATTTGGCGACTCGCGCTGATTCGGCGTCTCCTTCGTGCAGCTCGCGCACCGCGGAAGCGAGCTGGGCGACCAGCGCCGCGTTCGATGAAGAAGCTCGCCACATCGAATGCACATCGTCCACCGCCAGGCAGCTTGTGCGCGCTCGGGTGCCAGGCGGGTAGATAGAGGAGCAGTCGGTTCGCATACAGGATTCGGTCGGTCAGGCCGCCGCGCTCCACCGCCAGCTGCCAAAGCTACGACTTCGGATCGTGGGACCTTCGGCAGCCGCATCGCCGTCTCCGAGCACGTCCCGCCCCGGGAACGCTCGCGGGGAATGTCGAGGCGCTCCTACGCGTACGTGGTTACGAGCTTCCCCGCGCTCACGCTGAAGCAGTCGCGAGTCGACACTCGCCCAGCAGCGAATGAGCCGGGCTACCATGCCGCGCGTAAACCGTCAGATGGCCGCCGAATCCGGTGGTGCAGGGGAATCGACTTAGGGGGTGCACTGTGAAGAAGGCTCTTCTCGCCAGCCTCGCCTCGTTTCTTGCGCTGGTTGGCCTGGCGGCTGGGGCGTCGGCGCAATCCTCACCCGCGCAGCAACCCGTCTTCGTCGGGTTCAAGAACACGCCGGGCGCGTCCGAGCGCGCGCTTGTCCAGCGTTACGGCGGCACCGTTCGCTTCGCGTTTCCGTCGGTGAAGGCGCTGGCGATCGATGTCGCTGGCGGCAAGGTCGGCGAGATCGCACGCGAAGCGGGTGTCAGCTACGTGGAGCAGGATCCCGTGCGGGAGCCGGCGAGTCTCACCACGTCGCAGCTCACACCGTCGCTCACCAACGGGCTCTACGGGCTCGTTACGACTCACGCCATTGACGCCCATACTGCCGGAGCAACGGGAGCAGGTGTCAAGGCGTGCGTGGCCGACACCGGCCTAGATACGACGCATCCGGACATCGCTCCAAACTTCGTGGCCGGCCACGACTCGTTCGATCCGACGGACGACAACGTCGACGTCTTCCACGACGGCGTCGTCGACACGGAGACGCACGGTACGCACGTCGCGGGAACTCTGCTGGCGGCGAACAACACTGTGGGCGTCCTCGGGGTGGCCTACGACGCTGACCTCTATCACTCGCGTGTGCTTGGCACGCACCGGTCCGGCAGGGTCAGCGGGACGACGAGCCAGGTGATGGACGGAGTCCAGTGGCTTGCCGACCAGGGCTGCAAGGTCGTGAACTTGAGCCTCGGCGGGCCTCAACGCTCTCGCACAGAGCAGGCGCTTTACGAGCAGCTCTTCGCCCAAGGCACGCTGATAGTCGCCGCCTCGGGGAACGACGGGCGGTCGACCCCTCACTTCCCCAGCGGATACGAGGTCGTCGTTTCGGTGGGGGCAGTGGACGAGACGAACACGATCGCGGACTTCTCGAACACCGGCAGCTCGCTCGACCTCGTCGGGCCGGGCGTGCAAGTCCTCTCCTCGGTGCCGCGCGACGAAGGATTCGAAGCGTCGGCATCGGGTGGCGGAAACACGTACCGCGCGTTCGCGCTGGAGTTCGCCGGATTCACGGGCTCTAGCGGCTTCACCGACACGCTCGTCAACTGCGGGCTCGCCAAGGCTCCGAGCGACTGCGTGGACGAACCGGACGACGGGTCGTGGATCGCCGTCATCCAGCGGGGTGACAACACCTTCGCCCAGAAGGTCGAGAACGCCATGGCGGCAGGAGCTGACGCCGCGATCATCTACAACAACGTCGCGGGTGGCTTCCTCGGCACCCTCGGTAGCGAGACGCCGAGCGGAGGTGGTTCCTGGATCGCAGCCGTGAGCGTCTCGGATACTGCAGGAGCGGCGCTCGTTGCCGCGGCTGGAACGACGGGCAACGTGCTCAACGTGGTCTCTTCCTGGGATCACTTTGACGGGACGTCGATGGCGACCCCGCACGTGTCCGGTGTCGCCGCGCTCGTCTTCGGCGATAACCCGAGCCTGACCCCGGCCCAGGTCGAGTCGATCCTCGAGTCGACGGCGCAGGACCTCGGCACCTCCGGCTACGACACGACGTACGGATTCGGTCTCGTGCAGGCGGACGACGCTGTCGCCGCCACGCCCTAAGCCGGACAGTGAATGGTTGAAGAGAAGGGCGCCGCACGGCGCCCTTCTCGTTTCTATCTCGTACTGGGGTTAGCACCAGCACGAGAAGCCGGGCGAGGCACTCGATGCCGTGATCGTGAATGTCGACGCACACGAGCATGTGAATGTGCGCGGGGCGCCTGCGCACGGCGCGGAGATCGCGCCGGAGTCCGTTCTGCTGCTCTGAAGTGAGAAGCTGAGCTACGTCGAGGGTGATTGCAGGACCGGCATCACTCTCATCCGAGATCGCACACCGTGCACTACCGTGCACACGCCGACTCTGACCGTCCAGGCACGTCGGACGCCTAGCACTCAGAACCGCGCGTCAGCGTTCCGCGTCAGCAGGAGCCGCCAGAGGAACCGGTGGCGCCACTCCTACCTCCGAACCATGCAGCTCCGGGCCCGGCCCGCGCGGCCATCGGAACTCGCGGCCACCCGTGATCCCGTCGGACGCAGCAACAGGATGAGGAGCATGATGAGAGCGAGCCCGACCTCGCGAAGGCCCGGTCCGCCCCGATCACCGCGGGCCCGACTGAGGAGCCCTCTTCGAGGTGGTGGAGTACCTCGGCAACCGACGAGACCACGAGCCTTCCAACGACCGCGCCCGCGAGGCTGCGAACACCGCCAACCACGAGCATTGCGATCGTCAGAAAGGTGAGGCTGAGGTAGAACGCCTGGGGCTGAAGGAACCGACGAACTGCGCGTACAGAGCGCCGCCAACGCCGGCGAAGAACGCGCTCACGATAAACGCCGCGCTGCGCTCGCTGAGAACGCCGATGCCGAGAGGTGGCTAGAAACATTGGTGAAGCTGCGGACGTTCGGACTTGCTGAGTCCCGGTGTTGGCCGGCTGGCTTCAGCGCTCTACTACTGCCGATCCTGCGCCACAGCGACGTAGTGCAAGGATGGTCTCCATCTTCCTACGTACGGACGTGGAGGTCGCACCATGATGACGGTCGTCACTCACATCGAGATCGACGAAGGACAGGAGCCTGACTGGGACGCCGCTATGCGGGAGCGTGTCGATGCCGCGAAACGGCAGCCAGGCTTTGTGAGCGTGCAGCTGTGTATTCCCGTCGATGGCCTCAACGAGCGGGTCGTCATCGGCACGTGGCAGACACGCGCCGACTGGGAAGCGTGGCACGAGAGCGGGGTCTTCGCGGAGACCCGCGAGCGCATGGATCGCTGTGAGGTTCAGCGTAAAGGCGAGTGGTGGCATGAGGTCCTCCTCGCCGAGCAGCTTTAGCCGCGCAAGCCGCGCTCGACGAGCGAGCGCAGGTGGTTCGCGATCGATGGGGTGCGGAAAGGGGTGCGGAAGGGTGCGGAAGAAGGTGGATCCGCGCCAGCCGAGCGCAGCCCTGGCTCGGCGCCAGCGCTGAACTACAGCTAGCGCGCGCTGTGGAAAGCCGGGCTCTGGCTCGGCGACGGGAGGCGATCCGCGCACTCTGACACGCGCAGCCCGAACGGCTTCAGCCCTGCCGAGTTACAATCACCGTCTACGGGAGCGAGCAGGTATTCGAGGGGAGTGACCTCGTGGAGCGTTCCTGGATCCGTCCGTCGGTCGCGGTGATCGCCCTCACCGCACTCCTGACGCTCACGGCCGCCGTCACCGCGCAGCCGACGCAAGCCGAGAAGGCACCGTCCGCCATCGGGAGGGGCGGCGCGGCCGCGACGGTGGATGTGCTCGCCACCCAGGCCGCCGTGGAGGCGTTGCACGACGGCGCGAACGCCGTCGACGCCGCGGTGATCGCAGCGGGCGTGCTCGGTGTCGTCGAGCCATTCTCCTGCGGTATCGGCGGGGGCGGGTTCATGGTCATCCGGACGAGCGACGGGAAGGTCACTACGATCGACCACCGCGAGACGGCGCCGGCGGCCATGGGCCCCGACTCATTCTTCGAGGGCGGGGCACCGCTCCCGTTCAACGCCGCGCGTTTCAGCGGGCTCTCGGTCGGAGTGCCCGGCACGGTGAGCGGCTGGGACGAGGCGCTGCGCCGCTACGGGACGCTCTCACTGCCCGAGGCGCTTCAGCCGGCGATCGCGCTTGCCCGCCGAGGCTTCGTCGTCGACCAGGTCTTCTTCAGCCAGACGCAGCAGAACGTCGACTTCTTCGACGACATCCCCTCGACCCGGGCGCTCTACCTCGACTCAGACGGCACGCCCCGCGACGTGGGAACTGTGTTTCGGAATCCGGACATCGCGCGCACGTACGAGCGGATTGCACATCTGGGCGCGAAGGGCTTCTACCGCGGCGCCGTGGCCGACGCGATGGTCGAGGCGGTGCGGCAGCCGCCGGTGGCGCCGGACGCGAACCATGTGTGGCGACCAGGGCACATGACGATGCGCGACGTGCACAACTATGGGGCGCCCGAGCGTGCGCCGACGAGGATCGGCTATCGCGGGCTGGACATCTATGGGATGGGGCCACCGTCCAGCGGCGGCTCGACCGACGGCGAGGCGCTGAACATCCTCGAGGGTTTCACCCTCGACCCGGCCGACCGCACCCAGGCGCTCCACTTCTTCCTCGAGGCATCGCGCTTCTCTTTCGCCGACCGCAACGCGTACCTCGCCGACTCCGACTTCTTCGACGTGCCACTCGCCGGCCTCCTCTCGGACGGCTTCGCCGCTGAGCGGCACGCGCTCATCGACCCCCAGGAGGCGGCGGCGAGCCCGGTTCCGCCCGGGAACCCGTATCCGTACAACACGGCGGCACCGGCTGCGGCGACGGCGACGACCGGTGGCGGAACGACGCACCTGACGGTTTCTGACCGCGCCGGGAACATCGTCTCGTACACGTTCACGATCGAGTCCATCGGGGGCAACGGCGTCGTCGTGCCGGGGTGGGGCTTCCTCCTGAATAACGAGCTCACCGACTTCAACTTCGACTCGCTGACGCACCCCAACCGAGTCGAAGGCGGGAAGCGCCCGCGCAGCTCGATGAGCCCGACGATCGTGCTCGACGACGGTCAGCCGCTCCTCGCGCTCGGGTCGCCTGGCGGCTCGATGATCATCACCACCGTGCTCCAGGTCATGGTCGACCGGCTCGACCTCGGGGCGACGCTCCCGCAGGCGATCGCGGCGCCGCGGGCGAGCCAGCGCAACACGGCCACGACCGTGGCCGAGCCCGCGTTCGTGAGCTCACCGGAGGGGCAGATACTGGCGTCGCTGTACGGCCACCGGTTCTCCACGACGGGCGAGATCGGCGCAGTCACCGGCATCGAGTTCCTCGGCGGCGGTTTCGTGCTCGCTGCAGCAGAGCCGGCGCGGCGCGGCGGCGGAAGCGCGATGGTGGAGGAGCCCGTCTAGGGCGGACGCCCCGGGCGACTTTGAGGAGGACAGCGGCCCATCGCCCAAGAACCGCGTATGCGGCGAGGTGCCGAACCCCCGCCCGAGACGTAGTCGCTCGCTACGACTCCCGCCTTTAGCGGGGTCGATGCCGGTCGCCTGCGCGCCCCGGCTCGGTGAGCTCTCGTGCCGCAGTGCAGTCTGCCTCTAGCCGTGGGCGAGACAACTGCAGCGGGAACTCGAGCGCCGCTCGCCCACCTGAAGACACCCCTCGACCCCCTGAAGACACCCCCATCGGCAGTTCGAGGCGCCCTTTCTCTGGGTGCCCTCGCGAGAGCTCATCCACCCTGGCCTCGGATTCGCGGCCTGGCCGCGCCCGCTTTCACAGGAGTCCGCTACGCGCCTTGTGGGTACCTGAACCTGTTCTCGACCCGACCGCCGGGCATGGTGGCGGGCGCGAGCAAGTTCTGCTGTCGCGGAAGAGCCGAAACGCGACACGCACGGTGCTTGTTGGCCGCGGTCGGCAAGGCTCGGGCGAAGACGGCGGCCGTGATCGTAACCCGGAGCGAAAGCACGGACCCCTACTCCGACCGGCCGCTGTTGGCAGCCCAGCTGTAGACGGGCTGATCGTCGGTTACTGGACGGGTATCGGACGCGGCGGCGAGGCGAGGCCGCCCGCTGATGCAACCTCGCCAGGCGATACCGACCCGCCAGAGGGTCGGATCCCGGGTCATGCGCCCGAGCGTCGTCCGCACATGCCGCCCCGCGAAGACGAAGATCGCCTTGTCCGCGGTCAGGAAGACCTCGTGCCGGATGAGGCCAAGCGCCGCCGGGTCGAACGGTGGGCCCTGCGCCACCAGCTCCTTCGCTTGCGCCATCCGACCCTTCTTCAGGGGAACGATCACCGCCACCTCCTCGTCATTGTCAGCATGCTCGGTTGCGAGCGCGACGAGGAGATCGGCGAGCTCATGCAGGAGACCGAAACCAAACGGCACGACCTGAACCGGGGGCCGATCGTGGCGCTCGAGCAGCAGCGCGGGGCGCCCGTTCACAAGCTCCTGAGGGTCGCGACCGATCCGCACCTCGACGAGCTCGGCGTACGGGAGGCTCAGCTGCACCCGAGCTTCAGCGGTTCGGCCCTCGAGTTGCAGCCGATCCTGGTCGATAACCAAGGCCCCCGCCGCTCGCGATCCCAGCCCAACCCGGAAGGCCACGGCGTAGCGGGCAGGCATCTGCGGGCGAGGGTGCATCGAACCACTATCGGCCCGACGGTCACTCCTCCCGTCCGGACCCGGCCGCCGCCGTGCCCGCGGAAACTACGGATCGTCGCTGCGCTCGCCCCCGAGTTGTCCAGTCATCGAAGGCCGGCGGGCCGGGACGCTCCCGACCGCACAGCCGGTCTGGGCCGTCTTCGAGCGGGACGACCTCCTCGCGAACATCGACGCCCGGGCCGTGCTCGACCGGCTCGCTTCGAGTCCGGCGGTCATCGACTTTCCGCTGCGTGAGCTCGTCGGCCGGCTCACCCGGCCACGGCTCTTCGCTCCGGCCGCCCTTCGGCCGGACGACTCGATCATCACGGTGCGGCTCTTGCATGACGACGGAGCGACCGTTCCACCACCTCAACCCCCGTCCACCGCCACCTGAGCCGGCTTCGGCCACGGCGTTCTCGCGTTCGGAGCGCACTTGCTGGGAGCTGGCGAGCGCTCCTGCGAGCGAGCGTGAGCGGGACCGACGGGGGGCTGTTCGTTGCGATGCGCTGGTTCGAGCCTTGGGCTTGCTTCGCAACGCGAGCCAACCATCAGCGTGCGTTGCTGCAACCAGTCCCATCACGGGCGGACGCTCGCTCCTTGCGCCCCGGTCCCTGCACCTCCGACCCGCCGGCGCGGGGACAGCCGATTGCGAACGCGCGAAGGGAGGAGCAGTGGGGGTGTTCAGCGGAACGACGAGCGTCGTCGACGCCGTCGTTCGACCCGGGCCAATCCGTGCCGTCCGCGCAGCTTCACCGGCGCACTCGACCTCGTCCCCAACGGCAGTGGCCACAGCGGCAGCCACGGAAGGCGCGTGAGCTGTCCCTGCACAAGGAAAGGGGACAGAGCGATGAGAGGATCAGCCTGAAGAGAATCGCACTCGCCGGCATCATCGTCGCGTCGATCGCCGCAGCGGTGGCGCGTACGCGACGATCCCTAGCGACGGCGTGATCAGCGCCTGCTACGCGAAGAGCGGTGGGACGCTACGTGTGATCGACGCCTCAACCGGGCCTTGCTCGCCCAAGGAGACCTCGCTGAACCGGAACGTGCAGGGACCGGCCGGGCCACCGGGACCCGCCGGACCAAAGGGGCCCGCGGGGCCTGCAGGACCCGAAGGGCCCCCCGCCCTGGGTGACGTACCCCACGACGTCGGTTCCCGCATGCGAAAGCGAGGCTGAGTGTGGTTATGAGTACGCTGCGAGAAGACTCCCGCTCTCCCCAGAACAGAAAATACGTGATTTCTCGGGAGCCGCCCGTGGGTACTGAAGTCTTGGTGGCGCGCTGGACGGGGTGTCCGTCTCAAAGGGACCGATGAGTTCTCCCGGCAGGCACGGTCGTACGTGTGAACCCCACGAGGAGGCGAGATGAGCAAGCTCCGATTCGAGATCTCAATCTCCCTGGACGGCTACGTCGCCGGCCCCGACCAGAGCGAGGAGAACCCGCTCGGAATGGGCGGCGAGCGGCTCCACGACTGGGTGGTCGAGCTCGAGGCGTGGCACAAGTCCCACGGCCAGACCGGCGGCGAGGTGAACGAGAGCACGCCCGTCATCGAGGAGCAGCTCGCGAACATCGGCGCCGGACTGATGGGCCGCAACATGTTCGGCCCGGTTGGCGGTGGTGACTGGGGCGACGGCTCTTGGCAGGGATGGTGGGGGGACGACCCGCCGTTCCACTATCCCGTCTTCGTGCTCACCCACCACGAGCGCGAGCCGCTCGAGCTCTCGGACACGACCTTCAACTTCGTCACCGATGGGATCGAGTCCGCCCTCGATCAGGCGAAGGAGGCAGCCGGCGACCAGGACGTGAAGCTCAGCGGTGGAGCGAACGTCGCGCGGCAGTATCTCGCCGCCGGCCTCATCGACGAGATGGAGCTGCACGTCGTGCCCGTGTTGCTGGGTGGTGGAGAGCGCCTGTTGGATGACGTCGGCGACCTGGAGCTGGAGCAGGTCCGCGCGGTCGAGGCGCCCGGCGTCACCCATCTCAAGTACCGCGTCGTCAAGTAGCCTCGGCTAGCGTCGAGCGCATGACAATCCAACGCATGGAGCGCGTGGGCATCGTGGTCGACGACCTCTAGGCCGCGACGGCGTTCTTCGTCGAACTCGGGCTCAAGCTGCAGGGAGAAGGGCGGGTGGAGGGCCGTTGGGTGAACCGCGTAGTGGGGCTCGACGGTGTCCGGGTGGAGTACGCGATGGTGGAGGCCCCGGACGGCCACGGTCGGCTCGAGCTGGTGAAGTTCCACTCTCCCTCGATCTGGGGCGGCGACGGGCACGTTCCGGCGAACACCCTGGGCCTCCGCCATGTCGCATTCGCAGTCGACGACATCGACACCGCCGTCGCCACCGTGCAAGCCCGCGGCGGTGAGCTCGTGGGCGAAGTGGAGAACTAAGAAGGCATCTACCGGCTCTGCTACGTCCGCGGCCCCGGAGGGGATCATCGTCGAGCTGGCGGAGCGAATCAGCTGACGGCGCCGGAACGCCCCGCCATGGCGATGAGGCGTTTACGTAGCAAGCGGCGAGGAAGTGACGCGCGATCCAAGCGGTCGAGCTTGTGCTGAGCGTCGAGTCACACGACTGCAGGGCTCGGGAGCCAAGCAGGAGCGCTGTCAGGTGCGCGAGCGTGCGGGAACGCCGCTTGAGCCCGTCTGCTCAGGGAGCGGCAGCCGGACGCTCGCGGAACCGATCCAGACTCTCACCCTCGATGATGAGCGCCGTTAGTCCAAGGTCGGACTTCATCTCGTGCTCTTCACCTTCATGCAAGAAGATCGCTTCGCCTGCTTCGATTGCCTCACCGACACCGTCTGGCCCGCTCACTTCTCCTGAACCCTCCAGGACGGCGAGGATCTGCGGGTGGGTCCCGCGATGCCGAAGGAGCCGACCGCCGGGCTCAAATCGGAAGATCGCCGCCTGGATGACCGAGCCCTCTTCGTGGGGCGCCGTCAGCGGCGCGACCGTCACACGATCGAGTAGATCTCCGCGCGGCACGAACGCCACCTCGGAGGCGAAGCTAAACCGTTCCACAAGCACCCCCTCGCTGCA
>JBMDXR010000073.1:0-3565 GCA_048594925.1 Gaiellaceae bacterium
AGCTGGGCGATCGTAGACGAGCGCGTGGCGACGGACGAGCAGGGAGAGCCGTACGTCGAGCTGCTCGCGGAGCGCGACTTCGCCGAGCTCGAGGACCTGCCCGACCACGAGCTCGAGCATGCGCTTGTGCGCTCGAGCGAGAGCCTGCCGGCGTCGGCGGCGGACGCCTTCACCCAGGCGGCGGCTGCAGGGCTCGCCGTCGAGCTCGTCGCACTCGAGCCCGACGAGGCACCCGATTGGGCCGAGGCCGAGCGCTTCCTCGACGCGCTCGTGCTCGAGGAGATCGAGGACGACCTGCTCGAGCAGTGCGGCGTCGATCCCGGCCGAGACCCGCGCGAGAGCTGGCTGGGGCGCGTCCAGGAGCGCCTTCGCGAGGACCTATCGCGCTTCCGCGCGGACATCGAGAGCGATCACGCGCAGATCGAGGAGTGGGACTACCTCGACGGCCGGATCTTCGCCTCCTCCGGCACCACCGAGGACGAGGCGAACCCGGATTCGGGGCACGGCTGGCTCTGCCGCCTCGTGGACGCCGGCGTGCTCGGCGCGGCGGGCTTCTCGCGGGTCAAGAAGTCCGAGCTCACGGTCTGAGCCGAGACGGGTAACCAGGGCACGCCGAGGTCCCCGGTCGTGCGCGGTCGCGGTCAGGCCGCTGCGGACTTGCCGATTGCCTCTTTCCCGTTGGAGTCGCGCGCGTCCAGCACCTCGTCCGCGTGCGCCTCACTCCACTCCGAGAGCGACACGAGCGGCTCCGTGATCGACCAGCCGAGCGGCGTGAGCGAGTACTCGACGCGAACCGGCACCTCCGCGTAGATGCGCCGCACGACGAGCCCGTCGCGCTCGAGGGCGCGCAGCGTGTCGATCATCACCTTCTTCGACGCTCCGGGCAGGCAGTCGAGCAGCCGGCTGTGCCGATGGATGCCGCGCGCCATGAAGAACAGGAGGTGCACCTTCCACTTGCCCTGAAGCAGCTCGAGCGCGTGGTTCACGCGGTCGATCATCTCCAGGTCGCTGCGGGGAGGCTTGCGACCGTCGCGCTCACCGGAGCGCGCCGACGACCCATCAGCCCGCTGACGCGCGCCACGACGCTGTGAACCCACGCGGGACTCCATCTCCCACTGGGTTGCACACAGACCTCGTCCTTCAAACCGCTGATCCGCCGAGGTTGACGACGCTCCGCGAATACGTAACAGTTGGCACGAGGGGTTTCGGGAGAAGGGGTCGCCCTGGTGGGAAGCGGGAGCTATAGGCGACGTGGCCGTCCGTCGCTGCCGTCGTTCGGGATCGTCGCGATCGCCGCACTCGTGCTCGCGCTGCCGTCGTCCGCAGCGATCAGCTGGCGCGGAGGATTCGAGACCGCGACGTTCGCGGAGTGGGACGCGCTGCAGGCGAAGCCCGGCGGCGCGACCATCGTCACCTCCCCCGTGCGCGAGGGCCGGTACGCCGCACGCTTCCGGGTCCGCCCCGGCGACAACCCGCTCAACTGCAGCTGCGGAGAGCGGGCGGAGCTCCTCGAGCACACGGGTGAGAAGCCAGGCACGACGTCCGTGTGGGCATGGTCGGCGTACTTCCCGGCCGAGTTTGCCGTCCGCCCCGGGAAGCGTGTCGTCTTCACGCAGTGGCACGACTACGGTTCCGGTCATCCCGCGCCCGTCGTCGTTCGAGTCGTGAACGTCAGCGGAGAAGACAGGCTCGGGCTCGGCGTCATGGGCGGCCCCGTGACGCGCCCCGTGAGCCGGAACTGGACGCTCGGCCGGCTCGAGCGTGGACGTTGGTATGACTTCGTTGCGCGAATTCGCTGGGCGTCCGACATGACTGGGTCCGTCGAGCTCATGATCGACGGCGCCTGGGTCATTCCGCCGACGAGCACGCCGACGCTCTTCGTCGAGAACGGCGCGAAGGGCGTCTACGTGAAGCAAGGCGTCTACCGCGCGACGCCGTGGTCGGAGACCACGGTCGCCTATCTCGACGGCATGCGCCGCGGTGCGACGGTCGCCGAGGTCCTCGCAGGCTGAGCCCGCGACTGGCGACGGCCGCTCTCCCACGGCTAGCATCCGGCGGGTGCGGACGAGGCTCCTCGGCCTGGCGGTCTTCGCAACGCTCGCCACACTGCTGACGGGCACGCAGGCGGCCGCCGACGTCGCGTTCGAGGACGGGGTCGGGGACCAGCGCAACACGGAAGACCTCGTCGCGCCGGACATCGCGTCCGTCCAGGTCTCGAACTCCGCGAACGGCGTCATCACCTTCCGGGTCGCAATCGTCAACCACACGACGCTGCCCCCACGCTCGCGCATCGCGGTTCTCTTCGACCTCGACCGTCGTCAGGCAACCGGATTCATCGGGTTCGAGTACGCGTTCAGCCACGAGATCGACGATGCGGGGCAGGCGCAGCTCAAGTTCGAGCGCTGGGACGAGGCGAATCTCGAGTTCGACCTGCTGCCCACGACGGGGCTCGTCTCGGAGTTCTCGAACGGCGTGTACACGTTCAGCATCCCGCGCGCGCGGCTGGAGAACACGATCCTGTTCGAGTTCGGGATGTATGCGGCCGCGCTCAACCTGGCCGCTCCGAGCAAGTCCGCAGTCGACGACGCGCCGAACACGGAGCTCTGGAGCTACGAGCTCGTCGGTCTGCCGACGCCGCGCCTGTCGACGCAGCGCCTTCTGGTCAGGCCCGCTAGGCCGGTCGCCGGGCGCTCGTTCACGGTGCAGGCGCTCGTGCGCCGGTCCGACACGGGCGAGACCGTGACCGCGGGCTCGGTCAGCTGCACGGCCCGCGTCGGAACGACCCGGCTCCGTGCGCGCGGAGGCTTCGGCGGCGAGCGCGCGCAGTGCGTGGTCACGGTGCCTCGAACCGCCAAGGGAAAGACCGTGCGCGGCACGCTCACCGTCCGTGCGGCGGGCGCCAGCCTCAGCCGCCCGTTCAGCTACCGCGTTCGCTGAGAGACCTGGACCGGGACCCCCGCCGCATCGGGGCCCCGGCCTGTGTGGTCCGCCAACCGGACGGTCAGAGAAGGATGCGGACGGCCGTGTCCGCGGGACAGCCTCGCCCGACGAGCTCCGTCGCGTGATGCAGGTCGATCTCGACGTGCGACGCGAGCATGAGTGCCATGCCGACGTCGTAGCCTGCGCGCACGAGTTCGTCGAAGCGCCAGCGAAGGATCATCTCCGCTTCGGTCTCATCGATGGCCTCGAACTGGGCCGCAGTCATATCACGCTCCACCTTTCGTGATTGCTGTCGGCTAACAGTTGACACGCAGCACGGTGATGCGGCCCCCGCTGCAGGTACAGAGGGAGCGCGACAAAGGTCTGGTTCCGGGTCTGGTACTCCCCCGGACGAGGGAGATCAGGCCGGTTTTGCGGCGACTTCTCTAGACGCGCGGAAGCTCGTCGACGCCCCGGCGCCGCTGGCGGTCCTTGCGCTGCAGGAACCACACGAAGGCGATGAGACCGCCGAAGACGACGACCATCGCTCCCACGAGCCCGACCTGGAGCCAGAGGTCCTCGAAGATGATGATCACGAGTGCCGCGACCACGACCATCAACATCGCGGTCCCGGCCAGCTTCCAGG
>JBMDXR010000074.1:0-1717 GCA_048594925.1 Gaiellaceae bacterium
TCGAGGAAGCTCGGCGCCCGATAGCCGTCGAAGCACAGGTCGGCGTAGGCGAAGTCGTGGATCACGGCGACGTCGTGCTCGCGCGCGAACGCCACGAGCTGCTCGAAGAACGACCACTCCACGCAGGCCGTCGTGGGATTGTGCGGGAAGCTCGTGAGCACCAGCCGCGGTCGCGGCCAGGTCCCCTCGAACGCCCGTCGCAGGTCGGAGAAGAAGTCCCCGTCGGCGCCGAGCGGCACGGAGCGGACGTCGGCGCCCGCGAGCGCGGCCGAGAACGTGTGGTTCGGATACGTCGGCTCGGGGACCAGGCACGTGTCGCCGGAGCCGACGAGGGTCCACGCGACGTGGCTGATCGCCTCCTTCGCCCCCATCGTGGCGACCACCTCGGTCTCTGGATCGAGCGCGACGCCGTACCGGCGCTCGTACCTATCGGCCATCGCCCGGCGGAGGTTCGGAAGGCCCCGGCTGGTCGAATAGCGATGATTCCGAGGGTCGCGCGCCGCTTCCGTGAGCTTGTCGACGACCGGCGTGGGCGAGGAAAGGTCGGGATTGCCCATGCCGAGGTCCACAACGTCCTCGCCCGCGCGGCGCGCGGCCGCCTTCAGGTCGTTGACGACGTTGAAGACGTACGGGGGCAGCCTGTCGATCCGCCGGAACTCCATCACTCCCGACCTCCCATCGACCCCGCGCCGGGGCGCCCGCCGCCCGCGTATCTGGCGCCTAACAGCTTGCAACCCTCCCCGCCGAGGGTCGCGTCACGTGGATCTGATCGCGGTGACGTTCCTATGCGCATGTGGCAAGGGGCGGATGATCCAGCGATCCGCCTTCACGTTGCAGCTCGCTGACGGTATCGACGCGCACGACCTTGGCCTGAAGGGCCAGGATCCGCGGCCAGCCGCTGAGTCGTCGGGCCACCGGTCGATCGAGTGTGGGCGCACACGCGGTGAGGTGGGTAGTGAACACCCGGGGGAGTCTGATTGGATGGACCGCTCGCCGACGCGCCGATCGGGTTGATGATGGACAGCGAGACGAAGGTTCGACGACTCCTCGAAGCCTATCGTGCGGCGTTCGAGGCCTTGGATGTCTCACGCATCGCCGACCACTTCTCCTACCCCTTCCTCATCGCGAGCGACGGAGATGAGATCGATGTGACGATCATCGATTCGCGTGAGGCCTGGATCCCGCAGGTCGAGCGGCTCGTCGCCGTCTATCGAACGATAGGTGTTCGCTCCGCGCGAGCCATCCGGGTGCGCATGAAAGAGTTCACACCGCGGCTCGCTCAAGCCATCGTGCGATGGCGCCTGATCGAGGGAGACGGAGCAACGCTGTACGATTTCGATGCCGCTTACACCCTGGCGGATGTCGGTCCCGAGATCCGCATCATCGCCATCGTCCACAACGAGACACCTCGTCTCCGAGCGATGATCGAGCGTCGACGAGACAGGTGACCGCGGGAACGGCCGATCCTTGACGTTCGATAGAGGTTCTGCAGCCAGGTCCCATCGGGCCGTGCTTTTCCCGAGGCACTCGACGTGGGTTCCGTACCTGTGCCGAGGAAAGACTCGTTCATGGCTTGACCGTCTGATCGGCCTGGAGTGCCCGCGCAAGTTCGTCGTTACGGAACCCCGCCGCGACGAGTTGGTCGACCAGCTTCTTGTTCCCCTCCCGCAGCTCCGCGACCTCAGCCGTGAGCGCGCTGATGGCCTCGCGCGCGTTC
>JBMDXR010000075.1:0-20048 GCA_048594925.1 Gaiellaceae bacterium
GCCGCGCACACGCGGACGGATCATTCCCAAGGCACGCACAAGGCGGCCAGTCGCTTGACGAGTCACACACGGCACGGCGGCACCAGGCTGGCGACGGCCCCAGACGGACCGGCTCGCCCAGTCTTACCGTCGCTTGAGCGCCGACGCTCATCCCGAATGGGTTAGGCCGAGCCCAGGGACACCTCTGCTGCACTGAGCCAAGTCGTGCTCCAGTTCGATAGTTCGGGAGAGGAGTCATGGACCTGAGGGATGCTTCGGCCTTCGGCGGGCGGGAATCGTCTCCGACGCGCTCTTCTGGGCGGGGCTTACATCCGTCGTGCTCGTCCTGGCGGGCGGAACGACGTGGGCAACCGACGGATCTGGGCACCGGACAGTGCCTATTCGCGGGTTCGTCTTGCCGATCGTCGGCCTTGCGTGGGTCACGGTCGTCACGGGCTCCTCTTCACCCGCGGCCTCTCCACGGCGCGCGCTCCTGAGCGGGCGGCGATAGCTGCGCGGTAATTCGGAGCGGTGCGCGGCGCTTGGGCGCCGCGCTCCTTCTCCGAGATCAGCCCGCACGCGCCAGTACGTGAGGGGTCGCGACACTCGACCGCTCGGCTTCAGCCGCGGCGAGTCGCGCCCGCGTTCCAGCTCCAATCCTGCGAGCTTGAAGATCGTGTTGGCCCGGGTTAGGTTGCGCCGGTGCAGTTCGCCCGCGCACGTCAGTTCATCGAGGCTGTCGCGGCGCACGACTTAGAGGCGGCGGAAGAGTTACTCGATCCCGATGTCGAAACCGTGACGCCGCGCGGGACCCTTCGTGGCATCGCAGCGTGCCGGCAAGTGCTTCAGAAGGCGAGCGGAGACGAGCAATTCGCCACGGAACAGGCGGAGCCCGAGTTCGAGGATATTGGGGGCCGGCACGGGCTCTGCAGGAGCTTTCGCGCCTGGCGGGTTCTGCAGAAGACGTCGAGCTCGGCGCGACGTCGTTGCCCGGACCCATGAGATCGCTCGCTGGCGTGGAACTGACGAAATAGCGTATGAGCGTGACTTTGCAGTGCGCTTGACGCTCGACGACGAGAGAATCGTCAGGATCGTGGTGATGCCGGGGGGCGCGCTGCCCTCGCAGGTCGATAGCGGTTCACAGGCGGACTAACCGCCGCCCTTCCGCAAGAGTCCCGCCCGATTAGCGGCGTCCACAAAACATCCACCGCTCCCCGCGAGGCCGTCTTCGTGGAGGACGACGTTGTCGGCGAGCACGCCGTCGAGCCCCCCAGCGAGCACCGAGCCGTAGGCGGCAGGGGGCAGCGTGTCCCCGTCGAGCCAGCTCTGGAAGACGATGCTCGCGACGCGGTCTCCTACCTGGACCCGCGAGACGCCTGAGCCGACCTCGACCACCTCACCGGCAGCGTCCGAGCACGGCAGCAGAGGAAGCTGCACGCCGCGCGGGGCGACCCCGTGCTCGACCATCAGGACGTCGCGGTAGTTCAGCGAGACGGCGCGTACCCGAACGCGCACCTCCCCGTGCCCGAGCGCAGGATCGGGCCGCTCTTCGAGCTCGAGCCGGTCGATGCCGAACGAGTCCCGGAGTCGCCAGGCCCTCACCGCGCGCCTTCGGCGAGATAGCCGTGCGCCGCGATTGCGGCGGTGGCGCCGTCGCCTGCGGCAGTGATCGCCTGACGCGCGCCGTTCGCTCGGACGTCGCCGGCGGCGAACACGCCCGTGAGCTCCGTCCGCATCCAGATGTCCGTCGGAACGTGTCCGCCGAGGTCGAGCGCGACGACTCCTTCGAGGAACGCGGTGTTCGGGAGACGACCGACGTGTACGAACACTCCCGCGACGGGTACGGTCGACGACTCTCCGGTCGCGAGATCGCGCAGTCGGACGCCCTCCACGAGTCCGTCGCCGAGGATCTCGTCCAGCACCGTTCGGTGCTTGATCTCGACCTGCGCGCTCTCGGTAACGCGACGACTGTAGGTGTCCTGCCCGCTGAGTGTCTCGCCTGCGTCGATGAGCACCACCTCGACGGCGTGGCGCGTCAGCTCGATCGTCTCCAGGAGACCCGAGTCGCCGCCGCCGACCATCGCGACCGCCTTGCCGCGGTACAACGGGCCGTCGCAGCTGGCGCAGTTGCTGAGGCCCCTGCCCTCGAACTCCTCCTCGCGGGGCACGCCGAGCTTGCGGGGCGTCGACCCGGTGGCCACGATGACGGCGCCGACCACGATCTCACGGGAGTCGGTCGCAACGGCCCACTCGCCGCCGCGCGGCTCGATGCCACACACCTCGCCCAGCTCGAACGTGCCGCCGACCTCTGCGACCTGCTCCTGGATGCGAGGACCGAGTTCGTAGCCCGGCACGCCTTCAGGGAAGCCCGGGAAGTCCTCGACCCGCTCCGTGTTCAGGATGGCGCCGCCCATACCGAGGGGGTCCAGGACGATCGTGCGACGGCCGTGACGTGCGGCGAAGAGTGACGCCGTCAGCCCGGCGGGCCCTCCACCGACGACGGCGATCTCGTAGTCCATGTGCCGGATCCTGCCGGAAGAAGCCGGTTTTCCGCTGCCGCGCCGTACGTCGTCACGTCGTACGACGCCACACCACGAGCTCGTCGTCCGTCTGGACGTGCAGGTGCGTGATCGATCGTCGCCTCGCCACCCCGTCCAGCAGCGTCACGACAGGGTGCCGCCTCGGGCGCTCCGAGCCCGAGAACTGCTGCGGCGCGCTCGGCTCCGGCTCGGGAGCGCGGATCGCGTCCACCTGTTCCTCCGGCATCGTCAGCCGGAGCAACAGCTCCTCGTCCGAGATCCGCCGCCCGAAGCGCTGGCGCGCGCCTTCGAGGCGCACCGGCTCCAGCCCTCGAAGCTCCCCCGCGCGGGGGCGCGAGAGCACGCGTTCGGCCACGTCTGCGTCCACAGGCGCAGCGGGCTCCCCGTAGTGGCCGAGGAAGTAGCGGATGGTCTCGTCCGAGACGTTCGACCAGCGTTCCGCGTCGATGACGTTCCTCACCGCCTGGGTCGCGACCTGCTGCGACACCGGCGTCACGATGATCGGGTAGCCCATCTCGGCGCGCACCCGGCCGACCTCCTCGAGCGCGGCGTCGAACAGCTCAGGCCTGCGCAGCTCCTCGAGCATCCGCCGAGTGGTCGAGACCATCCCTCCAGCGAGCTGGTGGTGGTAGTACGTTGCGTCGTACTCCTGAGGCTGACCGAGCGGCAACCCCTTCTCGCGAGCGAGGTCGCGGAAGTGCGCGGAGACCACGGCGAGGGCTTCCCGGTCGAGCCGGTGGGAGTATCCCTCGGCCTCGAGATTGCGGAGCGTCGTCTCCGCCGCCGGGTTCGAGGTCCCGCGTGCCAGCGGCTCGGCGGCGGTGTGCAGGACCTGAAAGCCCACGCGAAGCCCCTCCAGGTAGACGAACGGCGCGAGGCCGATCGTGCAGTGGCTGTGCAGCTCGATCGGCCGCTTCCCGGCCGCACGCAGGAAGTGGGGCGCGAGCTCGCGGACAGCGTCCACGGTCACGAGACCGCCAGGATCCTTGAGATAGAGCCGGTCCATGTCCGCGCAGTCGGCCAGCGCGGCCGCGCGCTCCGCGTAGTACGCGTGCGTGTGCACGTCGCTGACCGAGTAGGTGAGCGCGATGGCGATCTCCTCGACCCCCTCCTGGCGTGCCATCGCCGCCACCCTCCGCAGGCGCCCGGGGTCGTTGGAGGGATCTGCCACCTGGAAGCGTCGAATGCCGTTGCGGACGACGCACCGGAACGCAAGCCGCATCACGTCTTCTTCGGCAGGGACCCAGGTGATGAAGCGCATCCCCGAGGTGATGAAGCTCAGCGGTGTGTTCGGCATCTCGGCGCTTACCAGCCGCAACCGTTTCCAAGGGTCCTCGCGATGGAAGCGCACGGCGACGGCCATGTGCGTGCTGGAGGTGAAGTCGACCGCGTGGAAACCGACGCGGTCCATCGTCGGAGCGATCGCGACGATGTCCCGCGTCGTCAGGCCCGTTGCGCTCCACAGGCTCTGGTTGCCATCCCGGGTCGTCGTGTCGACGACGTCGACGAGTCCACCGGTGCGCGCGGCGCTCACCGTTCGGGGACGACGTGGAACAGTGGCGCGCCGTGCTCCACGAGCTGGGCGTTCGCGACGCACACCTCGACGATCGTCCCGACGACGCCTGCGGGGACGGAGTTCATCATCTTCATGACCTCGATAAGGCACACGATCGTGTCCGGCTCGACGCGCGTCCCCACGTCCACGAACGGGTCGGCTCCAGGCGCCTCGGCACGGTAGAAGGTGCCGAGCATCGGCGCCGAGACCGTATGCAGGTCACCGGTTACGGCTCCGTCCACTCGGGCCGCGGTCGTCGAAGCGGCGGCAACAGCCGCTTCCTGCTCGAGCGAGATGGTCGTAGGCGCGTCGTCGCCTCGACGAACGTAGAGCGAGAACCCCTCCGTCTCGACGCGGAGCTCCTCGACGCCCGACTCGTCGATCAGACGGAGGATCTCACGGACGTCGTCGTCGGTCAGAGCCATGTGCTCAGGATCGCAGCCCGGTGTTGCCGGGTGCGCCGAACCTCCCCATCACGAGCGAGAGCGCGGAGGCCGAGTGCTTCGCCGATTTCAGGCGAGTCGTCACCGGGCGCGCCTGAAGCACGAGCAGCGCCTGCGGCAGCGGCTGCGACCGTGCGATCGCCCACTCCACGTCCTGGTGGCCGCCGTAGTGGCGTTCGACGCGTCGTGCCACGTCGACCAGCACAGCGACCTCCTCCTCGCCCAGGCACGGCTCGTCACGCCGGTGTCCGGGCACATCCGCGCGAACGGTGCCTCGCCCCGCAGGATCGGGGACGTACTCGACGTGCTTCGTGCTGACGGTCCGGCGCACGACCTCGCCCGTGATCTTGCTCACGAGGTAGTCGTCCGGCGTCAGCTCGCCGCCGACGACGCCGATCCCGAGGCCCCAGCACGCGTTGAGCGCCACCATGCTCGGGTCGCCGCTGACCGGGTTGCACGTGAACAGCACGCCGGAGATCTCGGCGTCCACCATCACCTGCACGGTCACGCCCATCGCCGCCTCGTGCTCTCCGGCCCCGAGCGCGGCGCGGTAGCTGATCGCCTGCGGTGTGAAGAGGCTCACCCAGCAGTTGCGCACGGCATCGCACACGTGCTCGACACCGCGTACCCAGAGGAAGCTCTCCTGCTGTCCTGCATGCGAGGCTTCCGCACTGTCCTCCCCGAGCGCGCTCGAGCGCACGGCCACCGGCGGCTCGGTCTCGCCCGCTGCGCGGGCCAGCTCCCGGTAGCTCCCTGCGACCTCGGCCCGGACGGCCTCGGGAAGCGGTGCGAAGCGCATCGCCTCGTCGATTGCCTTGGAGGCGGCTGTGAGCGCATCGATGTCTCCGGACCGCGAGCGAGCCAGAGCCGCGGCGATCGCGCCGACAAGGCCGGTCTCCTCGACGAAGTCCCGATAGGCGTGCGCGCTCAACGCGAATCCCGGCGGAACCGGGATGCCCGCCGCGAGCAGCTCGCCCAGATTGGCGCTCTTACCGCCGAACTCGTCGGCATCGGCTCGTCGAAGCTCCGCCAGGGGCTGGGTGTAGATGGCGGCGATCTGTTCTACCTCCTCCGTTGGACCCAGGCCTGTATACAACAATCCTCGCAGCCCGGAAGGAGACGCCGCATGAGCACCGAGACGACAATGCGCGCCATCCGCCAGGAAACGCTCGGCGGGCCGGAGGTGCTCGAGCTCGTCCGGGTCGCGCGGCCGGATCCGATACCGACCGAGGTCCTGGTGCGCGTGGCGGCAGCCGGTATAAATCCGGTCGACTGGAAGGTTCGCGCGCGGGGCGGCTTCCTCGGCCAGCCACCGTTCACGGTCGGCTGGGACGTCGCCGGAGTCGTCGAGAAGGTCGGCTACGGGGTGACGAGGTTCGCGGTCGGAGACCGGGTCTTCGGCATGCCCCGCTTCCCGCGTGAGGCAGCGGCGTACGCCGAATACGTGACCTCGCCGTCACGCCAGCTCGCCAGGGTTCCCGATGGCCTGGGCGAAGTCGAGGCCGCCGCGCTCCCGCTCGCGGGGTTGACGGCTTGGCAGGCGCTCGTCGAGACCGCGGACGTCCAGCCGGGTCAACGCGTCCTGATCCTCGCCGCAGGGGGCGGGGTCGGGCACCTGGCGGTGCAGATCGCGAAGGCTCGCGGCGCACACGTGATCGGCACCGCGCGTGCCGAGAAGCACGCGTTCCTGGCCGACCTCGGCGTGGACGAGGCGATCGACTACACGAGCGAGGAGGTAGCCGAGCGCGCGCGAGACGTCGACCTCGTGCTCGACCTCGTCGGCGGCGAGACCGGGCTCGACGCGCTCCCGGCGCTCCGCGACGGGGGCCTCTTCATCTCGGTGCCGTCGTCGTCGGGCCTCGCGCCATTGCTCGAGCTCGCCGGGAACCGGGTCCGAGTGACCGGCATCCTCGTCGAACCCGATCGGGCGGGCCTGGAGGCGATCGCCGGGCTCGTGGCAGCCGGTGCCCTCCATCCCCGTGTCTCGCAGACGTTCCCCCTCGAGGCTGCCCCCCGCGCGCACGAGCTGGGCGAGCGCGGCCGCACGCAGGGCAAGCTCGTCCTTACCGTGGGCTAAGCTCCGACGGGGTGCGGCGCACCGAGTGCGTCGGTATCGAAGACCCAGAAGCGGTCGCCGCGCTCTGCTTCGAGCTTCGCCAGCTGCTCCTTGTGGATCTCGCGTACGCGCGCGGGGGTGATGGCCTCCTCAGGACTCACCTCTTCGATCGTGAGGCTCGTCTTGTCCTCGTACAGGTTCTCGCCCGTGAGACGTGCTTGGCTGTCGTGCGGCCAGACGAACGCTTGCCGGCTCGAAGCGTGGTAGAGCGCGTCGGGATCGTCGACCTCGTATCCGATCGTCCGGAGGTCGGCGCCGCGAGCGATCTGATGAAACGTGAGCTCGTCGCAGATTCCCCAATCGGCTACGGCGAGACGATCGTCGGAGTTCCACAGCACGGCCTCTCCAACGCTTCGGTAGAAGGCGAGCACGCCTTCCTTGCCCTCGATGACTGCGGGGTTCGCGCCCCAGGTGACCCGATAGACGGGCTCGTCGACCATCATGTCGGGCGCCACGATCCTGTCGTAGTCTCCGGCGCCCTCGAGGTGCACATGGCGCCAGAAGTTGAGCAGCATCGCGCGATGCAGCGGCTTCGTCGTCCTTTCCAGGAGCGCCGCCGTCGGATTCATGCAGTCGTAGACGGCTTGCTCGAACTGGTTCATCCGTTGGCTCCTCTCCTCGGGCAGGTAGGAGTGACGGGAAGGCTACATTCGCACCCCGGGCTAGGATCGTGCGTCGAGGAACTCTGGAAGGAGGCTGAGATGGCGCGGTTCGTCCTGGTCCACGGCGCGTTCGGAGGCGCGTGGTGCTGGGAGCCCGTGATCGTGCCGCTCGAGGCGGCGGGGCACACCGTGGACACGCTCGACCTGCCCGGTTGCGGAGCTGATCACACTCCGGTCGACGGCGTCACGCTCGCGAGTTGCGCGAAGCGGGTCTGCGATGTGCTTGCGAGCCGGCCCGAGCCGGCGATCCTCGTCGGCCACAGCATGGGCGGCGTCGTCGTGACCCAAGCGGCGTCGGACTGCCCCGGGCACGTCGCGTCCCTCATCTTCGTCGCGGCGTTCATGCCCGCGGACGGCCAGAGCCTGCTCGACCTCGCGCACGTCCCCGAAGGGGAGGGCGACCTGATCCAGGCGAACATCGTGATCGAGGGCGAGCCGCCGGTGGCCGTGCTCTCTGCGGAGGCCGCCTCCGCTGCCGTCTACAACGACTGCACGAGCGAGCAGACGGCCTGGGCGGTCGCGAGACGTCGTCCGCAGGCGGTCGCACCCTACGCCACGCCGGTCGACGTGAACGAGGACGCGCTGGCCGCGATTCCCCGCTCCTACGTGCTGACGAGCCGCGACCGCTCCCTCATGCCCGCGCTCCAGCGCCGGATGATTCGCGAGCATCCGTGCGGGCGGGTCATCGAGCTGGACGCGGACCACGCGCCGTATCTCTCGGCGACGGACGGGCTCGTCGCGGCGCTCCTCGAGCTGGCCGGAGAGCCCGTCGCGTCTGTGGCCTAGAAGCCTGACTCAGGCGACGGTCGCCTTCGTCCGCCACCCCTCGTGGTACGCGCTTCGCGCGACCTCCGAATACGGAGCTGGGCTCACGATCGCGCGGATCTCGGTCTGGACGTGGCGCTCGACCACGGGCTTCGACGAGCCGCCGCCCTCCTCGCCCCAGACGAGCGTTACCTCCGTTCCGAGGTCGAGGTCGAGGTCGACCATGCCCAGTGAGAGGTACGAGCGCTCGTTGTAGCTGTAGCCGGAGAAGGTCGAGACGCCGACCATGTCGCCGTCGTGCAGCACCTTGTCATACGGCCACGTGGCGTAATTCGAAAGCGGGAAGTCGATGTACTTCACAGCGTCGCCCTTCTCGAACATCGTGCCGATCGCGCGCGAGACGTCCTCCCCGTTCCAGGCGAGTGTGACCTTCTTCCAGCGCGGCTGATCGGCGATCGCCTCGAGCGCCTCCCTGCCGACGAAGTCGTGGTCGAACTTCACGAACGGCCAGTAGCCGAGGTCGTGGGGCGTCAGGTAGTAGTCGGAGATGTCGTCGGAGTAGTAGCTCCCGCCGAGCGAGCCCGTGCCCTCGTAGCCGTTCGCGGGGAGCCACTCGCGGTACTCCTTCATCTCGTCGCCAGTGAAGACCGCCGGTAGGGGGCACGGGATCCAGCCCGACTCGAGCGTGTTCGTGGCATAGACGCGGGAGCCGACCTGTCGCAAGCCGTAGTCCTTGCCAGCCTCGACGATCGCACTCCTGACGTCCTCGCGCTCGTCCCATGGCCCCCAGAGCTCGAGCCCGGGAACGCCCGACATCCCGTGGTGCAGCGCGCGCACCTTGTGTCCCCCGATCGTGAGCTCGCCCATGTTGAAGAACCTGATCTCGGGCAGCGAGCCGCCGTTCGCCTTCTTCAGGACGTCGAGTGCCGTAGGGCCCTGCACCTGGAACCGGTAGACCTCGCGCCGGCCGCTCGGATTGACGGCGGTTCGCTCGTCCTTCGACAGCTCCACGTCGTAGTCACCCGTCTCCGCGTGGTACTGCACCCAGTTGTGCGCCGACGGGCGCCCGACGAGGCGCACGCGGTTCTCCGCGAGGTGGAAGAGGATCCCGTCGCCGATGACGTATCCGTCGTGGTTGCACACGACGAGCTGCTTCGCCTTGTCCACCGCGAAGCTCTCGAACGTGTTCACGCCCAGGTCGGAGAGGAGCCTGATCGTGTCCGGGCCCTCGATCTGGAGGTCCAGCATGTGGTGTGACTGATCGAAGAGAGCACTCGTCTCCTGCCACGAGACCTGCTCGTCCCGCCAGTTCGAGAACTCGGCCGGCACCGCCGGATAGACGTACGGCCCGATCTGCGAGTTGCGGGCCATCTCGACCGCCCTGCCGACCGCCTGCAGCTTCTCTTCCAGGCTCTGGTGACTCATGTCCTCGTACCTCCTCCTTCGAGACACGCCGCTAGCACACGTGACCGCCGTGTTTCAGCCAAATCAGTTGCCAGAACGATCCTAGACTCTTCAAGGCCCCGCGCCTTCCCCGTCTTGGCGGGCGAGGTGGTCGCGGCCGAGGAACGTGTTCGCCCACGCACTCGTCCCCGCAAGCGCGTTGTCCTTCACGACGACCGGGCCGTCGAGCATCGACTCCTCCTCCCCGTACGCCTTGAGCCGCTCGTACGCCTGCGACCAGATGCACTCCGTGTCGTACACCTCGCAGAGGCCATCGCGTGTGCCGCCGCAGGGGCCGTTGCGCTGGTTCTTGGCGCACTGGGACTCAGGGCACACGTATGCGATCTCGGAGAGCGAGCAGTCACCGCAGTCCCGGCACCCGAACAGGGGAACCTTCGCCGCCTGCTCGGCAGCGTGCGCAGCCTTCTGCACCGGGCGCGGCGCCCTCTCGACACCGCGGTAGAACGCCTTGGCGGCAGGGAAGAGCGGCGCCTCGTGCGCGAACACCGTGTCGTGGAAGCGCCGGCTGAAGCGGTACTTGAAGGGGACGCGCAGGTCGGTCCGGCGCGCGCGCTTCGACTCGAGGTAGGTGCGGCTCACAACGTCGGACGAGAGGCCGGTGTCGGGATCGGCTTCGAAGAGGTAGAACTCGCCCGGGAGCGGGTAGCGGATCTCGCGCGCGAGCTCTCGCCAGTCGTCCGCGCCGAACGTGCCCGCCAGGTCGAGGATCTCGCCGAACCTCTCGGCCGGCATGTGCCCGCCGAGGTAGACACCGTTGTAGCCGAGGCCACGTGCGACCGCGACGTGCTTGGCAGCGAACTCGACGAAGAACGCCCGGCCTTTGTCCTGGCTCGCCGCCTGCCGCTCGGCGAGCGCGAGCAGCGCGTCGCTCACGACGACGCCGGGTATCTTCCCGGTCCGGAAGACGCGCGCGGCGCCGCGCGACAACAGATAGACGTTGGCGAGCGCGTAGAGACCGAGTTCCTCTCTTCGGATGTAGCGCAAGAGCTCGTCGTCCTTGCGCGTGTCCCAGCCGATCTGCTTGATGACGAAACGGGCGCCGGCCTGCGCCTTCTTGCGGAGCTTGAAGTACTGCGGCATCACCTCCCGCTCGTAGCGCTTGTGGTTCGTGACCACGCAGCCGAGGAAGAAGTCCGTCCGGTCGAGATGGCGGCCAGGCTTGCGTTCGTCGCGGAGCCCCGCGTTCATCTCCGAGAAGAGGCTCAGGAGCCCCACCGAGTCGATGTCGAAGACGGGCGCGGCGAGGCCCTTGTGGCCCGTGACCGGATAGTCGCCCGACAGCGCCAGCACGTTGTGGAACCCGGCCGAGGAGAACTGCCAGCCGCGGCTCTCGAGCGCGTTGCGGTTCCAGTCCTTGCAGGCGAGGTGGATGATCACCTCCTGCCCGCGGGAGATCATGTCCGTTCCGAGAGCGTCCGGCGAGAACATCGCGTGTCCGCCCGGGTTGTCCGTGATCGAGAGCACGTCGACCAGGGGGTCGGCGGCGAGGTCTCGCGCCAGCGCCAGCAGCTCTGCCCCTCCGTTCGCCGTGATCAGTCCACGGCTCGTGACGACCTCGGCAGCGACGACGAAGGCGCCGGGCGCAGCGAGGAGCTCACGGAGCGGGACCATCTGGCGCTACGCCGACGCCTTGGCAGCGACCTCGTCGCGGATCGCAGCGCCGGCCTCGGCGACCGCACGGTCTGCGCTCTCCAGGACGTTCACGAGGACGAAGAACGCATGCATCTGATCCTCGTAGCGTCTGACGGTCACCGGCACACCGGCGACCTCCAGCGCCGCCGCGTAGGCCAGGCCCTCGTCGCGCCGCGGGTCGTGCTCGGCGATTACGACGTACGCGGGCGGAAGCCCTTCGACACTCATGGCCCGGATCGGCGACGCGTGCGGGTGGACGCGCTCGGCTGCCTCCGGCACGTAGTGGTGGTCCCAGAACCAGGCCATCGCGGCGGCGTTCACGACGACCCACACGAGAGCGGCATAGGCGTCATCCACCGCCGCCGGGAAGCGATGCTCGGGCGCCAGCCGATAGTCCACGCTGACGAGGCGTGCACCCGCCGCGACGGCGAGCGACCGGCAGACTGCGTCGAAGTCGCCGAGGCACCGTCCCCACCGTGGTAATAGACGATCGTGCCGGCAGGCTCCGGGACGGGCTCGTAGACCCGCGCGGGGATCGGCCCGGCAGGGCCGGGAATCTCGATGTCGCGCACGACCGCGACCTCGGGCCCGTCGCCCACCATGTCCCTGTAGAACGCGGGTGCCTCGCGCACCTCCTGAGGCGTCATCTCGGTCAGCGGCGGGGCGCCGAGTTCTGCGATCGCGTCGAGCAGCTGCTGGGACTGCGGGTCGTAGGACATCAGTCGGTCAGCTCCGGAACAACGTCGGGCGTGCCGTACGTGTGGAAGCTCTCGATCGTCTTCACTCCCCAGAACTGGCCACGGGCGCGCTCCTCCGCCGTCCACACGATCGGCTCGAAGTCGGGGTCGTAGACGAAGTAGCCGCCGGTGGTCACCTCGATGCGATTGCCGCCCGGCTCGTACCCGTACAGGAAGAACCCCTGGACGACACCGTGCTTCGACGGCGCGGCCTCGATGTAGACGCCGTGCTCGACGAACAGGTCGGCCGCGCGTAGGCACTCCTCACGCGTGTCCACCCAGAAGGCGAGATGGTGCAGCCTGCCGTGGGCACCGTACGCGTCGGTGACGTAGATGAGCTCGTGCGCGGCGATCGAGAGGCTGAGCCACGCGCCTTGTTCGCTGCCGTCGTCGAGCTCGATCCGCTCGTACAGCCGATAGCCGAGGAGCTCCTGCGCGAAGACGCGGTTCGCGCGCACGTCGGCGGCCAGTACGTTGACATGGTCGAGCCGCTTCACGGCCGCCCCCCGGCCGACGTAACGCTGGGGCTGATTCTTCCACGACGGCCGGAGATGCTCCGGTGGCTCGTATCGCTCGGCCTCGTAGAGGAGCTCGAAGACGTGGCCGTCGGGATCCGTGAAGCGGTACGCGGGACCGTGGCCGACGTCACCCTCCTTCCACCCCAGCCCGCGGCCCGTCGCCTCAATTGCCGCGACCCGCCGATCGAGTGCCTCGGGGCTCCACGTACGGAGAGCCAGATGGCCCAGTCCGGCCTGCGCCGACTCCGTGAGCTTCAGGCTGTACCGGAGGTAGTCGCCCCAGCCCCGCAGAAAGACGGACTGTCCCTCGCGCGCCTCCTCCTCCATGCCCAGCACGTCGACGAAGAAACGAAGGCTGTCGTCCGGCCTCGAGGTGAGGAGCTCGGCGTGCGCGATCCTCGCCACGTCGTGCAGAGGCTCGGTCATCGCTCCACGAGCTCCCGCAGGCCGTCAAGGTCGTAGGAGAGCTCGCCCGTCTCGAGCTTGGCGCGCTTCTCGCGCTCCCGTTCTGCACGCGCACGTGCTGCCACGAGCACGTCCGCCACGCGCATCTGCTCGACGACGACGGCACCATCCGTGTCGAGCACGACGACGTCGCCCTGTCGGATCGTCGCGCCTCCGACCCGAACGGGATCGCCGATCGCGCCGGGAACGCTCTTCCCCGCGCCGGACACGCGCACGTAGCGAGCCCAGATCGGCAGGCCCATGTCGTGCAGCTCCTCGACGTCGCGCACCGCGGCGTCGACGAGGAGCGCGCCCACCCCGCGGCCTTTCGCCTGGGTCGCCAGCAGCTCGCCGACGAGCGCCACCGGCGCCGGCTCGGGCATCGTCAGCACGAGCACCTCACCCGGCTCCGCCTCCGCGACGGCCGCATGCACCATGAGGTTGTCGCCCTGGCCGCACCGAACCGTTCGCGCCGGTCCTGCGGCGCGGGAGCCCGGGAGGATCTGGATCAGCGGAACGTCGACCACCGGCCCGCGCCCGGCCGCCTCGTGGACCGTCGCGGTCCCCAGCTGCGCCAGCTCGGCGAAGACGTCCGTCACAACGCGCTCACGACCTGCGGCGTCACGCGCTGGAACGCCTCGGCGTAGCGGATCGCCGTGTCGCCGGACGAGCGCCGCGCGTGGTTGGCACGCTGCTCGGCCCGCTGGGCGTAGTACGTGACGAGGTACGCCTGCGCTTTCATCTCGGCCATCGCGGCCTGCTTCTGCTCGACGACGGGTGTGATGTCGACGAAGGTCGTCGGGACGAAGTTGCAGAGCTCCGGCTGGTGCGGCTCGAACAGGAGCAGTTCCGGCGGCTGAACGGTTTCGAACGCGCTCGGGACGCCCGCTCCCGCAGCCAGCGCGCGGGCGCGCTCCACGGCGAAGAACGCCGTCGCGTGATCGGGGTTGAACGGGTCCCGGTCGGTGTGCGTCAACACAACGCCGGGGGCGAACTCGCGGATGCGGTCGGCGATGGAGACGAGCGCATCCCCGTCGATCTGGAGCGGGTAGTCGCCGAGGTCGAGGCACTCGAACTCCGCGCCCAGCGCCGTTGCCGCCCGCTCTGCCTCCCCGTGCCGGATCTCCTTCACGCGCTCGACCGTCTGGCCCGGCTCTTGCCAGAGCTCCCCCGACTCGCCCCGCTCTCCGTACGACAGCGCGAGCACGCGCGCCCCGCCGCCCGCGGCGGTCGTAAGGGCGATCGCGCCTCCTGCCCGCCAGACGAAGTCGGCCGAGTGCGCGCCGATCACGAGCAGCTTCCCGCTCACGAGGCTCCCGCCAGGCGCCGCGACTGCCCGACGATCATCTCCTGCACCTCGTCCTCGTCGAAGTCCGCATCGAGCAGACGGTCGGCCCAGAGCGCGAGCCCGTCCTCGACAGGCGGGTAGTCGGGATTCCCGCAGTCGCTCGAGAACAGCGTGCGCTCGACGCCCACCGCTCGCACACCTGCGACGACGTGCTCCCACGTCGTCTTCCCGCTGAACGGTGTCGTCAGGCAGCGCTCGAGCAGGCAGCCGCGCCGCGCGAGCTCGACCTGGTCCTCGATCGAGAAGTTCTGGCAGGGGAATTCCGGATGTGTCACGACGATCTCGCTGACGCCCTCCTCGAGCGCCCCGTCCACGACCGCGAACGTGTCGTCGCGGGCGAGGTGGCCCGTGGCCATGATCAGCCCGTGGCGTGCGATCGCGCGAAGCACGTCGCGCGTCTCCGGCAGAAGCCGGCCGTCTGCCGCGGTGACGTGCACGGGCTCGACGCCGAGACCGAGCTCGCGCAGCTCGTGCTGGAGGCGGGCCCACTGCGGAACCTTGTCGCCGGGCTTCGGCTCGGTGCGCCCGGCCGTTTCCGCGGGAGAGTCGACGGTCGGCATCCAGACGATGCGCGCACCCTCGCGGGCTGCGATCTCCACCGCAAGCGGGTTCATCCCGCCGACAGCCTGGTTGAGCGTCAGCGCCCCGACGACCTCGACGCCGGGTACCAGCTCGGAGACGACCTGCGCCCGCTCGGCGGTCGACGTGTAGTGCGACTTGAGCGCGAAGCCGGCGAGCCCGACCTCGGAGAAGCGGCGCGCAAGCGAGACGTCGTCGATCCGCCTCGGCGGTACATCCGGGGCGATGTGGACGTGCAGGTCATACGCGCCCCGCACGAGCGTACGTGCCCGCTCGGTCGGTCGTGTCTCAACGGCTGACTGCGTCGCCACGGCTTTCGACCCTATCGCTCCTCGGTTGTCGCGAGCTCTGCGAGCTGCGTCGCGCTCGCAGTCGCGATCATGGGCTCGACCCCGAGCTCGAGCAACAGGTCGCGCGCGGCCTCCATCTCGTCGACGCGCCGCGCGGCGTGCTTCCGGCTTCCCTCGAGTGCACGCTCGAGGAACGGCCGTCCGATCATCGCTTCGATCTCACGTTCGAGCCACTCCCCACGACCTACGGCCTCGGCTGCCTGCATGCTCTCGACGACCGCAGCGGCGAGTCCCTTCACGAAGACCGACCGCACGAGCTTCAGCGCGGCGGCGTCACCTGCCTCTTCCGAGACGACGGTGACGGGCATGCCCAGGGGGGCGAAGAGGTCCGCGAATACCTGTGCGGCCACTCCGGAGACGAGCACCGAGGCGAGGAGCCCACGTGTGGGGATCGGTCCGAGCAGCGCAACGTCGACAAAACCGACGCCCGCCTCGGCGAAGAGCGCGGCGAGCTCGCGCTTCAGCTCCGGTGAGGCGGTGTTCAGGTCCGCATAGATCGCGCTCGTTCGCAACGCGGGCAGGGTGGCTGCTGCAGCGTCGAGCGCAGCCTTCGCGGTGTTGACGCTGAGGACGACCTCGCACCCTGCGGCTGCGGAGGCAGGATCGGGCGCCCGGGAGATCGAGGGGACGTCGCGGGCGGGATCCGGGTCGTAGCCTCGTACCTCCACTCCTGCCGCCACGAGGTCGCTCGCGATCCGGCCGCCGGCTTCGCCGAGCCCGAGGACCGCAACCCGTCGTAGGCTCGAGGCTTGCTCCCGCTGCTGAACTTCGACACTGTTCATCGAACCCTGGTCTCCGAGAAACCTATCCGAGAGTGAGACAGAATTGTTGACGATCTTCTCAACGTTTCGGCAGTATCCGTGACGCGATGGCGACCAACGCCAACTACGACGCCCTTCGCGATGCGATCGTCCGCGGTGACATCGCGCCGGAAGCCCGCCTCGTCGAGTCGGAGATCAGCACGAACTTCGAGATGTCGCGCGGCGCTGTGCGAAACGCGCTCATCCGCTTGGAGCAGGAAGGGCTCGTCGTCCGCGAGCCACACCGGGGAGCGCGCGTGCGCAAGGTCTCGGACGAGGAGGCGGTCGAGATCCTGCAGGCCCGCGCAGTCCTGGAAGGGCTGGCGGTCCGCCAGACCGCCGAGCGAATCGACGATGCGGGCGTCGCACGGCTGCGAGCGTGTCTCGAGCGCCACCGTGA
The DNA here is from genome assembly GCA_048594925.1 of Gaiellaceae bacterium. Taxonomy (GTDB): domain Bacteria; phylum Actinomycetota; class Thermoleophilia; order Gaiellales; family Gaiellaceae; genus GMQP-bins7. Next base: position 16,333 of record JBMDXR010000075.1, read on the forward strand.
GCTGCTCGAGCTCGGCGACCTCCTCGCCGCGTCGGACGCGAACGCAGACCTGCACGCGGCACTGCTCGAGCTCTCCCGGCACGGAACGGCTCTCCGCCTCATCCGGGCCCTGAACTCCCAGACGGTGCGCTACCAGTACCGCACGATCCTGATCCCGGGACGTCCAGCGGCGTCCGTCGCGGAGCACACCGCCATCGTGGAGGCCGTCGTCGCCGGGCGACCTGACGAAGCCGAGGCCGCGATGCGCAGCCACCTCTTCAACGTCGCTCGGGCGGTGCAGGGCGCCCCGCTCCCGGGCGGGATCGACAATGCGGCTCGCGGTGTTCTGTAGCCGGGGGTCGCTTCTCCGACGTGGGAACGGAGGATGGACGTGAGTCACCGAAACCTCGAAGAACTGCTCCGGACGGTCGCGAGCCCGGTCGAGCTGCTCCGCAACTCGCAGACCGGTGCGAACGTCTTTCCCGGCGTACCGCCCGAGTTCACCAACTGGCGCGACGAGCAGCACGCGTGGCAGACGACCTGCGTGCTCTTCGACCAGTCGTTCCACATGAACGACCTGCTCGTCCGGGGCCCGGATGCGTTGGCGCTGCTCTCCCACCTCGGGGTCAACAGCTTCGAGGGCTTCGGCTTCGACAGGGCCAAGCATTTCGTTCCCTGCAGTCCCGACGGCTACGTGATCGGCGACGTGATCCTCTTCCCGCTGGCCGAGGACGAGTTCAACCTCGTCGGCCGCGCCCCCGCCCTGAACTGGCTGATCTACCACGCAGAGACCGGCGGTTACGACGTGGCGGTCGAGCTCGACCTGAGGACGGCGCTACGTACCGACGGACGTAGAAGATCGTATCGCTTCCAGCTGCAAGGGCCGAATGCGATAAAGGTGACCGCGAAGGCGCTCGGTCAGAGCCCACCGGATCTACGGTTCTTCCACACGACGACGGTGACGATCGCGGGCAAGACGGTCGGCGCACTGCGTCACGGGATGGTCGGTCAGCCGGGCTGGGAGCTCTTCGGTCCGTGGGAGGACCGGGAAGCCGTGCTCGAGGCCCTGCTGACCGCCGGCGAGGAGTTCGGGCTGAAGCGCTCGGGCGGGCGGGCGTACTCGTCCAACACCGTCGAGTCCGGCTGGATTCCCTCGCCGCTTCCGGCCGTGTACTCGGGCGAGAGCCTGAAGGCGTATCGCGAGTGGCTGCCGGCGACGGGGTACGAGGGCTCCGCGTCGGTCGGCGGCAGCTTCGACTCGGACGCCATCGAGGACTACTACTTCACGCCGTGGGACCTCGGGTACGGGAGCTACGTCAAGTTCGACCACGACTTCGTCGGTCGTGACGCGCTCGAGCGTATCGCGGAGACGGAGCACCGCCAGAAGGTCACGCTGGCGCTCGAGGACGACGACGTGACCAGAACGATCGGAACGATGTTCCGGAGGTCCGAGCGGGCGAAGTTCATGGACTGGCCGTCCGCCGTGTACTCGATGCATCAGTACGACAAGGTCACGGTCGACGGCGAGACCGTCGGCATCTCCACGTGGATCTCCTACAGCTCGAACGAGGGCAAGATGCTGACGCTGGCCGTCCTCGAGCCGGACTATGCGGAGCCGGGAACCGAGGTGACCTTCGTCTGGGGCGAGGAAGGCGGCGGTACGGCCAAGCCCACCGTCGAGCGCCACGTGCAGGTGGAGATGGAGGCCGTGGTCAGCCCTGTGCCGTACGTCGAAGCGGTGCGAAAGTCGTATGCACCGGGCGGCTGGCGAGCCACGTCGTAGGGGCCGGACCTGTCCGTCGCACATCGATACGCGGGCGGTGTGGTTCTTGAGGTCGAAATTGTTGACAACATTGATGCTCATCTGGTTGAGTCGATCATTACGTCAACTCGGGTGCTCATACGCGATGTCGTCACGGTCGCGCGGACCGCGTCGTCGACGACCACGTCACGTCTCACCTGGAAGGAGAGCCATGAATCGCTTTGCCAGTAGCACCGCGCTCGCCGGTGCGGCGCTCGTCGCGCTGGTGCTCGCGATCGCCGCCTCGGCCACGACCGCAGGGTCCGACCGGAGCACCGCACCGTCTGCCAGCGCGGCAGTCACGAACTACCTCACGTATGCGAAGGGGAAGCGCGGGAAGGCCGACCCGAAGAAGTCCAAGATCTACATCGGATGGGTGAACCAGCAGGGCGGCCAGGTCGTGATCGGCGGCCTGGCGACCGCCGGCGCGCAGCTCGCGGTGAGGTACGTGAACGACCAGCTCGGCGGCGTCGACGGACACCCGGTCGCCCTCGTCACCTGCTTCGTCAAGTCGAACGAGGAGGAAGGCACGACCTGCGGCCAGAAGCTCGTCAACGACAAGCGGATCTCGGTGATCGCGTCGGGCGCCGTCGCCACGGGAGCCCAGTCGTTCTTCGCGACGGTCCGCGGCGCCAAGCCGGTGGTCACCGGTGTTGCCGCCACGCCCGTCGACGGAGCGCAGCGGAACGCCGTCGTGCTCTTCGGCGACGTGTCGCACATCCTTCTGCCGTTCGGCACGTACGCGAAGAACGTCCTCAAGGCCAAGACCGCGGCGGTGATCTACCCGCAGGCGGCGGGCCTCACGGAGGGGGGGCTGACAATCGCAGCGGGCCTGAAGAAGGCCGGCATCGCGACGAAGGCCGTCGGCTACACACAGGGTCAGACCGACCTGACCGCGCCCCTGACAGCAGCCGGGGCGACGACGGCGGACTTCGTCTCCCCCTACGGCTCGGCGTCGGACTGCGCGAACCAGGCGAAGGCCTTGAAGCAGCTCGGCATCACCGACTCGCGCACGATCATGACCGCGCCGCTCTGCCTCAACGCACAGGTGATCGACGCGCTCGGCGACTGGCCGCTCTGGACGTACGCGATCGTCTCGTCGCTCTACGGCGACCCGACCGACAAGGGCCTGCCTGCGTACCAGAGAGTGATCAAAAAGTACAAGGCGCAGAAGAACGCGCCCGATCCGTGGCACATCGTCGCCTTCGGCCAGCTCCTGACGACCGTCCGCTTCCTCAACGAGGTCGGCGCCGACAAGGTCACGCCGAAGGCGGTGCTGGCGCGGGCGAAGGCGTTCAAGGGCCCGCTCGCGCTCGGGCCGCCGAAGCTCCAGTGCGGCAAGTACAAGAACGCGCCGGGCATCTGCAACGACACGTTCCAGGCGTTCACCTACCAGGGGAAGTTCCAGTTCAAGCGGGCGTCCGGCTGGATCGGGCCGCCCAAGTAGCGAGGACGAGCGACGATCCATCAGCCGACGGGGCCGGTCCACTCCGGCCCCGTCGCCGATAAGCACCAGACGACGTGAAAGAGACCCTCCTCTTCCTCCTGCTCGGCCTCGGGACCGGAGCGACGATCGCCGCCATCGCCGTCGGCGTCGTGGTCACGTACCGGGGCTCCGGCTTCATCAACCTCGCGGCGTGCGCGATCGCCATGCTCGCCGGCTTCTCGTTCTGGGCGCTCCGGACCGGGGAGCTCGGCTTCACTCTCGCCACCCCGCTCGCGATCGCCCTGACCTACATCTTCGTGTGCGTCGTCAGCGTCGCGGTCGAGCTCGCCGTCTTCCGGCCGCTGCGCACTGCTCCGCCGCTCGCGAAGCTCGTCGCCTCGCTCGGCGTCCTGCTCACGTTGCAGGCGACCATGCTGCTCGCGTTCGGGACCTCGCAGCATCCCCAGCCGACCATCATCCCGATCCGCGTGGTCCGGTTGCTCGACGGGG
>JBMDXR010000076.1:0-86251 GCA_048594925.1 Gaiellaceae bacterium
TCGTGTTCGCCGCGTAGCCGAGCACGATCCCGGTCGCGGCGATCGTCGTCTCGGCGAGGAGTCTGATCTCCCGTGCGCGCGGTGCGGCGGCTCTACGGTTCCGCGCCGCCCACACGACGATCGCGGCGACCGCGACGAGGCAGATCGGAAGGAAGACGAGCGACGGGAGCTGGATCGCGAGCGGCTGGCTCCACAGCCGGTAGTTCCCCGCCTCGCCGAGCCGGGCCGGCAGCGCCGTCGCGCCCCCTGCGTAGTCGCTGAGCCTGCACAGCGAGTAGAAGCACGGCTCGACGAAGAGCTGGACGAGCTTCACGGGGACGAACCAGGGGCTGAAGGTCGGAGTCTCCGCGATCTCCGAGGCCCGGACGTTGCCCGACTGGTGGTCGAGGTGGTTGCCGTACAGGAAGAAGAAGCCGCGCTTGCCGGTCGCCGCGTACACCGCGACGGTGGTCGCCGCGAAGGCGGCCGCGCCCGACGCGAGGTGCGCCAGGCTCACCCGCCTGGGACCCGACAGGCGGAGCATCGCGAGCAGTCCGAGCGCGATCGCCCAAGCGAGGACGAGCGCGAGCAGCTCGAAGCTCCTGGTCAGCGCCAGGAGCGCGAGGACCACGCCGGTGAGCGCCGCGGTCGCGACCGTCGGTCGCGCGGGCGCGAACCGGACGACGTACAGCGTCACGGCCAGGAAGGCCGCGAAGAAGTGGCTCCAGGGCACGTCCGACCAGTGCCAGGTCCCGGCGGCGAAGACGAGCCCGAGGAGGACGAGCTGGGCGGCGACCGAGGCGAGCGGCGGCGCAGACCCGAAGCGCCGCACGAGAACGCGGACGAGGACGAGCGCACCCGCGATCGAGAGCGCGTACGAGGCACGGTTGAGCGCCACGAGCGCGTCACGGGCATCCAGTCCGAGCGCCCAGTGGAGGGCAGCCGCCGCCGCGATGTAGCCGGGGCCGATGAGGTTGTCGGCGATCGCGTCCGCACGGCCGTTCGCGAGGACGGAGGTGAGGGCCTCGAGGTCGCGCCCCTGGTCGAACCAGGAGTCGAACATGACGCCCGACCAGCCGCTGACCGGAAGCAGGAGGTAGATGAGAAGCCAGAAGAGCGGGAAGCCGCGGTCGACGCGGTCGAGCACCCGCTCCGCACGCGGGGAGGCGACCGGCTTCTCGGCCTCGGAGAGGACGCCCATCCGCGTCACGTTCGACGCCCGCCGTCCGATCCCGTCTCGGCTCCCGCTCCCGGCATCGTGGCTCACGGTAGCCCCAGTGCCGGCGCACGGCATTCCCTCGACAGGACGTGACCAGAGCTGCGAGGCGGCCCCAGCCGCCCCGCAACTCCTCGCGTAGCGCCCCCTCCCCGCTAGCCCCGAGGCGGCGGAGAAGTTCCCGCGACCCCCAGTTTCGCCCCCGGGCGGCAGACTTTCGCTCGTCTCTCGGTATCCCCCGGACGGGGAGGTGCAATCCCTCGTACGAGTACCGCTGAAAGCGCCCGCCTCACGCTGCCCCTCCGCGGGCCTCCCCCCGATCGGCCCGGCGGATCCCGGCCGACCGGCCTGGGAGGCCGTCGCGACCCTGTGCGACACTGGCGCGATGCGGGTCGTGATCGCCGACGACCACCGGCTCGTGCTCGACGGAATCCGTCGGGCGCTCGAGACGGACGGTGGGTTCGAGATCGTCGGGGAGACCCAGTCCGGGACGCAGGTCCTCCCGCTCGTCGGAAAGACGAATCCCGACCTCGTCCTCCTCGATGTCCGGATGCCGCACATGGACGGGCTCGCGTGCCTCGACCAGCTGCGATCGCGGCACCCCAACGTCAAGGTCGTGATGCTCTCCGCCTCGTCGAACCCGGAGCTCGTCGAGTCGGCGCTGCGGCGCGGTGCGTCGGCCTACGTCATCAAGACGGTGAACCCCGACGATCTCCCGGCGACGCTACGCCAGGCACTCGAGGGGAACGTCCACACGGCGATCGGCGGCGAGGAGACCGAGCGCGCGAGCGCCAAGGCCCTCGGGCTCACGGAGCGCGAGCTCACCATTCTCGGCGCGCTCGCCCGTGGCCTCTCGAACGACGAGATCGCCAAGGAGTTCTGGGTGGCTCCGCAAACCGTGAAGTTCCACCTGACGAACATCTACCGCAAGCTCGGTGTGAAGAACCGGACGGAGGCAACGCGCATCGCGTACCAGCACGGGCTTGTGGAAAGCCCCATCTACGCCGACGAATAGCCCATGACGTCCACGGTGAGTCCCGTCGGGCCAGGCCCTGCGGGACACGTCCAGGGAGCTGACGCCGGGCCCGTCCCACGAGTGGGTCGCCTTCGGCGAATCGCCGAGGAGGAGTACATCCTCGTCGTCCTCCTGGCTGGATTCGCACTGGTCTACCTCCTCGTCTTCCCCCCTGCACTACTCGTCAACGACAGCTGGCTCAATCTCATGGCCGGGCGGGAGGTGATCGAGAACGGCCTGCCGAGCCACGACGAGCTCACGATCTACGGCCTCGGCAACACCTGGACGGACCAGCAGTGGTTCGCCCAGGTGTTCATGTACGGGGTCTACAGCCTCGGCGGCTTCGCGCTTCTGTCTCTCGTCGCGTGCGCCTTCGTCGTCGGCGCCTTCGTGCTCGCGGCCGCAGCATCGAGGTCGCTGGGCGCCGGCCCGCGTGCGATCTGGGTGCTGTTCCTCCCGGTGCTCATCTCGGCTGCGCTGGGCTGGTCGATCCGCGCGCAGATGCTGACACTGCCGCTCTACACCGGTCTGCTGTGGCTGCTCGCAACCCAGGCCCGCCGGCCGACACGTCTCCTGTGGATCGCGTTCCCGATGCTCGTCGTCTGGGCGAACATGCACGGGAGCGCCGCGCTCGGCGCCTTGCTCGTGATGCTGCTCGGCGCGTACGAACTCGCGCGGAGCCGCGGGCGCTCAGGCCTTCGCAGCATCGCGCTCATCGTGCTCGCGCCGCTCATGCTGCTGGTCACTCCCTACAGCCCGGTCGCGATCGTTCGCTACTACCACCTGCTTCTCGTCGACCCACCGTTCGCGGGCAAGGTGACCGAGTGGAGCTCGCCTGACCCCGCATGGAACACGGCCGCGTTCTACGTGCTCCTCGCGATGACGATCCCGATCGTCGTCTGGGGACGTCGTCGCCTCACCGTATTCGACCTGGCTGTGCTCGTGTTGACGCTCGCGGGAGCGCTCATGGCAATCCGCGGCATCCCCTGGTTCGCATTCGCCTGCATGGTCTTCGTTCCGGTGGCCATCGGCCGGAGCCTCGAAAGCCGGAGCCCCGGCGAGCCGAGACGGGGCTTCAACCTGGTGATCTGCGGAGTCCTTTCCGCCGCACTTCTCCTCGCAGGCAGCGCGCTCTTCTTCCGCTCGGACGCCTGGTTCGAGGACTACTGGCACACCGAGCCCGTCGAGGCGGTGCGCAAGGAACTCCGACCGGGCGACCGCGTCTTCGCGCCCGACCGCTTCTCCGACTGGCTGCTCTGGAAGATCCCCGAGCTTCGCGGCCGTATCGCGTACGACGTGCGCTTCGAGGTCTACGACAAGGAGTTCTTCGATCGCCTCGGCGACTACAACTGGGAGCGGGGCGAGTGGACGTCGTTCGTCGACGGGTATCGGATCATCGTCGTGGACGAGACGAACCGCTCACACACCGCTGACTTCCTCAAGGAGCCGGGAACGCGCGTGATCTACCGCGGCGAGGAGCTCACGGTTCTCGCCCGCCGGTCGGCCTAGGGCCCGGCACGCCGGAAGACGAAGACGTCGTCTTGCTCGAAGATTTTTCGCCAGGCGGGATCGGTCTCCAGCCGGGCGACGAGCCCCCGCACGACCTTCGGATGCCGGCTCAGGAGCGGCGAGTCCGGCTGCACCGTCCAGGGATCGTCGGCGTCGATGACGACCCACTCCGCGGTGCCGAGGACGGGTACCGAGTAGACGTAACGCCGGCCCGAGAGATGCGCCCCGACCGAGTTGGAGACGGTCACCGGTGCTCCCGCCGGCACCAACGCCAGAGCCTTTGACAAAGCCTCGACATGCGAACGGGTGAGTGCTTGTCGACCGCCGAGCGGCACCGCCCCAACAGCACGGGGCCAAGGCGCTACGAAGATGGCGACCACCGACGAACACACGAGCACCGCCGAAGCCGCGAGCGCACGGCGCGGTGCGCCGATACGTGCGATTCCAAACACCGTCGCCGCGATGAGGAACGGAATCACTGCGGCGACGCTGTGGTAGCGAGGGTCGGTCATCGAGCGGAAATCCGAAAGACCGTTCGCGAGTAGCTGTGGGAGCGCGACGGCGGCGAGCCCGGGCGAGAGCACGAACAGGAAGAGCAACGGCAGCCCGAGCCAGATGAGGTAAGCGAAGTCGTGCGCCTCGGTCAGCGCGCCCAGGATGACGCCCGGGTCACTGAAGAGCATCCGAACGACACCTTGCGGAGAGCCGCCGACATCGTCGTAGAAGCCGTAGAACATGCTGTCCACGCCCGAGAACGCCGGGACGACGAGGTAGATCGCGAGAAACGTCCACGCAGCCCCCGCGGCGGCGATCAACGCACCAGCCCAACGCTCGCGTCTCGCCAGCGCGTACCACACGCCGAGCACCGCGATCGGGAGTCCCATCAGCTCGCCGGTCGACATCGCGAGAACCGCACAGAGCGCGAATGGGACCAGCCGCCCGGTGTCGAGGAACCAGACACAGAAGAGAAACAGCGGGACCGCAAACGTCACCGGATGGATGGCGGCATGCGCGCTCGTCGCAGTCCACGGATACGCGAGGTACGCGAGGGCGAGAAGCCCCGCTGCCGTCTCGGAGCCGAGATGACGACGGCCCAGCCAGAATACCGGCAGCGCCCCTAGCGCGACAACGGCGATCTGCGCGAGAGCGAGGACCAGTGGGGAGGGCCACAGCATCCAGAGCGGGGCAAGGAGAGCCAGGAACGGATCGACGTGTCCGCCGAGACGAGTCATCTGCTCGCCCGTCGCCCCGTGCGTGATCTCGAGAGGACGGCCATGGGCGGTGCTCCAAACCGCCTGCACCATGTTCCCGAGGTCGAACCTCCCTACGAGGAAACCCGTGTACCGGCGGTGAAAGATCAGGAAGAGCACGGCAGCCCACCCGGTCATCGCTGCCCAGATGGCGAGCGTCCATGCGCGGTCACGAGCCCAGGCGGCTGCGGTAGCGGTGTCAGACCCCAGAGGTCTGACACCGTCTCGCGACACGGTCGAGCTGCTCATGCTGGCCTCGTGAGACGGGTCTCGGTTGCCACCGGTCTGTTCTCGGTAGCCGAGGAACGGACGGCGAGGGCGAAGGTTGCCGCGGCGACCGCAAGTGTCCACGACGTTTGGAACGGCGTCGGCTGGCCGCTTCCAGGCGTGAGGATCATCCCCAGCGGAACGAACCAGGCCGGCCCGAGGCGGGGCTGAGCGAGACCGACGGCGACCAGCAACAACGCGAAGTAATGCAGCCAGACAATTGGCGTCAGCGCGAGCCCAGCCGCGATCGCGACGATGAACGCAGTGCGCTCGTCACCTCGCCGAGCGACGACGACAACCGAGGCGAGCACGACCAACCCGATGCCGAGCCAGAGTGCGCGTGCCACACCGGAGGGCAAGCCGAGATCGAGAGCGACGATGTACGCCGTGTATGAGTCGGCACCGATCTTGTCCTCCAACCGGCGAAGGAGATCTGGGTAGTTGGCCATCCCCGAGAAGCCGATCGCAGCCCACGAGACGACGAGCAGACCGGCGCCTGCGATGCAGGTCCAGACCGCGCCTGCGTACCTCCTCGTCGCCGCAAGCCAGACGACGAGCGGCCAGAGGAAGAACTTCGCCGCCAGCGTGAGGCCGAGACTCGCCGAGACCGGGATCACGCGGTCTCGGAAACGCCACGTCACGGCCGCCGCAAGCGCAAACCAGAGCGTCACGTTCCCGGTCTGGATCGCCGAGATCACGGGCGGCCAGAGAAGCAGCATGCCGTAGCAGCGCCAGTCTCGTATCCCCAGAACCCAGGGAACTGCAAGGGCGACGCCCACGAGGACTGCCATGGCGACGAGCCCGGCTGCCTGGAGGGACAGCACTGTGAGCGGGACTGCAAGAAGCGCAAGCAACGGCGGATACGGATACGGCCCTCCCCACTCGGTCAGCGGCTCACCGCTCGGCAAGTAGGGACTCTCGCCCCGCAGGATTGCCTCCGCCGCCGCATAGAACTGTCGGAAGTCCATCGCGACGCTGTCACTCTCGAGCGCACTCGCGAAGAGGGCGATGAGGGTCAGAACCGGAAACGCTCCGAAGACCACAATCGATGCCGCCCACTTCACGCGCGAGAGAGTCAGCGGCCGCTGCTCGAGAGCGGTCGCGCTGGAGCTTGCCTGCAATGTCACACGGGCACCTGCACGGCACGCCCCTGCTGTCGCGGGGAAGCTAGGAGAGTCAAAAGCACGACGAAGACGACTGCGGCTGGAAGGAACGGCTGCAGGCCGTCGCCGTGACCATCGCGGGGACACACCCAGAGGACGATCGGCAGAAGCCAGACGGCCGAGAAGCGGGGTCGTGCGATCCCGATGGGCACGCTCAGGAAGACGAGGTAGTGCAACCACACGACGGGCGCGAACGCCAGAGCAGCGCAAAGCGCGCAGATGAAAGCGCGTTCCTCGTCGCTCTTTCGACCGAAATGCAAGACGGCGACGAGAAGCGCGCCTCCCGCGATCGCGGTTGCAACCCGCCCGACTATCGGGTCGAGACCGAGCGCCGCGCTCATTCCGATAAACGAGAAGCTGTTCTCGTACGGAAACCCCCCAAGTCGGTCGGGATAGGACGTGAAGCCGGCGAACCCGATGACGCTCCAGGCTCCGAGGACAAGGGCTAGCCCGAGCCCAACGGCAAGTCCGGCCGTCCATAACCTCCGAGTCGCGGCGGCCCATACGAGCAGCGGCCAGAGGAGCGACTTGACTGCAAGTGCGGCACCCAAGGCCCACGCCGATGCCCACGTCGTGTCCCGATAGCGCCACACGAGCGCAGCAGCGAGCGTCAGAGCGGCGGTCACATTCGCGAGCTCGAAGGCGTTCCACCCCGGTGTCCAGATGACGACGGCCGCGAAGCACCTGATGTCGCGCACGCCGACAAGTGCCAGAGCACCCATCACCGCCGCGAACGACCCAACGAAGGCGAGGAACGAGGCGAGTTCCTCGGGCAGCAGCGTGAACGGGACGAGGAGCTCCGCCAACACTGGGGTGTAGAAGTACGGGAACTCGGCTTCAGCGGAGTACGGTGTGCCGTTGTCCCGCACCGACTCCGCGGCATCCAGGTAGCTCGCGTGAAAGTCCGATGCGAGCCGTCCCGACCCGGTAGCCCCAACCAGGGTCAGGAGGAAGACAGCCGCGACCGCGACCAGAATGGCAGTCGAGGCTAGCCTCCGATTGCCAAGGGGTGGCTGAGCGGCAACGGTCATGCGGCGGCGCCAATCGCGACCGGCGCGCTCCGCTGACTCGTCGGCCGCGCGAGGAGCACTGTCACGAGGATCACGGCTGCAATGGCAGGCATGAACGTCTGGAATCCGTCGGCGTACCCCGGACGCGGGCTCGTCCAGAGAAGGATCGGCAGCAGCCAGATGAGCGAGAAGCGCGGACGCGCGATCGCGAGGGGCACCAGCAGCAGGACGAGATAGTGCAGCCAGACGATGGGGCTCAGCGCGAGCGTCGCGGCAACTGCACATGTGAATGAGCGGTACTCGTCGCCGCGCCGAGCCAGGACCGCGCAGGCGACGAGCAAGGAGCCTCCGACGACCAGAGTGACGACCTGCCCCACGACGTCCCCTAGCCCGAGGGTCGAGGCCATGCCGACGAACGAATAGCTGTTCTCGGACTGGATCTCGGAAAGTCGTCGGAGAAGGTCGAGATAGCCGCGGATGCCCGCGAACCCGATCAGGGCCCAGGCCACCAACGTCACCACGACGCCGATGAGGAGCGCCCACGCCGTCGCACGCAGCCGGCGTGTCGCAACGGTCCACACGAGCATCGGCCAGAGCACGAACTTCGCGGCCACTGCCAGCCCGAGGGAAACCGCCGGCCCCCAGACCCGCTGTCGATATCTCCATGTCGCGGCGAGCGCGAGTGCGAGCGGGATCGAGACATTCGCCAGGAGCACGCCGCTGGCGACGGGCATCCACAGCACGGCCGCGGCGTAACACCGGACGTCACGTACGCCGAGCAGACGCAGAGTGAGCCACAGCATCGCGAGCATGCCTGCCGTTACGACGAGCGCAACGAGGTCGATGGGAAGCGGCGTGAGCGGGGTCAGGGCAACCGCGAGCTGAGGCGGGTAGACGTACCCCTTCTGATCCTCGAGGATCGGGTCGTCGAGAGCCGGATAGGGCGAGTCGCCGTCGAGCACGGCCTCGGCTGCGGGCAGATACGCGAAGCGCACGTCCCACGCGAGGAGCCCCTCGGCCAGACTGAAGACCACGAACGCCGATGTCCACAGGACGGCGACCAGCACGAGCGCGGCCGTGAACAGGCCGGGGCGAGAGCGGGAGCCTCCCCGCTCGGACCAGGAAGCAGAGGCGTCGGCGGCCGACCCCATTCCCTGATGATCGCCCCTGAGTCGGAAGACGCCACCACCCCGATGGTCAGAAAGCATCACCCCTTCGGCCGGGTCGTGAGCTCGCCCGCTCAGGCCGAGGTGCCGGCGACCGCTGCGCGCCTCCCCAGACGGGCCACCCTCGTTCTAGGGTCAAGGACGAACCCCACTTTCGGCCGGTTGAGGATCCACCCGGTTGTGCCGAAATTGCAGAGGTGTCCGCCGACCGGAGGCGGAACATAGTCACCGCAGGGGCGAGTGGCCCCTCTGACCGGAGGAGGAACCTCCACATGTCCGACATCCTGTTGCGTCCGATCATCGCCATGCAGGTCGCGGTGCATCGGCTTCGGGAGCGAGAGGATGGCCAGACGACGACCGAGTACGCGATTCTGCTCGGCTTCCTCGCGATCGCCATCATCATCGCGCTGTACTTCCTGCGCGGCGTCCTGCGCAGCCTCTTCTCCGAGGCGGCCAGCAGCGTCTCGAACGCTCCGAACTAAAGCCGGAGCCTCTGCGGCAAAGGAAGAGAATGTGTGGCCCGCCGACCGGCGGGCCACACGCATTTCAGGGCTCAGTCGACCAGGCAACCGACCCCGCCCGTCTCCCGGGGTCGAGAGCTCACGGGTCGCGACCAGAGCTTGGCAGCGACCGGAAACGGCCAGCGCTGGAGCCGATTGGCTAGGAGGAACCCATCCTTCGGCCGGTTGTGGAAAGCCCTGCACACGCTGAATCTGAGAGGGCCCGTGAAGGCCGCGGGCGCAGAAGTCACACGCAGGGGCCGAGCGCCCCTCCGAACGGAGGAGACTCCATGTCCGACATCCTGTTGCGTCCGATCGTCGCGATGCAGGTCGCGGTTCATCGGCTGCGGGAGCGAGAGGATGGCCAGACGACGACCGAGTACGCGATTCTGCTCGGCTTCCTCGCAATCGCCATCATCATCGCTCTGTACTTCTTGCGCGGCGTCCTGCGCAGCCTCTTCTCCGAGGCGGCCAGCAGCGTTTCGCAGGCACCCGGCTAAGCCCGGCGCGGATCCGCGGTTGCCCCTGCGGCGACCCGGTACCAAGTGTGCGCCGGCCCGGTTACCCCCTCGACCGGGTCGGCGCATACGCTTTTCAGGGACGTGAAAGACCACCCTTTCGGAATTGCCAACACGACGGCACAATGAGCAAACGACCCCAGACCTCGTAGCTGTCGACCAGGGGAGGGAGACAGGCACTCATGTATCGGCCCCATCGTTCCGATAGGAGCACGAGAGGACTCGTGAGGCTTCGCAACCTGACTGTGGCACGTCGTCTACGCCGGGATCCCGAGCGCGGTCAGGCGACCACCGAGTTCGCGCTCATCCTGTTCCCTCTGCTGATCATCGTCGCCGGCATCATCTACTTCGGCATCGGGCTCAACTACTGGCTCGACATGCAGCGCATCGCCAATCAGGGTGCGCGCTGGGCAGCCGTGAACTGCGGCCAGACCGCCGACCCGCCCCAGGTTCCCAATCCTTGCCAACCGAGCGGGCAGCCGAACCTACAAACGACGCTCCGCGAGCAGGCCTTGTCCAGGGGTCTCGAGTCTTGCGTAGGAGTGGAAGTCTCCTTCCCTGCGGGACAAAGCGAGGTGGGTGATCCCGTGAAGGTGCGCCTCGAGAGCCCGTTCACGTTCTTCTGGATCGACCGCTTCCAGATCACGCTCGGGGCCGATGCGACGATGCGACTCGAGGCGGTGCCGCCCACCGGCGACCTTGCGTACGACCCCGCCAACAACCTGCCCTCATGTTGAGTCGACATCCGTCGAGCCCGCATCGCGAGCGCGGTCAGGTGGCCGTGCTCTTCGCCGTTCTCATCCCGGTCTTCTTCGGGCTCGGCGCCATCGTGCTCGACATTGGAAACTTCTACGTCCACAAGCGGCATCTGCAGACGCAGGTCGACGCAGCGGCACTTGCCGGCGGCGGGCTGTTCACGGGCTGCTTCGAGGACGACCCGACGTTTGTGAGCCTGACGAACACCGAGATCCGAGACGAGGCGGAGAGGTATGCGGGCGACACCCTCCGCGACCCCTCATCCGCCAACCGTCAGCTCCAGGAGCCGAATGACGTGCGCGTCGCGCTCAATAGTGCGACGTACTGGACACAGGCGGACGGCCTGAACGCCTCGACCGGCTACGGCTTGGACGACACTATTGCCTCGCCAGGAGACCCGTGCTCGGTGCTCGAGCTCGACGTCAAGGCGACGGACGACGAGGCGCCGCTGCTCTGGGGACTGATCCCGCTTCACCCGAGTCCGAAGAGCCATGCGGTGGTCGAGATCCAACGGGCAGGCGAGCTGAGGATCCTGCCTTGGGCGGTCCCCGACGTCGATCCGCTCGTGGTCGCTCCGTTCTTCGTCGACGAGGAGACGGGCGAGGTTCTATGTGCTAGTCCGGGCCTCGTCAAACAATCGCTGCCTGTCGGCGACCCGCTCGCACGATTCAATCTCTGGGAGGGCGACGTCGGATGCGAACCGAGCGGTGAGTTCAGTGTCTCGAGCCAGAACATCGGTGTCATCGTGCTCGTCTCCAAACATCCAAGCCCGGCGCTCCCGAGCATCGGCGACACCCCTCCGTACACGTGCAATCAAGCCCCGCGTCGCTGGAACTGCTACGCAGGTTCGACCGGCGATGGCTCCAGCAGCCTCTCCTTCATTCACGGATACGACGACGACCCCAGCGGCACGATTGCGAACCCGATCGTCAAGGACGTCCGTCTGACGCCGGGCGACTGTGCGAGCGATCCGGGGAACCTGTCCGCTCCGTACTTCGTTCTCAACGGTCCGTGCAACGTCGGTGTCGAGGCAGTCATCGATTTCGGCCCGGCTGCCACCGGCCCGGAGGACTTCCCGATCTGCGCCATCGTCGAAGCATCCCCCGGCGGCGACATGATTTGGAGTCCAGGAGGGATCGGAGGCCCGCTCGGCACCTGGACCACTGGCGCTGGGGCCATTGGTCTCGCAGCGGACTCCGGTCGGACGGTCGTGGATCTCGACTGGTGGAGCGGGCCGAAGAGTCCCCCGAACCCCGCGACCGAATGCGGTGGCCCCAAGAACAAGAACCAGCGCCCAAACCAGGGCAGCTTCCCAAAGGTCGCGGCTCCATACGTCGCAGACGATGATCCGAGCCAGCCGGCCGACTCCGGTCCCGTAGAATTTCTGGAGCTCACGACGCTGGGTGGAGACACGGCGAACTCCTTGCCTGATGGACCCGGGCCGCCAGTTCACGTTGCGGTGGGACTGAGGCCCGTACTCACTACGGGGCAGCTTGTGGGTATACGCGTTTCCTCCGATGACCCGGCAAGCAAGACCCAGACGATCGATTGCGACAATGGGATCACCGCCGACGACGAGATCATCGACGGTTGCCGAACTCCTTACGTGCTGAACCTCGACGATTGGGACAAGGACGACAGCACACCGCTCACGTGGCGTGACATCGAATGCGCCGACTACGATCCATCGAACTCGGGCTCACCAACGTGGAGGTACACCCTGCCGCCCGGCCCGCCCTATAGTCCGAGTCCTCGCCCCGATTGCGCGCGAATCCAGACGGGCGTTGACAACGGTAAGTTCAGTCGCGGGATGCAGGAGCGCTTCGAGACTCCTTGTTACCCCAACAAGTGGAAGAACTGGGCGAGTTCCGAGGAGAAGGCCGAGGATCCGCGCTGGGTAACCATCGTCATCACCGATGCGACGGCTTTCGAGGGGTCAGGAGGTAGCCCGGGTGACGCGATTCCCATAAAGATCCTCGGCGCCTTCTACCCGGTGGGCTGGACCTATCCAGGAGTAGGCCCAAACTGGGGCTGCCCCGAAAACGTTCCGCCCCCGCCCAGCCTTACGCTCAAGACGGGTCGCGGCGACGTGTGGGGTTACTTCGAGAAACACGTCTGGCCGTCGGGCGGAGGCCCCAGCGGAGAGAAGTGCGCCCTGACTGGACTAGACGTGTGTGTTGCCGTCCTCGTCGAATGATTGTCTGTAGCAATCACTCATGCAGGACGTCGAATCTGCCGACATAGGAGCAGCTAGGAGCTCTTAAGGAGAGGAAGCCATGTCGAATACCTCGTTCACTGGAAAGGTCTCGGGCAGGATGTCGTCGCGCGGCTGGGCAATCGCCCTCGGCATCGGCGCCGTCGTCCTAGCCGCGATCCTCCTCGTCGTCTACCTCGATCGTTACCGCTCCCGCGTCGCCGGCGAGAACGCTCCGACGCCGGTGCTCGTCGCCAAGCAGCTGATTCCTGCTGGCACGCCGGGCACACTCGTAGCGAGTCAGTCCATGTATGCGCCGACGACGCTCCCGCAGAAGGAAGTCGAGGTTGGAGCGATCTCCGATCCCGCCTACCTGAGCGGTCGCGCCGCAGCGGTGGACATCTTCCCGGGCCAGCAGTTCACGGCTACTGACTTCGCAGCCAGTGACACCGCATCGGTCGATTCGCAGATCACGGGGACGCAGCGCGCTCTCTCGATCTCGATCGACGGAGTCCACGGGAGCTCGTCGCAGGTGATGCCGGGCGACAATGTGGACGTCTACATCAGCCTCGGCGCTCGTGCGGGCGGGGGGAACCTCGTCAAGCTCTTCCGCCCGAACGTCAAGGTGCTCACGATCCCGACCGTTCCTGGACCCGCAGGCGGAGGTAACCTCGTTCTTCGTATCGATACGAAGGACGCGGCGACGTGGGCCTATGCGGCTGACAACGCACAGTTCTACTTCGTGCTCCGCCCGGTCGTCGGCGCCAAGCAGACGAAGAAGTCAACGGCAACAGTGGCCTCGCTGCTGAGGTAGGAGTCGACGTTTAGATGCCGAGCCGCCCGGTACAAGCTCTGCTGGCCGTCGAGCCAGGTGTCGATGCCGAGGACGTGAAGGACTCGCTGCCCGGCGGCGAGGACTTCCAGGTCGTCGGGGTCGTCAACGGCGCCGAAGAGGCGCTGACCTGGCTGCGTGGCGGCATCGCGGACCTGCTCCTCGTCGCCTGCGCCGGCTATTCGGACCGCGCCTTGCTGCTCCTGGATGCGGTGGCCCGCCAGACCCCGGACCTGAACGTCATGGTCCTCGGGCACGGGTCGCCCAACGGCTTCCTCAGGCGCGCGTTCGAGGCCGGCGCAGACGACATCGTCATGCTCCCGGCGACGCCGGAGCAGATCCGCTTCGAGATCCACAAGCTCATGGCCCGCAAGCAAGGCGCCGAGAGCCCGGTCATCAACGAGAACTCGCGTCTCGTCTGTATCCTCGGACCGAAGGGCGGAACCGGCAAGACGCTCACGTCGACGAACCTCGCGGTCTGCCTCGCGCAGCGCGGCGAGCGAGTTGCGCTGATCGACCTCGACCTTCAGTTCGGCGACGTCGCGCTCTGCCTCGGGCTGCCGCCCGAGAAGACCGTGTACGACCTCGCGCAGTCCCCCGGCGCGCTCGACTGGGACAAGCTCCAGGCCTTCATGGCGCGGCACTCGTCGGGCGTCCACACGCTCATCGCTCCGCGCCGCCCCGACCAGGCAAGCGCCGTCGGCGCCGAGCTCCTGCGCGAGATCTACTCGATCCTGCGCCAGAACTACGACTGGGTCATCGTCGATACGCCTCCCGGCTTCACGGCCGAGGTCATCACGTCGATCGACCACTCGACCGACATCGTCATGGTCGGCATGCTCGATTCACTGTCGCTCAAGAACACGAAGCTCGGGCTCGAGACCCTCGAGCTCATGAAGTACGACACCGACCACATCTTCCTGCTGCTGAACCGCGCGCACAGCCGGGTCGGGATCAGCCAGTCGGACGTCGAGGCAGTTCTCGGGCGGACACCGGATGTCTTCATCCCGTCCGACCGCGAGATCCCGCGCACCGTGAACGAAGGAATTCCGATCGTCGTCGCGCGCCCGCAGTCGGAGCCTGCCGAGGCGTTCGGACGTCTCACCGACCTGCTCGGCAGCGGCGAGGCGGCTGCGCCCGCCGCGGCACCGGTCCCGGCAATGGCAGGCGCTGCCGCGGACAGTTCCTCCTCTTCCCGCCGTCGGCTCTTCGGACGAAAGGCCTAGGTCATGGAACTTCACGAGCGAATCTCGAGCCACCGCGGCCCCGTGAGAGAGCAGGAGCCGTTCGCCGAGCTCAAGAACCGCGTGCACATGAGCGTCATCTCCGAGCTCGGCCCGCAGCTGTTCAACATCGCTGTCGACCCCAACGAGCTGCGCGACCGCGTCACCGCGGACATCCGCCGGCTCCTCAACGACGAGGCCGGCATCGCGCGCGAGGATCGCGAGCGGCTCACCGGCGAGATCCTCGACGACATCCTCGGCTACGGCCCGCTCGAGCGCTTGCTTGCCGATGACTCGATCACCGAGGTCATGTGCAACGGCCCGGACGACGTGTGGATCGAGCGCGGCGGCAAGCTGTACGAGACGACTGTCCGCTTCACGGACGAGTCGCATCTGCGCCGGATCATCAACAAGATCGTGTCGCAGATCGGCCGCCGCATCGACGAGTCGTCGCCGATGGTGGACGCCCGCCTTCCCGACGGTAGCCGTGTCAACGCGATCATCGCGCCGCTCTCGCTCTCCGGCCCGCTCCTGACGATCCGGAAGTTCAGCCGGCGGCGCTTGTCGCTGGAGGACATGATCAACATCGGCTCGCTCTCCGAGCAGTCCGTGGAGTTCCTGACCCGGTGCATCGAGGCGCAGTGCAACATGCTCATCTCCGGCGGCACGGGCTCGGGTAAGACGACGCTCCTGAACGCTCTTTCCGCGTCGATTCCCAACAATGAGCGGATCGTGACGATCGAGGACGCTGCGGAGCTGCAGCTCCACCAGCGTCATGTCCTCCGCCTCGAGGCGCGCCCGCCGAACATCGAGGGCGAAGGGCACATCCCGATCCGCGACCTCGTGCGCAACTCGCTGCGCATGCGGCCGGACCGCATCATCGTCGGCGAGGTTCGCGGCGCCGAGGCGCTCGACATGCTCCAGGCGATGAACACGGGTCACGACGGTTCGCTCTCGACCGTCCACTCGAACTCGCCTCGGGACGGACTCCATCGCATCGAGACGATGGTGATGATGGCCGGCTACGACCTGCCGTTGCGCGCGATCCGGCAGCACATCGCCGCGGCGATCGACCTGCTCGTCCATATCGACCGGCTCGAGGACGGCTCGCGTCGCGTCGTGGCGGTCACCGAAGTTCTCCGGATGGAGTCCGACGTGATCCAGCTTCAGGACATCTTCGAGTTCGAGATCGAGTCGGTCGCGCCAGACCGGACGATCACCGGTGGGTTGCGACCGACCGGCCTGCGCCCCGTGTTCCTCGACAAGTTCCGCAAGCGTGGTATCGAGCTGCCGCAGAGCATGTTCGGCGAGCGTGTCCATTCTCTCGACGAGCGTCGGGGTGCCACAGCGTGAAGGTCGGGCTGAGAAGTGCGATTGCGAGCGCGGCAGTAGCCGCGCTCGTGGTGCCGACCCTGGCTCTCGGCCAGCAGCCCGCGCCCGCGCCGAAGCTGACGGAGTCGACGACCTCGGGCTTCCCGGACAAGGCGTACCTCCTCACGCTGCCCAGCACGCAGGCACTCAGTACCTCGCAGGTGCAGGTGACCGAGAACACGAACCCGGTCGTCAGCCTTACGGTCACCCCGCCGGGTGGCTCCAAGAGCGGCTCTGTCCTCCTGATCGACGCGTCGAACAGCATGAAGGGCGCACCGATCGCGAACGCGATGGCGGCTTCACGCGCGTTCCTCGGCGAGCGCAAGAAAGACCTCCCGGTGGCAATCGTCGTGTTCGGGCCGAGCGACGACGTCCTGACCGACTTCACGACTGACGGCGCGGCGCTCACGGCTGCCGTTGCGGATACACCGCCGACGTCCGAGGGCACACACATCTACGACGCGCTGATCAACGTCGCGGACCTGGCCGAGGAGCAGGGTCTCGAGCGGACGACTGTCGTGCTGCTTTCCGACGGGACCGACATCGGAAGCAGCGCGTCGCGCGCCGAGGCCTTGCAGGCAGCGGAGGACGAGAACATCCGCGTGATCTCCGTCGGCCTGACCTCCCCGCAGTACGACCCGGAGACGCTCAAGGCCCTCGCCAACCGCACGGGCGGCGC
Source organism: Gaiellaceae bacterium (assembly GCA_048594925.1). Lineage (GTDB taxonomy): Bacteria > Actinomycetota > Thermoleophilia > Gaiellales > Gaiellaceae > GMQP-bins7. The sequence continues at coordinate 16,649 of JBMDXR010000076.1, forward strand.
ATACGTCGAGTCGGCCACGCCGGCCGAGCTCGCACCGATCTTCACGGAGATCGGCCAGCAGCTCTCGAACGAGTACGAGGTCACGTACCGCTCCGTCCTTCCTCCGCAGCGCGAGGCGCAGGTCCAGGTGAAGGTCGTGGGATACGCGCCCGCTTCGGCCACGTACACCACCCCCGCGCTCGAGCTCGCGCCGCAGGGGACGTTCGAGCGGAGCTGGATCGACGAGGTCATCACCTCGCCGTGGCTGATGATCTTCGTGGTCGTCGCGGTGCTCGCGTTGATCGGGTTCGCCATCTTCTCCGCGATCGACGTCCGCAACCGGTCTCTCCGGAGACGGATGGCGGCGTACGTCACGGTTCCGAGCGAGGAAGAGTCCCGACTCCGTCGGGCAGAGGTTGCCCAGATGCTCGCGGACACGGCGCAGCGAACGGTCGGCAGCCAGCGCTGGTGGCAGCGCTTCGAGAACGATGTCGATCTCGGAGGCTTCAGCCTGTCGCCACTGGCGATCGCCGGCTGGACGATCGTGGGCGGCATCCTCGCGTCATTGGTCACGGCGGTTGTCTTCCAGTCGCTGTGGGGACTCCTGATCGGCCTCCTCGCGCCGTTCGTGACGCGCTTCATCGTGTCGAGGAGGGTGCGCAAGATGCGGAGCGCATTCGAAGAGCAGCTCGCGGACAATCTCGACGTGTTGGCAGGCGCCATGCGGACCGGTCACTCGACGATGGGCGCCCTCTCCGTCATGGCGGACAGCGCAATCGAGCCGTCGAAGACCGAGTTCCGGCGCGTGCTCCAGGACGAGCAGCTGGGCGTCCCGCTCGACGATGCACTCATGGTGATGGCCAGGCGTATGCAGAGCTACGACGCCGAGCAGTTGGCGCTGGTCATGCGACTGCAACGCGAGGCCGGAGGCAACACGGCGGAGGTGCTAGACCGCGTTGCCGAGGTCATCCGCGGGCGTATGGAGCTGCGCCGGCTCGTCAACGTCCTGACGGCTCAGGCGCGCATCTCGCGTTGGATCCTGACCGGGCTGCCGATTTTCGTCCTTGTGGCCCTCATCTTCACGGGTGGCGATTACCTGGATCCGATGCTGACGTCGCTCCTGGGCAGGATTGCCCTTGTGATCGGGGCGATCATGATGTTGATCGGGTCCTTCTGGATAAAGCGAATCGCGAGACTGGACGTGTGACATGGGCATCGAGCTGATTGCAGTCGCAGGCGTGCTCCTCCTCGGAGCCGGGGTCGCGATCCTCGTCGTCAATCTCGGCAAGGCGCGCGGCGGCTCTTCCGCGACGATCGACCAGATACAGACCTATGGCTATGTCGCCGAGGCCACCGGTGGCTCCGAGGCCGAGTCTGCGGGACGGCGACCCATCGACTCTGTCGCAGGCCGCCTCGGCGACTGGGTCGGACGGCGCACGGATCGGTTCGGGGAGGACAAGCTCCGCGACAAGCTCGTCTCCGCAGGCATGTACGGCACGACGCCGCGCAAGATCCTCGGGTATCAGGTCCTCTGCGCGATCGCGTTCGCCCTCGTCGTCCTCTGGCTCATTCCCGCCATGGGCGGCTCGATCATCTTCGCAATCGTGCTCAGTGTGGCTGCGGGCGTCGGAGGCTGGTTCGCGCCCGTCTACTACGTCGAGCAGAAGCGACGCAAGCGTATGGAGATGATCGACAAGCAGATGCCGGACATGATCGACCTGCTGGTCGTCACGATCGAGGCGGGCCTCGGCATCCTCGCGTCGATGAGGGTCGCCTCCGAGAGCATGTCCGACCCCCTCGGTCAGGAGCTCCGGCTCACCCTGCAGGAGCAGCGAATGGGCCTGTCGGTGGGTCAGGCAATCGAGAGCCTTGGTCGCCGGGCGGATGCGCCGAACATGAAGATCTTCGTTCGCTCCATCACGCAGGGGGAGCGACTCGGCGTCTCGATCGGCACGACGATGCGCAACCTCTCGGTCGAGATGCGCAAGCGGCGGCGGGCACTAGCGGAAGAGCGCGCGCAGAAAATGCCCGTCAAGATGCTCTTCCCGCTGATCTTCTTCATCTTCCCGGCGATGTTCATCGTGATCCTGACGCCGATGATCATCAACATGATGGACGCCTTCGGGTAGTCGGTCATGGCGACACTGACGCTCCGCCGCGAGGATGGCCGGATCGTCTGCGAGCGAGTCGTCGTGGCCGACCGTGCGCATCGACGCATGCGAGGGCTGCTCGGTCGAAAGTACCTCCACCAGGGCGAAGGGATGGTTCTCCGTCCCGGGTGGAGCATCCATACCGCGTTCATGCGCTTCCCGATAGATGCGGTGTTCCTCGATGCGGACCAGGTGGTCATCAAGATCGAGCACGATGTCGGCCCGTGGCGCACGGTCTCGTGCCGTGGCGCACGCGAGGTGGTCGAGCTCGCCGCCGGCGAGTGCCAACGTCGCGGTCTCGAGGTCGGCGACCGCGTCGCCTGGGCGTCTCGGAGCGCTGCGGACGCACGCGCGGACCGAGCCGCGGGCATCACATTCGACGACGAGGATGACGAGCCGCGTGCGCGAGTGCTCGTCGCGAGCAGCGATCCACGCTTCCTGCGCCTGGCCCGCTTCTTGCTCGGCGGCCGCGACCTCGAGGTCGAGGAGCTGACGTCGCCGGAGAAGCTGCCCGACGCGATCCTGGAGCCGAGCGTCGACATCGCTGTACTCGACGGTGCCGACTCCGTCGCAGAGGCGCTGAGGACGGCGAACTCGACGCGCGCACGGCGTCCGGAGGTCCCGGTGATCATCGCCGCTGACACGGGAGGGAAGAGCCCGTCGGGCGTGCGCGTCTTCGACCGCTGGAACGAGACCGAAGAGCTGCTGCAGGACGTCGAGAGGCTCCTCTCCGAACGACTGGCCGGCGCGGCACCACCAGGGCGGAGCTGAGCTGGGAGACGAGGGGGAGTGAGTGCTCGCGCAGGAAAGTTGCAGGCGTGCGGTAAACCACGAACATGAGGCGGTAGCGCGCGCATGACGGAGGCAGGCAGCCAGATCGGGTCGGGAGGGTCGGCATCCCTCCCCCGCTCGCTGCCCGTCGAGCGCTCTCATCGCGGGCCCGAACATCGGCTCGAGCGCCTGCACGCGTACTTCCTCGAGGGCTGCACGGAGGAGATCCGCCCCGTGCTCGAGTCCGTGCTGGCTGAGGCAAGGCGCCTGCACTCGGGATACGCGGACGAAGAAGTGGGCGACGGGCTCGCGTCGGTCTGGTACGCGGCGACGGCAATCGTCGAGCTCGGGGCAGCATTGGAGCTCGACGAGGCGGACGTGCGTGGCGCGGGAGCCGCGATCGCCGAAGCCTGCGCGCTCCCGCTCCCTGCCGCGCGCTACGTGCTCTTTCGCGAGGTGGTACGGAGCCCCCGACTCCTCGAGCTTCCTCCACTCGTCGCAATGGAGCTCCAGCTCGGTCTGCTGCTCTGGCTCGACGTGCTCACCGACGTCTCACTCTGGATACGTACGTCGAGCGGGCTCGACTCGATCATCTCGCTTGGCGATGACGGCCGGCCCAGCCGTCGCGCTCGCGCAGAGGCGAAGGCGGCGCTGCGTGGCCGCTCACGGCTTTCGCTCCTGGGTGGCTCGCAGCTGCGGTCCGCGCCGGTGCTCCGCTTCCGGGAGACGTACGCTGCCATCGTCGGGCGGATGGGCTCGGTCGAGCAGCGCGTGGCCGATGCGTACCTGAGCGAGGCCGCTGCTGCCGCGGGCCCGGTGATAGAGCGCGAGCATCTCCTCGAGCACTCCGCGAGCCGCGAGCGAACGCTCATCGCATCTGCCGAGCGACGTCTGATGCGTCTCGGCTTCGACCTCCACGACGGGCCGATTCAGGACATCCTCGCCCTCGCTGCCGACGTGCGCCTCCTCCAGCAGCAGGTCTACCCCTTCGTCCTCGAGGACTACCGCGAGCAGGCGCACGGTCGTTTCGAGGACCTGACTGCGCGCCTGGTGGAGCTCGATCGACATCTTCGCGAGATCGCACATTCCCTCGAGACGAAGAGCGTCATCAGCCGCCCGCTCGGCGAGATCCTCCACCGGGAGGTCGACACCTTCTCCGAGCGCTATGGCATTCGAGCCGAGCTCGAGATCCGCGGCGATCCGGACTCGCTCTCGTCGGCCCAGCGCATCACCGTCTTTCGAGCAATTCAGGAAGCGCTCGCCAACGTGCGCGAGCATGCCGGCGCGACGAGCGTCTCCGTACGCGTGCGGGCGCGCAGGAGCGCGATCGAACTGCAGATCGTCGACGACGGCATGGGCTTCGAGGTGGAGCGCGCGCTTGCCAAGGCCGCGCAGCGCGGCCGTCTCGGGCTCGTCGGCATCAGCGAGCGCGTCCGCATGGTCGGCGGAACGTTCGAGCTCGAGAGCCGACCCGGCGGCCCGACGACATTGAAGATGACGCTCCCGCGCTGGGAGCCGCTCAGCCCCGCTTGACGCAGATCGAAAGCGGCAGCGTTCGCGGCCGTGTCGCAGCGCGGACGGCGCGTCCGTGAGCAGGAACCGACGAAGGAGGCCTCTCGACCTCCTTCGTCTCTTCCCCCTACCGCCGCAACTGGTGCCGCCGCCCCGTTGCGGATCTTGTGAGTCAGCTCACGACGACTGCTGTGCCTTGGCTAGCTTGGAGACGCACTTGCCGAAGGCGTTCGCGCCGTTCGGATGCGTCGCGGGCGCGTACTTCTTCTTGAACTCTGCGACGCCGATGTCGCCGCGCTCCTTCTTGCATGCCTTGGCAGCGTTGTCCTTCGCGTCCTCGCTCGCTTCGGCCTCGGTCTCGGACTCGAGCGTCGTCTGCGCAGTCACGCACTTGCTGTAGGCATTCGGCTTCGTCCCATACAGCGTCGCGAAGCTGGATGCGTTGTTCTTCCGCATGTCCTTGCACTTCTTGGCCGCGTTCTTCTCCGCGGACTGGCCGGGTGCGTCAGCGCTCGCCCCTGGGCTCTCGGGCTTGCCCTTGTCGGCCGGCGGGGCCGCAAGGGCCGCCGGCACGGCAAGGCAGAGGAAGGCGGCGATAACGGTCAGTGTCCTGGCCATTGCAGCGCTCCGTTGTCGGGTTCGAAGGGATTCATGCTCGGACACAAGGGAAGACGCCCCGCGCCCAGCTTTCTTGCGCGGGAGAGTGTTAAGAATTCGTGAGGTGGGTTGCGGGTGCCCCGCGGGATGACGACGGTTCGAGCATGGCCGTCACCGAAACGGGCCACGTTGCCTCGCGCGAGGTCGACGACCTCTACCGTCAGCACGGAGGCGACGTCTATCGGTACGCGTACGCCGTTCTCGGAAACCATGCCGACGCCGAGGACGTCACGCAGACGACGTTTCTCAACGCGTATCGCGCCCTCGCGCAAGGCGTCCGTCCGCGGAAGCCTTCGAACTGGCTGCTCACGATCGCAAGCAATGCGATCAAGCAACGGTTCCGCCAGGAACGGTCCAGGCCGCGCCAGGTCGAGCTCGACGACCAACTCGCCGGATCGGAATCGACTGACGAGGGGCCGAGCATCGGCGAGCTTCTCACGGCGCTCTCGAAGATCCCCCCGCACCAGCGCCAGGCGATCGTCCTTCGCGAGTTCGAGGGACGGACGTATGCAGAGATCGCAGACATCCTCGGAGTGACGACCACCGCGCTCGAGACCCTCCTCTTCCGAGCGCGGCGATCGCTCGCAGAGGAGCTCGAACACCTACTCACATGCACCGAGGCACAGCTCGCCATCTCGAAGTCGGTCGACGGCCGTCTCGGCCGCAAAGAGCGGCGTCGACTCCGCGACCACCTCGCCGAGTGCCCCGACTGTGCGCACTTCGCGCGGCTCCAGCAGCGCCATCGCAGCGCGCTGCGCGGTCTGCTGCTCGTCCCCATCCCGCTCTCGCTCTCGATCTTCAAGGGGCTCGAGGGAGCAGGGACAGCGTCGGCAGCGACCATGCCGATCGCAGCCGGTGCGGGAACGAGCGCCGCAGCCATGAGCGCCGGCGTCGGGACGGGACTCGGCACCGCAGGCGCTGCCGGTGGCGGCGCCGTCGCAGGCGGCGTTGCCCTGAAGGCAGCCGCGGTCGTCGCGGCGGCGAGCATCGCGGGCGGCGTCGCCGTCACGGGTGCCTCCGAGGTGGACAGCAAGCCCGGAAAGGGCTCTTCGGCCGACACTCGACCAGGGCTGCGCCTCGGCCAGGTCGCGCCTCGCGGGGTGAGCGTCCCTGGGAACGGCGTCGCTCGCGGGAAGCCGACGGCACCTGGCCAGGTGAAGAGGACGGGGTCGGCGACCGAGAGGCGCGCGAATGCCAACGCCCAGCGTGCGGCCGAGCGTCGCCAGGCCGCGAAGGAACGGGCATCGGCGCGTGGGCAGCAGGCGCGAGCGGCGAAAAGAACCAATGCGACGAGGCCCAAGGCCGTGAACGAGTCAGCCGCTTCGAGAGAGCACGTCACCCAGGGGCGAGCGGCCGGACCCGGCACCCAGACCACGAAGCCGGAGAAGCAGCCACGACCGGCGAAGGACCAAGCTCCGCAGGCGGAGACGCCCACGGCTTCGACGAGCGATTCCAAGCCTGTGAGCGACAAGGCCGGCGGCCCGAAGTCCGGCTAGCACAGAGGTGAGGCCCCTCCCCCGTTGGAGGGAGTGCTCGGGGCGGGGAACGGCCGATTTCGTTCCCACGCATGCGATATGTCGCCGCAATCGCTGTCGTTCTCATGGGGATGCTCGCCGCCGCCCCCGCAGCCGTACCAGACTCGTCGACGAAGCCAGAGCCCCGGGCGCTGCTCGAGACCGCGATCGTGCGGGAGATCAACCGCGTGCGCGTTTCCGCGGGTCTGCGCCCCCTTCGTGCCGCTCCGAGCTTGCGCACGGCAGCTCGAGGTCACTCGCGTGCGATGCTCGAGTACGGCTTCTTCGCTCACGAGTCACTCGACGGAACAGCCTTCAGCGAGCGTATCCGTCGCTACTACTCGAACCGCGGCTGGAGGACGTGGTCCGTCGGCGAGGCGCTCCTGGCCAGCATGGGCAGCGAGGTCGAGGCGCCGGCGATCGTGCAGGCTTGGCTCGACTCCCCTTCGCATCGCCAGATCGTCCTGTCGCCGACGTGGCGCGATGCGGGCATCGGAGCCCTGTACGCACCGACCGCCCCGAACGAGTACCGAGGCGGAGAGACCATCGTCGTGACCGCCGATTTCGGTTTTCGCGAAGGCAAGCTCTCGCCGGCGTGACCGCGGCGTGGCCGAGCAAACAGAGATCAAGCGGCGAGCGTGTGAATGCGCGTCGCGCTGGGATCGATCTCGGACGCGAAGCCGCGATCCCAGGTCACGAAGACGTGGCCGTCCTCGTCGATCTGACTGACGACACCGCGATCGCCGGCGCACAGGCCCGAGTTGTCGCGAGGCGCCTCGACGAGCTCGATCCTCGCCCCGACAGAGACACCGGCCCGGATCCGAGCCGCGAGAAGCCGTGCACCTTGCGCATCCATACGAGCGATATCGGTTTCACGGGCTCCGACCTTTACCCTCCCCGAGAGAGTGACCTCGGCAGGAGTCGCGCGGGGGTCGGCGAAGTCGCCCCGAGCCGGCGGATCGCTCCGAACTCGACGGCTTAGGATCGATCCGTCGGCACCGGATGACGCGATCGAGAGGCAACCATGACGAACGCGGATCGACACGGGCACGAGGAAGAGCCAAGGGGAGGGCTGGTAAGGAGGGTGCTCGGCTCCGGGACGAGCCCCGAGGAGAGGCTCGAGGAGCTCCTCGCGCAGCGTCGCAACGAGCTCGAGGAGCATGCCGCCCGGCTCCGGGAGTCGATCGCGGAGCTCGAGCGCCGTGAGGAGCTGCTCCGCGACTCCCGCGCCTCTGTCGAGCGAACGCTGCGAATGGGAACGTCGAACCTCGAAGCGCGTGAGGCCGAGCTTGCAGATTTCCTCAGGAGCCTTACGGAGCGCGAGGCCGCGCTCGCCGAGGCCGAGTCGGACCTCGCTCGTCGCCGCCAGGACCTCGGCGCCGTCGAGCTGAAGCGCGCGGCTGTCGAGCGCCGCGAGCGTGCCGTTGCTGCGCGCGAGGAGGAGCTCGCGGGCGTCGAGGAGCAAGCGGCAGCCCGGGCACGCGAGGGCGAGGCTCCCGAGTCGGCCGAGCTCGTCTTCTTGCCCGGGGAGCGCTACCGGCTCGTCGAGATCGACGCGACTGCGCTTACTTCGGGGCTCGTCTTCGAGATGGAAGGCATCGAGTACTCGGTGTGCCGCGTCGGCCCGTCACCGTTGCCGCGCGACACGCGGCGCTGCGCCTACCTCGTCCGCGACCGCGGAGCTGATCGCTCGTCCGAGGGCAGCTCGTAGACCCTGGGACGCCGGCGCCGATCGTCTGGCCCAGCGACCGTCTCCAGTCGGCGCTGCGCCTGTGCGACGAGGAACTGCGCCACGGCGACATCGTCCCCGCCGAATCGGCGGAGCCGCATCTCGTACAGCTCGACGAGCCCCCAGGCTCGTCCCCCGACCGTGATCGGGAGCATCATCAACGCGTTCATGCCGAGGTCACGGAGGATGAACGCCTCGGCCGGGTCGACGTCGCCGTCCGCGAACGACACCGCGCGCGCCTCCCCCGTCCGGAGCACGTCCGAGGTGAGCGGGAAATCCGCAATGCGGTATGCAGCCTCGTCGCCCAGCGAGATCTCGCGAAGGGCGTGGTCGGTGACATCGACGATGTAGTCGCCGACCACGCGCGAGATCGAGCAGGCGGTCGCGCCGACGACGAAGACGAGCGCCTTGCCGAGCCGGTCGCAGACGCCGTTCACCGTCGTCTGAAGCTCGATCGCCTTGACGGCGCCCAGCGCGTCCGAGAGAACCGCGCCGGAGCCGTCCCGGCCCCTCCGCCGCCCTTCGAGAGCACTCGGCCGCTCCGCGGCTGCCATCGTCGCCATGGTGGCCGACAACTCTCTGAATGACGTAATCCGGTCCTTGCCGGAGGCCTTCGCCGCGTACAGTGCCTGGTCAGCGGCACGCAGCAGCGAGCTCGGTTTCGCGCCGTCGAACGGGTAGGTCGAGACACCGGCCGAGATTCGCAGCGGAAAACCAGCATCGATGAGACCCTCGAGGAGAAGCGTCCGGAGCCGGCGGCCCATGGCCTCGGCCTCATCGGCGCCCGCTCCGGGGAGCAGGACCACGAACTCGTCGCCTCCCAGTCGCGCTGCGTCTGCGCCGTCAGGCAGCGCTCCGGTCAATACGTCCGCGACCTCGCGAAGGAGCGCGTCGCCGAACTCGTGCCCGGCTCGGTCGTTGATCTCCTTGAAGTCGTCGCAATCGATGACGACGAGGCTCACGGGGACGCGGGCTTCCTGAGCAGCGGCGAGTGCGGTTTCCAGGCGCTGCTCCAGACCACGCCTGTTCAAGATCCCCGTCAGCGAATCCGTAGCCGCGCTCAGTCGCTCGCGCTGGAGCGAGAACGCCGCATCGAGCGATGCCGCGACATGCGCGGCAAGGACAGCCGCCGTGTCGAGCTGCGCCGGATCGACGTGTGCCGCCTCGCGGATGACGCCGACGAGCGCGCCCAGCTCACCGGCGTTGGCGCGAAGGGGGAGCCAGACGACGGAGCGCGCCGCTCTTCCACGGGCGAGCTCCAGTACCTGGCACACGACGCTTGGGTCCGTCCGTGCGCGCACTAGAGCCACCTCGCCCTCCGAGAGTGGGGGCTGCGAGTCGTTGTGATCGCGCCAGGAGGCGAGCTCGCCCAGGGTGCCGAGCTCGTCCCACGCGACGATCTGGGTCGCCTGCACCGGGAGAACCCTCGGAAGCGATGCTGCTCCCAGTGCAGCGATGTCCCGCGGGTCGCGGAGGCTGCCGAGATGGACGAAGAGACGCGCAAGCGCTGCGAGGTCGAGCGCCCCGCTCGCGCGGAGCGACTCCACGAGCGGGGCGAGGGCTCGCGCGAGCGGCCGCAGCGCGTCAGCCGCACCGTCCGGCAGCCCGCGTTCGGTCTCCACGTTCAGCACGCCGACGACGGTGCGGGAACACCTGAGCGGGACGGCCAGCTCGGCCACGACGCCCGGAAGCGCGGGCACGTAGTCGGGATCCGCCTTTACATCCGGCGACAGCTGCGCACGGCCCCGCCTGATCGCGCGACCCGTGATTCCGCTGTCGACGGTAATGCCGTCGGGCACCACCGCGTACCCGCGCTGTGCGACGAGCCAGAGACGCCTGTGCTCGAGGACGAACACGGACGGCATGACGCCGGCGACCGCCTCGTAGAAGCTCTCGAGCGCGGCATCGATCGCCTTTGCCGGCTCGTCGCCGTCGCGGATCGAAGCCGCTGCGGTTCGGGACGCAGCAACGAGGACCCGAACCTCGATCGGCCTGACGGCGCGCGCGGCCGCAGAAGCACGCTTCATGCTCCAAATATCGGCCGCGATGGGAGCCTGCTGGAGGGTCGACGGGAGGCTCGAAGGCTCTGCTACGTCCCCAGGCCGCGATACCAGTCGAGAATCGCCGTCCCCCAGAAGAGGGCAACGACGCCGCCGAGTGCAAGAAATGGTCCAAGCGGGATTGCAGACTTCCTCGCCTCCTTGCCGTGCCGAACGAAGAGGACGGCTGCCGGCACGAACGCGACGAAGAAGCCGACGAACATGGCGACGATCACGGAGACGCCGAGCCCTGCGCCGAGGAAGGCTGAGAGCTTCACGTCCCCCATGCCGAGGCCGCGCGGATAGGCGAGCACGATCAGGAACAGCACCAGTCCGGCACCGAGCGCACTGAGAGCCCACTCGAGGCTCGGATCGTCGATCGTCCGGAGCGCGAGGAGGACGACGGCTCCCGGCAGAACGATCTTGTCCGGGATCAGCCGGTGCTCGAGATCGGTGCGCGTCACCACCACGAGCACCCAGCAGAAGAGCACCGCGATCGCCGCCTCCAGCGTAAACCCGAAGACGAGCCCACTCGCGCCGGCGAGTAGTGCTGTCCCGGCCGTAACGAGCGGCAGCCGCGACGAACGGGGAACGCTTCGCAGCAGCGGCTCGTGCAGCGGCGCGTTGGTCGCCAGCCGATCGGCCACCGGACCGGCGAGCAGGCCCACGAGCAACCCGACAAGACCGGCTCCCACGTCCACGAAACCGGATTCCCCGATGGGGGACGCCTTCCTGCCGATTCGCGCGGGGGAGCCGGATCCGTTCCCTCGTCCGGGGGAAGACCATCCCTCCATCTAGGGACGATGACGCGCGAGTGAGCACTACTGTGGGATGTAACTGCGGCGGCTCCGCTCTGGGGCAGAACGGCGGCGAGTAACCATCAAAACAAGGCGGCGGCGACTGAAGAGCACGTTCGTGTGGGCCTTTTGCCTGGCCACGCTCGTGCTCGTCTCCAGCTTCATCACCGCCGTCTTTCGCGAGACTCCCGACAACGTGATCGCGGCCCTCGTCGTCTGCGCCTTCGTCGCCGCCGGGGTCGGCGTCCTCCTCAACCTCCGCCTCGACACGGCGCACTCGGAGGCTCTCCGCGATCCGCTCACCGGCCTCCCGAACCGCGTTCTCCTCGACGACCGCATCGAGCAGGCGCTTCGGCGTTCGCGCCGGTCGGGCGAACCCTTTACGCTGATCGTGATCGATCTCGACGGCTTCAAGGACGTCAACGACGTCCGCGGTCATCGGGCCGGAGACATCGTGCTCAAGACCCTCGCACGGCGCTTCGAGTCTCTTGTCCGAGCGGCAGACACGGTTGCCCGCGTCGGAGGGGACGAGTTCGTCGTGCTTTCGATCGGCACCGGAGGCGACGATCGCGCGGGGGCGCTCGTGGGCCGCCTTCGACAGGCACTTCGCCGGTCGGTCCGCGTTGACGGCACGAGCGTCGAGATCGACGGGAGCATCGGCTTCGCGGTCTATCCGGACGACGGCACGACGGCCGAGGAGCTCCTCGCCCGCGCCGACGGGCGGATGTACGCGACCAAGCGCGACACGAGCGAGGAGTCCGTGATGCTTCGGCGCGGCGTCGACGCCGGAGTCGTGCGAGACGTAGAGAGTGCGCTGGAGCGGAACGAGCTCCTCGTCGTCTATCAGCCCATCATCGATCTCGCGACCGGCATGCCGCACTCCGCCGAAGCCCTCATCCGTCGTGTCCTGCCCGACGGTGGCCTCGTGCCACCGCTCGAGTTCGTCCCGCACGTCGAGCGCACGCCGCTCGTTCGCGAGCTCACCTTCCTCGTCGTCGCAGATGCACTCGACTCGGCGCGGGAGTGGTCGAGCAGCGGCCATGAGCTCGGTGTCTCCGTCAACATTCCGTACCGGCTTCTCGACGATTCGCAGTTCGTCGACGGTCTCGCCTCGATGGTCCGCTCGTACCAGCTTCCACCACAGAAGATCACGCTCGAGATCGTCCCTGGGAGCCCCGGAGCGGGTACGCAGGTGGACGAGGAGAGCCTCGGCCGCTTCGACGCGCTCGGTGTCCGGCTCTCGCTCGACGACGCCGGTCGCGCCGCATCGTTCGCCGCGCTTCGTGTCCTGCCGCTCGACGAGCTGAAGATCGACGTGGGGTTCGTGCACAGCCTGGGCAGGAGCCCCACGGACGCGGCGCTCGTCCGCGGCATGATCGACATCGGCCACGCGCTCGGGCTGAAGGTCGTCGCCGAGGGAGTGGAGACCCGCAACGCGTGGAGCGTCCTCGCCGAGTGGGGCTGCGACTTCGCACAGGGGTTCTACGTCGCAAGCCCGCTGGCTGCGGACGATCTCGTCGAGTGGCTCGGCCAGCGTTGGCCGGCCGTCGCGTGACGCTCAGACGACCGCCTGCACTGCGAACGCGATCCCGACCAGAATGAGCACGGCCCCGAGCGCCAGGCGTAGGACATCCTCGCGCAGTCGACCGGTTGCCCGCGCCCCCAGCCACCCTCCCGGGATGGCGCCTGCAAGGCCCGCAGCAAGGATGTCCCAGTCGACGCCGCGCTCGAACGCATGCGTCGCGAAGCCTGCGACGCCCAGGAAGAAGCCGACGATAAGGTTCGTGCCTGCGGCGCGGCGGACGTCCATGCCCACCGAGCGAATCAGCGTGGGCATGCGAAGGGTGCCGAGGATCACGCCGACGGCGCCCCCCAACGCGCCGATCAGGAACGAGAGCGCGCTCCCTCGGCCGAGGCGAAGCCGTTGCTGCGGCAGTGGCTTGATCGGCCTCAGGGCGAGGTCGACCCCGCTCCACACCAGCACCGCCGCGATCAGCCCGTAGAGGAGTGACTCCGAGACGTCGTCGGCGACGAGCGCCCCGGCGACGGCACCGGCGACCGACGGGAACGCGATCCACGCAACCGCCCGCCAGTCAACGCGTCCCTCTCGAGCGTGCCGCAGCCCTCCGGCGCCTGCTGCGGCTGCGGAGATCGCGATGTTCGTCCCCGCCGCCGCGAGCGGACTGCCCGTCGCGAGGACGATGAACGGTAGACGCAACGTCCCGAGGACGAGGCCCAGCATGGAGCCCAGGTACCCGGCGACGAAGGCGGCCGCGAACGCTAGGACGAGCTCCCAGGCCTCCAGAGCGGCTCCTCGTGGCCGTCGGCTGCGTTGGCAGCCCGCGCAAGGATGAACAGGAGGTCGGAGAGGCGGTTGAGATACACGAGCACGCGGGGGCTCACGGCGTCCGCAGCACCGGCTGCCGCGAGCGCCTCACGCTCGGCGCGCCTGCAAACGGTCCGCGCGACGTGAAGCCGCGCGGCGGCCTTGCCCCCACCGGGAAGGACGAAGCTCTTGAGCTCCGGCAACTCGGCGTTGAAACGATCGCAGTCGTCCTCGAGCCGGTCGACCTGCTCCTGCGTGATGCGCAGGCGCCCCTCGTGCTCCAGGGGCACCGAGAGATCGGCGCCGAGGTCGAAGAGCTCGTTCTGTACGCGCGCGAGGACGCCGCGCAGCCCCTCCGGGCAGTCGCCCGCGAGGACCACCCCTACGAGCGCGTTCAGCTCGTCGACAGCCCCGTACGCGGCAATACGTGCGTCGAGCTTCGAGACCCGCGAGCCGTCACCCAGAGACGTCTCCCCCGCGTCGCCGCCGCGCGTGTAGATCTTCGTCAACCGGACAGGCTCGTCGCGCTTCCGAGGCATCAGGCAGTGCTGTGGGCTACCGGCTCGTCCCGGACTTGTCTCCCCAGGATCGAGCGGGCGATGACCAGGCGCTGGATCTCGCTCGTCCCCTCGTAGATCTCCGTGATCTTCGCATCGCGGTAGTAGCGCTCGACCGGGAACTCCTTCGTGTACCCGTAGCCGCCCAGGATCTGGATCGCCTCAGCCGTCTGCCGACGCGCCATCTCGGAGGCGTAGAGTTTCGCTTTCGCTCCCTCGGCGGCGTGAGGACGGCCCTCCTGCTTGAGCCAGGCAGCCCGGTACGTGAGCAGCCGTGCGGCGTCGATCTCCGTCGCCATGTCGGCGAGCTTCCACTGAATGGCCTGAAAGTCGCCGATCCGCCTTCCGAACTGCTCGCGCTCCTGTGCGTACGCACGCGAGACGTCATACGCAGCCTGCGCGATTCCGAGCGCCTGTGCGGCGATTCCGATCCGGCCACCGTCGAGGGTCGCCATGGCGACGCGGAAGCCCCGTCCCTCCTCGTGCAGCAGCCGATCGCGACCGACGTGAGCACCTTCGACCGCGAGGTCCGAGGTGGTCGACGAGTTCAGGCCGAGCTTCTCCTCCTCGCGGGTGATCCGAACGTGCTCGGCGTCCAGGACGAAACACGAGATGCCGCGCGGACCGGCGGTCGCCGGATCTGTGCGCGCGAAGAGCACGAAGGTCCCTGCCCGCGAGCCGTTCGTGATCCACTGCTTCGATCCGTCGAGGATCCAACCCTCGCCGTCCGGCACCGCCGTCGTTCGGAGCGAGCCGGCATCGGAGCCGGAACCCGGCTCGGTCAGGGCGAAGGCGCCGAGCTGCTCCCCGCGGGCGAGCGGGGGCACGAAGCGAGCGCGCTGCTCCTCGGTTCCGAATGCCAGGATCGGCAGCGTCGTCGCGCTCGTGTGCACCGCGACGGTCACGCCGACCCCGGCATCCGCGCGGGAGAGCTCCTCGAGGACGAGGACGTACGAGAGGAAGTCGGCGCCCGCGCCGCCGTAGTCCTCCGGCACGCAGGCGCCCATGAGCCCGAGCTCGGCGAGCTTGGGGAAGAGCTCGTCCGGAAAGCGATGCTCCCGATCCCAGTCGGCGGCGTTGGGAGCGATCTCCGCCTCGGTGAGCTCACGCGTAAGCGCCTGGATCGCTCGCTGGTCGTCGGTGAGCTCGAAGTCCACTGCCGCGGACTATAGGTCGCGCGGCCGGACGCGCCTGTAGCGGCGGGAAGCGCGCCGCCTCACTGCCTTGCGGAGACCACCCGGCGTCGCCAGGTGCCGGAAACGGCCGGGCGCGAGATCCGCACACAGGACAGCTGACGCGGCCGGTCCGCGCTCGCCGTAGCGAACGCCCTCCGACCGGAACTCGGGCGACGCGCGCCATCCGTCCGGTGTGAGCTCGTACAGCTCGAGCTCTTCGACGAAGAAGCCCGCGCGCGCGAAGAGCGTCGTCCATCCACGCTCGTCCTCCTGCCGGAACCAGCCGTGATCTCTCGGCTCACCGAGAGGGACCGTCACCAGCAGGCTGCCGTCCCGCCGCAGGACGCGACCGAGCTCGCGGAGCGCTTCCAGCCCCGCGTCGGCATCGCTCTCGACCCCGAGGCCGTAGACGGTGTTGTCGGCGCCGACGTGCTCGAGCGTCGATACGAGCAGCACCTGCACGAACGACCTGTCGTCGAACGGAAGGTGTCGAACGTCGGCCTCGACGGTCTCGAACCCCACGTCTCGGGTGGTGAGGTCGGCGCCGACGAGATCGACGCCGGCACGGACGAGCGCACCGAGATACGCGTTCTCCGCGAATGCGTATCCGACCTCGAGCACGCGTCCCGCGGTCCGGAGCCGTGAAAGCACCCACGGGAGCTCGACGACCCGCTCGTCGGTCGCGGCCGGCGCCTGAAGCCAGCGAATCCGCTCCCGTCGCGCGCGCGCACCGAGCCCGAGCGCGACTGCGTCGTCCAGCTGGCGCACGCGCGTGAACTCGTCGCTCGACGCGAGCTCGTGGACGAGCGTCGCCCGTGAGAGCGTTCCTTCGCCGAGCTTCGCGAGCGCCCGTTGGCGGGCCTCCTCGTCCGGCTCTCGTCGCAGGAGCAGCCGGAACGAGGCGTCGACGAAGTCCGCGTCCGCCCCGTCGTGGGCGCCGAGCTCCGCGGCGAGCCGGGAATCCATCACCCGTACTCGTAGAAGCCGCGACCGGATTTCCGGCCGAGCCGCCCCGCCGCGACGTACTGGCGAAGTAACGGACACGGTGCGTACTTCGGGTCGCCGAGACCCTGGTGCAGCACGTCCATGATGGAGACGCACGTGTCGAGGCCGATCAGATCGGCGAGCGCGAGCGGCCCCATGGGATGGGCGAAGCCGAGCTTCGCGATCGTATCGATCGCCTCGGCCTCGGCCACTCCCTCCATCAGCGCGTAGGCCGCCTCGTTCACGAACGGCATGAGGATGCGGTTGGAGACGAAGCCTGGATAGTCGCGTGCCTCGACCGGCGTCTTCCCGAGATCGTGGGCGAGCTCGACGACCGCACGCGCCGTTTCGTCGGAGGTCTGAACCGCGCGGATCACTTCGACCAGCTTCAGGACCGGGACTGGATTGAAGAAGTGCATCCCGATCACCCGCTCGGGTCGGCCCGTGACCGCCGCAAGGGAGGTGATCGGAATCGACGACGTGTTCGAGGCGAGGATCGCGGCGGGCGGAAGTGCCTCGTCGGCGCGCCTGAAGATCTCCCTCTTGACGTCCATGTCCTCGACGACCGCCTCGATCATTAGATCGGCCTCGACGATCTCCTCCACCGAGGCCACCCGCCCGAGCACTTCCTCCGGCGCGGCTCCACCCTTCTCCGCCAGCTTGTCGAGGCTCTTCTCCATGACGCCGAGCGCACGCTCGACCGCTCCCGGCGCCTCGTCGTGCAGCGAGACGCGCCGCCCGGACGCGGCCACTACCTGTGCGATGCCACCGCCCATCTGGCCGGCGCCGACCACGAGCACGTGTCCGAATTTCACGGGCGCGAGTCTATGGCTCCGGCGCTCCGGGGAGATCCGGGCGGGCTCCCTTCCGCAGTC
This sequence comes from Gaiellaceae bacterium, assembly GCA_048594925.1. Classification (GTDB taxonomy): domain Bacteria; phylum Actinomycetota; class Thermoleophilia; order Gaiellales; family Gaiellaceae; genus GMQP-bins7. Next base: position 33,714 of record JBMDXR010000076.1, read on the forward strand.
GCCGAAGCGCCCACAGGAGCACGATCACGAGGATGACGGCACCGATGACGACCTTGATGGGACCGCCGCGAGGCTCGCCGCCCTCCGCGACGAGCGGGCCGGGCTCGACGACGCTGCAGGCGGACGCCAACCACGCGCCGTCGGGCGCTCGCATGAGCAGGAGCCCGATCGCCTCGTCCTTCGGAACCACCACGTCGCAGTCGGACCCGGAAGGGCTTCGCACCTCGAGCGTTCTCTCGACGTCACCTTTCACTCGTTGATCGACTTCCACCGAAAGCAGCCGCACAGGCTCGCCCCTCACCTCGGCCTGCCGCTCGGCTACGACCCGGCCGATCACGGCCGCGTCCGCATCGTCGAGCCGCTCGGAGAGCGGAGCGTCGATGCAGACGCATGCCCCGGCCGGAACCGCGAAGACAAGAGCGCTTGTCAGGACGACGAGAGTCGGAACGAGGCGTGTCAAGCCAAGTGACACAGTGTCACAAGGCTGCTCAGACCTCGATCAGTAGGGCGTCGCCCTGGCCGCCGCCCGAGCAGATCGCGGCGAGCCCGAGCCCCCCGCCCGACCGGCGAAGCTCGTGCACCATCGTGCCGACGATCCGACCGCCGGACGCACCGATCGGATGCCCGAGCGCGACGGCGCCCCCGTTGACGTTCACGATGTCCTCGTCCGCGCCGAGCATCCGGGTCGAGTTCTTCGCCACTGAGGAGAACGCCTCGTTGATCTCGACGCGCGAGACCTCGCCGATCTCCTTGCCCGCCTTGGTCAGGGCCTGCACGCCCGCCGCAGCCGGCGTCCGCGCGAGGTACGCATAGTCGTCGGCGACGTAGCCCTGGGAGAGGATGGCCGCGAGCGGCTCGAGACCCCTGGACGCGGCGAACTCCTCCGAGCAGACGATCACGCACGATGCTCCGTCGTTCACGCCGGGTGCGTTCCCGGCAGTCGTCGTCCCCTCGGGGTCGAACACCGGCTGCAGTACGGCAAGCTTCTCGAGCGTCGTGTCGCGCCGCACGCCCTCGTCGGCGGTGACGTCTCCGACCGCCACGATCTCGTCGTCGAAGCGGCCGGCATCCTGCGCGGCGGCGGCCCGCTCGTGCGAGCGCAGGGCCCACGCGTCCTGCTCCTCGCGGGTGATTCCGAGCTCGCGCGACACCAGCGACGCCTGCTGCACCATGTGCAGGCCGTCGAACGTCGACGTCAGGCCGTCGAACACCATGTGGTCGACGACCTCGCCGTTTCCGAGCCGGTACCCGAACCGGGCCTTCGGCAGGAGGTACGGCGCGTTCGACATCGACTCCATGCCACCGGTCACCACGAGCTCGTGGCCGCCCGCGCGAATCATCAGGTCCGCGATCTCGATCGCACGTATCGACGACGCGCACACCTTGTTGATCGTGTCGGCCGGGATCTCCTTCGGGATCCCCGCTCCGACCGCGGCCTGCCGGGCTGGCGCCTGGCCTGCGCCGGCCTGGAGCACCTGCCCCATGATGACGTACTCGACCTCGCTGGGCGCGAGACCCGCGCGGTCGAGCGCCTCACGAATGACGGTCGCGCCGAGCTCGGTCGCGGGATACGACGCGAGACCGCCGCCGAGGCGGCCGAACGGCGTACGGACGGCAGAGACGATGACGGAGCGGCCCACCGAACCAGCGTACCCGCCCGCTGGTAGCCGGCTTCCCCTGCAGCGGACGTCGTCTGCACGCTCGACCCCGCCGAGCCTCGTCGCCCGATCGCCGCACCGCGGCCGTCGGCCGGATGCGGCATCAGGATCTCGCTCGCCTTCAGCGATCCTCGGCCGGGCCGACCTTCACGAGCATCTTGCCGATGTTCTCGCCGCGGAGAAGCCCGAGGAACGCACGGGGAGCGTTCTCGATCCCCTCGACGACGGTCTCGCGATACTTGAGACGCCCCTGCTTCAGCCACTCGGCCGCCAGCTTCGCAAACTCGTCGAATCGGTCGAAGTGGTCGGTGATGATGTACCCCTGCAGGCGCAGCCGCTTGGTCACGACCATGAACATGTTCCTGGGGCCCGGTGTCGGCTCTGCGTCGTTGTACCGTGAGATCGACCCGCAGGCGACGACGCGTCCGTAGGTCCGGAGCGACCCGATCGCCGCCTCGAGATGCTCACCGCCGACGTTGTCGAAGTAGACGTCGATGCCGTTCGGAGCAAGCTCCGCCAGCGCATCACGCGGGCTCTGCTCCCGGTAGTTGAAGACATCGTCGAACCCGAGCTCCCGAAGCCACGCGAGCTTCTCCTGTGTTCCGGCACTCCCGATGACACGGCAGCCCGCGATTCGCCCCATCTGCCCGGCGGCGCTTCCCACCGCGCCGGCCGCGCCGGACACCAGAACCGTCTCACCCTCCGCCGGAGCGCCCACCACGAAGAGCCCGTACCAGGCCGTGAATCCGGGCATGCCGAGAATGCCCAGGGCCGTCGAGACGGGCGCGACCGAGGGGTCGACGCGCCGTATCGCCGTCCCGTCCGACAGCGCCCACTCGCGCCAACCGAGCTGGTGCAGCACCCATTCGCCCTCCGCGTATCGCGGGTGTCGCGAGGCGGCGATCCTGCCGACCGCGCCGCCCGTCATCGCCTCGCCGAGCGTGAATGGGGCGACGTACGAGCGCACGTCGTTCATGCGCGGGCGCATGTACGGATCGACGGAGAAGTATGCGTTCCGGATGAGCAGCTGCCCTTCCGCCGGATCGGGGATCGAGGTCTCCGCGACCTCGAAGAGATCCTCGCCCGGAAAGCCGCGCGGTCGCGCGACGAGACGGATCTCGCGTGCGACACCCTCCATACGGCGATGATACGACCGTGGAGTCGCTCCGAGGGCATCTCCTCATCGCCGGCCCGGGCCTCGTCGACCCGAACTTCTGGCGAACCGTCGTACTCGTCGGCGAACACTCCGAGGAAGGAGCACTCGGCGTGGTGCTGAACCGCTCGTCGGAGACGTCGGTCGAGGAGGCCGTCCCCGAGCTCGCGCTCCTGGCAGAGGGCATGGGCGCAGTGCACGTGGGAGGTCCGGTTCAGCCTTCTGCCGTCGTGGTGCTCGCGGACTTCGTGGAGCCGGGGGAGGCGGGATCGCTCGTGCTCGATTCGATCGGCTTCCTCCCGTCCGAGATCGAACCCGAGTCCATGGGCGAGCTGCGACGTGCACGGGTGTACGTTGGCTACGCTGGCTGGGGACCCGGCCAGCTTGACGGCGAGCTCGAGGAGGGCTCGTGGATCGTCGAGCCGGCTGTCGCGGGCGACGTCTTCACGGACGACCCGGATGGTCTCTGGAGCGCGGTACTGCGCCGTAAGGGCGGCCCGTTCGGCGTCCTCGCCTCGATGCCGCCGGATCCCACGCAGAACTAATAAGTAGTCTCGCATCCGGCTTGGCCGACCTCGGGACAACGATCTCCTCTCTCGCCCGGGCCGCGATCCTCCATGCGGCGGAGAGCGAACGGCTCCAGCGCCTCGCACAGAGGCACGGACGGCGGCTCGGCGCCGCCCGCTTCGTGGCCAGCGAGACGCTCGACGGGTGCGTCGCTGTCCTTCGCAGGTTGAACGAGGCGGGCCTGTACGCGAACACGACGCTCCTCGGCGAGGCCACGCCCGACGCCGACGGCGCAGGGGCCGTGACCGACGAGTACGAGACGATCCTCGAGCGGCTCGTCGCCGAGCACCTGAAAGCGAACGTTTCACTGAAGCTCACCCACCTCGGCCTCTCCTTCGACGAGGAGGTCGCGCACACGAACGTGGAGAGGCTGGTCGTACGAGCCGGCGAGCTCGGAACGTTCGTCCGCATCGACATGGAGCAGTCCGACCACGTGGAGGTGACGCTACGAATCTACGAGCGACTGCGTGAGGCGGGCCACGGCAGCGTCGGCACGGTGCTGCAGTCGTATCTGTACCGCACGCCGGACGACCTCGAACGACTGCTTCCGCTCTCGCCGAACCTGCGAATCGTGAAGGGCGCGTACCTGGAGCCCGAGACGATCGCCTATCCGGACAAGCGAGACGTGGATCGCGCCTTCGTCGAGCTCGTGGACCGCGGCCTCCGCGAGGGCGCGTATATCGCCATTGCCACCCACGACGAGGCGATCATCCGCCAGACACAGGAGTTCGCCGCACGCGAGAACGTTCCGCGCGACCGCTTCGAGTTTCAGATGCTGTACGGCGTCCGGCCGGCACTCCAGCGCGCGATCGCCGCCGAGGGCTACAAGGTGCTCGTCGCCGCGCCGTTCGGTCCCGACTGGTACCCCTACCTCATGCGGCGCCTCGCGGAGCGTCCGGCGAACCTGGGCTTCTTCCTCAGGAACCTCGTCCGCCGATGAGCGCTCTCCCGAGCGCCGCCGACGTCGTCGTCGTCGGAGGCGGTGTCATCGGCACGAGCATCGCGTTCCACCTCGCCGAAGCAGGGGTCGACGTCTGTCTCCTCGAGCGAGATCAGCTCGCGAGCGGATCGACGAGTCGGGCTGCCGGCGGGATCCGCGCCCAGTTCTCGGATCCGCTCAACATCGCGATCGGGCTGCACAGCATCGAGGCGTTCAGTCGTTTCGGCGAGCGACCGGGGGCGGAGATCGAACTCCACCAGGTCGGCTACCTGTTCCTGCTCGACCGGCCGGAAGACGTCGCGACGTTCAAGGCAAGCGTCGCCCTACAGAAAGACCTCGGAGTTCCGAGCCGTTTCGTCGAGCTCGACGAGGTACGAGTGCTGTGCCCGCTCGCGGGGCTCGAGGGAGTGCTCGCCGCGACGTACTGCGCGCTCGACGGCCACGCGAGCCCGGAAGCCGTCGTCCAGGGATACGCGGCAGGCGCGCGCTCGCACGGCGCGGCGGTGCTCACGGGCTGCCGGGTGACGGGCCTCCGTCACGACGGCCACAGGATTGGCGTTGTCGAGACGACACTCGGCGAGGTCGAGACGGGCACCGTCGTCTGCGCAGCTGGAATCTGGTCACCGGAGCTCGCACGTGAAGTCGGGCTCGAGTTGCCCGTGCAGCCCTACCTGCGGGAAGTGGGCTTCACAGGCCCGGCAGAAGGGCTCCCGGACCACATCCCGCTGACGATTGACTTCTCGACGGGTTTCTACTTCCACCGAGAGGGCCCAGGCTTGCTCTTCGGCATGGCCGACCCCGACCAGCCGCCAGGGCTCGACGCGGCGCCCGACTCCGTCTGGCTGGAGAAGGTCATGGCGGTCGCCGAGCGCCGGCTCCCGTTTCTTCTCGACATGGGAATCGCCGGCGGCTGGAAGGGGTACTACGAGGTCACCCCGGACCACAACGCACTCGTCGGGGAGACGGATCGGGTCGCGCGCTTCCTCTACGCAACGGGCTTCTCGGGGCACGGCTTCCTGCAAGGCCCGGCGATGGGCGAGATCGTCCGCGACCTGGTGCTCGGTCGCGAGCCGTTCCTCGACATCGGTCCCCTGTCGGTCGAGCGGTTCGCTCACGACGTTCCGAGGCCTGAACACGCAGTGATCTAGCGTCTGCACGATGCCGGAACGAAACACGCTCGTCTTCGTCCCTGCCTGGAACGAGGAGGCGAACCTTCCGGCGGTGCTGGACGAGCTCAGAGCAGAGTTGCCTGCCAGCGACGTTCTCGTCGTCGACGACGGCTCGACCGACGGAACCGCGGCGGTCGCGAGGGCGCGCGACGCACAGGTTCTCTCGTTCGGCGAGAACCGAGGCTTGCAGGAAGGCATCGCGGCCGGCTACGCGTACGCGGAGGAGCACGGCTACGAGTACGTCGGCCGAGTCGACGCGGACGGTCAGCACCCGGTGGACGAGCTGGCACGCTTGCTCGAGATCGTCCGCAGCGGCGAGGCCGACGTCGCAGTCGGGTCGCGGTTCGCGACCGGGGACGGCTACGAGGCGTTCCGCTACTCGCCTTCGCCGAGCCGGCGGCTCGGCACGTCCGTTCTCCGACGGGCGATGCGTGCCGTGCTCGGGCGTCCGTTCCTCGACGCGACGAGCGGCATGTACGCGGCGAACAGACGGGCGATGCCGGCCCTCGGCGTCCCGTATGCGAGCGGCGCGCCCGAGGTCGAGTCCCTCCTCCGCCTCCGCGCGGCCGGGCTCACGGTCGTCGAGGTGCCCGTGCACATGCGCGAACGGGCGAGCGGCGAGTCGAAGCTCCGCGGCGGAAAGGCGATCCGCCTCGTCCTGACCGTCACCGGAACGCTGATCATGTACGGCGTCTGGCGGCGGCTCCGGAGGAAGCGATGAGCTCGCGACTCGTCGCTGTGCTCGGCTATTCGGCCCGAGGGACGAGCGCGCTCCATCCGGTATGCGCTGCCAGACTCGCTCGCGCCGAGAGCGAAGCTCGCCCTGACGACGTCGTGCTGTTCTCCGGCTGGTCGCGCCGACCAAGCCCCGGTGAGGCGGAGGCGGACCTCATGGCATCTGCGTGGACTGCAACGGTGCGTTCCCGGCTGGTCGATCGCGGTGCGCGCACGACGCTCGGCAACGCGGTCGGCGTTGCGTGCGCAGCTCGCCGAGTCGGTGCACGCGAGGTCGTCCTCGTCACGTCGAGCTGGCACTCACGACGCGCGTTGGTGCTGACCCGAGCGTCGCTGCTCGGCTCGCGGACGTCGATCCGCGTTGTGACGACGGACGAGCCCACGAGCGCCCGCAGCGGCGTGAGGGAACTCGCGTCCTGGGCCGTAATGCCGCTCCTCGCCCTCATCGCCGCGCGAACGCGGTAGGGTTGCGGGGGTGCGCCGAGCACTCGCTGTCGCAACTCTCGCGTTCGTCGCGGCCGTCGCGGCAGGCTGCGGGGGCAACGACGAGACGGCGGACGAGGATCCGACCGCTGCGTGGGCGAGCGGCTTCTGCACGGCCGTGACGACCTGGAGAGACGACCTCGAGAGCATCACCTCGCAGTTCAGCGACACGTCGAATTTCTCCGAGGAAGCGCTTCGCTCGGCCGCGGACGACGCGGACAGCGCGACCGACCAGCTCGTGGACGATCTCCGGGCACTCGGACGGCCGGAGACGGAGTCGGGTGAGGAGGTCGAGTCGTCGATCGAGGAGCTGTCGACGACGCTCGAGAACGAGGCCGCTGCGATCGAGGACACCGCACAGGGCGTTTCGGGCCTCGCGGAGCTTCCGAGCGCGATCTCGAGCATCTCGACCTCGCTCTCCGCGATGGCGACCGCGTTCGCCGATACGTGGACGGTGATCCAGAACGCCTCGGTCGACAGCGAGCTCGAGACCGCGTTCGAAGACTCGCCGGAGTGCGAACAGATCTCGAGCTAGGACCGGGCTGGGGTCGGAGGCAGCGGGCCCGACCCCGCCGTGCTGTCACGCGCCTACGGCCTCCATGTTCTTCGTCACGACCTCGAGGGTGCGACCGAGCTGGGCCGTGGGACTGAACTCGACGATCTCCGAGCCGGCGTAGAGCGTCGGCAGATGCCCCGGTGGCGCGTAGTACGCGTCGCCGGCCTCGTACGTCTCCTCCCGCCCGTCGGCGAACGTGAACTTCACCTTGCCCTTGACGACGTACCCCATGTGAGGGCACTGGCAGCGGTCATCCGGCAGTCCTACGAAGAGCGGTGCGAGGTCGGCATCCGCCGTGTACGTCTCGAACCCGACCGTGTACGGCCCGAAGTCCTCGAAGTGCCCCTCGTACCCTTCGAGCTCGATCGCCTCGGATGCGTTCGACTTCGATGCGCTGGGCATGTCTTCTCCTCTCGCAGCAGACGTTATGCGGGCGCCGCTGCGACGTCCTCGGTGAGCTGTCGCATGAGCCCCGCGACGTTGGTGAGGCACCAGTAACCGACGAATGCTCCGTCGGCGACACGGAAGATCTCGGCCGATTCCGCGGCGACATGGCGTCCGGTCGGCGGGATCCCCTTGTATTCGCCGTCATGCGTCCCGGTCATCGTCGACCGCACGAAGACACGGTCGCCTTCGACGATGACGTCGTCGAGCGCGATGTGGAGATCCGGGAACGCCTCGAAATAACGGAAGCACCCGCCCTTGACGCCTTCGGCGATCCGCTCGTCGGCGAAGAAGTCGCCGACGGCTTCGAGGTCCCGGCCGTTCAGGACCCGCTCGTAGTACTCACGGACGACCCGCTTGTTCTCCTCGCTCATCGCCTTCTCCCTTCGTCGACTTCGTCGTCAGCATCTCGCCTGGCCAGGCTCGGCGGTAGGGGCATTCCCCCTATTCGACACCTAGATTCCGCGCGGCGTACGCAGCCGCCTCCGCGCGGGTGCCGACGTCGAGCTTGGAGTAGATGCGGCTCACGTGGTGCTCGGCCGTCTTCGCACTGATGAACAGGCGGTCAGCTATCTGCCGATTGGTGAGCCCTTCGCCGAGGAGGCGTAGCACTTCGGTCTCCCGCCGGGTCAGCAGGCCCACCGCCCTCGGCCCGGCGCGCCCTTTCACTCCGAGCGACCGCATCAGGGCGGCGGCCGCATCTGCGTCGCGCACGGCGCCCAGCGCCTCGAGCTCGGTCCTGGCGTGACGCGCCGTGTCGACCGCCTCGTCCCGTGAGCTCGTCGCCAGCGAGCGGGCGAGGTCGAGTCGGGCGCGCGCCGCCTCGAGCTGCAGCCCGAGGGCGGCGAAGGCGTTCACTGCCCCTCGCAGAAGAGCCGGAGCCTCGCTGTTGCCCTCGGCGAGCGCGATCCGGCCGCGCGCCGCGAGCGCCAGAGCCTCGACACGATCGCGACCACGCGAGCCGCCAACCTGCGCGAGCGCCGAAGCCGCGGCCGTCGCACCGTCGAGCTGCCCATCGAGCACCCTGGCCTCGACGAGCTGTGCGAGGAGCGGCGCCGCGAGCAGGTTGGTCCATCCGAGCTCGTCCAGCCTGCCGATCAGGAGCGCCGACGCCGCGCCCGGCTCGCCGCGCGCGAGCCGAAGCTCCACCCGGGCCTGGAGCGCTTCGGGCTCGCTCTCGAGGCCGAGCAGGAGCTGCTCCGCCTCGTCGAAGCGACCCTGCAGGACGCGGATCTCGGCGAGCCGCGCGGACGGAGGGACGCAGCGCGAGCGCTGACCGGCCGCCGTGAGCTCGCGTACTGCCGCCTCCAGCTCCGCCTCGGCTGCATCGATCCTCCCGTTCGCGCTGAACACGTCGGCGCAACACGTCCTGCAGAACGCCAGCAAGGTGACGTGGTCGTGAGCGCGGACGAACTCGTCGAGCACCGCGCTCCACTGCCGGGGCCGCACGCTGTCGCCCGCCCGTTCGCAGGCGAGCATCAACGTGCAGCAGATGTCGGCGAACGTCTCGAGATTCGCAGGCTCGCCGCCCGTCGCCGCCGCCATGGCCTCGTCGAGCCGAGCGAGACCGCGATCGACCTCCCCCAGACCGACCTCGGCGAGACCGAGCTGCGCGAGCGCTCGAAGCTCGAGGTCGGGATCCTCTGCCGTGACTGCCGTCTCGAGAGCGGACGACGCGAGGTCGGCCGCGACTGCAGCGTCACGCGCACCCTCCGAGCGGGCAAGGTCGAGCCATCCCCGCTCCGCCCCCGGGGCGACGTCTCTCAGGAGACGTTCCGCACGTGCGAGCCAGCCGCGCGAGGCGGCATCGTTGTCGAAGGCGAGGTCGTACTCGCGGGCGAGCCACAGCGCAACTCTCGCCGCACGTGCCAGCTCGCCGTCTCGGCGGAACCCGGCGTATGCCCGTTCCCTCTGAACGACCGCCCCACGCTCGTCCCGGAGCCACCACAGCGACCGCCCGAGCCCGTCGAGCGCCTCCGGCGAATCGGTGGCGTCGACCGCCTCTCCGAACGCGTCGCGTGCTTCCTGCCAGTCGCCGGCGGCGAGCGCCTCGTACCCGCGTGCCAAAGCCGTGTGCGAGGGCGCCGTGGCCATCGTGCTCAGACCCGTGCTCGTTCGTCCGCCTCGGCGAGGTAGTGGTGCACGTGCTGGATGACGACCGAGCCTTCACCGACCGCTGACGCCACCCGCTTCACGGACCCTGCGCGAACGTCTCCGATCGCGAACACGCCCGGAACGCTCGTGCTGTAGTCGTCGCCGGTGGTCACGAAGCCGCGACTGTCCCGCTCCACCTCGGGCGGGAGCCACTCGGTGCGCGGTTCCGCACCGATGAGGATGAACAGGGCATCTGCCGGGACCGTCTCGTCGCCTTCGGGGCCGCGCAGCGTCAGCGTCTCGAGGCGGTCCTCGCCACCCGCGCCGACGACCTCGGCCCCCTCGCGCAAGTGAATGTTCTCCTTGCCTTCGATCTCGTGCAGGAGATAGGCCGACATGCTCTTCTCGAGCGGGCTCCGAGAGACCAGGGTCACACTTGCCGCGTATCGCGCGAGATGCACGGCGGCCTGCCCCGCCGAGTTCGCGCCGCCGACGATGAAGACGTTCCCGCCGGTGAACTGACGGGCCTCGGACGGGGACGACCCGTAGAAGACGCCGACACCCTCGAGGTCTGCCAGCGCGGGCACGTCGAGACGACGGTACGAGACGCCCATCGCGAGGATCACGCTGCGTGCCTCGATCTCCATGCCGCCGGAGAGCACGAGCTCGTGGCGAGCGTCACCGACACGGAGGTCCTCCACCGCGCGCGTGACGAGGAAGGTGGCCCCGAAGACCCACGCCTGCTGGTACGCGCGTTGCGCGAGCTCCGCTCCGCTCAAGCCGCGCGAGAACCCGAGGTAGTTCCGGATCCGGGTGCTCGACCCGGCCTGTCCGCCGATGTTGTCGCGCTCGACCACGAGCGCGCTCAGACCCTCCGACGACGCGTACACGGCGGCAGCGAGGCCCGCGGGGCCGGCTCCCACGATCACCACGTCGAACGATCCCGGGCCATCGAGCTCGGTGCGCATGCGCGTTCCGTGCCGTGCGAGGTCCTCGGCCTCGGGATCGACGAGGGCGGAGCCGTCGGGGAGAACGACGACAGGCACCTCCGCGCCCTCCTGGTTGCACGCACGCAGGAATTCGACGCCCTCGTCCGAGTCGGGCGTGTGAAACGCGTGGGGCACGCCGTTGCGAGCGAGCAGGTTTCGCAGCTCGTACCCCCTCGGCGTCAACGGGTCGGCGACGACAGTGAGCTCTCGCCGGCCGGGCGCGTTGTGACGGCGCCACTCCTGGAGAAACTCCGAAACGAGCCGGTGGAACAGCTCGTCCGGGGTGCTCCACGGCTCGAGCGCGTAGTAGTCGATGTGACCGAGCGCCATCGACCTCCGGATCGCCTCCGCGGTCTCCTCGTCCGCCCAGCCACCCCACGGGATCAGCAGCGCCCGCTTCGCGTGTGGATGGAGGATGTGGACGCGGGCAAGGAGCTCCTCTCCCTTCAGCTCCTGCGTGCCGCGGGCGGCGAGGACGATCGCGACTGATGCATCGCGGTCCCGCAGTGCCTCGAGCTGAGCGAGAGCGGCCTCGCTGGACGGTCCACAGATGACCTTGTAGTCGCGCGCGTAGCGCTGGAGCTCGCTCGTGATGCGCTCGAGGGACTCGGCATCCTCGTCGACGGCGAGGATGAGGGGAAGGTCGCTCACCAGCTCGGCTCCGCAGTGAACGTCGCGAGGGGCCATCGGCCGTCGAGCCCTTTCAGCTCGTGCGTCCCTCGATCTTCGAAGCGCATACCCGAGCCCACGGCCAGTGCGCGGGTCAGGTCCGAGACGAGAATCTCGTCCTCGCCGGCTGCGGCCATGATCCGCGCCGCCTCGTGGACCGAGACTCCCCGGACGTCATCGCCGACCAGCTCGACCGCGCGCCCGCCGAAGGGCTCCGGCTCAGATCTCACCAGGCACCGTCGCCCGGCGGTTGGACGTGCTCCGACCCGCGCCAGCCGGGTTCGGAAACCTGCCTACCAACCGTCAAGTCTCCGAGCTCCACGATGCTCGTGCGGATGCGCGGGAAGTCGGTGACCTCGTCCGGCGTGTCGAAGCTTTCGAGATGGCCTCCGCCATCGGTTCTAGCGGGCCGCCACCGTGTCGCCGACGTCCGCGATCGCGCGCAGCGCCTGCGCAAGGGCGATGGGCAACGTCGCGATGAACACCGCGACCGGCAGTCCGACGAGCAGCACGCCGATCGTCTGCCAGAAGCCGTCCACCTCTACGGCCCACACGATCGCGCCGATCGCTGCGGCGATCATCCCGAAGATCCCGACGAGCGTCGCGATGAAGGCCCACGCGCGAAGGGTCCCGTAGTGAGTCATCGTCGTCCTCCTCCTGGGTTGCTGTTCCGAGCTGAGTCTACGCCGGTACCGTTCTCGGACGGACGCCGCCGAGCGGGCCGAACAGCCCGTCGGGGTCGACTTCCTGCTTGACGGCCTGTAGGCGCGTGTAGTTGCCCTCGCCGTAAGAGGCACGGAGCAGCTCCTCCCCTTCTTCGAAGAAGCCCGGGAAGTTGAGATATGCACCACCGCTCGAATAGCTGCGGAGGCTGTCGACGGTCGCCCGCGCCCACGCGACGTTCGCCTCGTCATCCTCCGCCTCGTCCCAGTTCGCCTCGACGCCGACGAGGTAGCCCGGCCGCGCGCCGAACGCGGTCGCATCGGCCGGAACCCGAGCCATGGCACCGCCGTGGAACCAGACGTCGATCGTCGAGTGGTGGGACGGCGCGCCGTCGGCGGCGACCGCGAGTGCGTCGAGGACACCTTCGCTCAGCTCCTCGAGGTCGACCGACTTCCAATAGTAGCGCCGTCCGTCGGGGTAGTCCTCGTCCAGGATGCCCTGCGCCTCGGTGTACGGCAGCAGGCCGCTGAGGTCGACGATCGCCGCACCGATGCCGCGCAGCGGCTCCAGCGCGCGGCTGCCGTCCTCGGGTTCACCGACGTACATGGCCGCGACGGCGACGTACGGCCGACCGTGCGAGTCCGCCGGGAACGGCTCGGCGTGCGGGACCCGCCCAAGGAACGCGATCGGGCTCACTTCGTCCGGCGCCACGCGCATGTAATCGTCCACGGCGCGGAAGACGTCGTGGGCGCGCTCCCCGGGATAGAGGACGAACGCGAAGAAGACCTCCGGACCGACTGGATGGAGCCGGAACTCGAACGATGTCACGACGCCGAAGCTCCCTCCGCCGCCGCGAAGCGCCCAGAAGAGATCCTGGTTCTCCGACTCGCTTGCCGTGGCGACCTCGCCGTTCGCCGTCACGACCTCGAGGGAGAGGAGGTTGTCGGCCGCGAGCCCGTGCTTCCGCCGCAGCCAGCCGATGCCGCCCGAGAGTGTCAGACCGGCGATTCCGGTCTTCGTCACGACCCCGAGCGGTGTGGCCAGTCCGAACTCCTGCGTCGCCCGGTCGAGCTCACCGAGCGTGATGCCGCCGCCGGCGCGCGCGACCCGCGCATCGGAATCGACCTCGATCGTCTTCATCGCCGACAAGTCGACCACGAGGCCCGCGTCCGACAGCGCGTTCCCGGCGACACCATGTCCGCCTCCCCGCACGGTGACCGTGAGACCGCGCTCGCTTGCGACTCTGAGCGCGAGAGCGACGTCGTCCGTTCCGGCCGGCCGGGCGATCACGGCAGGCCGCGTCTCGATCATCCCGTTCCAGAGAGAGCGCGCGCGCTCGTAGTCGTTGCTACCGCGCTCGAAGACGTCCCCGGCGAAACCCGCCCACTCCTGTGTCGTATCCACCCTCGTGCTCATGTTCGTCATGTCGACCTCCTCCTGGTGCAGACTGAGTGGTCGGTATCAATAACAGACCTCTTAGTCTGTTTCAAGGCAGCTTAACAATCACATCGGCGGAACGCCAGCTAAGGAAATAGACCTTCTGGTTGGTAACCTGATCCCGTGCCACGCGATGGAGCTGCCACCCGCACGCGGATCCTCGATGCCGCCCGGCAGCTCGTGCTCCAGCAGGGCTTCGCCGGCTCCTCGGTGGACGAGATCATCGCGTCGGCCGGAACGACGAAGGGTGGCTTCTTCCACCACTTCCCGACGAAGCAGGCGCTTGCACACGGTCTCGTCGAGCGGTACGTGGGGGAGGACATGCAGCTCCTCGAGGACTTGCTCACCCGGGCGGAGCGCCTGAGCGACGACCCGCTGCAGCAGCTGCTCCTGTTCATCGGGCTGCAGGAGGAGCTCGTCGACGAGCTCGGAGACGTTCCCGGATGCCTTTACGCCTCGATCATGTACGAGCAGGAGCTCGTCGACGAGCGTACGCGCGAGCTGATCGCGGAGGCCGTCCGCGCGTGGCGCACACGCACCCGCACGAAGCTGGACGAGGTGGTCGCGAAGTACCCGCCGCGCGTGCCGGTCGACCTCGACGCGCTGGCCGACCAGGGCCTCGCCGTCTACGAGGGAACCTTCGTGCTCTCCCGTGCGCTGGACGAGCCCGAGCTCCTGCGTGGGCAGCTTCGCCACTTCCGGACGTACCTGGAGCTGCTGTTCACCCCGTCGTAAGGGCGTGGATGGCGCGGATGCTGTCGATCGTGTCCGACTCGTCGGGTGATTTGTCCGGGCGGTAGCCCTTCACGCGGGCGAAGCGAAGCGCCACTCCTCCCGGGTACCGCGTGCTCCTCTGCACGCCCTCGAACGCGATCTCGACCACGAGCTCCGGTCGGACGTGAACGACGTGTCCCTCGCGACGCGTCTCGAGCCCGAGCAGATGCTCCGTCTGCCACGCGAGCATCTCGTCGGTCATTCCCTTGAACGTCTTCCCGAGCATCACGAACGACCCCTTTTCGGGATCGCGCGCACCGAGGTGGATGTTCGAGAGCTTGCCCTGGCGGCGCCCGTGCCCCCACTCCGCAGCAAGCACGACGAGGTCGAGGGTGTGCGCGGGCTTGACCTTGAGCCAGCCCGCCCCGCGCCGCCCGGCCTCGTACGGCGCATCGAGCGACTTCACCATCACTCCCTCGTGTCCGCGAGCAAGCGCGTCGTCGAGGAAGCGCTCCGCGACCGCGGCGTCGTCGGTCTCGACTCGCGGGACGACGAGCTCGGGCGGAAGACGCGCGTCGAGGGCCGCGAGACGACGCCGCCCGGGAGCGTCGATCAGGTCCTCGCCGTCGATGTGCAGGCAGTCGAAGAAGAGGGCCGAGAGCGGCGTCGTGCGGCGGAGCTCGTCGGCCGCCACCTTCGTTCCGAAGCGGCTCATGGTGACCTGGAAGGGATGGGGACGGCCGTCCTCGCGCAGGGCGATCGCCTCGCCGTCCAGGACGATCGCAGAGACGTCGAGCCCCTGTAGCGCATCGACGATCTCCGGGACGCGATCCGTGATGTCCGCGAGGTTCCGGGTGAAGAGCCGGATGTCGTCGCCCACGCGGTGGGCCTGGATCCTGGCGCCGTCGAGCTTCCACTCGACGCTCGCGGTCCCGAGCCGCTCGATCGCCGTGGAGACGTCGCTCGCGGTCTGCGCGAGCATCGGCGTGATCGGCCGGAGAGGCGTCAGCCGGTAGCGCGCCAGACCGGCCACGCCCTCACGCATCGCCGCCTCGGCGACCTCCGCGAGGTCACCGGCGAGCATCGACGCGCGGCGGACGTCCGCGACGGGCACGACCGCCGCTCTTGCCACGGCGTCGGCCATCACGCCTTCGAGCGCGCCCTGTCGAAGCTCTCCGAGGAAGAGCCCGACGAGGAGGCGCTGCTCCGGCTCCGTCGCGCGACCGAACAACGCGGCAAGCTCCTCACGGCGCGCGGCCTGCGAGCCGCGACCCGCGATCGCCTGGACGCGACTCACGGCAGCGTCGACCTCGAGCACCTCGATGGTCGGCGGCGGCTCCGCGGGCGGCGGAAGATCGCGCAGCGCCGCCCAGCCGACTCCGACCATGCCCTGCGGAAGCTCGCCCGAAAGGTACGAGACCGCGATGCCGATCTCGGCAGGCGTGGCATCTGCCAGGCAGAGCGCGAGACGCTCGATCTTCTGGAGCCGTGACGACGTCGAGGCGACGTCAGCCGACGTGTCGGCGATCTCGGCCAGGAGCATCCTGCGCATTCAACCTCTTGGGAACGGAGCGACCGGTTGTCAGATCGTCGCGAGAGCTTCCAGCTCGTCCTCGTCGAGGTGCCATGAGGCCGAGGCCGCATTCGCCCTGACCTGCTCGGGCGTCGTCGCGCCGGCGATGATCGACCCGATGCCTGGCGTCGACGCCAGAGCGCAGATGGCGAGCTCGTGCAGCGAGTGCCCCCGCTCCTCCGCGAAGGCGGTACACGCCTCGATGCGATCAAAACGCGCGTTCTCGATCACGCGCCCCGCCAGGCGCGACCCGTCCGGCGCAGAGCTCCCGCGTCGGTACTTCCCCGTGAGTAGACCGCTCGCCAGCGGGAAGTAGGGGATATAGGAGACATCGAGCTCTCGACAGAGGGGCAGAACGTCCGCGTCGTCGCCCCGCTCGAGAAGGCTGTACTGATTCTGGAGCACGGTAAAGCGTGCGGTTCCCAGCTCGCGCGCCACCCGGTCCGCTTCCGCGAGCTGCGCAGCCGAGAAGTTCGAGCACCCGATCGCGCGCACTCTCCCCTCGCGAACGAGCTCGTCGAGCGCGGACAGCGACTCGCCGATCGGTGTCGACGGATCGGGCTTGTGGAGGTAGTAGAGATCGACGTAGTCGGAACGGAGGCGCTCGAGCGAGCCTTCGATCGCGCGCCGGATGTACTCGGCGGCGCCGTTGCCCACCTCCGGGCCCCACCCGAACTTCGTCGCAAGCACGACACGGTCGCGGCGACCCTCCAGGATCTCGCCGAGAAAGCGCTCGCTGTCCCCGCCGTTCCCGTAGATCTCGGCCGTGTCGAAGAACGTGATTCCCGAGTCGAGCGCCGCCTCGACGACTGCGCGCGTCGCTGCGAAGTCGATGCGTCCGCCGAAGTTGTTGCAACCGAGCCCGACGCGCGAGACGCGCAGACCGCTCGACCCGAGGTCGACGAGCTCCATCGGCGAGACGTTATCGGCGTGTCAAAGGGCGTCGAGATCGAACCGCTGCGGAAGCACTCCCTCCAGCTCGAGCAGCCGCCGCTTGAGCTCGACACCGCCCCCGTATCCGCCCAGCCCGTCGGAGGCGACGACGCGATGGCACGGCACGACGAGCGGAAGCGGGTTCCTCGCCATGACCACACCGATCTCGCGAGCGTCCTCGATCCCAGCCCGCCGACCGAGCTCGCCGTACGTCACCGTGATGCCGAACGGCGCGACCTCGCAGAGGATCTCGAGGATGCGGCGATCCGCCTCGACGACGGCGCTCCAGTCGAGCACGAGGTCGAAGGCTTCCCGCTCGCCGCGCGCATACTCGGCGAGCTGCGAAGCCGCTTCCGCGGCATGCGACTCGGCAAGCCCGTAGCCGCTGACCACCCGCGCACCGCCGTCAGCGAGGCGTACTCGCCGAACACCTGCATCCGTGGCCTCGATCCCGAGCACGCCGATCGTCGTGTCGAGGGCGATGAAGGCGTGGTCCTCGCTCCGACCCACGTGCCCAGCCTACGTGCCGCGGTGGTGTTGAGGACGTGCCGGCTTGGTGAAGTCCCTTGTTCCTCTCCCGCCCGAGACGTCACGCTTGGCGCTGCGTTTCCCACTGATCGCCTGCCGGCCCACGCCGACCAACGAGGCCCTGAGCCGAGCCCTCGTCGATGGAGTGCGAGCTGGGAGGAGCCGACGCCACAACGAGCGCTCGAGGTTCTGCGAAGCTCCTGACTGCGCGTATCCTGCGGCGCCACTCGATCGCTCACCCGAGGACCGCGCACGCACGCGACGGCAGAGTGCCCCCGGCCTTCGCAGGGCTGGTGGGCGCCGATCTCCTGCCTGCGTCGAACGGCGGGTGGGTCGTCATCGAGGTGAACGGAGCGGTCGAGTTCACCGCCGAGTACTCGGAGTGGATCGACGTTCGGGAAGACGGCGCTACTCCTCGAGAGTGAGGTGCGAGAGAAGTGGATCCTCCGGGGGGTCGCCTGCCATCGAGGGCGCGCTCCACTGATTCACCACGCGCTCACATCCCAGGCGCACAGGCAGCAGGCACATTCTCACCGGTGAGCGCGTTCCTCGCGCGCCCTCCGGCGAGGGACGGATCGGACGAGGCGAGAGGCATCTCGGGAGCGTCTCTCGCCTGTTCGAATCGAGCGCGTCGTCGAACCAGCCGGTCTGGATCGACCAGTCTCGGCTTCGGCACGATGGTGCGATGCATCTCGAGTTGCAGGACGGGCTCGTCGCCCTCGGCCTGATCGTCGCCGTCGCGGCGATGCTCGCCGTCGCCCCCACGCTGCGTATCCCGTACCCGATCCTTCTCGTTCTCGGTGGTCTGGTCATCGGCCTCGTGCCGGGAATGCCGGAGTTCGAGCTCCAGCCCGAGCTCGTCTTCTTCGGCGTCCTTCCCCCGCTCCTCTACAGCGCGGCATTCTTCACGTCCCTCCGCGAGCTGCGGACGAACGTCCGCCCGATCGGGCTGCTCGCGGTCGGCCTCGTAGCCGTCACGACGGTCGGCGTCGCCGTCGTAGCTCATGCGTTCATCGACGATCTCTCCTGGAGCAGTGCCTTCGTGCTCGGCGCGATCGTCTCCCCCACCGACCCGCTCGCGGCGACCGCGATCGCGCGCCGCTTCGGCGTCCCCCGCAAGCTCGTGACCATCGTCGAGGGCGAGAGCCTGGTGAACGACGGAACGGGGCTCGTCCTGTACCGCGTAGCGGTTGCAGCGGTGGTCGCAGGATCGTTCTCAGCCGCGTACACCGGCGGCCTCTTCGTCGTCAGCGCAGGTGGCGGAGTCGCCGTCGGCCTCGCGGTGGGATGGATCATCCGCCAGATCAGGCGCCGTCTCGACAACCCACCGGCCGAGATCACGATCTCACTGCTGACCGGATACGTCGCGTTCATCCCGGCCGAGCTGATGGGTGTGTCGGCCGTGCTCGCGGCCGTCACTGCCGGTGTCTACCTCGGCTGGCATACCCCCGAGCTGACGAACGCGCACGTGCGACTTCAGGGGCTGGCGGTGTGGGAGATCGTCCAGTACCTGTTGAACGCGCTCCTTTTCGTCCTCATCGGCCTCCAGCTTCCCGTCGTCCTCGATGCACTCGGCGACGTGCCGGCGGCGCGCCTGCTCGGCTACGCCGCCCTCGTGAGCCTGACGGTGATCGCCCTGCGCTTCGCCTGGGTGTTCGCCGTGCTACACGCCCCGAAGTGGATCGCGAGGCGAATGTCGAACTGGCGCGGCGCAGTCTTCGTCTCGTGGGCGGGAATGCGAGGCGCCGTCTCGCTGGCGGCGGCGCTCGCGCTGCCGCTCCAGACCGACGCGGGCGCTCCGTTTCCGGGCCGCGACCTCATCCTCTTCCTCACCTTGTCGGTCATCCTCGCCACCCTCGTCGGCATGGGGCTGACGCTCCCGTACGTGATCCGCGTGCTGGGTCTGACCGACGACGGGATCGAGGAGCGCGAGGACGCCAAGGCTCGCATCCGAGCGGCGGAGGCCGCCCTGGCTCGTCTCGAGGAGCTGATCGGCGAGGAGTGGGTGCGAGAGGACACGGCCGAGCGGGTCCGCGGTGCGTATCGGTTCCGGACCGACCGCTTTCGTGCGCGCTTCGACGACGGAGACGACGGCGCAATCGAGGCGCGGTCGCAGGACTACCAGCGCCTGCGTCGCGAGCTGCTCGAGGCGGAACGGCAAGCCCTCAGCGAGCTTCGCCGCAGCGGTGTGATCAGCAACGACGTCTGGCTGCGTGTCGGCCGCGACCTCGACCTCGAGGATCAGCGCCTCGATAACTGACGCGAGCTAATCGCGCGCGACTTCAACCGAACCGTGATTCTTCGCACGACATTAGCCACGGTAATTGCTTCTCCAGAAACCACCGATAGTGTGCGAGGTCCTCCGTGTATTCACTCAGGGTCCCGATGGATTGCGCGCCTCTGAAGCCGACGCTCTCTCCGGATTGGACGCGGGGCCCTGGGTGATTCCGTGCTGCTCGAGCATGTGGCGGCCCGCATTCGACTCGAGCGTCTCGCGAACGAGCCCCACCCGCTCCCTGACGGTCGGAGGAGCGTGTGGGGCTCGCGTCTACGAGAAGGTGAGGGTCAGCCGATTCGCTAGCTGACTCTCCAGCCCTCGGCGTTCCAGGTCGTGCTCTGGTTCGTCGGGTTCCGAACGAGGCCCTTCACCTTGTTGTTGTTGATGACGAACGTCGGTCGGGCGAACAGCGGAATCGAGAAGACCTCGTCAGCGAGGATCTCCTCGGCCTTGTGCAGCATCGCGTTTCGCTGCTCCGCGTCGGGCGTGAACTGCGCCTTCTGCAGGAGCGCCGATGCTTTCCGGTTGCACGCGGCACCGTAGTTCTGGTCGCCACCGCATCCGCCGATCCCGAAGAACGTGGTCGAGCTCGTCGGGCTGCCCAGGAACGTGAACAGCACCGACTGCCAGTCGCCAGAGGTGAGCATGCCGCCACCGAAGAGCACGGCGGGATTGATGAATCGAGGCGTGAACTCGATGCCGACGCTCTTCAGCTGCCGCTGGATGATCTCGAACGTCAATGCCCGGAGCGGGTTGCCCGAGGTGGTCGTGAACGGGAAGGACAGCGCGCCGACGCCCGGGCAGCTGAAGATCTTCGAGTTCCCGGCGCTCGGGGTGTCCGGGCCACCGGTGCACCCGTTCTTCTTCAGCAGCGCGATGACGTTCCGCTGGCTGAACTTCCACCGCGCGTACGGCGTCCTGTAGCCCGCCTCGAACGGCTTGAAGACATGGCTCTGGAGCACGGGCATCTGCTTGTTGCTCGTGACAAGCCCCGTCTTCACGTAGAGCACCTCGCGCAGCTGGGCGCGGTTGATGCCCTGGATGATCGCCTGGCGGACGAACTTCTTCTTCAGTGCCGGATGCGCCTTGGCGCCCTGCTGGAAGTCCAGGTGCTCCCACTGGTAGCCCTGGCCCGCCTGCACCGTGAACTTGTTGTTCTTGTAGAAGTCCACGATCTGCACCTGCGGCTGGGGCTCCATGACGTCGGCCTCGCCGCTCTGCAGCGCCTGGAACTCCGAGGAGCCCGCGATGAAGCGGAAGACGAGCCGATCGATCTTCGCTGGAGTGCTGGCCCTGAACCTCGGGTTCTTCACCAATGTCATCTGCGTGCCGCGCTGCCAGCTCTGCCACTTGAACGGGCCGCTCGCGATGTCCATCGAATCCTGCCAGAGGTTGTTGAAGTCCTGGCCGGCGACCTTGTGGGCGGGCGCGATGAACGTGTTGGCGATGAGCGCGTCCCACGCGGCGTAGGCTCGCTTCGGCTTGAAGTAGACCGTGAAGCTCCTGCCCTTGGGGACGATGCGCTGAATGTCCTCGAAGCCCTCACGGGAGGTGATGTCCCAGTTGGGGTTCATGATCGTCCGCCACGTGGCGATGAAGTCCGTCGCCGTGATGGGCTTGCCGTCGCTCCACACCGCCGACTTCTTGAACGTGGCGGTGACGGTGAGCGGCTCCTTCCTGATGAGCTTCGGATTCGATTCGAACAGGTACGGGACGAGCTGCGCCTTCTGGTTGAAGATCGACCCCGACGCCAGTACCGGCCCAATGGTGAGCGAGTTGACGTACCCGTTTCCCTCCGAAAGGAACGGGTTGAGGATTCCGGGCTCCTGATCGTGGACCATGACCACCGTGCCGGCCGTGGCGCCCTCGTTCTTCGCCGCTGCGGACGAGCCGAGGGCGAGACTGGCAATGGCTGCGATCACACCCATCAAGAGCACAATTGATCGCGTCGACATGCGACCTCCCTCGCGTAGATGAACACGCGCAGCCTGTCGCGAGTGGCGCGACGAGCTACTCCTTCGACCAGTTAGACGGCGCGCAAATCGGTTGTGCGATCAGGAACAGGAAATACCCGTGTACATCTGCTTACCGCTAAATGCATGCTCGCTGTCTTCGGCTCGTCGAATTTTCGTGCGCTTATCGCTGACCGCCGCGCCGACTTCGACGGCGAGCGCGGCGAAGTCCTCCACTGCTGCGGTCGTGATGCGCTCGGCGTGCCACGCGATCGCGATCTCACGCGGAGGGATGAGGCCGTCGAGCTCGATGACTCGCACCCTCGGATCGTGCGCGTAGACCGCGAGGAGCGGCAAGAGAGCCACGCCGAGCCCAGCGGCGACGAACTCGTGGATCACGCGGTTGAAGTCGGAGCGCAGAACGATGTCGAGCTCGACGCCGGCGGCGCGGAAGGGCTCCATCCACGGGTCGATGGCTCGCGACGACCGGAAGGAGATCAGCGGAACCCCTGCCAGCTCCTCAGGTGTCTGCGGCGTGCCGCGCTCCGCATGCTCCGACGCTGAGGGCGCGACGAGGACCCAGGGGTCGTGCAGGATCGTGCGCGACTCGAAGGGGGCCGGAGGGATCGGGGTTGTGGTGAACGCGAGATCGAGAACCCCGCGTTCCAGCAGCCGCACGAGGTCGAGGTCGATCGCCGCGTCCACGACCTCGATCTCGACCCTCGGGTGCGTGCGCTGAAAGCGACGGATGACGTCCGGAAGGATCCGCGCCCCGACGCTCTCGTACGCGCCGATTCGGACCGGGCCGCTGACACCGCGCGCGAGCTCTCCCACGTCGAGCCTTGCCGCGTTGAGGCGCGTCTCGATCCCGTCGAGGTGACGCAGCAGGATCCTGCCGGCCTCCGTCGGCCCCAACGCCCTGCGGCCGGGCTCGCGCGTGATGACCTCCGTTCCGACGATCCGCTCGAGACCGGCGATCTGCTGGCTGATCGCCGACGGCGTGTATCCGAGAAGACGCGCGGCGCCCTTGAACGAGCCTTCGTCCGCAATAGCGCGCAGAGCCGCGAGGTGTCGAAGCTCGAGTCCGACCCACTCGTTCGCAGCGTCCGCCCGCATTGTCACTACAGACGTGCGGACCGCCGAACTAGTTGTGCGGGTACGTTGCCGTGCACATGGTGACCGCTGACGAGATCGGGGCGGTGCCGGTCTTCGCGGACCTCGACCCGGCCCATCGCGAGCGGGTCGCCCGCGCCGCCGCCGACATCGCCCTCGTGCCGGGCGAGTACGCAGTCGTCGAGGGCGGGGAACGCGCGCTCTTCGCCGTGCTCGAGGGCCGAATCGAGGCGATCAAGGTCGTCGACGGCATCGAGCGCGTCGTCGGCGAGCGCCACCCAGGGGACATCTTCGGCGAAGTACCAATCGTGCTGGGCACTGGCTTCCCGGTGGGCTTTCGCGCGGCGGATCCGTCGCGGGTCATGCGTCTCGAGCCGCACGACTACCACGCTGTGGCGGCCGTCGCGCCCGAGGTCGTCGAGGAGGTCGGCCGTCTGGCGGGCCATCGCATGAGCGGTTCCGGTGGTCTGCAGGGCATCGCCGCCGATCCGCCGCCGCCGCGGGCGATCGTGCTCGGTGACCGCTTGGATCCCGCGTGCTCCGAGCTGCGCCGCTTCCTCGACCGCAACCAGGTCTCGTTCCAGTGGCTGCAGCCCGATGAACCCGATGCCTCCGAACAGTGGGGCGGGCCGCTGCAGGCCGAAGAGGACCGCCCGGTCGTCCGCATCGTCGACGGCAAGACGGTGGTACGGCCGCAGCTCCGGCGAGTTGCCGAGCTCTTGGGACTCGGCACCGAGGCCGGCGCAGCAGAGTACGACACGGTGATCGTCGGCGGTGGACCTGCAGGGCTGGCAGCCGCCGTGTACGGAGCATCAGAGGGCCTGCGCACGATCGTGGTCGAGCGCGAGGCCCCCGGCGGACAAGCGGGCACCTCGTCGCGGATCGAGAACTACCTCGGATTCCCCTCGGGCGTCTCGGGCGACGAGCTCGCGAGCCGTGCCCTGCAGCAGGCACGCAGGCTCGGCGCTGAGATCCTCGTGACGCGAGCTCTCACGCGGATCGATGCGCCGACGCGCCAGGCTCATCTCGACGGAGGAGACGTCCTGCGTGCGCGCACGATCATCCTCGCCTGTGGCGTCGCGTGGCGACAGCTGTCGATCGACGGAATCGACCGGCTGCTCGGGCGGGGTGTCTCCTACGGCGCGGCACGCGGCGAGGCTCCGGGCACCCACGGACTCGAAATCCACATCGTGGGTGCCGGCAACTCGGCTGGACAAGCGGCGTTGTTCTTCTCCGCCCATGCGCGCAGCGCGACGATCCTCTGCCGAGGCGAGAGCCTCGAGAAGAGCATGTCACGCTATCTCGTCGACCAGCTCGCGACGCGTTCGAACATCAGTGTTCTGTATCGGACCGAAGTGGTGGCGGCTCGCGGCGAGAGATGCCTCGAAGCGATCGACGTCCACGACGCCGAGACCGGCGAGACCGCCAGGCTCGACTCCGACGGGCTGTTCATCCTGATCGGAGCCGATGCCGAGACGTCGTGGTTACCCCCCGAGATCGCTCTCGACCGCCACGGATTCGTGCTGACCGGCTCGGACGTACGCGACGCGGGCCGGTGGCGGCTCGACCGCGATCCATACCTCCTCGAGACGAGCGTCCCGGGCATCTTCGCGTGCGGCGACGTCCGCTCCGGCCCGGTGAAACGCGTCGCCGCTGCCGTCGGCGAAGGCAGCATGGCGATCGCCTTCGTGCACCAGCACCTCAAGGACACCGACGACGGGCCGGCCGTCGGCACGACCGCGACGTAGTGTTGCGACCGTGCGCGGTCCCTACGTCCCGCGGATCGTCACCTGACGCGTGAGGAGGATGCCGTTCTGATCGTTGAGCTCGAACGTCGCCCTGTAGGTCTGCCCCCTTGCGACGGGCCGGCGGAACCGTAGCCGCGCGACGATCGTGCAATCTCGGAGAAGCGGCGCGCTCTGCTGGCCGACGGCGATCAGCCTTCCGGCCTGGAAGATACGCCACGTCATCCCGATGAGCGTTCCAGTCGAGTCGTTCGCGCAGTACCGGCGAGCGAAGAGCTTCACAACCGGGGTGAGCGTCCCACGCCGGAACGCAAACACGCCGTTTCGCGGATCGAGCGCTGTCGCCGCTGCCCGGAACGCGATCGGCGAGCTTCCCTTCGGCGTGCCGCCACGCGTGTACAGACCCGAATCCCAGGGCTGTCCCTGGTCGTCCTGGTACACGAACCAGATGAACATCCCGACGAACGGCATCTCTCGGGCGAGTGCGATCGACTGTCGAACGTAGGCTGCCTGCTTGGCGTACGACACTCCGAGCGAGTCCTCGGGCCGAGTCTGATGACCGTACTCGGTCACCCAGATCTTGGTCTCCGGCCTTCTGAACCAGCCGTTCAGGCTCTTTGCGAACCGCGGTAGCGACGCGAGCGAGACATTCGGCCACTTGACGATCTGGCCTGGCTTCGAGTTGGGGTTGAACGGATACGGGTGGTGTGCCCACGCGTCGAACTTGAGCCGTCGGTTCGCCTTTGCCACGAGCTCCGCAAATCGCCCGGGCGAGTGTGTGTCGGAAACGCTGGGTACACGGCGATCGCGGCCGCGCGCCGACGTCTCGCCGATGGCGACCTGCGCGAGGCTGTTCCCGGCCGTGATGCCCGCGTAACCCACTGCGTACAGCTTCGCGTAGTTGGCAGGGGCGACCGAGCGCCCCCGCCGGTCGAACTGCGGCGTCAGGAACAGGTTCAGATTCGGCTCGTTCCAGATCGACCAGAACCGCACGAAGGGCAGGCCCTCGAAGCGCCCCGAGTAGCGAGCCGCGATCGCCTGCGCGAAGAGCCGGAAGTCTCGAAGCTGGCGGGGCATCAGGTTCGGCTTGCCTCCGCCCGCCCAGCGGGGTGTACCGGAAATGGTGAGCATCGCCTCCTGGCCGTGTTCCTGGGCCACGCGGAGCGCCTCGTCCACGTCGTCGAACTCGTAGCGTGGATCGAGCGGATCTGCCGGGCTGGACGGCCGCCGCTTCGCGACGAGGTTCCACTGAACGAGCAGCCGCACGATGGTGGCCCCGTCGTTCGCGGAGCGCTCGACTCGTACCTGTCGCGAGGACACCCAGCGGTAGCTCGGGTCGTCGTGGAACCCGACCCACATGCGGTCGCCGGCGACCGCGGCCGGCGCCGCGACGGCGGCCAGTGCGGCGACGAGGACGAGGAGGCGGGCGATACGGGTCATGACGTCCCTCACCCTCTCCTGCATGTGGTTGCTTGCTGTGGGCACACCAAGCGTCGACCGTAGCGGGTCGGGTGTGAGCTACGTGTTAGCGGGTCGAAACAGATGCGTATGTACTTCCCTGCAGAGGGGTACTGCCCTCCCTGCGGTCAGGCTGCGCCGGCGAGCTCCTCCCGACCCGCCTCGACGACGCCCTCGAGCACGGTGCCGAGCCGCTGGAGCGCCTGCTGCTCGAGTCGACGGATGCGCTCACGCGAGACGCCGAGCTCGCGCTCGATCGCCTCGAGCGACTGTTGCTCCCCGTCGAACCCGAAGCGCAGCTCGAGGATCCGCCGCTCCAGCTCGGGAAGTGACGCAAGGGCTGCTCGAACCGCATCCCGGCGCAGAGCTTCTCCTGTCTCCTCGAGGGGATCGACCGCGTCCGGGTCGGAGAAGAGGTCGCCGAGCTCGGCGTCTCCGTCGACCCCGACGGCCTGGTTCAGCGAAACGGACGCCTCGACGGCGCCGAGGGCTTCCTCGACGTGCTGGAGCTCGTACCCGGTGACACGAGCGATCTCCTCGGCGGTGGCCTCCCGCCCGTGCTCGACCTCGAACTGCCGGGCGAGCCGAGCGATCTTCACCCGCCGCTCGTGAACGTGCGCAGGGATGCGGATCGTCCGGGAGTGGTTCGAGATCGCGCGTTGACAGGCCTGCCGGATCCACCAGGTGGCGTACGTCGAGAACTTGAACCCCCGGCGCCAGTCGAACTTCTCGACCGCGCGGTTGAGGCCGATCACGCCCTCCTGGATGAGGTCGCCGAACGGGACGCCGTGACCCCGATAGCGCTTTGCGATCGACACCACGAGGCGGAGGTTCGAGTTGATCATGCGCTCCTTCGCCTGTCGATCGCCACGCTCGATCCGCTTGGCGAGCTCCACCTCCTCGGCGGCCGTGAGCAGGTCGTGCTTCCCGATCTCGTTCATGAACAGCGTGATCGAGTCAGTCGCCCCGGTCGGCTCAGGATCGAGATGCAGCTCGAGCTGTCGGTCCCTGCTCGTCCCGGCATCGTCGCGGTGCTCCGAGGCATCCACGACGATGCCTCGCGACTCGAGCTCGCCGCGAAGTGTCGCAAGCTCGTCGTCGTCGAGGTCGAGGATCGCCGCGATCGACTCGAGGGCAGCCGGCTCCACGACGCCTTCGTCTTCGGCGGCCTCGAGAAACACGCTCACTTCATCGTTGTCCAGCATGCTGGTGATCTTTCGTCCTCCTATTGGTCAGGCGGTAACTGCACGTGCGCGGCGTCGTTCGAAGCGCGCGATGCGGCTCCCGGTGAGGATCTCGCGCTCGACCCCGGTATATGCCGTATGGCAGCTCGAGCACACGTCGACCGTGAGCTCGAGACGGGACGAGCGTGTCGTGAACACGTTGCCGCACGTGCTGCAACGCACAGTTGTCAGTACCAGCTCCGGGTGAATGTCTTTCACCTTCCTCCTCTTCCTTCCTCGAGACCTTCAGATGCACCGGTGCCGCCGTCTGGCCGGACGCCAAAAGGCGCACGTCAACGGTGCGACATCGATGAAAACGACCGGACGGGCCTCGGCATTCCCGCCCCCCGGCGCGCGGGTCGTCGTGGCGTCTCCGTTTCGACCGGTACCGGACGCTCCTGCGCGATCGGTACCGGTCGCGGCTCGTTCTAGTAGCCGCCTCCGAACGTGGAGTGGGACCGTGGCCAGCACCTGCTGCTGTACGGGACGGTGCTGACCCGGCACGGATCTCCGTCTGCACGTGCGGCTCGACTGTCGGCTTCGCGGTGCCGCCCTCCTCGCCCCAGACGAAGGTCACTTCAGTTCCCAGTTCGGCGTACGTGGCGTCCACGACTGCAAGGGTCAGCATCTTTCCCTCGTTGGCGCAGTACCCGATTCAGGTCGAGACCCCCACGGCCTCTGCCATTGGA
Source organism: Gaiellaceae bacterium (assembly GCA_048594925.1). Lineage (GTDB taxonomy): Bacteria > Actinomycetota > Thermoleophilia > Gaiellales > Gaiellaceae > GMQP-bins7. Next base: position 61,477 of record JBMDXR010000076.1, read on the forward strand.
ACCGGGCAGTCGTAAGCCCGTGCCCATACTCCGAGGTCGCTCGCACCTACCACGAAGGCTGGCGCACGAAGGCCGGCGTCGCCTAGCTTCGGCGTCGCCTGAGGAGCAGGACGAGCTCGCCCTCGCTCACGACAGCGTCGTGCTGATTGACGACCGCGACCGCCTGCACCATGACGCCGCGGTCCGGCTTCGAGGCGGGGCGCAGCTCCTTGACCTCGTTGACGACCCGTATCGTGTCTCCGATCCGGACGGGCGCGACGAAGCGCCAGCTGCGGATCTCCAGGAGCCCCATCAGCGTTCCGTCGAAGAGGCCGGTGCGCTGGCGTAGACCCGTGGCGATCGAGAGGACGAGCGCGCCATGGGCGATTCTCTCTCCGTAAATGGCGCCGGCGGCGAACGACGCGTCCGTGTGCAGCGGGTTGAAGTCACCCGATACCCTGGAGAAAGCGACGAGGTCGGCCTCGGTGACCGTCCGCCGCTGCGTCTCGAACCGGAAGCCGACCTCGACGTCCTCGAAGTACAGAGGCGGCACTAGCGCGGACTTTGCTTCACCACGACGGCCTTCGCCTCCTGGTAGTGGTCGAGAGCCTCGATCCCGTGCTCCTTCCCGATCCCGCTCTCGCCGAAGCCGCCGAAGGGAAGCTCGTCGTAGACGATCTGGCTCGAGTTGATCCACGTGTAGCCGGCCTCGAGCTTTTCGGCCGCGACCGTAGCGGCGGTGAGATCGCGAGTCCACACCGATGAGCCGAGCCCGAACCCGCTGGCGTTCGCGCGAGCGATTCCCTCCTCGAGGCTGCCGACGCGCCAGATCGGAAGCGCGGGGCCGAAGACCTCCTCGGTCGCCAGCTTCGAATCGTGCGGCGGCTCGAGGATCAGCGTCGGCTCGTAGAACCAGCCGCTCGCAAAGTCGTCGCCGTCCGGCCGCCGGCCGCCGACGAGAACCTCACCGCCCTGCTCGAGGGTCGAGTCGACCTGAGCCTCCAGGGTCGCACGCTGCTCCTCGCTGTGCAGCGGCCCGATCGTGGTCCCCCCGGCGGTGCCCGAACCGATGCTCAGCTTCCGGACCTTGCCGACGAGCTTCTCGACGAACTCGTCGGCAATCGCCCCGTGGACGTAGAGACGCTTGATCGCGAGGCAGGCCTGGCCGCAATTGAAGAAGCGGCCGACGCTCGCGGCGCTGACCGCGGCATCGACGTCGGCGTCGTCGAGGACGATCATCGGATCGGACCCGCCCAGCTCGAGCGTCACCCGCTTGACGCCGCGTGCAGCGAGCTCGGCGACGTGCTTCCCCACCGGGGTCGAGCCCGTGAACGCCACCTTCGCTACTCGCGCGTCCGCCACGAGCGCTTCGCCGAGAATTGACCCTTTGCCGGTGACGACCTGGAACACGTTCTCGGGCAGGCCATGCTCGCGCATGAGCTCGGCGATTCGGAGGGTCGTCAGCGGCGTCGTCTCTGCGGGTTTGGCGACCACGACGTTGCCGCAGACGAGGGCCGGCCCGAGCTTGTTGCCGAGAAGCGTCGTCGGGAAGTTCCAGGGGACGATTGCCACGACGACCCCGAGCGGGCGTTTCAGGACGAGGCCGTGGGTGCGCACGTCCAGGTTGGGCACGTACGCCCCACGGAGGTTCTTGGCGAGGCCCGCGTAGTGCTCGAGCGTCTGCACGAAACGCGTGATCTCGATCCGAGCCTCGCGCAGAGGCTTGCCCTGCTCCAGTGTCAGCTGTAGAGACAGCTCGTCTCGAGCGGCCAGGACCGCCGACGCTCCTTCGTGAAGGAGCTCGCCACGCCTCGCGGCCGGGGTCTCCCACCACGCGGGGAACGCCTCCGCCGCGCGCCCGACCGCCGCTGCCGCATCGTCGCGGCCATCGCGGCGCACGCGTCCGACTTCCTCGCCCGTGGCAGGGTTGCGGATCACAGTCACGTCGATGTCGGTGAGGGTTGCCATCACTATCTGCCGCTGAACACCGGCTTTCGCTTCTCGGCGAAGGCCGCAATTCCCTCTCGGCCGTCCTCGCTCCAGAACAGCTCCTCGACGAGCTCCCGCTCGCGCTCGAGGCCGTCCTCGAGACCGCCAGCGAGCCCCTCGTGGACAGCGAGCTTGATGTTGCCGATCGCCTTCGTCGCGCCGGAAGCAAGCGCCCGCGCGTACTCCATCGTCTGCTCGCGAAGCTCGTCTGCCGGGAAGACGGTGTTGAGGATTCCCAGCTCGAGCGCCTCAGCCGGCGCCAAGGTCCGCCCCGTGACCATGAGGTCGAGCGCGCGACTCCAGCCAATGAGCCGCGGCAGACGTTGAGTTCCGCCGTTGCCCGGCAACACGCCGAGCGACACCTCGGGCGTGCCCAGCCGGTAGTCGCCGTCCGCGGCGAACCGCAAGTCGCATGCGAGCGCGATTTCGAGGCCACCCCCGAGGGCGTGCGCGTTGATCTCTGCGATGAAGATCTTGGGGACCGTCGCGATCGAGGACAGCGTCTCGTGCGACAGCTGGATCATCTCCATGTTCGCTTCGACGGTGTTCTCGTTGAACGCCTTGACGTCGGCTCCCGCGGAGAAGAACTTCTCGGACGCACTGCGCAGCACCACGACTTTGACGTCATCGTCGTCTGCCGGCTCGCGGACGGCGTCCGCGAGCTCCTCGATGAACGCGGCGTCGTACGAATTCGCCGGCGGCCTGTCGAGCGTGATGACGCCGATACCGGCGTCGACCGCAAACGAGACCGCCATCAGCTCAGCCCTCCCACGACGACCGACTTCGCCTCGAGGTAGTAGTCGAGCATCGCCTCCATCCCGTGCTCCTTCCCGAGCCCGCTCTCTTTGAGGCCTCCGAACGGAAGCTCGTCGTAGCCGTAGTGGATCTGGTTCACCCACGTCATCCCCGCCTCGATCTCCTGCGCAGCCCTGTCGATGTAGCGCGCGTCGTACGTCCAGATCGACGACCCCAGTCCGTAGCTCGTCTCGTTTGCGAGCCTGATGGCCTCGTCGATGTCCGCGACCCGGAAGACCGGAAGGATCGGGCCGAAGACTTCCTCCGTCACCAGGCGCGAGTCGTGCGGCGCGTTCTCGACGAGCGTCGGCTCGAAGTAGAAGCCCTTGTCGCGGTCCGACGGCGGCCCACCCCCGTGGACGATGCTCGCGCCGCGTGACACGGCGTCTTCCAGTTGGGCGACGAGCTCGTCGCGCCCGTGCCGCGTGTGCACAGGGCCCATCCGAAGTTTGGGCTTCTCGGGACGCGTCCAGCCCTCGCCGCACTCGTAGCGCTCGAGTTCGCTCTTGAGGGCCGAGACGAAGTCGTCGTAGATCTCGTCGAACACGTAGAGCCGCTTCGCCGCGAGACACGACTGGCCGGCATTCCAGAAGCGGGCGATCACGGCCCCTTTCACCGCCGCCTGGAGGTTCGCGTCGGGGCAGACGATCATAGGGTCGGAGCCGCCGAGCTCGAGCGTGACCCGCTTGAACGTCGGTGCCGTGAGCTCGGCGATGTGCTTGCCGGTACTCGTCTCGCCCGTGAATGCGACGCGCCGAATGAGCGGATGCGTCACGAGCGCGTTGCCGATCTCGGAGCCGCGACCCGTGACGACGTTGAGCACTCCTGCCGGCAATCCTGCCTCGTGCAAGAGCTCGGCGACCCTCAGCGTCGCAAGCGGCGTCGATGATGCGGGCTTGACGACCACGGTGTTGCCGGCCGCCAGCGCGGGGCCGATCTTCGTCCCCATCAGGGTCAGTGGGTAGTTGTAGGGAACGATCGCCGCAACCGGGCCCACCGGCCGCTTGATGACCATTCCGTACGAGCGCCCGAGCGTCGACGGCAGCTCCTGGTAGGCGCCGCGGACCTTGGTCGCAAGGTCGGCGTAGTAGTGCATGCCGTGGATGAAGTGCTGCAGCTCGCCGGCGGCCTCGATCGTCGGCTTTCCCTGCTCGTGCGTGAGCGTCTCGACGATCTCCTCCCTGTGCTCGGAGACGAGCTCGAGCCCGTTACGGAGGAGCTCGGCGCGCTTCTCGGCGTCCGTCTTCGCCCACTCGCGGAAGGCACCGTCCGCCGCCTGCACGGCCAGCTCGACGGCATCGACCCCTCCGGCGGGAACCGTCTCGTAGACGTCCTCCGTCGCCGGGTCGATCACGTCGAGCTCGTCGGTCGCGGTCGCGTCCGTCTGCTCGCCTCCGATTAGCATCTTCACCATCGCGACTCCTCTCTCACCGTAATTTCGTCCAGGTAGCGTTGCCGTAGCTCGCGGTACTCCGCGGCCGCGGTCTCGACCCATCGCCGCGACGAGCCGTCGACGTCCTTCTTGACGACGGCCGGCACGCCCGCGGCGACAGCGTCCGCCGGAATCTCCTGTCCTTCGCGCACGACGCTACCGGCGGCGACAAGCGCACCCGTGCCGACACGGGCTCCCTGGAGGACGATCGCGCCCATCGCGATCAAGGCACCGTCTTCCACGATGCAGCCCTCGAGCATCGCCCCATGGCCGATGGTCACGTTCGCACCGACGATCGTCGGCAGACCCTCGGCGGCGTGCACGACGGCGTTGTCCTGAACGCACGACCCGGGGCCGACGACGATGCGGTCGAAATCGCCGCGCAGCACGGCACCGAACCAGACGCTCGACTCGGCCTCGAGTACGACGTCACCGATCAGCGTCGCGCTGGGTGCGACGAAGACATTTTCCGCGACGCGCGGCTCCTTGCCCTCGAAGCCGTGGACACCCATCAGCGGCCCGTGAACGACGGCGGCCGGCCCTCGCGTGCGGCCTGTACGCCTTCGGCGTGGTCGTCGCTCCCGACGAGGTGGCTCTGCGCGACGGTCTCCGCGCTGAGGCCGCTCGCGAGATCGGTGCTCGCGGCGAGCAGCAGCACCCGCTTCGTCAGGCCGTAGGACTGGGGCGCGCGCCGGAGCGCGTCGTCGGCGAGCGCGCGCGCGCGTTCGAGCAGCTCGTCGTCGGGCGCCACCTCGGTGAGCAGGCCGAGCTCGTACGCCCGGGACGCGCCGACCTCCCGGCTCGAGAGCAGCAGGTCGCGTGCTCGAGCGAGGCCGACGAGCTTGACGAGCCTGGCGACGCCGCCGTGTGTCGGCAGCAATCCGAGCCGCCCCTCGCTGAACAGGAAGCGCGCCGACTCTGCGCCGACGCGAAGATCGCACGCCAGCGCCAGCTGTACGCCGAAGCCGACCGCAGCGCCGTTGACCGCCGCGACCACCGGCTTCCCGATGCGCTCGACGAGTTCCGTCAGGGCCGTCAGCCGATGGCTCTCGAAACGAAAGGCGCGCCCATCGCGCTCGCCCTCGAACCCGGCGAGATCGGCGCCCGCGCAGAATGCGGAGCCCTCGCCCGTCAGGACGATCGCGCGCGTCGCAACGTCTGTCGCCGCTGCCTCGAGCGACGTCCGGAGACCCTCGAGCATCGACTCGTCGAGAGCGTTCCGGCGTTCTGGCCGAGCGAGCCGCACAGTCATCACCCCGTCTTCGAGCGCGGACAGGATCATCGCTTCCGAATCCACTCGAACGGGCTCTTGCACACGAGGCAGATCCATTGCTCGGTCATCAGTCCCGGTCCGAACTCGCCGAGCCGCTCGACCTCGACCGACCCGCACCAGGGACATGTCACGCTGTCGCGGGCGTCGGCGCCGCCTTCAGCCGGCGCTCCAGGCTGCTCCATCGTTCCCACGGCAACTCTCCTGTCTCGGGCAGACGCAGGCCCGCTCTCTCGGTCTGCGCGCGCAGAACGTCCACAAAGCTCGCCCGTAGCTCGTCGTTCCCGCGTGAGACGATCCCGGCCGCGACGAGGGACTCCAGTCCCGGCTCCCCCGGCGGGCCGAACCAACAGAGCGTCTCGGGGAGCAATGTGGCGAGCTCGTCCTCCAGCGCGGCGGCTTCCGCCGGCGACGTGGCGAGCTCGCTCAGACGCCCTTCGACGTAACGCGCATGGAACCGCTCGTCGCCGAGGATGCGATCCGCTCGCTTGCGAAGCTCGGCGAACGACGACCCGACGCACGCTTCCAGAAGCGTCGTCATGGCCAGATCGATCAGCGCGAGAGCGGCGACGGCCCGGTACCACGAGTCGTTGTCGTCCAGGACGAAGGAGACGGCGTACTTGCGTGGACGGTCGTCTTCGCGCTCGAGCGGAACCGGTCTGAGCCCGGACGGGAAGCCCTCGAGCAGGGAGTACAGACCGCGCGCGTGGCCCGCCTCCTCCTGCGCGATCGCGGTGCAGGCTACCGCGCTCTCGAGCGCGGGCGCACCGACTCCCCACGCAGCGAGCCGGTGCGCGAGAAAGTACTTGTTGTCGGCGACGGCCACGACGAGGTTCGCGAGCGCCGCTGCCTCCGCCGGTCTATCGGACAACTCGAACTGCGCGCTCACTCTCCGCATCCTCGCCGTCGCGAACGATCCAGTGCACCGCCTCCTGCGGAAACACGACCAACTCGACCCACGGGCCAGGACATGTCGCGAGCGGGTCCTCGCCCGTGGCCACCGTCCCCCGCTCGGTAAGAGGCTCGGCGTAGTCGGTTCGCCCGAAGACGAGCGACTCCCCGGTCATTCCGGCTTCACCACCGTCGCGATCTCCCGGCGGAGCACGATGAACATGTCCGTCCACTTCCACTCCTCGTACAGCGTCCGGGCGAACACGATCGCGTCGTCGCGCGTCGTCGCGTCCACCCGGCCGATGTGCCGGATCGGAATCGACTCGTCCTGTCGTGCGAACACCTCCCAGACGTCGGGCTGCCCGCTCATGCGACACCGCTGGCCCGAAGGAGCTCCAGACCTCGGGCGGAGATGTCGCGGCGCGTCCAGGGGTCGAAGACCTCGCGCACCTCGACCTGCTCGACGCCGTCGAGCGCGAGGAGACGCTCCCGGATGTCGTCGTCGATCAACGCGATGCACGGACAGCCGAGCGAGCAGTACGTGACGTCGACGCGCACGGCTGAACCTTGTATCTCGACGCCGCGGACGAGCCCCATGTCGAGGACGCTGACCGGGTACTCCGGGTCGAGGACCTCCGCGAGCGCCGCGCGGACGCGGTCCTCCGTCACCATTCGCTCAGGCCGCCAGCGCCGCCCGCTGAAGGCGGCCCCGCTGGATCATCTCGACGAGCTCCTCGTTCGCCGGGCCACGCCGGCGCCAGCGCTCGAGCACCTCGTCCCACGTGATCTCGCCCTCTTCGAGGAGCCAGCGTTTTTCGTCCTCGTCGAACTGCGCCGGGAAGGGACAGTCGATCACGTACCTCGCCTCCGCAGCGTCGTAGTGGGCCGGCACGTCGATTCCGATGGACTCGCAGAACGGCACCGCAGTCGACATCCACGTCTGTCTGAGCTCGTCGTTCGTCATGCCCTTCAGGCCGTAGTCGATCTGCTCCTTGTGTCGCTTGAGATCGTCGGGGAGCCCGAACCATTCGAGCGTCATCAGGAACATCCAGTCGACCGCCGCCTGGAGGTCGCCGCGCGCGGCGACATCACCAGCCAGCGTCTTCATCCAGCGCTCGCCGTGACGGAGGTGGAACGTCTCCTCCCGATCGACCTTGACGAGCGCCCGCTTCCACGGGCCGTATGACGTGTGCTGGAAGATATCGCTGAGCAGGACGAAGCCCGCGCGGTCGTAGAAACCGTTCGCGACGACCATCTCCGACCAGGTCTCGAGCGGCACATCGAAGGCGTACGGGTAGCGGAAGTCCGACGGCTCCCGCTCGTAGATCAAGGTGTCCGTGTCGACGCCGAGATCGCGAAGCATGCGGTACGCGATGTGGGCGTGTCCGAGCTCGTCCTGGATGATGCCGATCACCGACACGTACGACTGGAGCCGGGGTGCGTGCGCGGCGGCCTTGAGATACGCCGGGGCACTGATCAGCTCCGTGTCCCCGGACACGATCAGCGTCCGCGTAAGGCCCTTGACGTAGTCCTCGGTCGCGTACTCCGGTCCTTCGACCAGCTTTCCGCGCGCGAGCCGCTCGGCGAGTTGCGTGTCGTCCACGACCGGAGTTTGACTGTCCGGTTGGTCAGCGTCAACTGAGAACGGCCGGCTACTGCTTGACCCAGGTGTCGCCTGTCCAGCCGCCGAGGTCGTACTCGGACAGGCACTGCTCGACGAGGGCGTTCATCTCGTCGAGGCGGCCGCGGCGGCTGGCGAAGTTGAGGACGTCGAGGCGGACCTGCTCGTGGTTTCCGCCGTAATTACGCTCGTAGAGCGTGTGCCGCGCGCCGAACTCGCTGCCGACGGCGTCCCAGAGCAGTTTGAAGAGCTTGATCCGATCGCTGGCTGAGCCGGTCGAGCCGCGGTAGAAGCGGTCGATCAGCGGGCGCAGCTCGTCGTTGCCGAGGTCGCGGTGGCTGGAAGGCACCACGAGCGGGCTGCCGCCGAGCGCCTGAGCCACCACCTCCTCGACCTTGGGCCACGCCATCGCGCCGAACAGGCGGACGAGGACGGCGAACTCGAGCTTCGGGATCGCCATCCCGCCCGGCCCCTCCTGCGGATCGAGCGCGAGCGCCGAGGTCAGCGCCCACATCAGGCTGCCCCAGCCCATGAGCTCGCCGAGCTGAGCCTGCACGCCGCGGAATTCGGCGGTGCCATTCGCCTCGAGCGCCTTCGCGATCAGGCCGCAGATGAAGTCGAACTTCACGGCGAGGCGAGTCCCGGCCTGCAGCGTGTAGCGGTTCATGAAGCCCGAGGCGGGATAGAAGCCGGTCGCCTTCTCGACGTCGCGGTAGACGAGCACGTTCTCCCAGGGGATGAACGCCTCGTCGAAGACGACGACCGCGTCGTTTTCGTCGAAGCGGCTCGAGAGCGGGTTGTCCCACGGCGACGCGGCGCTGAGCTCGTACGAGCGTCGAGAGATCAGCGACTTGCCGCGCGTGTCCATCGGCGCGATGAACACGAGCGCGTAGTCCTCGGCCTTCCCCTTCTCAAGCCGGACGGCGCTGTTCTGGGCGACGAACGTGGCGTGCGTCAGCGCCGAGCCGGTCGCGAGCATCTTCGCGCCGCTCACGACCATCCCGTCGTCGCGCTCCTTCACCACGTGGACGTAGACGTCCTCGACCTCGTGCACTTCGCGGTTGCGGTCGATCGGCGGGTTGATGAGAACATGGTTGAGGAAGAGAGCCTGCTGCGCGTAGCGCCGGTACCACGCCGCGGCGCTCGCCTCGAACGGCGCGTAGAACGTCGGCGCCGCCCCGAGCGTCGCCATGAACGACGCCTTGTAGTCGGGTGTCCGTCCCATGAACCCGTACGACAGGCGAGCCCAGGCAGCGATCGCGTCCCGCGCTGCCAGTAGCTCCTCCGCCGAGTAGCTCGGCAGAAAGAACTTGTGCGTCCTGATCCCGAGGCGGTCGACGCCCAGGAGGACGTCGCTCTGCTCCGGGTCGTGGAGCGCGTCGTAGAGGCGCGCGATCGAGCGGGCAGAGTTGCGGAACGCCGGGTGCGCGGTGACGTCGTCGACGCGCTCGCCGTCGATGTAGACCGACCGCCCGTCGCGGAGTGTCTCCAGGTATTCCTCGCCGGTCAGCGGCGCCGTACGCGTCACTTGGCCCACGCCCTCATCTCCCCTCGAGCGTCATCTTCAGCGCCTCCCGCCCGAGCACGCGCTTCGACGATGCGCGCGTCGCCGAGGTTGCGAGGCGCTCGAGCGAGCAGTAGACCGAGCGGGCTAGGCCGCCAGACCGAGTACGTCATTCGCGCGACGGCTGCAACGTCGGTTTCCCGCGGCGGTACGCGAACACCCTGTCGAACCCGGCCACGACCGCGTGGATCACGCCCCGTCTGAAGCCGAGGAAGATCGCGATCACGAAGACGCCGTACAGGACCTCCCGGAGCTGCAGGCTGTCGGTCAGTCTCTCGTCGAGGAATGCGAACACGGTCGCGCCGACCACCGGGCCCAGCAGCGCTCCGAGTCCGCCGAACGCCACCGCCACCAGCACTTCGACGTCCACCTGTTGAAACGCGTAGATCGAGGGGTCGACCACGCCCCTGCTGTACGCGTAGAGAGCGCCGGTGAGGCCGATCATCGCCGAGCCCACCGTCGCGGCGTAGATCCGGTACCGCGCTACGTCGACGCCCGCGAGCTCCGCGGCGGTTTCGTCGTCGCGCAGCGCGCGGAACGCCCAGCCGACGTGCGACAGCTGGAGTACGCGAAAGACGATCAGGCAGACGACGAGCACACCGGCAAAGAGGTAGAAGCCGCCGACGCGATCGTCGGCGAGGTCCGCGGCGGCGTCGGTCAGGACGAGCCCCGTCTCGCTTCCCGTCCACTCGCGCTGGCCGAGGAGCAGGTTGGCGAACGCGAGCGAGAACACGAGCGTGACGACCCCGGTGAAGATGACCCCTAGCGAGCGTCGCACCGCAATCCAGCTCAGGAGCCCGCCTGTGATCGCCGCGATCGCCGTCCCCACCACGACGCCGGCCCAGATGGGTAGCGACGTCCGGTCCGAAAGGATGGCGGCGCCGTAACCGCCGACGCCGGCGAGAGCGCCGGTGCAGAGGAAGAGCTGGTTCGTGCTCCCGAAGATCAGGTTGAAGCCGACGCCGTAGGAGGCGAGCACCAACGCCTGCACGGCCAGCGAGGTCGTGTACGGCGAGTCCCCGAACCAGAGCGGCGGGAGGACGGCGAGAATCGCCGCCACGGCGACGATCGGGAGGATGGCCCGGCCGGCGTGACCGGCCAGACGCGCTCCGCGCCGCGGCGCACTCGCCGCCTGCTCCGCTGTCGCGTTCACCGTCCGAGCAGTCCCCGTGGCCGGATCAGCAGGGTGAGGGCGGCGACGACGAGGAGGACGACGCTGGTGATGTACTGCCCCCACTGGTCGGCGCTGACGGTGTTGACGACGCCGAGGAGCACGCCCGCGAGAAACGCTCCCGCGACGCTTCCGAGTCCGCCCACGACGGTCACGATCAGCGCGAAGGTGGTGAGCTCGAAGCCCGCGTTGACCGTCAGCGGCCCGCTCATCGATTGCGCGATTGCCACGATCCCCGCCAGCGCGCCGCTCAGCGCAAAGATGACCGTGCGGACGAACGACGGGTTGATGCCGACGAGCCGCGCGCCGGTCTCGTCCTGGATGATGGAGCGGACGCCGCGCCCGAAGGTCGTAGCACCGAGGAGCAGGAGCAGCGCCGCACCGACTGCGAGGGCGATCACGGACGCCCAGACGGCCCCCACCGCCATCGGGACGCCGAGGATCGAGACCGGCTCTCCGCTGATGTTGATGTACAGCCCGCCGAGCGGGTAGCGCCAGGTGAGCAGTCCTCCGATGACGAACGCGGCACCCAGCGTCAACAGGAGGCCCAGGAGCGTCCGCTCCTCGCCGTGCTGGCGGTAGACCGGCTGCATCAGCGTGAGGTCGAGCAAGACACTGACGCCCACTGCCGCGAGTACGCCAACGACGGCCGCCAGCACCGTCGGCACGCCGTCCTCAATGAGAAGCGAGATGACGATCGCCGCGAGCACGACGATCTGGCCGTACGCGAGGTTGATGACGCCGCCGAGCCCGTAGACCAGCGTCATCCCGCCGCCGAGCAGGCCGAACGCCAGCCCGAGCACGATCCCGTCCAGGATCACCGCCCTCATGCGACCCCCAGGTACGCATGCTGGACCTCAGGGTTCCGCTCCAGCTCGCCCGAGGTGCCGCTGAGGCGGATGCGGCCGTTCTCGAGCACGTAGCCTCGTTCGGCCACCGACAGAGCGAGCGGGACCTGCTGCTCCGCAATCAGCAACGTCATCCCCTGCTCCTTGAGCCCGTCCAGCGCCTCGAACGCGACCTCGGCGATCATCGGGGCGAGGCCGGTCGTGGGCTCGTCCAGCATGAGCAGCCGCGGCCGCGCCATGAGCGCGCGAGCGACTGCCAGCATCTGCTGCTCGCCGCCGCTCAGGGTACCCGCCTGCTGACGCTGTCGCTCCTGCAACCGCGGGAAGAGGTCGTACACGAGCTCCAAGGTCTCACGGTCGGGCCGGCTGGGATAGGCGCCCAGAACGAGGTTGGTCTTCAGGGTCATCGCGGGGAACAGGTGCCGCTCCGCCGGGACGTATGCGATTCCTGCGCGCGCGATGCGGTGGGCGGGACGGCGCGTGAGGTCCTCGCCGTCGAGGACGACCCGACCTTCGAGCGACGGAAGCAGCCCGGCTATCGCGCGGAAGAGCGTCGTCTTCCCGGCGCCGTTCGAGCCGACGATCGCCACCGCCTCGCCGGTGCGAACCTCGATGTCTATACCGTCGATGACCCGCTCGCCGAGATACCCGGCTGCCAGCCCGGCGACCTCAAGCAACGCGAGCCCGCCCGAGGTATGCGTCGACGACCTGCGGGTCTCGCATGACGACCTCGGGCGCTCCCTCGGCCAGAACCTTGCCGAAGTTGAGGACGATGGCTCGCTCGGCGAGCTGGATCACGGCGCTCATCACGTGCTCGACCCACAGAATGGTCGTTCCAAACGTATCGCGGACGTTGCGCACGATCTCGACCGAGGCGGCGAGCTCTGTCTCGTTGAGACCGGCCATCACCTCGTCGAGAAGCAGCACTTTGGGCCGGCCCGCAAGTGCCTTCGCGAGCTCGAGGAAGCGCTGCTCGTGGAGGTTCAGGCTCGTAATGGGTGAGACCGCCCGCTGCTCCAGCCCGACGAACGCCAACGCTTCGACTGCGCGGAGTCTTGCCTCTCGCTCACTGACGACGCCGTGACGCACGCCGAACATCGCGCCGAGGACGACGTTCTCCAGGACCGTCAGCGAGGCGAAGGGGAGCGGCCGCTGCATCGCCATCGCAATCCCCCTGCGCCGCACCTGATGAGCGGCGTGACCGTCGACCCTCGCACCGTTGAGCCGAACGCTGCCGTGTGTAGGCCGCTCCAGCCCGACGATGATCTTCAGGAGCGTGCTCTTGCCGGCCCCGTTGGGACCGACCACGGCGACGATGTCGCCGTCGTCGATCCCGAACGTCACGGCATCGACGGCCGGAAGACCGCCGAAGCGCTTTGTGACCGCATCGACCTCGAGGAGCAGCCTTCGCCTCCGCTACGACCCTGGACGGTACGGAGTGAGCGGCTGCGACTTGAACAGCACCCTCGGCCAGAAGGTCGTAGAGGCCGTGTTCAACCCTGCCTCGGGCGGCGCTCCTCTGGTCAGGACGGCGAACTGCACCGTGGGCCGGTTCAGCTCGCCCCAAGCGGTCCAGCGCAGCGGGAACGCGTACCCGGGGATGTTGAAGGTGTTGGCATGGACGTAGGCGGCAATCCGCTGCCGATTGACCCCGGCGTTGCGGATGGCCTCCGCGACGACCTTCACGTACGCGTAGCCGGCGAGCGCATCGTCCTCGAAGAACTCGTTCTGCGGGAACGTCCGCAGGTACCGCTTCGCGAGCGCCTTGTACGCCGGGGTCGCGGTCGCCATGCACTTGAAGTCCGACCAGCGGCCGAACGCCGCCGCCCCTGCGTTCCTCGCGGTGAGCGAGTACGGCCCGTACGCACCCACCACCGGCGCCTTCATGCCGAGCTGTCCCGACTGAGCCAGAACCAGGCTCGAGCCCGGCGGATGACCCGTCCCCACGATCAGCGACACGTCGCCCAACGCACGCAGGTACGGCGTGAAGTTGGTCGTCGACACCGGCGCGACCTGGACGTTGAAGTCGATGTTCGGCGCCTTCTTGGCCTCTTCCTCGAGCGCCGACTTGAACGACTGACCCCACGCGTAGTCGGCGATGATCACGCCCACGTTCCTCAGCCCGCGTCGCTGCGCGAGCTGCACGATCGGAACAGCCGCCATCGAGGCAGAAGGCAGGCACGTACGGAACGTGTAGCGGCTGCTCGTCGTCAAGATCTCGTCGTTACCCGACTTCACGAGGAACAGCGGCACCTTTGCCTCCTCGGCAAGTCGCGAGGTCACCAGCCCGATGTTGCTGGAGATGATGCCTCCGATGGAGACGACGCCATCCTGCTGGGTCAGTCGCCTGAAGCCGTCGATGCCCGCGTTCGTGTTCGTCGACTGGTCGTCCGCGACGACGAGGTTGAGCTTCCGTCCCTGCCCGCGCCCCTTCACCCCGCCAGACCTGTTGATCTCGTTCACCGCCAGCGCCATCCCGGCGCGCACCTGGATGCCCCAGGGGGTGAACGGGCCTGTCAGCGGCGTGAGCGCGCCGATCTTGATCGGTCCTGCCTGAGCGGGCCCGCTCGACCCGCCGTACGCGCTCGATCCGCCCACTACGGCGGCGAGCAGCGCGACCGCGCCAACGGCCGCAACCAACGAAAACCGCTTCACGACCTCCCTCCTTCCGTCATGCCTGCCAACGTCCAGGCCTGTCAATGACCCGACATTCTCGTCTCGACTAACCGGTTAGTCAAACCACCAGTCCGACGACTCGCCCTCTTCCGTCATGCATGCCTCTCCAGGGGAGGCATGCGGGGCATGTATACAGCATTGCCCGGGACGCCGTCCACCGACGCCACATCGGCGCGCTCCAATGTAGGGTCTGCATACAAATGCGCCAGCAGCACCAGCAGCCCGAGAGGTTGCGACGCGGGGCGAGTTCTCCCGCGGACGGCAGCGTCCGGAGCGGAACAGACCTGTCCACCTTCTAGAGTCGGACGGGCGGAGTGCGCACGCAGGTGGGCATCGTCGGCGCAGGGCCAGCGGGGCTCACCCTCGCTCAACTCCTCGTGCGCGAGGGAATCGAGTCGGTCGTGCTCGAGTCCCGCTCGCGCGACCACGTCGAGCACCGAGTCAGAGCCGGCGTGCTCGAGCAGGCGTCCGCTGTGCTCCTGCGAGACGCAGGCGTGGGCGAGCGAATGGACCGCGAGGGGATCGAGCACGGCGGCATCTACCTGCAGTTCGAGAGCGAGCGCCACCACATCTCGTTCACTGAGCTGACGAACGCGGCAATCCTCATCTACGGGCAGACGGAGGTCGTCAAGGACCTCGTCGCGGCGCGCCTCGCGGCCGACCTTCCGCTGCTCTTCGAAGCTGAAGTCGTCGCGGTGCGCGACATCGAGTCCGACCGGCCGCGGATCGAGTTCGTCAAAGAGGGCAACGTGCTCGAGCTCGAGTGCGACGTGGTGGCGGGCTGCGACGGCTTCCACGGCGTCTGCCGCGGGTCGATGCCGGCAGGGATACTGAAGACCTTCGAGCGGGAGTATCCGTTCGGCTGGCTCGGGATCCTGGCCGAGGTGGCGCCGTCGACGGACGAGCTCGTTTACGCGAGCTCCGACCGCGGGTTTGCGCTGCTCTCGCTCCGGTCGCCCACCCTTTCGCGCTACTACCTTCAGGTCGCGCACGACGAGGACGTCGACGAGTGGCCCCACGGGCGGATCTGGGAGGAGCTGCAGCTGCGCACTGCTCTCGACGGCTGGCAGCTCGAGGAGGGGCAGATCGTCGAGAAGGGGGTCACCGGCATGCGGAGCTTCGTGTGCGAGCCAATGCAGCACGGGAGCCTCTTTCTCGCGGGTGACGCGGCACACATCGTCCCGCCGACCGGCGCAAAAGGTCTGAACCTCGCGCTGCGCGACGTACAGATACTCGCGGAGGCCCTCGTCGACTGGTATCGATCCGGCGATCGCGCGGGCCTCGACGCGTACTCCGAGCGCTGCCTTCGACGGGTCTGGCGGTGCGAGCACTTCTCGTGGTGGATGACGACCATGCTCCACCTCGAGCCGAACGGCGACGAGTTCGGTAGGAACCTTCAGCTCGCGCAGCTCCGCAATGTGACGAGCTCATACGCGGCCGCGACGATGCTGGCGGAGAACTACACGGGGGTCGTCGCTGTCTAGCTCGAACCTGCTGCCGCTGTCCGAGGCCGTCGCGGATGTCGTTCGGGACGGGGACACGGTCGCGCTCGAGGGCTTCACCCACCTCATCCCGCATGCGGCCGGCCACGAGCTCATTCGTCAGGGCAAGCGCGAGCTCACCCTCGTGCGCATGACGCCCGACGTCGTCTACGACCAGCTGATCGGCATGGGCTGCGCGCGCAAGCTCGTGTTCTCGTGGGGCGGCAATCCGGGCGTCGGCTCGCTGCACCGCCTCCGAGATGCCGTGGAGAACGGTTGGCCGACGTCGCTCGAGCTCGAGGAGCACTCGCACGCGGGCATGGCCGCCGCATATGCTGCCGGCGCCGCGGCGCTCCCGTTCGGGGTCCTTCGCGGCTACCGCGGCACCGACCTTCCCGAGCGAACGAGCGTGGCGACGATCGTCTGCCCGTTCACCGGCGAGCGCCTGAGCGCGGTCCCGGCACATCGGCCGACCGTCGGCATCGTCCATGCGCAGCGCGCCGACAAGGCGGGCAACGTTCAGCTCTGGGGGATCCTCGGAGTTCAGAAGGAGGTCGTTCTCGCGTCGACCCGTTCCATCGTCACCGTCGAGGAGGTCGTGGACGAGCTCACGCCCGTCCCGGGTGGGATCATCCTTCCTGGGTGGGTCGTGGACGCCGTCTGCGTCGCTCCCGGCGGCGCGCACCCGTCGTATACCCACGGCTACTACGACCGCGACAACCAGTTCTACGTCCGCTGGGACGCGATCAGCCGCGAGCGAGACGGGTTCCGGACGTGGATGGAGCGCCATGTACTCGGAACGGCCGACGTGCAGGAGTATCGGCAGAGCCTCGAGGCGGTCGCCGCGTGACCACGCTCGAACACACGGCGGACGAGATGATGGCCGTCGAGGCGGCACGTCGCCTGCGCGACGGTGACATCTGCTTCGTCGGGATCGGGCTGCCGAGCCTCGCCTGCAATCTGGCGCGTGCGACACATGCGCCGCGCACCGTGCTCGTATACGAGAGTGGCACGATCGGCGCCAAGCCCGCCCAGCTCCCGCTCTCGATCGGTGACGGCGAGCTCGCGGAGACCGCCGACCTCGTCGTCTCCGTCCCGGAGATGTTTGCGTACTGGCTACAAGGCGGGCGGATCGACGTCGGCTTCCTCGGCGCCGCGCAGATCGACCGCTACGGAAACCTGAACAGCACGGTCATCGGCCCGTACGACAAGCCGAGCGTACGGCTCCCGGGCGGAGGGGGCGCACCCGAGATCGCGACCCAGGCGCGCGAGGTGTTCGTCATGCTCCGCCACAGCCGGCGCGCGTTCGTCGAGCGCATCGACTTCCGTACGAGCTCGGGCGAGCGCGTCAGCGTCGTGGTCACCGACCTCGGCGTCCTCGAGCCCAGAGGCGACGACCGCGAGCTGACGCTGACATACGTCCACCGCGGAATCGACCCCGAGCAGGTGCGCGAGGCGACCGGTTGGTCCCTGCGCGTGGCAGACGACGTGCGAGAGACTCCCCTACCGAGCGAGCACGAGCTCTCGGCGCTGCGCTCGCTTAAGACGAAAGGAGCCACGTGACTACCGTTCCCAGCATCGATCCCGATCCGCCGTACCTCTATCCGGACTACGTCTCGACGCAGACGCGCTCGCCCAGACGGCAGCTCCTCCCGCTCCCGGAGGAGCTGCACTCGCTCGCAGCACCGGTCTTCGGAGAGGATGCCCTCGACCCGGACGACGCCGACCTCACGGCACAGGGCGAGAGCGATCCACTCGGCGAGCGCATCATCGTGACCGGCCGCCTCGCCGACGAGGACGGCCGAGCCGTGCCGAACGCCCTCGTCGAGATCTGGCAGGCGAACGCGGCCGGCCGGTACCGGCACGAGGTCGACCAGCACCCGGCCCCGCTCGATCCGAACTTCACGGGCGCCGGACGCACCATCACCGACGCCGAGGGCGTCTACCGCTTCGTCACGGTCAAGCCCGGCGCCTACCCGTGGAAGAACCACCCGAACGCCTGGCGCCCCGCGCACATCCACTTCTCGATCTTCGGGCGCTCGTTCACGCAGCGGCTCGTGACCCAGATGTACTTCCCCGGCGACCCGCTCTTCCCCTATGACCCGATCTTCAACTCGGTGCGCGATCCGAAGGCGCGCGAGCTCCTCGTCGCGCGCTTCGACCTGGAGACGACCGAGCCGGTGTGGGCGCTCGGCTTCCAATTCGACATCACTCTCCGGCGTACGCCCTTCGAGACATGAGGACGCCCTCGCAGACGGTCGGGCCGTACTTCGCGATCGGTCTCTCGCGGCAGAAGCAGAACGAGCTGCCGAGCGGAAGCGTGACGCTGCGCGGTCGCGTCCTCGACGGCGACGGGGCGCCCGTTGACGACGCGCTCGTCGAGTTCTGGGAGCCGTCCTTCGGGTTCGCCCGCTGCGGAACGGACGCCGACGGTGAGTTCACATTCCTCCTACCGCCGGACGCCCGTCGTTTCGAGGTGATGGTGTTCGCGCGCGGGCTGCTCAAGCCGGTTCTGACCCGGTTGTACGTTCCCGGCGAGATTCCCGAGGACGACACGATGCTGGCGCGAGAGGAGGGGACGGAGCTGCGCTTCGACATCCATCTCCAGGGCGAACCCGAGACGGCCTTCTTTGAGCTCTGAGCTCTTCCGTCCGATCTTCGTCCCGGACGAGCTGCGCGACGCGGTCTCGGCGCACGCCTGGCTACAGGCGATGCTCGACGCCGAGCGCGCGCTCGCAGTTGCTTCCGGGGTCGAGGGCGTCGAGGACGCGTGTGATCCGGCGCTCTACGACGTCTCGGCGATTGCGGACGAGGCTCGTGCCCCCGGGAACCCGGTCGAGCCGCTCGTGCGGGCCCTGCGCGATCGCAGCGGAGTCGCCGACGTACATCGCGGAGCGACGAGCCAGGACATCCTGGACACCGCCGCGATGCTGGTCGGCCGCAACGTCCGCGGGCTCGTCGTGCGCGAGCTCGACGCTGCCGCCGCCGCGTGCGCGCGTCTCGCGGACGAGCACCGGGAGACGGTCATGCCGGCGAGGACGCTGCTCCAGCAGGCTGTCCCCACGACGTTCGGCCTGAAGGCCGCAGGCTGGCTCGTAGCCCTGCTGGCGTCGCGCCGGCAGCTCCTCGCGTGGACGCCGGTGGCACAGCTCGGAGGCGCGGCGGGAACGCTGTCGCTGCTCGGCGACCGTGGCGTCGAGGTTCTCTCGGCCTACGCGCACGAGCTCGGGCTCGAGGAGCCGGTCGTTCCCTGGCACCCGGCACGCGGCCCCGTTCGGGAGCTCGTCGCCGCGTGCGCATCGGTCGCCGATGCCTGCGGGAAGCTGGCTCTCGACCTCCTTCTGCTCGCCCAGACCGAGGTCGCCGAGGTGCGCCTGCCCGATGGGTTGTCTTCGACGATGCCGCACAAGCGCAACCCGGTCGCGCCCGTCCTCGCCCGCGCCTGCGAGCTGCGCGTTCGTGCGCTCGCCGCGTCGTTCGTCGCGGACCACGAGCACGAGCGGGCCGCCGGCGCGTGGCACGCCGAATGGGAGGCGCTCTCCGACGTGCTCGCGCTCACCGGCGGCGCAGCGTTCCACCTCCGCAGAGCGCTGGAGGGGATCGAGGTCGACGCCGAGCGCATGCGCGAGAACCTGCGTCCCGAGACGCTTTCCGAAGCAGGCCGGGACATCAGCGCCGACCAGTACCTCGGCTCCGCCGGAGCATTCGTGGACCGCGCGCTCTCCCGCTTCCACGACGACGACAGGTGAGCCTCCACCACGTCGTCGAGGGCGACGGGCCACCGCTCGTCTTGTCGGCCTCGCTGGGCACGACACACCGGCTCTGGGATCAAAACGTCGTCGCGCTGACACCGAGCCACCGCGTCGTCCGCTACGACCACCCCGGCCACGGGGCGTCGCCGGCCGGCCCCCGGACGATCGAGGGCCTCGGACGAGCGGCACTCGCGCTCTTGGACGAGCTCGCCGTCGAGCGTGCGACCTTCTGCGGGCTTTCGCTCGGGGGAATGGTGGGCATGTGGCTCGCCGCGCGCGTGCCGGAGCGGATCGAGCGGCTCGTTCTCTGCTGTACGGCACCGCGACTTCCCCCCTCGGAGCAATGGCTCGAGCGAGCCGCCGTAGTCCGCCGAGAAGGGATCGAGGCCATTGCAGACGCCGTGCTCGGCCGCTGGTTCACCCCGCGCTTCGACGGCGACAGAGAGGCGTGGCGGGCGATGCTCGTCGGCACGCCGCCCGACGGCTACGCGCGCTGTTGCGAGGCAATCGCACACATGGACTTGCGCGCCGACCTTCGGGCGATCAAGGTCCCGACCACCGTGATCTTGGGCCGCCACGACCCGGTCGTCGACGAGGCGAGCAGACGCCTGCTCGCCGACGTCGGCGAGGTCGTGGAGCTCGACGCCGCCCACCTCGCGAACGTCGAGCAGGCGGACGCGTTCAACGAGGCGCTCGTCGGATGACCTACGAGGACGGCATGCGGGTCCGCCGCGAGGTGCTAGGTGACGAGCACGTCGACGGCGCGATCGCAGGGACGACGGAGTTCACGCAGGACTTCCAGGAGCTGATCACCCGCTACGCGTGGGGCGAGATCTGGGCGCGCCCGGGCCTCGACCGGAAGACACGGAGCTGCATCACCCTGACCGCGCTGCTCGCGCTCGGCCGAGACGAGGAGCTGGCGATGCACGTGCGCGCGGCGCTCCGCAACGGCCTCACCCCGGCCGAGATCAAGGAGGTTCTGTTGCACTCCGCCGTCTACTGCGGCGTGCCTGCCGCGAACTCTGCCTTCGCGATCGCGCAGCGCGTGCTCGATGAACAGGCGGCTGCCTTGTGACGGGCTGACTGTCCGGTTAGTCTGCCGAGCATGACAGTGGCGGCGGTGACGATTCCCGAGCGCTACAACGCCAGCCTGCTGCTCGATCAGAACCTCGAGGCCGGGCGCGACGGCAAGACGGCGATTCTCTGCGGGGACGAGACCCTGACGTACTCCGAGCTCTTCGCTCGGACCTGCGGCGCCGGCGCACAGCTTCGCGAACTCGGCGTCGAGCGCGGGGACCGCGTGCTGCTCGCGATGGACGACTGTCCCTGGTTTCCTGCCGCGTTTCTCGGCGCGCTGCGGATCGGCGCCGTCCCGGTACCGGTCAACCCCTTGTACGGCCCCGAGGACTACCCCTACTTCGTCGAGGACAGCGGCGCCAGGCTCGCGATCGTCGATTCGGGTTGCGCCGAGAAGGTTCGCGCGCCGAAGCTGCTGCTCACCGACGAGCTCGAGACGTCCGAGGAGATCGCGCCGGCCGACACGCTCCGCGACGACGTGGCCTTCTGGCTCTACAGCTCGGGTTCGACGGGTCGCCCGAAGGGCGTCGTGCACCGGCACCGAGACCTCCTCTACACCTCCGAGACGTATGCGAGGCACGTGCTCCGAATCGAGGAGACGGACGTGACGTTCTCGACGACGAAGCTGTTCCACGCGTACGGGCTCGGCAACAACCTCTCGTTTCCGTACTGGGCCGGTGCGACGACGGTTCTCATGGGCGGGCGCCCGACGCCGGACGCGATCTTCTCCGTGGCCCTGCAACATCGTCCCACGCTGTTCTTCTCCGTGCCGACGCTCTACAACGCGATGCTCGCCGGCGACGAGGACGGCGACTTCTCGTCGGTACGGCTGTGCGTATCGGCCGCCGAGCCGCTTCCCGCCGAGGTGTGGCATCGGTGGCACGACACACACGGCCTCGTCATCGTCGACGGCATCGGCTCGACGGAGATGCTGCACATCTACTGCTCGAACACGCCCGACGACGTCACACCCGGCTCGAGCGGCCGGCCGGTGCCCGGCTACGACGTGAAGCTCGTCGACGACGACGGCGACGTCGTCGAAGGGGCCGGCTCGGGCGACCTGTACGTCGGCGGGGACAGCATGCTCCGCGAGTACTGGAACCAGCCCGAGAAGACCGCGGACTGCATTCGCGACGGCTGGTTCTACTCGCGCGATCGCTATCGGCGGGACGAGGACGGCCGGTACTGGTACGAGGGACGGGCGGACGACATGTTCAAGGTGAGCGGTCTCTGGGTCTCTCCCGCCGATGTCGAGGCGAGATTGATCGAGCATCCGGCAGTCCTCGAAGCCGCGGTCGTCGGCGCCGACATGGAGGGCTTCACCAAGGCGAAGGCGTACGTCGCTGCGCGAAACGCCGATCAGGTGGGTCCCGAGCTCGCGGACGAACTCCGTGAGTTCTGCGCTGCCGGCCTCCATCGCTACGAAGTCCCTCAGCTCATCGAGTTCGTCGACGACCTTCCGAAGACGGCGACGGGAAAGATCGAGCGCTACAAGCTCCGCGCGCCGGCGTGACGACGGTGCCGAGCCACGAGGCGTTGGCCGAGGAGCTCGCCGAGCCGCAAGAGGCGCTCGTTCGCGCGGCCTATCGGCTGATCGGCAGCAAGGGCATCGAGCGGACGACGCTGCAGGACATCGCCGATGCGGCAGGGGTGTCCAAGGCCCTCGCGGTGTACTACTTCAAGACGAAGGAGAACCTCCTGCTCGCGGCGATCCGCTGGGTGCTCGCGCGCGTCGCCGAGCGGATGACGAACGCCCTCGCCTCGGTCGAGCGGCCGGAGGAACGAGTGCGGGTGATGATCGACACGATCTTCGTCGACCCCCGTCGCAACCGAAGCTTCTACCTCGCGTACACCGCGCTGATCGCGGAGGCTGCGCGCAACGAGCGGTTCAACGAGCTGAACACGACTTTTCGCTCGATCATGAACGCCACCTACGCCGACCTCATCCGTGCCGGTGAGGGAACGGTCTTCGTCGTCGACAGCGTCGAAGAGGCGTCAATGGGAGTGCGTGCGCTGATCGACGGGTTCTTCCTGCAATGGTTGGAGGAGACGAACTGGACAGAGCTCCACGAGCACTACAAAGAGGTCTGCGCGCGCGCGATTCTCAAGTACCTCGGCGCCGCCTAGCTTCGCTCGGTCACACGCGTGAGCGCCGAGATCGATCTCGACATGAGGATCGGAGGGCTCCGCCTGGAGACGGTCGAGCTCCCGGGCGACCCGAGCGCGCGGCCACTCGTGCTCCTCCACGAGGGTCTCGGCTCTGTTGGTCTTTGGCGGACGTTTCCGCATGCGCTTCACGAGGCGACCGGCCGCCGGGTGATCGTGTTCTCCCGTTTCGGACACGGCAGATCGGACCCCCCGCCCACACCTCGTACGCCGACGTCCTTTCACGAGGAGGCTCTCACCGTCCTCCCCGCCGTGCTGCGGCAACTCGAGATCGAGGAGCCGATCCTCGTAGGGCACAGCGACGGCGCCTCCATCGCGCTGATCTACGCGGGCGCGCACGCGCCGAGCGGGCTCGTGCTGGTGGCCCCGCACGTCGTGGTCGAGGACGTCACGGTCGAGGCAATCCGGGAAACGCGGGATCGCTTCGAGGCCGGCGAGCTTCGCGAGCGATTGGCGCGTCACCACGACGACCCGGACGTGACCTTCCGAGGTTGGTACGACGTCTGGCTCGATCCGACGTTCCAAACGTGGACGCTGGAGCCCGAGGCCGAACAGGTCCAATGCCCGGTGCTGCTGATACAGGGAGCCGATGATCCGTACGGAACACTCGCCCAGCTCGAGCGGATCGAGGCCAGGGTCAAGGGGCCGGTGCGTCGGCTGCTTGTCCCTGGGGGCCACAGCCCACACCTCGAATCGCCCGCACTCGTAGTGCGCGAGGTGTTGCGCTTCCTCGGGGACGTCGACGACCTTGAGCTCGTCGCTCCAAGCTGACGCCGTCCGTGGGTCGTTCGACCCCAGACCTCGCGGGCCACCTCGACTACGAGGCGGAGCTTCGCCACTGCTCCTCCTCGGTCAGCTCGTTTCCGTCCACGGTGGAGGAGAAGCCGCGCTGTGGAGAAAGGCAGAACTGCTCGAGTGGCGTCCCGCGTTGCATGTAGGTGCGGCCGGCCGAAGGAGGCTGCCACGTGGTCTGCGTGGAAGGGCGGTGACGTCCGAGCGCTCATCGGCCGGAACCGTCCTGCATGCAGAACGAGCGCTCAGCCCGTCCATGACCGCCTGTACGGGCTGGATTGAATACAAACGACGGACCTCGGCGCTACGCTGGGTTCCGTGCCGCGCGGCAGCCAAGCGAACTCGCAGACGACCAAGGCCACACTCGGGCTCCGCGAGCTCCTGCTCAGTGGGGCGTTCGGGCCCCGCGAGCGGGTGCCCGAGCTCCGCCTCGTGGAGGAGCTCGGGGTCTCGCGGACGCCGCTTCGGGTCGCGCTGATGACGCTCGAGCACGAGGGCTTTCTCGAGTCACTGCCGGGGGGCGGCTTCGTCGTGCGGGAGTTCACACGCACGGACATCGACGACGCGATCGAGCTGCGCGGAGTGTTGGAAGGCCTGGCGGCGCGGCTGGCCGCCGAGCGACTCGAGTCGGAGGACGAGCTCGAGCCGCTGCGGCAGCTCTGCCGCGAGCTGAACACGATCGTCCGGAGCCCGAGTATCGAGTCGTTCATGGAGTACCTCGAGCTCAACCAGGAGTTCCACGTCGCCTTCCGCGAGCTTGCGAAGAGCGCACAGCTCAACCGGGCGTTGGACCACGCGCTCGCCCTGCCGTTCGCGCCGCCGAGCGCGCTTGTGATGCTCCACGCGGCGCTGCCAGAGTCGTGGGAGATCTTCCTCGTCGCGCAGCACCAGCACGTCGCACTCGTCGAGGCGATCAGCCGGCGGGAGGGCGCGCGCGCAGAGGCGATCGCGCTCGAGCACGCGCGCATCGCGCGCCGAAACCTCGACATCGCGCTCGAGAACCGGCAGCTGCGCGAACGGGTGCCCGGCGCGACGCTGCTGCGACTCCCGGCAGCGGCCCACTGATCGACGCGGGCGCGCGATCGGCGCCCTCGCCGAGCCTGCCTGGATGCAGTCCCAGACACGTTGTTGACGGCATGAAGGGTCACTGGGCCCTCCTAGGGTGCGCTTGTCCGAGTCGCAACCGAAGGAGGGCTCTCGCGGATCTTCATGCTTCAGCGCAGCTGCACTCGTCGTGGGCTGCTCGCGGCAGACGGCTTCGAAGTGGGTCA
>JBMDXR010000077.1:0-163328 GCA_048594925.1 Gaiellaceae bacterium
TGCTGCCCGCGCCCCCCCCACCCCCCCCCCCCCGGCGGGGGGCCGGCCGCGCCCCCCCCGCCCCCCCCCCACGTCCTGGGGTCAGCGGGGGAGCCGAGCCGCAACGAGAAAGCGGCGCCCCGCGGACAGCGGATCCTCGCCTGTGAGAAGGCGGAACGCGATCGGGATCTGACGGCGGCGCCGCACGCCCAGCTTCTGGCGCAGCACGTCGCAGTGCGCTTTCGCCGTCCTGGGGGAGATCCCGAGACGTAGGCCGACCTCATCGTTCGAGCAACCCGCTGCGATCAGTGCGACGACTTCACGCTGGCGAGGCGTTATCGGAGTTGTCTTTCGGTCGGTGGCCAGCTCGATCATGGCCACGAAGGTACTCCCTCGATCGAGTGATGACCATTCGTCAGAGGGTGTAAGGCACGGTGTAACGCCGTCTCGGCACACAAGGCAGACTTCTGACCGTATGGCTGCCAAGACTTCGGGATCGACGAATCGTCCATCGGGCCTGACCGTCCTCCTCGCGTTCACGATCGCGATCGTCGCGGCGGTCGCCCTCGTCGCCGCCGCGATCGTGCTGCGGGAGGACACCGCAGACGCGCCTGCTACCGAGTCGCCCGTCGTCGATCTCAGCGGCATCCCACAGGCAGCGCGAGTCCTCGGCGCTGCCAACGCGCCCGTGACGCTCATCGAGTACGCCGATCCGCAGTGTCCTGCGTGTCGGACCTACGCGGAGGAGTTCTTCCCGACACTGGTCGACGAGTACGTCAGACCAGGCAAGGTCAAGACAGAGTTCCGCGGGTTTCCGTTCATCGGCCCGGACTCGGTCGCGGGATACCGCTACCTGCTGGCGGCGGGACGGCAGAACAAGCTCTGGCAGCTGCAGGAGGCGCTGTACCGTCACCAGGGCGGCGAGAACGAGGGGTGGATCACGGAGGACCTCATCCGTGAGCTGGGCACACAGATCGCGGGCCTCGACGTGGAGCAATTGGTCGCGGATGCGGAACGCTCGGATGTCACGGAAGAGGCCGAAGGCGCCGCCGCAGAGGCCGAGGCCGCGGGGATCCGGGGCACACCGACGCTACTCGTCGCTATCGGCGACAACGAGCCGTACCTGATCGAGATCGCGACGGTCGACCAGCTGCGCGCGGCGCTCGACGACGCAGTCGACGGGTGAACGACCGCGTGCTGCGGATTGCCGCGGGTGCGGTCGCGCTCGCTGGCGTCGCGGTAGCCGGCTACCTCACGTGGGCGCACTTCGGAGACACGTCGGTGGTGTGCGTCGCTGGAGGCGGCTGCGAGACGGTTCAGGAGTCCGAGTACGCAGAAATCGCCGGAGTCCCGGTCGCCCTCCTCGGGCTCGTCGCCTATTCCGTCGTCGTCGGGCTGATCGCATGGGATGCGCCCGGCGCCCGACTCGGCGCAGCGATGATCGCGTTCGTCGGCGTCGTCTTCAGCCTGTACCTGCTGGCGCTCCAATTCTTCGTCATCGACGCGCTCTGCTTCTGGTGCCTTGCGAACGACGTCGTGATCGCGCCCGCCCTGGCTGTGCTGACGGCACTTCGGCTCAGGTCATAGGGACCTGGCGCAGGACCTTCGGAGCCACGCGATCGAGGATCTCCGACAGGCTCTCGCCCGTGCATGTGATGCCGTGGTTGCGCAAGCCGATGACAGCGTGCGCAGGGTCCGGCTCGAGCGCGACGAGGTCCGCGACCGCGACCGCGAGTTCCTGGGTGCCGCACGGGTAGTTCACGTCGGTCGCAGCGATGCCCTCCATCCATGCGTGGACGTGGAGGATGGCGCCGACGTCAGGGTGCGCCTGGTAGATCATCCAGTGCTCGATGGCGTCGACCGACACGCGCCTGGACTCGATCCCCGGAGGGACGCTCAGTACGATCACACCTCGCTCGTCGTCGAAGTCTTTCACCATCAGGATGTCGCGCCCGACCGCCTCGAGCTTCGACTTGTCGACGCCGCTCGCGCTCATCCAGAAGCGTGTCTCGTCCTTTCGCGCGGAGAGATTCCCGTAAGAGAGACCGCCAACGCTGTACAGGCGCATGACGTGGCGTAGATCGCGCCCGGAGAGATACTCCTCCACCGGGAAAGGCGAGGGAAGCAGGTCGAGCTCGTCGAGACGCCTGCCCGACTCGCTGATGTCAACGGTGATCTCGTCACCGTCCCAGAGCTCCGGCTCGAGGTCCGGGATCCACTCGTTGTCGATGACCAGGCGCGACGTGGCCAGCGGCTCGAGACGCTCGTAGATCGCCACCGGATCCTCCGGGACGTGGTACGTCCCCTGCTCCATCGTCGTGAACCAGACCCCCTTGCCCGGCACGCGCAGGAGAACGACGTTGGAGAGGGTGCGAACGAGCATCGGATAGCTCGCCTTGAGGGCGTCCTCCGGCGGTTCGGAAAGCTCGTAGAACGCGGCGGAATAGGTGCCACGCGAGGCGCGTCGGAACGCCTTCGGTTCGGCCGGGTCGAACATGTTGAGGACGAAATCGGCCTCGGCGACGTCGTCGACCTGCGTGAACTCGTCCGCCTCGAACCGCTTTCCGACTGCGCGAACCCACTCCTCGTGGTCCGGAGAGGTCGCGGTGCCCCAAATTGCGTACGTGCGCACGAGCCGAGTCTATCGCCGCTAACGAAACAGGTCGCGCTCGCGAGGCATCACCAGATCGGTCCCCCGCCCTTCGCCGCGCAGCGCCAGCCCACGGACGATCGCTGCAGGAATGCCGTCGAGCTTCCCCATCACGAGCTGTGCCGCCCCGGCGATCTCGTCTGCGACGGCGATCTGCGTCGCGTGGAGCTCGTAGCCCATGGAGTCGCGCCGGCCGTCGAGATCGAGGAGGGCCGTGAGGCCGGCGACGCCGAGGGCGACATCGGTGGTCCCCCGACGCCAGGCCCGGCCGAACGAGTCCGAGACGACGACGCCGCTGTGGACTCCCGTGAGCTCGTGTACCCGCTGTCGGAGGCGTTCCGCCGACGCGTCCGGGTCCAGGGGGAGGAGCACGAGGGTGTCCGGACCCTTGGCGTTCGAGGCGTCAACACCCGCGGACGCGCACACGTAGCCGTGTTGCGTCTCGGCGATTATCAGCGGCGGTCGCGACCGAACGACTTCGCGCGCTTCTCGGAGGATGACCTCGATTCGGCGCGGATCAGAGTTAGCGGCAAGCTGCCGGGCGCGTTCCGACGGCTCGACTCCGGCGAGCTCGATCACGCGCCCCTCCACCTTCGAGACCGCCTTCTGAGCGACGACGAGCACGTCGTCGTCCTCGAGACCGCCTGCACGGACGGATGCATCGACCAGGAGCTGTCCGAGGTCGTCCCCTTCCTCCAGCTCCGGGATCCCACGCAGCGGGACCACGCACAGCTCTCGGGTCAACCGAGTCCCGTGACGCGGATTCCGGCGTGACCCTTGTAGCGCCTGTTCATGTTCACGATGACGGCCGTGAGACCCTCGAGCGCCCGTGCGCTCGCGAGCGGACCCGCGTCCAGCGCGCGACCGGACGTCAGGCTCTCCGCGAGATCGAGCGCGAGGACCTTCGCATCCGGATCATCGCCACAGACGAACGCGTCTTCGTCAGGCGGATCGTCGGCACCGAGAGTCGAGGCGGCGAGGGAGTGGAGGCCTGCGACGACGGGGCCGTCGAGCTCGGACTGGGTTCGCTCGGCGAGCGACTTCGCGTCCGCGGTCGGGAGCACGCCCGCTTTCGAGAAGCGCAGCTCCGACGCGACCGAGAGAACCGGTTTCGATCCGATCGCGTCCCTCAAGTCCCGCGCGGTGTCGAGCGCCGCGCCGGCGTTGACGGCGAGCACGACGAAGTCCGCCTGCATGCTCGCATCACGGTTCGTCTCGCCCACGCAATCGAGCTCGCCCGCGATCGTCCGAGCGCGTTCCGCATCGCGAGAGCCGATGATGACGTCATGGCCCGCCTCGCGGATGCGCGCTGCCAGTGCCGTCCCGAACGGGCCCGTCCCGCCGATGACGGCTACCCGCATGCCGCCTCCAGCACGACCTCGGCGAGCTCACGCTCCGATTTTCGATCTCGCATCAGCGTGCGGGTGACGACGAGCTCGACGTCGGCCTCGGCCGGCGCGTCCGACTCGTCTATGACGAGCGCGTCGATCAGCCCCTCGTAGCAGCGTGCCACGTGCGCAGGAGCGGTCCCGCCTGCCATGCGCGTGAGCATACGGTCGAGGGGGCCGGACACGGCAACCCCACCCACGAGCGGGCTCACAGCGACGCAGCGCACAGCCCGTGCGCTCATCGCATCGCGGATCTCGCCGACGGCGAGGATCGGCCCTATCGAGAGATACGGATTGCTCGGAGCGAACAGGATCGCGTCCGCGGCGCCGATCGCCTCGAGGACGCCCGGCGCCGCGCCGGCTTGCTCGACTCCGTCGTACTCCGCTGCGTCGACGTCGTCCTCATGCCGGCGGCCCACGAACCACTCCTGGAACTGGAACCGGCCTGCGGGGGTGACGACGTGCGTGCGCAGGCGGTCGTTGGTCGCGGGCACGATTTCAGCCTTCAGCTCTGCGCGTGCTGACAGCGCAGCGGTCACATCGGAGAGTGCAGCTCCTTTTCGCAGTGCCTCTGTCCGGACGAGGTGGAGCCCGAGGTCGCGGTCACCGAGACGAAACCAGTCCTCACCGCCCCAGCGCGCCGCGGCCTCGAGCGCATTCCAGGTCTCGTCCGCTCGCCCCCAGCCGCGCTCATCGTCGAGCAAACCGCCGAGCGTGTACAGCAGGCTGTCGAGGTCAGGCGAGACGTGCAGCCCCAGGAGCTCGAGGTCATCGCCGACGTTGCCGACGACCGTCAGCTCGCCTGGCTCGAGGAGCGCGTCGAGGCCACGCGCGAAGCGCGCACCTCCTCCACCGCCGGAGAGCAGGACGACCCTCACGCGGGCACAGCGAGAAGCGCACGCGTGCGCGGACCGACATCGGCGCCGAGTCGCCGGAGGTCGGCGTCCGAGTCGACATCCGCCTCCAGCTCCGGAATCGAGACGGTGGTGAACGGCGCGTACGCGCGAAACCGGGCGGCGCTTCCCGGTCCATAGAGCGGCTCGAAAACCGTAGGGTCGGGCAGCGAGAGCGCGTTCGTCGTGCCGTCGGCGGCTTCGACGAGCGCGAGACCTGCTGCGGCGAGCCGTTCGAGGGCGGCGGTGGTCGCGCGGGGGAGATCGGCGTTGACAACGAGGGCGTGGCCGTCGACTTCGGCAAGGCCCGCAGCGACAGCCGGTCCGAGCCCGCGGCCGGGATCTCGCACGATCGCCGCGTCGCCCGGAACGACGGTCGCGTCGTCGGTGACGACGAGAACAGGACCGAGTGGTGCCGCCGCGGCGACGACGTCCCCGAGCATCGCCACCGCCACTGCCGCACGGAGCGACGACGGCAGGCGCCGCTTCGCGTCGCCGCGGTAAGGAATCACGGTCGCCGACACGCGGCGAAGCGTACTCAGGTCTCCTGGCGTCGCAGGGCGGCGCCCGCAAGCGAGGCAAGCGCGAGCCGCGCAGGACGGTACAACTGGTACGGACAAGCGGGAAGCCCGCAGCATCGCGCTGCGAGCCTCGTCAGCCGGTCGCGGAGGCCGGCTCTGCCGGCCCGGGAGCGACCACCGGCCTGCGGCGTCAGGCCGCGTTCGAAGACGACGCGTCGGTGCCGGGGCCCGACGTCGCCCACTCACGTACGTCGAACCAGTGCGTCCCTCTGAGCGCCTCGGCCACGTCGGGATCGGTGTGACCCGGGTTGAAGACGTGGTGCTCGCGGTCGCAGCAGATCTCGACCTCGCCCAGCGAGACGTGCGAGATGCGCGAGAGGGCCTCGGCAGGCAACTGTGCCTCGGAGACCGTGTAGTGCTTGAACTGGAGATCCGGGTCGAGCTCCATAAGTTCCGGCCAGTCGGGGCAGGTGCGCGCGCTCATCGGCGGTTCTCCACCCGATGAGCGTGGAGCGGTGTGGGGAACCGGGAGGTTCCCGACGATTTCGAAGAGAAGGTGGCATGCAGGGGGAACATGGTGTCCCCCGCGAACGCGAGCCGAAGGCGAGCGTTGCTCATCGCGTTGCTGAGTTCTGCTCGAGCATCCATGTCCCTTCAAAGCGCACGACGCCGCGCACGTCATCCCCCGGATAGACGACGAAGACGAGCGCGTCGTCGAGCCAGTGGTATACGTGCTCGCCGGCCTCGTCGGTGAGACCCAGCCTGAGATGGAAACGGCCGTCGGCTAGGGGAAGCGTGTCGACGCGGAAGCGCACGTCCCGATCTCCGTTTCCCCTCGTCCAGCCGATGCTCCGCAGGTCGACCGCATGTCCCGCCACGAGCGTGCCGGCATCGTCACGCACCTCCAGCTGAAGCCGCGGCGGCGGGACGCCGTCGGCCACAACCTCCACGCGCAGCTCGAACGGCTCGCCGGAGAGGAACTGCAGCCGGTCGGCGCCCTCCCGTCCCACGAGCGCGGCCGACGCGATGGAGGCTTCCCCGGACCCCCACTCGCGCAGACCCACCCGGCGCTCGGCGGGGTCCGCATCGTCCGCGAGCGCCCGCCGATAGCGGGCGACCGCGTCACGCGTGGGTCCGTCGAATGCGACCTCGCCGCCGTCGAGGAAGACGGACCGCTCGCAGAGGCGCTCGACCGCGGAGGCGTCGTGCGAGACGAAGACGATGGTCCCTCCCTGCTGCTTGAATGCGAAGATCCGGCCGAAGCACTTACGCTGGAACGCCTCGTCTCCAACCGCGAACACCTCGTCCAGGAGCAGGATGTCGGCGTCGAGAAATGCCGCGATCGCGAAGCCGAGACGCATCGTCATCCCCGACGAGTACGTGCGGACCGGGCGGTCGATCGCGTTCTCGAGCTCTGCGAACGCGATGATCTCGTCGAAGCGCCGCTTGATCTCGGCTCGCGGGAGGCCCTGAATCGCGCCGTTCAGAAACACGTTCTCGCGTCCGGTGAAGTCGAGATGGAACCCGGCGCCGAGCTCGAGCAGCGATCCGATTCGGCCCTCCGTGCGAATCCGTCCGGCGGTCGGCTTGATGATGCCGGCGATCAGCCGCAGGAGCGTGGTCTTGCCCGATCCGTTGCGCCCGACG
Source organism: Gaiellaceae bacterium (assembly GCA_048594925.1). Lineage (GTDB taxonomy): Bacteria > Actinomycetota > Thermoleophilia > Gaiellales > Gaiellaceae > GMQP-bins7. The sequence continues at coordinate 7,079 of JBMDXR010000077.1, forward strand.
AGTCCGACGGCCTCGCCGCGCCCGATCGCGACGGAGACGTCGTGCAGGGCCCAGACGTCGCTGGCCTGCGTGCGTCCGCGCTGAACGAAGAGATCCTTCAGCGTGCGCGCCTCGCGCGCGTGGACACGGAAGCGGCGCGATACGTCTTCGACGCTGATCTGACCGACTTCCATGCGGCCTAGAGTAGAACGCCATGGAACGAGCCGGAGAACACCCGGTTCCCGTCGGGCCGCTCGCTGTTCGATGGCTCGCGTACGAGATCGAACCCCAGCGCGCCGGAGTCGCAACCCGAGCGCGCGTGCTCCTGGAGAACGCAGGATCCGCGCCCTGGCGCTCACGGGGACGCGAGGGAGTCCAACTCGCGTATCACTGGCTCGACCCCTTGGGCAACGCGATCGTCTGGGACGGGACACGGACGGCGTTTCCCAGCGTGGTGCGGCCAGGCGAGAGCGTCGAGATCGAGTCGCCGGTGGTCGCGCCCCGACCACCGGGCAGCTACCGCCTCGCGTTCGACCTCGTCGAGGAGTACCGCTTCTGGTTCCAGGAACTGGGATCGGCGCCTCTCGTTCTCCCGGTCGACGTCAAGCCGCGCATCGATGAGCGGAGGCTCGCAGTGCGGGTGCACGGGCCGCCCGATCCCGATCTCGAGGCGGCTTTCGCCGCCCAGGAAGAGCCGCTCGTCACCGACGATGCAGTCGCCGTGGCGCATCTCGTGCCCGCCGCCCTTCCCGCGCCAGACTGGTCACGGCTCCTGCTCGACGCCCATGCGGAGGGGTTTGCCGCCGTGGGGGGAGCGATCGACGCGCAGTCACGCTCGGACCGGCGCCGATTCGCCCCGTGGGCACCCGGCGGCGGCCGCAACCCGCGGTTCGGCGAGCCGCTCCTCTTCCCCTCGCTGCTCGGCGACGTCGAGCCGGAGTCACACGAGGGCATGCCTGCCTACGCAGGCACGGACGCACTGTTCGAGGGTCGGGCGATCGTCAGACTTCGGTCGCGATCCGGTCGTCCGAGCGACTGAAGACCCAGGCGCCGATCCCGAGGGCGACGGCGGCCGCGACGACCGTGTAGATCGTGTCCGCGGCGCCCGGCGCCTCGCCGTAGAAGAGCACGGCGCGCATCGCCTCGATCGGCGGGGTGAGGAAGTTGACCCAGTGGAGGAAGAACTCGGCCACGGGGTAGTCGTCCACGCCCGGGAGATCGCCGAGGCTGTAGAGGATCGGGGTGAGGAAGAACCACGGCAGCAGTAGCGCCTGGAGGAGATGCTCTATGTCGCGATAGAGCGCGTTGAGCGACGCGACGGCCAACGCGAACCCGGCGACGACACAGGCGAAGAGGACGCCGAGCGGGACCGCAAGCCAGACGGTGTCGCGAGCCTCGGGGACCTGCCACAGGCTGAGCACGAGGACGACTCCGAGCATGACCGCGAACGAGACGAGGTTCGTCCCGACGATCGAGAGCGGGACGAGCTGCCGCGGGAAGCGCACCTTGCGGATGAGGTTCGCGTTCTCGAGCAGGCTCCGGGACGCCGCTTGCGACGCGGTCGCGAAGAAGACCCAGGCCGGCAGGCCGCAGAGCAGGAACAACCAGTAGTCATCGCTCCCCACCTCTGCGACGCGCCAGAGCACCGAGAAGACGAGCAGGTACACGAGCATGAGCACGAGCGGGTGCAGCAAGGACCACCCGAGGCCCAAGAAGGAGCCGCGATATTTGGCCCGGATGTCGCGCCGAAAAAGGCTTCCGAAGAGCTCTCGGTAGCGAATTACGTCGGCGTAAACAGACACCGGAAGGAGTCTAGGGCGACAGGGTGCTCGACTACCCTTTTCCGGTTGTGATTGCGACCGTGTCGATCGCCGCATTCGCGGTTGCCGCTGCGGTCCTGTGGTTCCTGCTTCGCTCGCAGGTCGGCGCTCGACTCGTCGCCGTCCCGTCCGATACGCGCTGGCACGAGCAGCCGACACCTCTGTTCGGCGGTGTCGGGATCTTCGCCGGGTTCGTCGCAGCGATCGCGCTCGCGCTCGCGACCGGCGCGGTCGAGTGGAGTGGAGAGCTCGGCGGAATCCTCGCGGGTGTCACCATCGTCTTCCTCGCAGGGCTCGCCGACGATCTCAGGCACCTGAGCCCGATCGCGAAGCTCGGCGCGCAGACAGCCGCAGCAGTGATCGTCCTCTCGAGCGGACTGAACGTCGAGATCGTCGGCAACGACGTGCTCGCGTGGGCAATCGGCCTGATCTGGCTCGTCGGGATCACGAACGCGTTCAACCTGCTCGACAACATGGACGGGCTCGCGGCGACGCTCGCCGTCGTCTCGTGCGGGTACTTCGCGATCGACGCGGTCACCGAGCACGAGAACGACACCGTCCTCCTCCTCGCGCTCGCTCTCGGCCTTGCCTGCGCCGGCTTCCTCCCCTTCAACCTCCGGCCACAGCGGGGAGCGGCGGTGTTCATGGGCGACTCGGGCAGCCTCGTGATCGGGTTCGCGCTCGCCTCACTCGCTCTCGCCGCGAGCTGGACGGTCGCCGGTACGACGCTGGCGACGATCCTTCTTCCCCTGCTCGTACTCGCGATCCCCATCCTCGACACGACGCTGGTCACAATCGCCCGCCTCGTCGAGAAGCGTCCGGTCACACAGGGAGGACGCGACCACACGTCGCACCGCCTCGTGTACTACGGCCTCTCGGAGACGAAGGCGGTCCTCCTGCTCGCAATCGTCTCGTCGGCGATCGGCGCCACGGCACTCGCGTACAACGTGCTCGACAACGGCCGGCTGACCGCGATCGGCGTGCTCGTCACATTCGTCCTGCTCGTGCAGTTCGGCAGCTTCCTCAGCGACCTGCAGGAGCGCTCGCGCCGTGGAGTCGAGGGACCCGAGCCTTCGCTCTGGCGCGCCCTCGTCTTCGAGCCCCGGCGTCTGGTCGAGGTCTTCACGGACTTCGTCCTCATCTGCGCGTCCTTCCTCGCCGCATATCTGCTCGCGGTGGGTGGGATGGGCACCGAGTACGAGCGCTCCGTCTACCTCTCGGCGCTGCCGATCGTGCTCGGGACGCGATACGTCTTCTTCGTCGCGCTCGGGGTCTACCGGAGGGTGTGGCGGTTCGCGACCGCCCGTGACGTGGTTCCGATCGTGATCGGTTGCTTCGGCTCGGCGCTCGTTGCTGCCTTCATCCTCGTCGCGCTGCGACCCATCGGCTCGTTTCCCGCACTCCAGATCTTCGTGATCGACTCCGTGCTGTGCACCGTGCTCGTCGGCGCCTCGCGGCTCGCGCTACGGCTCCTCCCGGAGACGGTCGGTCACCGTGGCGAGCGCAAGCGCGTCCTGATCGTTGGGGCGGGTCGCGCAGGTCGGAGCTTCGCGCGCGAGCTGCGCGAGACGCGAGAGGGCCGTGTCGTCGGCTTCCTCGACGACAACCCGCGCGTGCGACGGCGCCGCATTCTCGGGATCAGCGTCGTCGGCAGTCTCGACGAGGCCGAACGCGCGATCGCGAGCACGCGGGCGGACGAAGTCCTGGTGACCATCCCCGCGGCAGCGCAGGACCGCCTCGACGCCGTCGTGCGCGCGGCCGACGACGCTGGCATCCCGTGCCGGATCGTGAGGCGCCACGTCGAGCTCTCGGCGCCCGAGGCGATCGAGGCTCTCCGAACGTGAGCACGCCCTCCCTCGCGCGCCGGGAGCCGCGCCCGGACTTCCTGGCGCGCTTCCTCTCGGCGGTGCCCTTGCTCGTCGTGTACTTCGGGCTCGCAGCGCTCTACGCGTGGCAGGCGTCGCGTCGCCCCGTACCGACGATCTTCACCGACGAGCTCGAACTGACGCAGCTCGCGCGGGCGATCGCAGAGACGGGCGAGCCGGCGCGCCGCGGCGAGCCCTACGGGCTCGCATCCCTCGTCGCCTACGTGCTCGCTCCCGCCTGGTGGCTCGGATCGGCGTCGGCGTCGTGGGCAGCGGCGAAGCTCCTCCTTGTCCTCGCGATGACGGCGACGGTATTCCCGGCGTACGGGCTCGCCCGCATGGTCGTGCCAAAGTGGTACGCGCTCGCCGCAGCCGGCGCCGCAGTCGCGGTCCCGGCGCTCGCGTACTCGCCGTTCGTCGTCGAGGAGCCGCTTGCGTACCCGCTCTCGACGCTCGCGCTCTGGCTGATCGCTCGTTCGCTGGAGCGGCCGAGCTGGGCCCGCATCGCCGCGGCCGGCGCGGTCTCGGTCGTCGCAGCGCTGACCCGTACTCAGCTGTCGATCCTTTTTGTCGTCCTCGCCCTCGGGCTGCTGTGGCTGGCGTGGGAGTCGGCACTTGCGCGCCGCTGGCGCGCCGAGTGGAGCCGCTGGGACTGGATCGGGGCAGTGGCGCTCGTGATCGGGGTCGCACTCGCCTTCAGCGCCGTACTGGGTCATGCGTCGATCGCCTGGAGAAACACGACGTTTCTCTACAAGGACCGGATCTTCGAGCACGCAACGTGGGCCGTAGGCGCGCTCGCGATCGGGGTCGGCGTACTGCCACTCCTGATCGGGGTCGCCGCGCTCTCCAGGCCGAAGTCGGAGGAACCAGATCCGCGCACACGCGCATTCGTGACGACGAGCGTCGCCGCGCTCGCCGTGTTCCTCGTCTACGCCGGAGTCAAGGGCGCCTACAACTCGACCGTCTTCGGCACGTACATCGTCGAGCGCAACCTCATCTACCTGTGCCCGGTCCTGTTCGCCGCCACCGCGCTGGCGTTCGCGCGCGGTGTCGGCCGTACCTGGGCGATCGCGGTCGCAGCCGCCGGAACGCTCTACGTCGTCACTGCCACGCCGCTCCGGCTCGACCAGTACCCCTACTACGAGGCGCACGGGCTCTCGATCGCGGCCTTCGCGAACCGGGAGCTCGGGCTCTCCCAGGGCACCATCGAAGGCGTCCTCGTCGTGACCTGCCTCGTGGCGTTGATGGTCGTGCTCGCGCTGAAACTCTTGCGCCCGGGGTCCGTCGCATTCGCCGCCGTGGCGGGTGCCGCCGCGGTCGTCGTCGTCTCGTGGAGCCTGACAGGGCAGGTGTATGCAGCCGAGGGGGAACGGCTGTTCTCCGAGCGAATCGACCGCAACCTGGTAAAGCCATACGACTGGGTCGAGCAGGCCACGGACGGCGGCTCGGTCGTCGTCATCGGCCAGCAGATCTCCGACCCCACCGGGATCTGGCTGACCGAGTTCTTCAATCCCTCTGTCCGGAAGATGTGGTCCCTCGACGGCACGGCGATCAAGGTGGGATCGCCCATCCTGACCCCTGATCTGAGTGCCGTCGACGGCACGTTGACGCCGCCCCCCGACACGGACTACGCCCTGGCGGTCAACGGTGTCACTCTGCAGGCTCCTGTCGTCGCTCGACGCGACAACGCGGTCCTGTACCGGGTCGACGGCGGGCCGCTCAAGCTCCAGGACGCGCTCGTCGGTCGCCAGAGCGACGGCTGGATGGTCGCCTCGAGCGAAGACCCCGTCGCGCGCGCCTCCTACACACGGTACGACGTCTCGAAGGACGAGCCCGGGCTGGCCTACGTGCGGCTCACGCGCGAGGGGTGGTGCCCGAGGCGGGGATCCCGCACCACCGGTCACGTCACCGTCCGCATCGGGCCGGTGGGGATCGGGCCCGACAAGCAACCGGCGATCGACCAAGTCACCCAGACGCGCCGGTTCGACGTCCCCGACTGCAACGGGAACGGCACCACGCTCAGCCCTCCGACCGTCCCGTGGCGTATGGAGATCACGCTCTCACCCACCTTCGTGCCCAGGGACGTCGATCCCTCGAAGAGCGACAACCGCCAACTCGGCGCCGTCCTCGAGGCGGGGTTCCAGCCGTTGTTCGGCTAGCGCGAGGCGGCGACGAGGTACGTGAAACGCATGCGGAGCGCGAGCCGCGCGAGCGCGCCGCTCCGCTCGACGGCCCTCGCAGCGGCGAGGATCGGGCGAGGCAGCGACATGGTCTGCGGGACGAAGAACGGCCGAAGCCGGACTGACCCGAAGCCCGCAGCGTGGAGATCTGCCAGCACGTCGTCGACGCGGTACTGCCTCGGGTTGAGGTCGAACACGAGCTTCTTCTCCGTGTACCCGAGCGTGTGCCTGAAGAACGCGCGGCGATCGCGCGCGTAGTAGATCGCCCGAAACACGGTTGCTGCAGCGACCGGGCTCGGCGGGACGTACTCGTTGAGGTCTCCTTGCTCGACCGGCGCTCGACTGCCGAGCCGCGCCCGCGCGGCTTCCACCATCTCGGGTGTCGAGTCCACACCGCGGTACCGAACGCCCTGCTCGAGCAGCGCCTCGCCGAGACCGGCATCGCCACACGCGAGGTCGAGCACCTTGTCGCCGGGCTCGAGCGGCGACCCGAGCGAGACGATCAACTCCGCCCGGTGCCGGAGGTACGAGGTGACGTCTGCGTACGCCCGTTCCGTCCAGTCCTGCGCCTGGCGCGCGTACTGCTCGTCCTGCTTGGACGTCACAGCGCGAGCAGGCGCTCTGGATGCTTGCGGATGAAGCGCGCCATGCCGCGAGCGTGCCAGAGCGTGTGACGCGAGAGGAACCGCTGGTCGATCACCGCCGCGTACGCGTGCGTCACGACGGCCTCTGGCACGTACCAGCGTTGCCAGCCCGCCTGCGCCGCGCGGTAGCAGAGATCGATGTCCTCGCAGTAGTGGCGGAACCCGGCGTCCCAGCCACCGATGTCGTCGAGCATCGTGCGGCGCATGAGCAGGAACGCGCCGAGCATCCAGTCCGCAGGTACGGGTTCCGTCGGACGCTCGTCGAGGGCGTAGTGCGCGCGCTGCGTCTCGTAAGGGGAGCGGAATCTGCGCAGCGGGGTTCTGCGCACGATCGTGCCGCGCACCGTCGGGAACCGCCTCCGTGACGGCTGCCAGCTGCCGTCGGGCCAGCGCATCTGAGGGCCCGCGATCCCGCACCGCGGGTTGGCGTCGGCGAAGGCGACGAGCGCGGCGATGGCGCCCGGTTCGGCGACAGCGTCGGGGTTCGCACTGAGCACGTACTCGCCCGAAGTCGCCGCGATACCGAGATTCACGTTCGCGGCGAGGGACAGCGGCCGCGTGTTCTCGATGACGCGGACACCGTCCGGAACACCATCCGCCGATCCCGGCACGTTCGCGAGGACCACTGTCTCGTCGACCTGCCCCACGAGCGCGGGGAGCGATCGCCGGAGCTCCTGCGCATGGCCGTGCGATACGACGATCGCCGAGACCTTCACGTCCCGAGGACCTCCTGGTAGACGGCAAGCGTCCTCTCGGCGGCGACGCGCCACGTGAACTGGCGCGAGCGTTCGAGCCCCTCCCAGGCCAGACGATCGCGCTCCGGAAGGGCGCGGCGGATCCCCTCGGCGAGTTCGTCTTCCTGGACGAAGATCGCCGCGTCGCCCGCGACCTCCTGAAGCGCCTCGTCGGGCACCGCAACGACGGGAACTCCGGAGGCCATCGCCTCGAGAACGGGCAAGCCGAAGCCTTCGTATCGACTCGATTGGACGAGGCAGGCTGCGCCTCGATACAGCTCGGCGAGGCGCTCGCGGGTGACATAACCCTCGAGCCTCGCACCGCGGTTTCTGAGCTCGGAGGCCACAGCCGGGTCCTTCGTTGGCCCGACGACGACGAGCGGCATTCCGACGGCCGACGCGGCCTCCAGCGCGGCCAACTGGTTCTTCCGACGCTGAATCGCTCCGACCGAAAGGACGTAGTCGTGCGAGCCCTCGCCCGGCGAGAAAACCGGATCGACGCCGTTCGGCGTGACGACGATCCGCCAGGACGGGACTCCGTACAGCTCGACGATGTCGGCCTTCGTGCGCTCTGACACGGTGAGGACCCGCTCCGCCGAGCGAACGGCCCGCGGAACGACCCTCCGGAAGACCGAACGATCCTTCCGGCTCATCAGGTTCGGCTCGCGGGCGAACGAGACGTCGTGCACGGTGACGACGCAGGGGCACGGAGCACGCAGCGGGATCGCGTATTGCGTGTGACTGAGATCCGCGCCGAGCTCGCGCAGTGCGCGTGGGAGCGTCCAGGCCATGCGAAGCTCCTGCGAGCGTGCGGGAAGCTCGAACGGCTCGACGCCGTCCGGTACGAGCTCGGGATGACGGGTGACGGCGACGAGCCGGAGTTCGGCCGGTTCCGCAAGGAGCCCGAGCTCGCGGAGGAGGTTCGAGGTGTAGGTCTCGTCTCCGGTCCGCTGCCGGCCGAGCACGTCCGCGTCGAATACCACGACCTTCACAGCAGTCCCCGCCACACCTCGACGACGCCGTCCGCAGCTCGCTGCCACGTGAACTCGCGAGCACGCGCGAGCCCGGCCGGGACGAGCTCGTCGCGGCGCTCGGTCGCAGCTCTGATGCCATGGGCGATGGACGCGGCGTCGCGTGGGTCGACGAGGACGGCCGCGTCACCGGCGACCTCCTCGGTTGCAGTCCCTCGAGAAGTCACGACCGGCGTCCCGCAGGCCATGGCCTCGAGGACGGGGAGGCCAAAGCCCTCGTACAGCGAGGGATAGACGACACAACGGGCGCCCCGATACAGGGCGGCGAGCTCCGAGTCGGGGATCTCGCCCGCCCATCCGGCCACCGCGACGCCGCCCCACCCACGGGCGCCGACGACCCGTAGCTCGACGCCGGCCTCGCGTGCGGCATCGACCGCACGGCCGAGGTTCTTGCGTGGCTCGAGGGTCGCCACCGCCAGAACGTAGTCGCCTTCCGCGCGTGGGCCGTCGGGTGTGAACACGGCATCGACTCCGTTCGGCACGACGTGGATCCTGTTCGCGGGTACATCTGCGAGCTCGATCGTCTCAGCGCGCGTGAACTCCGATACCGCAATCACGGCGTCGGCCGCACGGAGCACGCCCGCGAGCCCCGCTCGACCGTAGAGGCGGTGCCAGCGCGGGAACGCTTCGGGTGTCCTGAGGATCGCGAGGTCGTGCACCGTGAGCACCGTCGGCACGCTCGCCCCGCGAGGCCCACGGAACGTCGTGCAGTGGAGGAGGTCGAAGGAGCGTGAGCGGCGGCGGAGCCCGAGCGGATACCAGAGCGCATCGCGGAGGACGCTCGAGACGCGGCCGGGGCCGCCGAAGGCGAGCAGCTCGAGGTCGACACCGGGACGATCGCGCAAGGCGCCGAGCAGCCCTCGAACGTGCCGCGCGGTGCCGGCCCTCGTCTGCACGAGCGGCGACGTGTCGATTCCGACGCGCATCACGTTGCGGCCGCGCCGGCGTTGAGGGCAGCGCGAGCGGTGTCGTACTTGACCAGCTCGACCGCCTCCTCGAGAGAGCACCAGCGATGGACGTCGTGCTCGGCGTCGAGCGTCGGCTCCCAGCCGCTCGGAGCATCCGCGACGAACGCATGGACGGTGACCGTCTCGACACCGGGCGCGTAGCGTGCCCGGATGGCGGGGGGATCGTCGAGCAGCGAGTACGAGAGCGCGACCGGGAGCTCGCGAACGTCGGCCTTCAGCCCGGTCTCCTCGAGCAGCTCGCGCTGGGCGGCGACGAGGGGCGTCTCGGCCGGCTCGACACCTCCCGAGACGAGGCTCCAGTAGCCGAGCCGCTCGGGAGCACGACGCAGCGCGAGGAGAGCGCCCTCTCGGCGAATGACGACGACGATCTCCTGGTCGCCTCTCACCGGCTCGCCGCCAGGTACCCGTTCAGGAACACCTCACCCGCCGAGCGCCACGAGAACGACTTCACGTGCTCGAGCCCTCGAGCGACGAGCCGCTCGCTTTCGATGACGGCCCGCTCGATCCCAGCGGCGAAGGCCGCCGGATCCTCCGGATCGGCCCGCAGCGCGGCCTCTCCGCTCGCCTCGTCGAGGGACTCGTGTGCAGAGACGACGACCGGAACTCCGCACGCCATCGCCTCGATCACGGGAATTCCGAACCCTTCGAAGCGGGACGGGTAGGCGACGACCGCGGCGCCCCGATACAGGCGCGCCAGCTCGTCGTCGGAGACAAAGCCGAGCCGGAGAATCCCGGGAGCGTCGAGGAGTGGCTGGTCGCCCCACCCCTCTGCGCCGACGACCGCGAGCGCGAGCTCCCCGCCCAGAAGCCGGTGCGCCTCGACGAGCACCTGCAGGTTCTTCCGCGGCTCGAGCGTCGCGACGGTCAGCACGTACGGCGAACCGAGGTCCGCCACCGGCCCATCCGAACGGTAGACGGTCTTCGGCGCAGGATGCGCAACCCGGATCCGCTCCGACGGGACGCCGAGCGTCGCGACGACGTCCCGCCCCGTGTACGCCGAGTTCACGAAGAAGACGTCACACGTCGATGCGGCGTTCTCGTACTTGCGGCGGTGCATCGACCTCGTCCGCGCGGTGGTCCACTCCGGGTGATGCAGCGGCACGAGGTCGTGGATCGTCGTCGCGCGCACTCCACCGCGCTGCGGCGGGTACATCCAGTCCGAGAAGTGGAGGACTTCGAAGCTGCCGAGGAACCGCTCCGCAGCCGGATGTCCAAGCCCGCTCCAGGCAGTCCGCACCGCGTGCGAGAACGGGAGCGGCCAGGTTCGCACCTCGATGTCCAACCCTGCGAGCGCGGTGCGGATTCGCCCCGAGCCGCGCAGGCTCGTCGGCGCGAACGCGACGATCTCGTGTGCTCCTGCTGTGGCTTCCACGAGACCGCCGATCGAACCCTGGATGTAGTTCCCGATTCCGAGCAGAGGGTGGCTGAGCGGGCTCACGTCGAAGGCAATCCTCATCTCACGTGGTCGGCCTGTACGCGAAGCGGTCGAAATGCGCACCGAGCACGCGCGGGTCCGGATTCTCGCCCTCTGTGACTTCCTCCGGAATCGCGGTGCGCTCGACCGTGTAGACGACCACGCAGTCGCCCGTCCTCCGGTCGGGCTCGAGCGGGACCGACAGCCTCGCCCGCTCGTCCGGCTCGAACGTGACCCGTCCGACGACAGCGCCGCCCGAGCGGGCGACGACGGTCTGCGGCTGGAAGAAGAGGCTCGGGTCGCTCCACACCTCGACCGAGACGCGACCGGGCGCGCACCGGCGCCTGCGGTACGTGACCGTCTCGCCCGACCAGGTGTCGCTCGGATAGAGGCCTTCGACCTTGACGACCGAGACGAGCGGATGTGTCACGCGCCAGAGGTTGACACCCCAGCCTTTGTCGCTGGCGAGGATCCTCCCGTCGGGCTCGAACGAGGAATCCGCGAGCAGGTACCCGTCGGTCACGTCCTTCCCGTCGGGGAACGTGACCAGCCCGGTGTCGGGGTCGATCGTTACCTGCTCCTCGGGCAGCCCGCCGGGCGTCGGGCTCTGGAGGTAGTAGACGGGCCCGACCTTGCGGTTGAAGAACTCCGTCTGGTTCACCGTGAGCCTGTCGGTGCGCCCCGTCCAGAGGAAGGCGGCACGTGCTCCGGGCGGCAGTGCGCGGTCGACCCAGTCCCGCTCCGCATTCCGGATGCCCTGGAACAGGTAGCCGAGCGAGGTCCGCTCGAGCCCGTGCTTGCCGAACCAGATCGGTCGGACCGCGGCGACCCAGAGACCGAGGACGAGCAGCGGTAGGACCAACGCATAGCGGCTCGGGACGAAGAGGAAGACTGCCGCGAGCACGACCGCCAATCCGAACGCGGACGGCGTGATCCAGTCCATGCCGATCCGGTCCTGGATCGACCAGAACGGCAGCAACATCAGCGTGTCCGTCACCGCCGATGTCGTGATGAAGCGGTCGAACGGAATGAAGAACACGAGCAGCGCCGAGGCGGCCGCAGCGACGAAAGCGAGGACGCGCGGTCGCGGCGCGCCGCGCTCGATCCACGCGAGCAGGCAGATCAGCAGGAGCGGAGCGAGGTAGAACAGGTTCCGCTCCTGTATCCGGAACGAGAACACGGATGCGAACGCCGCAACCGTCGGCACGAGGCAGGCGACGAGCGCGAGGGTCGCGGCGAGGAACGCTTGGAGCCCTCGCTCGAGCGAACGCACCCGGGCGACGAGCACAATCGTCGCCGCGATTGGGACGATCAGCACGTAGAGGCCGAGCTCAGCCGCGTGCCAGACGACGTAGCGCAGCGTTTCGCCGACGTCGTAGCTCGCATCGCCGACCGGCCCGTACGCGCCCAGCAGATCGCGCGGCGACCTTCCCCCGGCCAACTGCACGCCGATCGCCAGCACGCCGAGCAGGACGAAGGTCCAATACAGGATGCGGTACTGCCGGAACAGCGACCGAACGCCGCGCCGCTCGAAGAGCGCGAGAAGGATCGGCGCGAGCAGGATCGCGGGCGCCAACGCCGCCGCCTGTACGCGTGTCCCGTACGCGAGCCCGAGAAGCGGCACGAGCAGCGCTACGCGCAGCCCGGTCGGCCGCTCCAACACGAGCACGAGCACGAGGACGAGGGCGAGGAAGAGTGGGTAGAAGACGTTCTCGGTCATGACCGTCCCGGTGTACGCAGCGGACGGAACCGCGACCGCGAGCAGGGCCGCGAGCAGAGCCAGATGGTCGCGGACGACCCGCCGTGCGAGGAAGAAGGCGGGCACCGCGGCAAGGGAGAAGGTGAGCGAGTTCAGGACCTTCGCGGCGTCGTACGCGCCCGGGAGACCGTCGAAGAGCGCGTAGACAGGGCTCAACACGAGCGGGTACACGACGCTGTAACCGGTGTCCGGCTCGCCGCGAAGCAGCGGCTCGCCGGCGTCGGCGAATCCCCGCGCGAGCTCCGACCAGATCAGCTCGTCGACGAGGATGAACGGAGCGACGATGTCGCGCGAAAGGACGGCGCGCACCGCGGCCGAGACCCCGACGATCGCCGCGAGCCAGGCCCAGGTCGGAATCCTGCGGAGCGCTCTACCCAAGCTCGACCTCGGCGAGGCGTCTGGCGATCTCTCTCGCCTCGGCCGAATCCGCCGAGATCCCGACGTCCGCCGCAGCCTCGCTGACCTCCCGCAGCACCGCGTCGTCGACCGCCGCTCCGCCTGCCGCAACCTCGAGTGCAGCGACGTAGCGATCCGCGACCCTCCCGACCTCGTGCTGCCGCCGAGCGAGATCGGCGGCCCTGGCACCCATCGCCTCGCGGACGTCCGCGCGTGACACGAGGAGCTCGAGTGCAGCCGTGAGCGTCGCGACCTCGTCCTCGTCCGGCGTCACCTTCAACGCGACGTCGTCCGGAAGCTCGGAGAACCAGCCGACGTCGCTCACGACGAGAGGTTTTCCGAGGGAGAGCCCGCGTATGACGCTGCCGGACGTCTCGCCCATGGTCGGGTGCCTGAGGTTTACGAGAGCGTCGCAGCCGGCCATGAGCGACCACAAGCGCAGCTCGTCGACCCAGCCCTCACGCACCAGTCCCTCGTCCGCGAGGCCGAGCCGCTGCAGTCGGCGGTCGAGATCGAACCCCGGCGAGGTCGGGCCGACGAGGAGAAGCGTCACGTCGTCGTGCTCCTGCCGCACCTCGGCGAAAGCGCGTAGGAGCTCCTGGATCCGCTTGCTCGAGTTGACGACGCCGAAGCAGCCGACGACCGGGCCGGCGGCGACCTCCTGGCGCTCGACGGCCGGAACAGGCCACGCCGGATGGGGCACGACGCCGATCGGGCCTGCGTAGCCGGCGGCGCTCACCCGGTCGCGAACGTAGTGGGAGTGGACGATGAGGCCGGTCGCGCGCTCGAGCACGAACGAGGCGAGCGGAAAGTCGGCGGGACGGGACTCCCAGAGAGGCGGAATTCGCTTGTCGAGCACTCCGTGTGCGAGGAGGCGGCCGACGACGCCGTGCTCGCGCTCCATCAGGTCGAGGTAGCCGTGGCCGTCACGCCGGCCGACGGTCATTCCCGCGACGAGGTGGTGGAGGACGAAGTCGTGGAGAACGACGACGCCCGGCTGCCTGCGCAGCGCGTCGACGATCCAGGCGTGTGCGTCCGGATTGTTGCCGACGTGGTAGAGCGCGAGGTCCGTGCCGCGCGGTGCCCGTTTCCGACCGCGGCGGACGACCTCGACGTCGATTCGCTCCTCGAGCGCCGGGACAAGCAGCGCGCTGTAGTCGGCGATGCCCGACTGCTCGGGCGGCATCGGGCTGTAGTAGGCGAGCCTCACGCGAGCAGCCTCCCGATCGCGCGATCCCATGTGACCTCCACGGCGATCGCCTTGCCGGCGCGGCCGTACGACGCCGCCTCGTCGCGATGCTCGCGGAACCAACCGAGCGCGCGGGCGATCGCCGCGACGTCCGGTGTAACCACCAGTCCCGTGCTCCCGTCCGCGACGACCTCGAGCGGCCCGCCTGCGTCCGTCGTCGTCAACACGGGCTTCTCCGACAGGAACGCCTCGAGCGGCACCATCCCGAAGTCCTCGTCGACCGGCGCGTAGTACACCGCCAGGCAACGCGCGTAGAGATCCGCGAGTTCGGCCTCGGAGATCCTCCCGGTGAAACGAGCGCGTCCGTTCAGGCCGCGCTCGTGTGCGAGCCGCTCCAGTCGGTCACGGTCGGGACCGTCCCCTGCGATGACGACCTCGAGCGCGCCGTCGCGCGCCGTCGCCTCGATGAGCAGATCGATCCGCTTCGCGCGATCGAGGCGATTCACCGAGAGCACGAAGTCGCCGTACCCGTCACAGCGGTACTCGAGCGGCTGGGGCGGGTGCGGCAGCACCTCGGCGCTGAGCCCGATCGACGCCGAGAGCCGTTCCGCGACGTTCCGCGAGGTGGCGAACAGCCGGGACGCTTCCCCGAGGGCGATGCGATCGAGCTCCTGCACCTTGCGGCGGAGGGCCCGATCCTCGGCGGAATCCGAGAACTGCCCGAGCTCGGTCCCGTCGAGCTCGTAGGCCTGCCGGAACTGGTGGACGAGCCAGACGCGCTTGTCGCGATGTCGCACGAGATACGACGGGAACTTCGTCGCGACGACGAGGTCGATCGGGCGTCCGTCGGCCTCCTCGAGATCGAGCATGCGCCAGAGGAACGCCTGTGTGAGCACGCGGGCGCCGGGGTACCACTTGAACGGCACGGATACGAGGTCGGCCTCGTGGCCGCGCGCGCTCAGCTCCTCGACGAGGCGGTCCGTGAAGATCTCGGCGCCGCCGCGAGCAAACGGCACCTGGGGCCTGAGCACCGCGATTCTCATTGCCGACTGACGCGAGTCGCTTCGAGTTCGGCCTGAAGGCGGTCGACCTGCTCCTGGAGATCGTCGATCAGCCTCAACGTCGCCGCGTTGAACGAGCGCTGGTCGTAGGCGAGAGGCTCGACATACCAGCGCATCAGCTTCCTCAGTACCGCCTTGACCGGCGTGCCGAGGCCGCCGCGCACGCCCGGACGAAGCCGGAGCGAACGATCTGCGGAGACGGGCCAGAGCCGCTCGGCCTCAGCGCGGGCAGCGCGCCGTTCGCCCCCGTCTCCCGTGCCTGCGCCCGGGTCAGCTCCCGACCTGCGGACCTCTTCGCGAAGTACTCGGAAGAGCTCCTCGACGTCGACGGGAGCTTCGGTGGACGAAAGCCCTGCAGGATCGCCGTTTTTGGCGTCACCAGAGGGCATCGCGGCATTCTAGCCGGGGCACGTGTCTGATCGGCCGCTGGCCAGTAGGCTGAGACCGTGCGCGTCGGCCTCTCCCTCCTGACGCTCTCGCCCGGCGACCTCGGCGGCTCCGAGACGTACGCGCGCCAGCTCGCACGGTCGCTCGCGCGCGTCGGGACGCTGGAGTACGTCGTGCTCGTCCCCGCCCGCGCGAAGGATGCGGCGCAGGGACTCCCGGTCGTGGAGGTCAAGGATCCGCCCATCGCGAAACGCGGCCCGCTCCGGATCCTCTCGATGGCACTGCAGGCGCGGCGCACGAAGGAGGTCGGCCATCAGGTCACGACGTTCGACGTCGTCCACTATCCGCTCACGGTCCCGTCACCGCACGTCGACGTGCCGACGATCGTGACGCTCCACGACGTCCAGCACCGTGACCTGCCCGAGTTCTTCGGGCCTGCTCGCCGCTCGTTCCGCCGGCTCGCCTACGATCGCGCCGCCCGCTCGGCCGCAGCCGTGATCGTGACGAGCGACTTCGTGCGCAAGCGCGCACAGGACGTGCTCGCGCTCCCGGGCGACCGGATCCACGTCGTGCCACATGCGATCGACCACACCGTGTTTCGACCGGGCGACGAGGAGCGCGAGCCGATCGTCCTCTATCCGGCACGGGCCTGGCCGCACAAGAACCACGCGCGGCTCTTCCAGGCGTTCGGCGCCCTGCGCGAGACGCGGCCGAAGCTTCGCCTGATCCTGACGGGTGGAGGCCTGGAGCGGCTCGACCCACTTCCCGAGGGAGTCGAGAGCCTCGGCGAGATCCCCGCCACCCAGCTCGCGTCGCTGTACCGGCGCGCGGCGTGCCTCGTCTATCCAAGCCTCTACGAGGGCTTCGGGATCCCGCCGCTCGAGGCGATGGCGTGCGGGTGCCCGGTCGCCGCCTCGAACGCCGGTGCGATCCCCGAGGTCTGCGGCGACGCTGCCGTGTTCTTCGATCCGACCGACGTCGAGGCCATGGCCGAGGCGATGCTCGAGGCCGACGGCCGTCGCGAGGAGCTGCGCGAGCGCGGGCTCGCGCGTGCCGCCGGCTTCACCTGGGACGAGACCGCACGGAGACACGAGGACGTGTATCGCGCAGCAGCCGCCGCCGCCTAGCGTCGCCTGCATGCGGGTCGGCATCAGCCTCCTGACGCTCGTCCCACAGATCTCGGGCGGGAGCGAGACCTACGCGCGCGAGCTCGTCCGTGCGCTCGGAAAGGTCGGACAGCACACCTACCGAGTCCTCCTGCCGGACATCGCCGACGACGTCGACGGGTTGCCGAGCGAGCTCGTGGGTGAGTACCGCGCCTCGCGCTCGCTGCCCGGCCGCGTCCTCGCGATGTCGGAGGGGGTGCTGCGTGGCCGACGCCTACGGCGACGCCTCGAGGGCCTCGACGCAGTGCATTTCCCCCTCACGGTGATGATCCCGCGGGTCACTACGCCGCCCGCCGTCACCACGGTCCTCGACCTCCAGCACGAGTTCCTGCCGCAGTTCTTCTCACGGGCAGAGCTGACATATCGCCGAGCCGTCTACGGCTGGTCGATACGAAAGAGCCGTCTCGTGATCACGATCTCCGAGCATGCGGCCCGCGCCGTCTCCCACCGGTACGACGTTCCCGAGAGCCGCCTCCGCCCCATCCATCTCGGCCTCGACCACTCGGTGTTCCGTCCGTGTGACGAGGAGCGCGGTCGCTTCCTCGTCTACCCGGCGCGCGCGTGGCCGCACAAGAACCACGAGCGGCTGTTCGAGGCGTTCGCAGAGCTACGACTGCGCCCTCCAGATCTCGAGCTCTTGCTCACGGCGTACGAAGGCTCTGTCCCGCCCGGAGCCCGCTCGCTCGGCCACGTCTCGCGCGACGAGCTCGTACGCCTGTATCAGACCGCGGCGGGCCTCGTGTTCCCGAGTCTGTACGAGGGCTTCGGCCAGCCGCCGCTCGAGGCGATGGCATGTGGCTGCCCGGTCGCCAGCTCGAACGCCGCATCGCTTCCCGAGGTGTGCGGTGACGCCGCGCGGCTCTTCGACCCGACCTCCACTGAGGACATGGTCGACGCCGTCGAGGAGATCCTCACCAGCCCGACCGAGTGGAGCGCAAAGGGGGTCGCGCGCGCCGCCGAGTTCTCCTGGGACGGCACCGCACGCGCACACGACGCGGTCTACGCCGAGCTCAGCGCCGAGTAACGTTCACGCGATGGCGGCCACGCTGACGGACCGGCTGCGCGAGGCGCCGCCCGGGGTCCACGGCGACGGTGACGAATACTGGGGCCTCGCCTGGCCGGCACTCGAATGGCTCGAGGGCGAGCTTCGCCACGGGATGTCGACGCTCGAGACCGGTTCCGGGGCGAGCACGATCGTGTTCGCCGGCGCGGCAACCGAGCACATCGCGGTCACCCCCGATGCGGGCGAAGAGGCACGCGTGCGCAAGGCGTGTGAGGACCTGGGCGTCTCCAGCGAGCTCGTCTCGTTCGAGGTCGGCTACTCGCACGACGTGCTGCCCACGCTCCCGGAGCGGCCGCTCGATCTCGTCCTCCTCGACGGGGCCCACGGTTTCCCGTACCCGATCCTGGACTGGTGGCACGTCGCCCCACGCCTCACGGTCGGTGGACGGATCCTTCTCGACGATGCGTACATGCCTCCGGTCGCGGTCGTCGTCGACCACGTGCGCGCGTCAACGGCATGGGGGATCGAGCGCTCGATCGGCTATCGCACGGTCGTCGTTCGCAAGCTCGCAGACGAGCTCCCGCCCTTCGACTGGGAGGGCGAGCGAATCGGGGGCCGCATGACGTTTCGCTACCTCCCGCCGCTCGAGCGAGCCGCGGCCTCGACCCGACACCGGGTCTTCAGCACGCGCGCAGGACTTGCGCTCGTCGGCCTCTACCGCCGCCGGTCGGGCCTTCGCTGGCGGAAGACCGGCTAGCCGAGCGACCTCAGATAGGCCCATGCGGCACGCAGCCCCGGCGGGCGGACGACCGCAACGAGCGCCGAATAGAGGAGCAGGCCGGTCGCCGCGGCCGCGAACGACCCGAGGACGGCGGCCGGCGGGACGAAGGCTGCTCCTGCGATCGCGGCCACGCAGCCGGCCGCGACGACGAGCCCTCGCACCGCGGCAGCGGGGACGCGGAGCACGTGCAACAGCCCGACGAGCACGACACCGGTCGAGACGGCGAGCGACAAACCGAGGCCGTAGAGCCCCGCGAGTTCCTGCGCACCCCACGCGAGTGGTACCTGCAAGGCGAGTGCGGCCGCGCCGACCCAGGGGAGCGCCCGGGTCTCACCGGCGACGAAGACGAGCGGGAAGGCCAGCGTGACACTGACCGAGATTGCGATCCAAGGGCTGAGCGTGACGACGAGCCGCGTCACCTCCGTGGCAGCGTCGCCCTCGTACGCGCTGCCGAGGACCGCCTCGACGATCTCCGCCCCTGCGAGCGCGAAGGCGCCTGTCGCTCCGCCGATGACGGCGAGCACGAGCCACGACGACGACACGACATGACGCGCGCTGCCGGCCGACTCGACGCCCGCGCGGGTGAGCGGCACCGAGGTGACGAGCCCGAGGGACGACGCCGTCACCGCTACGAGGGCGGCGGCACCGATGTACGCATACGCGAACGACGTCTGCGCCCCCTCGCCCTCCCGCGCGGCGAACGGGAGGCACACGACGTACACGAGCTGCAGAGCGAGCGGAAGCGCCGCGGCCGTCGCGAACCAGCCGAGTCGTCTTCGAATGGGCAGCCCGGTCGGACGCACGGCGCCGACCGGCATCCGTGTGACGCGTGCTCGGTAGGCGAGCCCGGCGAGCGGAATCGCAAGCGCGACGATCGCGTTCAGAGTCATGCCCCAGGCGACGGCGATGATCCCGTCGTCGTCGACGCGTACGAGGATCAAGGCGATCCCGAGCACGCTCCCCGCTCCGTAGCCGAAGGCAGCGGTCGCGTAGTCGTCGAGTGCGGCGAGGCCGCTCGCGGCGAGACCCGCGAAGAGGTAGGCGCAGGCAGCGGGAACGACCCAGCGCAGCGTCTCGGCCGCGGCGTTCTGCGCGGTGTCGGAACCGGAGCTACCGCCCGTGAGGAGATTCGCGACGGGCTCGCTCGCCACTTCGGCGAGGATCGCAGCCGGCACGGCGACGACGGCGAGCGCTGCAGCGTAGCCGGCGAGATCGGACGCGAGCCGACGGTCGTCTCGTGCTCGCGCCAGCGACGGCAGGACGGCGATCCGGATCGCCTGCGCCGCGAGGACGATCACGATGAAAACACCGTACGCGGCGAAGAAACCGTCCGTCTCGTCGTTGAGGCCGAACTCGCGGGCGATGATCACGCCGGCGAGCGCGGACGCTCCCGTGACGACGAGCGTCGAGGCCGCAGTGAGCGCGCCGCTTCCCAGCGAGCCCAGGCCGGGCGAGGCTGTACCCTTGCGCACCGACGCGGAAGCGTACGCCCTATGCCGAACGACACCCTCTGGACAGGCGAGGCGCTCGAAGGGCTCGGCAACGACTTCGGTGACGTCTACGACGGTCGCACCGTGCTCGTCACGGGAGCGGACGGGTTCATGGGCTCCCATCTCACGGACGCGCTCGTCGAGCTCGGAGCGAACGTGCATGCATTCGTCCGGGCGACGTCGAGCGGCGCGCTGAACAACATCGGCCATCTCCGCAACCGCTTGAAGGTGCACTTCGCGGACCTCACGGACCGAACGTCGGTCGACTACCTGATCCGCGAGCTGAAGGACACTGCTCGGGACCGCCCGTACGTGTTCCATCTCGGCGCCCAGGCGCACGTCGGCGAGTCGTGGCACCGCCCGTACGAGACGGTCGCGGCGAACGTCCTCGGCACGCTCAACCTGCTCCAGTCGGTCGTGGACATCGGCCTCGAGCTCGAGAAGTTCGACACTGCGGGCACCTCCGAGGAGTACGGGAACGTCCGCGAAGCCGTGTCGGATCACCACGACTTCGACGATGAGGGCGGCCTCATCCTCCACGAGCGGTCCCCGATCAACCCGAAGTCGATCTATGCGACTGCGAAAGTCGCGGCGGACTTCCTGACGATGAACTACTTCGACGCGTTCGACGTGCCCGGCGTCGTCACGCGGATGTTCAACAACTACGGTCCGCGACAGAACCCGCGGTACGTCACCGGGACGATCGTCACGCAGGCGCTCACGCGCGACACGATCCAGCTCGGCAACCTCGAGCCTCTACGGGATTTCTGCTTCTGCACGGACGGTGTGCGTGGGCATCTCACGGTCGCCGCGAAGGGAACGCCCGGTGACGTCTACGTCTACGGCCAGGGGGAGAACATCTCCATGCACGAGTGGGCCGATCTCATCATCCGGATCGGAGCCGAGAACGGCTTCTGGCCGGGTGACAGGCACGTCAACTCCGTCGCGGGTCGGTTCCGGCCCGGTGGGAGCGACGTCCTCGCTCTCCGTGTCGGGCACGAGAAGCTCACGGCCGAAACGGGGTGGCAGCCGCTGATGTCGTGGGAGGAAGGCATCCTGCAGACGATTCGCTGGTACGCGGAGAACCGCGACCGCTGGATCGGCCGCGTCGACTGGCTCGCGACTGGCGCACCGCTCGAGACGCGCACCTAGCCGGGCGGGCCCACAACTCGCGCAATCCAGTAGTCGCCGGACTCGGCGATCCGCTCGCAGACGTAGTCGCACTCCTGGGTGCGCCCGAAGGCGACTGCTCCCGCCGGTGGGATGCCGCCATCCGGAAGCCGCACGACTCGCCCCTGGTCGATTCCCTCGTCGAGCCCGTACCAGCGGGCGAGCGCGAGCGGCTCGAGATCGTCGTAATCGACGTACACGGTGCCGCCTCCAGCCCAGGCGGTCGCCAGCAAGCCTGGAATGCCCGCTTCGAAGCGGCCCGAACGAAGTGGTCCGTCGGTACGGAAGCCGTTCACGAAGGCGGCGAACTGAATTGCCGCCAACACCGCGAGCGCACTGGTGAGGACTCGTGCCCGGCGAGCGTCCGCAATCGCCTCTCTCAACCACGCGAGCGCCGGGATCGCGACGACGGCGAGCATGACCGCGAACGGCGCCAGCCGCACGGCGTGCAGACGATCGATCGTCGTCGCGGCCGGGATCGGCGTGACGAGCAGTGCGGCCGCCGCGTACCGCCAAAAAGGATCGCCTCTGAGTCGCATGACGATGAGCGCCAGGCCTGCGACCGATAGCCCGACGGACACCGCGAGGAGCGCGCTCGTTCCGGGCGTGTGCGCGTACGGCTTCGAGTCTCCGGACACGACGTACTGCCAGAGCTGGAGATCCTGGAAGTAGTTCCACGCGCCACGCCACGCAATCTCCAAGGCGCTCATGTCGTCGGTGACGAAGGTCGTCGCCTTGTAACGCCGCGACAACGCGCCGGGGTGTGCCCATACGTAGAGGAGGAGCGGGAGCTGGGTCAGCGCGAAGCCGCCCCAGGCGGTGAGGATCCACTCCCACCGTCGCCGTCCGACGACGACCAGGGCGACGGCGAGGAGCGGCGCAAGCAGCCTCCCACCCGCGTACACGTACGTGATCGCACCGAGTGCGAGCGACACCGCCAGGGCCGAGAGCGGAGTCCACCGGTTCAGCCGGCTTGCGCGCTCGACAGCGACGAGGGTGAGACAGAGAAAGAGCGGCTCCATCGCGACCTCGAAGGCGACGCGCCCGAGCTCGAACAGCCACGGCGTCGTCCCCGCCAGAAGGACGGCCGCAACTCCGACGGAGGCCCTCGCCGTCCGTCGATAGGCGAGCCACCCGAGGAGCAGGACGGCAGCGAGAACACACACCGCTGCGAAGCCGCGCGCGACTTCGCGGTCCGGGCCGGTGACGCGAAACGCGCCCGCGAGCCCGTAGACGAAGATCGGGCTCTTGTAGTCGAGGAACGACGAGAAGTAGAGCGGGAACCTGGCGCCGTACTCGTCACGGCCCTCGGATGCGATCGTATGCGCGTTGTAGGCGATGGCTGCCTCGTCCCGGAAGAACCCCGGAGGGTTGTCGGGCGAGATCCAGAGCTGGAACGCGGCTACGGCCACCACGACGGCGACGCCCAGCGCGACCGTCCACCGCCTGGTCACGGGCCGACAGCGCGGACGAGCCGGTACTCCTCCCAGCTCGCGACGTCCTCGCACGGGTAGTCGCAGTCCTGGAAGCGAAGGAAGACCAGCGATCCCGGAGGCGGGACACCACCGTCCGGGAGAATGACGACGCGGCTGGCGGGCAGAGCTTCCGCGGCGACACGCCACCGCGCCAGCGCCTGAGCCCCGCGGTCGTCGTAGTCGACGTAGATCGTCTCGCCGGAGGCGAGCGGCCCCTCCAGCAGTGGTTCGACCCCGGCGTCGAACAGCACGAGGCGCGCTGGGCCCCGCGTTCGGTAGTTGTCGAGGAACTGCGCGAACTGGACCGCAACGGAGACGGCGAGGAGCGCCGCGGCACCGCGCGCCAGCCACGACGTGCGCATCGCTGTCGCGAGCGCGTCGACCGCGGGCACGGCGAGGACGAGCGCGAAGACGGGGAGGGTCGCGAGCCGGATGGCGTTGTAGCGGTCGACGGTGAGCGCCGCCGGGATCGGGACGAGAACGGTTGCGAGAAGGACGTACCGCCACCACAGGCTCCCCCGTTGTCGGTGGAGGACGAGGGCCGCGCCGGCCAGCGCGAGCAGCGCGCCAGCGCCGAACAGCGCTCCGTATCCGCCGTTGTGGACGTACGGCGCAGGATCCCCGGCCGTCGCCCAGTGCCAGGGGTCCACGTCGCGGAACCAGTTTCCGATCGCCTGCAGGACGACGCGCGGAGGCGACAGCCCGTCACGCGCGATCGTCGTCGCCTCGTAGCGGGCGGTGAGATTCCCCGGATGCCGGATCGCATAGACGCCTATCGGAACGAGTGCGAAGAGGAAGCTCACCCAGGCCGACGCGACGAACGGCCACCGACCTCGGCCGGCGAAGACAACGAGCGCCGCGGCGAGCAGCGGGCCGAGCAGACGGCTTCCCGTGTACGAGTAGGTGACCAGGCCGACGATTGCCCCCGCCACGACTCCCTCCACGATGCCGTAGCGATCCAGTCGCACGACCCGCTCGAGCCAGAGGAGCAGCAGGACGACGAGGACGGGCTGCGTCGACGCCTCGATGGCCATCCTGCCCAGCTCGAAGAGCCAGGGCGTCAGCCCGGCGAGGACGACGATGACGGTCGCGACGACCCAGCTTCTGCTGACTCGCCGTGCGAGCAACCCGAGCAGGAGCACCGCGGCGAGCACGAGCGCGGCCGAGAGGCCACGCGCGACCTGCTGCTCCGGGCCCGTGATCCGGAAGACGCCCGCCAGGAGATACGGGTAGGCGGGACTCTTGTAGTCGTCGAACGAGCGGAAGAAGAGCGGGAGCCGCGCGCCGTCCTCGTCGCGCAGTCCGGTGGACAACGTGTAGGCGTTGAGCGAGAGCGCCGCCTCGTCGCGGTGGTAACCCGGCGGGTTGGACGGATCGATCCAGAGATGGAAGGCCACCACGGCGAGGATCGCGCCGAGCCCGAGGAGCAGTGCAGGCCGGGCGGCGATCGACCTCACGCGGCAATCGTAGAGCCGTCAACGGAAGCCGAACGCCACGGTACCCTGCCCCGGTGCGCACGCTCGTCACCGGCGGCGGGGGATTCCTGGGATCACACCTCGTGGAGCGGCTCGAGGCCGACGGCCATGACGTCGTCGTCGCGCGGAAGGCCGATTACGACCTCACGTCGATGGCCGACGCGGCCGCGATGTTCGACGACGCGGATGCGGAGCTCGTGTTCCACCTCGCCGCCGAAGTAGGTGGAATCGGCGCGAATCGTGCCAATCCGGGTCGCTTCTGGTTCGCGAACCTGACGATGGGCGCGAACATGCTCGAGCAGGCGCGACTCCACGAGACGCCGAAGCTCGTCATCGTCGGCACCGTCTGCGCGTACCCGAAGTTTGCGCCGGTGCCGTTCCGCGAGGCCGACCTCTGGGAGGGCTATCCCGAGGAGACGAACGCGCCCTACGGCGTCGCGAAGAAAGCGATCCTCGTGGGCGCCGAGGCATACCGAGCGCAGTACGGGCTCGCCGCGATCTTTCTCCTGCCGACCAACCTCTACGGCCCCCGGGACAACTTCGACCTCGAGACGTCGCACGTGATTCCGGCACTGATTCGCAAGATGATCGAGTCGGACGACGAGGTCGTACTGTGGGGAGACGGCTCGCCGACACGGGAGTTCCTGTACGTCGACGACTGCGTCGACGGCCTCGTGCTCGCGGCCGCCCGCTACGACGGGGTCGAGCCCGTGAACCTCGGGGCCGCGCACGAGATCGCCATCCGGGACCTGGCCGAGCTCATCGCCGACGCAACCGGATACGAGGGCCGCATCACCTGGGACACGTCGAAGCCGAACGGCCAGCCACGGCGCAGCGTCGACGGCACGCGCGCGCGTGAGCTCTTCGGATTCGAAGCGCGCACTCCGCTGCGCGAGGGCATCGAGCGCACCGTCGCCTGGTATCGCTCGGCGGTCGCGGGTGTCGGCACGCACTAGGGCGGTCGCAGCCGCCTGCTGGTGCGGGCGAACGGTCGACCGCCTTCTCGAACGACCGCGCACGGTCCTCGGAACGCTGATCGCCGCTCAGATCGCGGCCACGCTCGTGCTCGCGTTCTCGGTCGACCACAACGGCTGGGTCTGGTTCCAGGGCGGCGACCAGATCTGGATGACGACCACTGGCTGGCTCCTCGGGGAGGCCGATCTTCCGCCGACAGAGATCGCGTACCTCTGGCCCGCGGCGCAGGCACCCGTCACCCGGGTGACAGGGCCGACCTACGTTCAGGCCCTGCCGCCTCTCGTCCTCGGCCAGGTGTTCGTGCTCGGTCCGATCGCGCTGCTCTGCCTGTACGGCATCGCGGCGAGGATCGGCGGTCGTCTGCTGGGCTACTGGACGTCGCTGCTCTGGGTGGTCGCTCCGTTCGCTGCGATCCCACTCTTCGTCGACCGCTACCAGGAGCGTTGGACCGAGCACTTCCTGCCACAGGCACTGGGCTTGACCGCGCTGGCGGACTTCCCGTCCATGGTGCTGGCGCTGGCTGCGGCGCTCTTCGTCATCCGGTCGCTCACACCGAATCGCCTGACGGACGCCGCGCTCGCCGGCCTTCTCCTCGGCGCCGCGGCGGCTCTGAAACCGCCGAACCTCCTGGTCGCGTTCGGCGTAGCGCTTGCATATGTCGTCGCACGACGGTGGCGCGAGGGAATCGTCTGCGGCGCCGCGATCCTCCCGGCCCTCCTTGTCCTACTCATGTGGAAGGTGAAGGGGCTCGGCGAGATCCCGGCGTTTGCGCTCGAGCAGACACGGCTCGCGGCGAGCGCCGGCCCGCTGGCCCTCGACCTCAAGATCGACCGCTACATCGAGCTGGACTTCGACCACTGGCGCACGCAGATGGACCAGCTGCGCGAGTTCTTCTGGAGCGCCCGGCTGGCACAGTGGGCCCCCTTCGCGGGGCTCATCGCCGTTCTGCGCATGCGGCGCTGGCCGATCGCCGCGTTGCTGGCCGGATGGCTGGCGGCATTCCTGCTCGTCAAGGGGTTCTCCACGCGAGCTGACATCCAGGCGAACACGTTCTGGCGCTTGCTCATGCCGGCGTGGCCGGCCTACCTACTGTTGTTCGCATCGATCCCCCTCCTCGTACCGACATTGGCCCGCAGGCTCGGGGACCGCGTCCGGCCGGTCACGAGCTCACGGCTCGCGCCACGCTGGATCGCCGTGGCTGCGCTCGTGGCGGTCGTCGTTCCCGCGGCTGCGATCGCGGTCTCGAGCCCGCTCGACGAGATCCCGCCGACGAAGGCATTGATCCAGGACTTCCCGGGCGGGAACATCCTCACGCCGATCGACGGCGGGATCGAGCTTCGGGTTGCACGGGAAGGCACCGGACAGGAGCTCACGTGGACCGACGGCACGAACTGGCGCTCCGACGTCTTCTACCGCGTCTACCGGCACGACGGCCCGGGCGACGATACGGACTGTTACTCCTCGGGCGGCGGTGTTGCGATGTATTGCTTCATACGCGGTCAGCCGCTCGCCACGACGCGATCGCTCGAATACGTCGACGCGTCGGCGCCTCCGCAGGCCGTGTACAGAATCGGCGTCGGAACGAACTGGATCGACGATCCCGAGGAGGGCGACGTGTTCGTCTTCAGCCCTTCGGTGGCGGTGAGCGACTGAGGCGCTCCTCGAGCAGCGCGATTCGCTGGGCGAGATCGACGTTCTCGTCCGTGAGCCTCGAGATCACCGTCGAGTAGTGCAGGAGGACGAGGAAGATGAAGAGCGTTGCCACGGCGAAGAGCACGGCCGGCGGATAGCTCGTCACCCCGAGCCAACCCGCGATCGTGTTGAGCCCGTCGCGCCAGATGGAGAGGACGAGCAGGACCACACCGGTGACGAGCCAGAGCAGCGCGTACCGCTCCTTCAGGCGCCGTCCCCTGATCAGCTCGACGACGACGAGGATCAGGATGATCGAGGCGACCGCCGCGGCAATCGACGTGCGAATCGGTGTCATCGGCGGGCGGCCTCGAGCCGCGGGTAGCGCCGGAGGCTGGCAACGAGCAGGGCGAGCATGACCTTGACGATGTAGTAGAGCGACCGGACGAAGGTGATGGATGACGTGCCCGTCTGGCGCTCGCGCATCTCGACCTGGACCTGGGTGAGCCGAAGGCCGCTCCGTAGTGCCACGAGCGTCGCTTCCACCTCCGGGTAGTCGTGCGGGTACTCGGCTGCGAAGAGCTCTATCGCGGAGCGGCTCAGGGCGACGAATCCCGACGTCGTATCTGTGACGCGTTGCCCGCCGAGCACGGACACGAGACGCGCGAAGACGCGTATCCCCATCCGCCTGGCGAACGGCGGCCGATATGTTCCGCCCGGGTCGACGAAGCGCGAGCCGATGACGAGATCGGCCTCACCTGAGTGGATCGGCGTGAGGAGCTTTCCGATCTCCGATGCGTCGTGCTGGCCGTCCCCGTCGAGGCGCACCGCGACCTCGTAGCCTTCATCGCGCGCGTACCTGATCCCGGTCTGGACAGCGCCCCCGATCCCGACGTTGAACGGCAGGCGCAGCACTGTTGCGCCGTGACGCTCGGCTACGTCGGCGGTTGCGTCACCCGAGGCGTCGTCGACGACGACGACGTCGGCGGTCCCGTCGAATGCCCGGATCTCGTCGACGACCTGGCCGATCGCGCCCTCTTCGTTCCAGGCCGGAACGACCGCCACGAGCCGCCTCCTGCTCACGCAGGCACTCCGGCCTCGAGCCCGACGAGCTCGAGGAGCCGGCGAGCGCGGTGCGCATACGTATGCTCGTCGAGCACGCGCTCACGCGCACGTCGCCCCATCTCTTCGGCCTGGCCGGGATCCGCGACGAGCTCACGGTACGCCGCAACGGCGTCGTCGGCACTGCCGACGATGACGAGCTCCCTCCCCGGCTCGAACCAGCGCTCGATGCCCTCGTGAGGATTCGAGACGATCGCCGCCCCGGCGGATGCCAGCTCGAAGGGCCGCGCCGTCGACGAGCCCGCGACGGTCGCGTGGGGGCGGCGGGTCATGTTCAGATTGACGCGGGCGGACGAGATCGCGCGCGCGAAGAGGTTGAACGGAATGTCCCCCAGCGTCCGTGCCGCTCCGAAATCGCCCTGGAAGTCGAGACCGCCGAGCGCGAAATCGAGGTCGGGAGCGAGCCGGGACGGCTCACCGACCATCGTCTTCATCCAGTCGCGCCGGAACTTGTCGCCGTAGCCGTAGAAGAGGACGTCGATCTCCTTCTCCAGCTGCTGCGGGGCGAAGAACTCGGGGTCCGCACCCCAGAAGAGCGCCTCGGCGCGGCGCGCACCGAGCTCGAGCAGCCGTCCGATTCCGCCCTCGGAGTTGGTCAGGACGAGGTCGTACTCCCACGGATCGGCGCCGTGGTAGGGGTTGAAGCCGGTGTCCATGCCGCCGTACTCGGGCAGGCTCATGGGCACGTCGCCGTCGTAGAAGACGATCGGGATCCCGAACCGTTGGCGCAGGGCGTCCGGAATGCCGCGGAGATGGGCCATCGGGATCGTGAAGACGATGACCGCGTCCGGCTTCTCCCTCTCGATGAGCTGCTCCAGATGCCGCTTCCAGCGGGGCGTCACCCACCGGGCGATGCCCTCGCGCGTGAGCTTGTCGAACGCCGATTCGTCCGGACTGGACTCGGCCCGCCGCAGGTAGCGATCGCCTTTGAGGCGCGCGAGCGCGTCACGGACGGCCTGGTAGGACTCGCCTTCGCGATACGTGGGGTTCGGCGCCACCCGCCACCACGGGGACTCGACAGGACGGCCACGGTAGGGCGTCACGAGGAGATCGACCCCCGCCTCGTACATTCCCTTCCAGAGCTGCCACCAGGCCGGCGTGCAGCCATAGCGGAAGTCCAGGTCGATCGCGGACGCCGCGGCGAGGATCTTCGGAGTGCGCATCGTTCTAGTACGCCCCGCGCCGGGTGATCACGGCGGGAATCGTCTTCACGATGATCGAGATGTCGAGCCAGATCGACCAGTTCTCGAGGTAGGTGAAGTCGAGCCGGACGAGATCGTCGAAGGAGAGACCGGAGCGGCCCGAGATCTGCCACAGGCCGGTCATGCCGGGCAGGACCCGATAGCGCGCGCGGTGCCAGTCCTGGAGCAACTGATGGTCTCGAAGGGGCAGCGGACGGGGGCCGACGAGGCTCATCTCGCCCTTCAGGACGTTCCCGACCTGCGGGATCTCGTCGAGCGAGAACCTGCGGAGGAACCTTCCGACGCGGGTCACTCTCGGGTCGTCGCGGATCTTGAAGAGGGCGCCTTCGGCCTCGTTCTCGGACTCGAGCTCCCCCTGCCGCGCCGCGGCGCCCGCGACCATCGTCCGGAACTTCAGCATCCCGAACTCGCCCTCACCGACGCCGATCCGGCGGTCCACGAAGAAGATCGGCCCGCGAGAGTCGAGCTTGATCGCAGCCGCGATGAGCAGCCACAGCGGCAGTCCGACGACGACCACGACGATGCTGACGACGAGGTCGAACCCGCGCTTCACGGCCCAGTCCCAACCGGTCAGCACGGGCGGACGCAGCTCGAAGAGCGGCGCACCCTGCCCCGGGACGTACTCGCCTCGCTGCACGAGGAGCTCCGTGGTGTCGGGTGCGAGCCGCACCTTCACGCCCTGCCGATGCGCCTGCTCGACGACCTCGAGCACCGTTCGCTCGTCGAAGTCGGCCTCCGTGAGGATCACCTCGTCGGGCTTCACCTGATCGAGAACGAGCGCGAGCTCCGCGCGGGAGCCGAGCAACGCGAACCCCGGTACCGGCTCGGGCGCCACGACGCCCACGAACTCGTAGGACAGCCCGCCGCGGGCCGCGGCGAGGGAGCTCCGGAGCCGGACCAGACTCTCGCCCGCCCCCACGAGCACGACGCGCCTCCGAATACCCGCGGCGCGCATGAGCTCGAGCGAGACCGACTCGTAGGCGGCGCGGAGAAGCCCGATCGTCACCGCCGAGACGAACACTGAGGTCGGGATGAGACCCGACGTCGTGAAGTCGTAGCCGGTCCCGATGCCGAACGCGAGCACGATGAGCGCCACGACGATGAGGCATGCGAGGACGCGACCGGCGCCCGGCCGCAGCTCACGCTGACGGTAGAGGCCCGCCTGAGCGAAGACGAGGACCGTTATCGGCGCGGCGAACTTGAGCCACTCGCCCGGCCCCTCGCGCCAGAGCAGGCTCCAGAGGATGTCCCCGTCTCCGGCGACCAGCTGTCGAATGACGAGCGCGAAGTAAATGCCGAGCGCGAGCCCGACGATGTCGAGGACGACGAGCGCTGCGATCGACAGTGCACGCCTGACGACCGAGACTATCGGCCCGCGCGAGAGCATGTAGAGGCGCGAGGCTCGAACGTCACGACCCGAAGGGGGAGGCGCCGGCGCCTTGCGCGTCACCTCCGCCGGCGGAGCAACCTTGCCGGACATCTCGTGGATGTTAGAGCCGCGCGACGTCGGCCCACGCCACGCGAGGGGCGCCGGGAAGGAGCTCGGCCGCGAGCGTGTCCAGGTCGATCGTTCGGGCACGCCGAGCGAGGAGGTGCAGGACGACGCCGAGGAGGGCACGGCGCCGACGGTCCAGCAGATCGGTGTCGTGGAAATACACGTGCACGAGCTCCGGGAGGGTTCGGCGGCGCAGTGCGCGGGCGAGGTCGCCCACGGAGTGGGTGGTCGGTATCGACCCGAGCTCGCGTCCGGACGGCAGCTCGACCACCGCAGGTGCGCTGAGCGATGCCCACCGCTCGCCTTCGGGCAGGT
This sequence comes from Gaiellaceae bacterium, assembly GCA_048594925.1. Taxonomy (GTDB): domain Bacteria; phylum Actinomycetota; class Thermoleophilia; order Gaiellales; family Gaiellaceae; genus GMQP-bins7. Next base: position 37,804 of record JBMDXR010000077.1, read on the forward strand.
ATGGAGGTCGTCTCGCCCGCGGCGTGCAGTCGACGTAGCCGAGCTCGGCACAGGACTCCGCGACGTCGCCGTCCGTGTACCAGCCGCCGCCGCAGAACAGAGACGGCTTCAATCCCGCCTCGGTAAGCCGCGAACCCTCAGCTCGCACGCGCGTCCCGTTGAGCTTGTGACACCGTGTCACAAAGTCAGCCGTCGGCCGTGCGTGGTCGGGTGCCGTCCAGTGCGTGTGGTGCCCGAGTGGCGCGCGCACAGCGGCGTCCCGCGCACGCTCGACCCAGGCGGTCTCGTCCTCGCCGAACTCGGGGTCCGCGGGTCGCATGAGCGCCGCGATCGCAAAGCCCCCCGGGCGGGATTCCTGCAATGCCGAGAAACGGGCCCACACCGTGTCGTCGAGCGGTCGCTCAACGTGACAGGACACGACCGCGTACCGTTCCGACGTCACGGTGGCGCGAATGTATCGACAGCTCCGACAGGCTGCTCGTGCGGCGCCGCGACGGCAGGACGCGGCGTGAGCCGGACGACTCTCGCCATTGCGTCCGCCGCATTCGTCGTTCCACTCGTAGGCGCGTTCCTGGTGGCAGCCGCAAAGGCGGACGATGCCGCCTCGTCACCGATCGTTCCGCCGGGAGGGTGGGAGCTCGTGCTCGTCCTCGCCGGCATCGGAGCCTTCGCGGCGTACGTCGCAGCACTTCTCCTGCTCGGACGCGGGGGCCCGCTGGCCCCGATCGTCGTCATCGCCGTGGTGCTCCAGGGGATCGCTCTCGTGGGGCCGACACTCCTATCGCGTGACACGTACACGTACTGGGCCTACGCGCGAGTGGGCACGGTGCACGACGCCAACCCCTACGACGCGCCACCCAGCGAGTGGCCCGACGACCCGGCGACGATCCGCATGGGGAGCTCGTGGCGCGAGCAGCCGTCCCTTTATGGCCCAGCGTTCACGGCGCTCTCTGAGGTGGCCGCGGTACTCGCAGGCGACTCCGAGCGGCGCGCGGAGCTACTGCTTCGCGGTATCGCCTCCTCGTCGGTCATCGCGATCGTCGTGCTCGCTGCCGTCCTCGCCCGCAACCGTGCCCTCGCAGCGGCGCTCGTCGGGCTCAACCCGCTCGTCGTGCTCCACTTCGGCGGAGGGGGCCACAACGACGCGCTCATGATGGCGCTCGTCCTCGCGGCGCTCGTCCTCCACCAACGCCGGCACACTCCGGCCGCAGGCCTCGCATGGGCCCTCGCCTCGCTCGTGAAATGGGTGCCGCTCGCGTTCCTGGCACTGATCGCGCTGGGTGATAGGAAGCGGCACGAGCGTCGCCTGCTCGCCTGGACTGGCGCGTCGCTCGTGGGGTTGGCCGGGCTGGCGTCGCTTGCGTACGGACTAGCCTGGTTCAGCGCCGCTGAACGGCTCTCCGAGCAGGCGCGCCGCACGAGCTCGATCGGGCTCTCGGGATGGCTCGCCGATCTCGGGCTCTCACATCGGCCGACGGTCGTCGTGATCGGCCTGCTGACCATCGTCGCGGCCGCGTGGCTTGGCACACAAGCCTGGCGTGGACACGTGCGGCTCGGCCTCGCAGGAGTGCTGCTCGCAGTCCTGCAGGGCTGGCTGAATCCCTGGTACGCGCTGTGGGGCCTCTCCCTCTCCGCCGCCGACGAGGATCGTACCGCGCAGGGCTTGGCGGTCGCTCTGTCCGGTTTCCTGCTAACCGACGCTCTTCCGATCTGAGCTGCCCATGTCGGCGATCCGCGCGACCGCGTAGCGTTCCCGGCTCACCTTGCGCCGACTGTACCGCCATCCCTACGTCGCGCTCGCGGTCGCCGCCGGGGTGCCTCGACTCCTGGCCCTCCTGTACGAGCGCGACGAGATCCTCGCCGCGTACACGGACAAGAGCGACGACTTCGCGCTCATGTTCATCGACAACGGGACGTACGGGTTCATCCCGGGAATTCCGTCCGCGTACACGCAGCCGCTCTACGGCTTCTTCCTCATCCCGATCTACTGGGTCGACCGCTCCTGGGTGACGGTCGGAGCCGCCCACATCGCGGTCGCGATCGCCACGGCGTGGATCGTCTTCGCGATCGGCAGGCGCGTCGCCTCGGAGGGCGTCGCGCTGGGCGGCGCCCTGCTGGCCACGCTGCACCCCTACCTCGTCTGGCACGACGTGCACCTGAACCGCGAGATCCTCGACCAGGTCCTCGCGGCAGCGATCGTCCTCGTCGCGATCATCGCCGCGGAAAAGGGGCGTTCCCTGTGGTGGTCGGCCGCGCTCGGCGCAGTCCTCGGACTCGCGATTCTGGGCAACGCCCGCCTGCTCCTCCTACCAGTCGTCCTGGGCATCTGGCTCATGGTGCGGCTGGGATTCGCTCACCACGGCCTCGCCGCGATGCTCGTCGTCTGCTCGTGCACCGCGCTCGTTTTGGCGCCGTGGGTCGTGCGCAACCGCGTCTCCGTCGGCTGCTTCGCAGTCACGACCGACTCCCGGGCGTTGTGGAAGGCGAACAACCTGAACACGTACGACGTGCTCGCCCGGGGAGGCTGGGTCGACGACGTGCCGGCACTCCCGGGAGCGCCACCGAGCCCTCAGGACGCCGGCCAGATCTGGCGCGAGTCGGGGAGGATCGTCGAGGTCGACGAGTGCGCGCAGATGCGCCTCTTCCGGGACGAAGTGATCGACTTCTGGCGCGAGCATCCCGGCGAGAAGCTGCGGCTGGCCGGCCAGGCCACCCGCCTCTTCTGGCAACCGAACGTGCTCGAGACGGAGGGCCGGCCCGGAGCCGGAACGTGGCGCGACACCGCGCGCGGCGTCGTCGAGCCGGCCTTCATGATCGTTCTGTACGTGCTCGCGACCGTGGGGGTCTTCGTTCTTCCCCGGAGCTTCGTCGTGCTGGCGGTCATCCTGCTCGGGTACCAGACGCTCGTGGCGATGCTGTTCGCGGGCGCGACCCGGTACAGGGTGCCGTGGGACTTCCTCGTCGCAATCCTGGCGGCCGCCGGCGCCGCAGCGGCCGCACGCCGGTTCGGATGGGGCAAGTACTACGTGGGTGCCGGAACGAGCGCGCGCAGGTAGAGCTCCTCGACTCGCTCGACACACCGCTCGGGCGTGAACTGCGCGAGCGCGCGCGCTCGGCCGGCAGCTCCCATCGCCGCCGCACGAGGAAGGTCACCGGCGAGCGCGACGATCGCCCCGGCGAGCGCCTCCGCGTCGGCCGGGGGGACCACGAGCCCGGTCTCTTCGTTCGCGACGATCTCCGGAAGCCCGCCGACCGAGCTCGCGATTACCGGCCGAGCCCGCTCCATCGCCTCGAGAGCGACCATTCCGAATCCCTCCCCGAGCGAGGGCACGACGACGATGGCCGCGGCCTCGATCGCCTTCTGCACCGGAGAGACGAAGCCGAGGAACCGGACTGCCTCCTCGAGCTCGAGCTCGCGTGCATAGGACTTCAGCGCAGGCTCGAGCGGCCCACGCCCCGCGACGTCGAGCATGACTCCCGGCACCTGCGCCCGCGCCCGTGCGAGTGCGCGCAGCAGGACGAGATGGCCCTTGATGGGGATGAGCCGGCCGATGCAGAGGAGTCGAGTCTCCGCGCTCGTGTACGGCGCAGCCTCGCCGTTCGACGCGATCCCGTAGTGGACGATCTCGAAGTCCTCCTCCTCGAACCCCTCCGTCTCGGCGAGGTACTGCGCGAGCCCCTGCGAGATCGCGATGTGGACGTGGGCGAGCGAGCCGACGGATCGATCGGCGAAGCCGAACCAGCGCCCCTCGCGGAACTCGTTGAAGCCGTGCTTCGTCGACAGCCGCAGCGGCACCCGCGCCACGGACCCTGCGAGCTGGCCGTAGACGTCTGCGTGGACCAGGTGCGTGTGCAGGATCCGGGGGCGCACGCGTAGGAGGTGCGCGGTGACCTCGCCGAACGCGATCGGATCGACGTCCGCGCGGAGGCGGATGTCGTCGAGCCGAACGTTCCGAGCGCGCAGCTCGTCGGCGAACTCCCAGGCGCCGGGCTCGTCCTCGTGCAGCATGAGGAACCGCACGTCCCACCCACGCTCGCGGAGGTCGGGAAGCAGCTGGAGCAGGTGCGCCTCCGAGCCCGAGATGCCGGCGACCTTCTGCGCATGGAGTACGACGCCGTCCTTCACGAGATTCCCGCGGCGTCGAGGATGCCACGGGCCCACGACTGCACCGAGTGGCCCGCCGCGACCCGTTCGCGTAGCCGGTGCCCGAGCTCGGCCCTCTCCTGCGGGCTCATGCTCGCGAGGGTCTGGATCCGCTCCGCCAGCGCGCGCGGGTCCCAGCGCGTGAAGCGCTGCTCAGGGTCGAGGAGGTCGTCGAAGATCGGGTTCGACGCGAGCACCGGGCGACAGGCCGCCGCGGCTTCGTAGACGACCTTGTCGGGAGCACCGGCGCGCATGTTGTTGACGAGCGCGTCGTGCGAGGCGAGCAGCGCGGGAATCTCCGTGCGCGGCACCGGATCCCCAATCGTGACCCGCCCGTCGAGCTCGAGCTCGCCGACGAGCTGCTCGAGCTCCGTGCGGTGGGCGCGCTCCTCGTCGGACAGCGCAGGGCCGTGCACGTCTAGCTGAACCTCGGGGCCTGCGAGCGGGACGGCGGCGACTGCGACGTCGAGCCCCTTCGCGGTCGAGTAGCGGCCGAGGGCGAGGAGCCGCGTCCCGGGACCTTCCCGCGGAGGCGAGCACGGGAACTCGTCGAGATCGATGCCGTGCCCGATCGCGCGCAGCTTCTTCGACGGGAGCGGAAACGAGCGGTAGTCGACGCTCGTGATCGCCGTCGAGGCGCGCTCCGCCGCGCGGAGCAGCCGACTCGCGCGCCAGTGCGTGAACCACAGGACTAGCGGAATGCGCAGCGGTCGGACGAGGGGCGCCGCGAGGACGGCGTATATCGGGCACATGTGCGCGACCACCGCACCGCCGCCAAGGCCCGGTAGCTCGCGCGTGAGAGCCGTCTCGAAGCGAGCGCCGCGGAGCGCCTTGCGGCTCGCGCGGAACGTGCGGACGCGACAGTTCTCGGGCAAGACATCTTCGACCGCGCCGTCTGCGAGCACCACGACCTCGTCGACGAGCTCGGCCAGCGCGCGAAGCTTCGGGACCGTCGCTGCGAGCGCCGGGTGACGGGGATCGACCTGCTGGGTGATGAAGACGAGCTTCGTCACTAGAAGAAGTCGAAGTCGCCGAGCGTGAAGTGCCAGGCCTCGGCGCGTTCGTCGAGCCGGACATCGTCGTGCAGCGGCTTGCCGATGAAACGGAGCTTCTTGTTCGTCGGCGCGAAGCCTGCCCGGACGAGCGCTCGCCTCTGCACCTTCGATGGAGGAGGAAGCAGCACGAGCGCGTCGGCGCCCCCCTTCACCTCGTCGACCGCGCGCGAAAGGAGAGCCCGCACCGCGTCCGCGTCGTCGGGCGCTGCAACGAGATCCGCCAGGAACCCAGCGGAGACGCCGTGCTTGAACGTGTGCCCGACGACGGCTACACACGCGAGCTCCGTTCCCCGGTACGCGCCGAAGCAGCGGTAGTCGCGGGGAGAGTCGAGGTAGCGCCAGTTGAAGTAGGCCGCGTCCCGCGTGAAGTGGCTGCCGTAGCCCGCGGCGGCACGCGCTCCCAGGTCGTCCATGTCCTCCCCGAAGCGCTCGATCGGCCGCACGCCGAGCCCGCGGACGATGCGCGGCGTCGCATCGGGGGCGCGCAGTCCGCCTCGCTCACCCGTACGACCGAGCAGGTACCGGACCACGCCGCCAGCCCGCAGCGGCCGTGCCCAGAGCCGCAGCCGCGGCAGGTCGGTCCAGCCGAGCCTGCGGACGAAGATCGGATGCGAGCTCGCGTTCGGGAAGGTCACGGTCAGGGGCGATCCCGAGCCGGCCGCGGCGGCCTCGTTCGCCTCCTCCAGGGTCGAGAACACTCCCTGCCCGCGGTAGCGCGCGTCCGTGGCGACGTTCACCGGGATCGCGAGCCGCTGCTCGACGCCGTTCAGGCGCGTGCGGAAGAAGCTCATCGCAGCCACCCCGACCACCTCGTCAGCGTCGACCGCGAGCGACACGATCCCTTCCCCGGCCGGATTGCGATCGAACCACCACGCGAACTCTTCGTCCGTGAGCTGCGTCGTCCCCACGCGCGCGAGCAGCGAGACGAGCGACTGCCGCCATTCCGGCGCGTACCGAACCGTCTCGAAGCTCATCTCGTCGCGGTACCGAGCACCTTGTTGAACGCGCGGCGCGCGTACGTCCCGGGAACGGTGTCCTTTACGGAGATCAGGTCGCAGGCACCCGAGAGCACGAGCTCGAACGTCCTCGGCGGATACGGCTCGACGTTGTAGCGGCGCAGGCGGAAGCGGTCGCTTCCCGGCCCGTTCGCCCCCGAGACGGACGTGAACCCGAGCTTGTAGCCCGCCTGCTGGACGAGGCTCACGTGCTCCGGTCGGTAGTCGGCGAGCGAGCCTTTGACAAAGGCGTACGCCTCGACCTCGCGCCCGAGGCGCTCCTCGAGCCGGAGCTTCGAGAGTGCGATCTCACGCGCCGCCTCTGCGGGCTCGAGCTCCGCGACCGGCCGATGCGCGATCCCGTGGGACTCGACGCGGATGCCGCCCGCTTCGAGCTCGGCGAGCTCGTCCCAGTCGACGGTCTCGTTGCGAACCCCGAGCGCGCGCAGCGCCTCCTCGTGCGGGAGTGGCCGGTCCCCGTCGAGGAACCCGATCGGCACGAAGACGACGGCTGGGTAGCCGTGGTGCCGAAGTATCGGGAGAGCGTTCTGGAGGTTGTCGCGGTAGCCGTCGTCGAAGGTGATGAGCACGGCACCCGGCGGCAGAGTCGCGCCGCCGATGTAGTAGTCGCGCACCTGAGGGAGCGAGACCGGTGTGTAGCCCAGCTCGCCGAGCAACGCGATCTGCTCCGCGAACACACCCGTCGGGACGGTGGTGGGGTTCGGTCGCCGATCGTTGACCTTGTGGTACATGAGCACGCGAAGCGTCCGCTCGGCCTCGCCGTCGAGCGCGCCGGCTCCCGCCACCGTCTCGCCGATGGCGCGGTAGACGCCGTTCTTCAGGAGCTGCTTCGCCCGATCTGCCCGCATCGCGTGAGTCTAGGTGCGGCCCGCCGTGACCTCGTCGACGAGCTCGCGAATGCGGCCGGCGTAAGCCTCCGGCGTCGCGAGCCACGGCTGAACCGCGACGCGAGCGGCGGTGCCCAAGTACTCCGCCAGTGCGCCGTCGGACAGCACACGAACCAACGCCGCGGCGAGAGCCTGAGCGTCGCCGGGTGGCACGAGCAGGCCCGTGTGCCCCTCCTCGACGATGTCGGGAATCCCGCCGACCCGACTACCGACTACGCCGCGTCCGCGACAGAACGCCTCGATGACCACGCGTCCGAGCCCCTCCGAGCGGGAGGGGAGCACGAGCACCGTGGCGGCGTCGAGAGCCCGAGCGACCTCCGACGTCGAGATCACCTCTCTCCACGAGGCCTGAGCGGGAAGCTCGGCGACGAGCCGCTCCGGCACCTCGCGCAGCGTCCCGCTCCCGACGATGTAGAGCGACGCATTCGGGAGTCGCCGAGCTGCGAGCCGCCACGCCTCCGCCAGCACGTCCACCGCCTTGTAGCGCTCGAGCACGCCCACGAAGAGGGCGACCGGGCGCTCCGGCAAGGGGACGGGCTCGGTCTCGAGGAACGGCTCCAGATCCATGAAGGCCGCGAACTCCGCCGTGGGCTCCGTTCCCGCGGCGCGCACGAGACCCGACGTGTAGGCGGAGATCGTCCGGACGCCGTCGCTCTTGCGCAGGCCGTAGCGGGCGAGCACGTCCGCGAGCGGGGCAAGCGCCTTGCGGCTCTGCGATCCGTAGAGGCGCGCAGGAGCTGCAGGATCGCCGTGGATGTCGGCGATCACCTTCGTCGGCACCCGTGCGAGCCGTCGCCCGATGACCGCCAGTGCCGCCTCCTGCGCACCCTGGGCGAGGACGGCGTCGGGCCGGAACGAGCGAAGCTCCCGTGCGACGAGAAACGGCAGCAACGCGTAGAACGCCGCGCCGTCGAGGAAACGTGGTCGTATGGGTCGTACGAGGCGGAACCGCGAGTCCTTCCCACGGCCTCCGCCCGAGCTCGCGAGAACACGAACGTCGAGCTCGGCGGACAGCGCGTCGAACTTCTGCGCGAGGGAGGGCGACAGCGGCAGCGAGTAGCGCGAGCGGCCGACCATGAGGAGCTTCTTGCTCGTCACGCAGCCGCCCGCTCGAGCCCGGCCTCGATGGTCGTGAACACAGCCTCCTCCGTGAGCCCCGCGACGGAGGGGGCCGCCGCCGACGCGAGCCGCGCGCGCAGCTCGTCGTCGGAGACGAGGCGCGTGATCGCCGCCGCGAGCGCAGCCGGGTCGTTCGGTGGGACGAGCAGACCGTTCTCGCCGTCCTTGACGACCTCCGGCACGCCGCCGACCGCGGTCGCGATCACAGGACAGCCGACCGCAAGCGACTCGACGACTGTATGCGGGAAGTTTTCCCACGCGGACGGAAGAACCGACGCGTCGGCGGCACGGAAGAGCCTGAGCACGGTCTCGCGCGGGACACTGCCGAGAAACCGCACGCGACTCCCCAGCCCCAGCTGAGCCGCACGGCTCTCCACAGCAGCACGCTCTGGGCCGTCCCCTGCGACCGTGAGGGTCGCGTCCGGCGTCCGAGTCAGCGCGTCGAGTGCGACGCCGAGCGCCTTCTGCGGTCCGAGTCGTCCGGCAAAGACGAGCGAGCTCCCGTCGACGCCGAGCTCCGCACGCAGCTCCTCGCGCGACGGCAGCGGGGGAATCTCCGGAGCGGGGTTCGGGAGAACGGAGACGCGCCCCGGGTCGAGGCCCCACTGCAAGGCGACGTCGCGCAGGTATGCGCTCGGGCAGAAGACGTGCTGCGCTGCGCGCAGCGCAGCGTTACGAGTTGCCCGGAGGAGCCGGACGCGCAGCCCTGCGGTCCGCTGAAACTCGTCGAGCGTGCCCTCGAAGCGACCGCTCCGGGTTGCCCGCTCGAACACCTCGTCCGAGACGAGCTTCACGACGAGCGGCTTCCTCGCGAGCACCGAGCCGGCCGCTGCCCGACGAATCATGCTCGTCGCGTACACGACGTCCGCCCCGCGAGCGCGCTTCCGGACGAGCCATGCCACACGTCCGTGGCGAAGCGGCGATCGGCGAGCCACCCACGACACCCTGTACGCCCGCGGCTCTGGCTCCGAGTCGGCCGTCGTCACGACCTCGACCGCATGTCCTCGCCCAGCCAGAAAGTCCGCGACGGCCGGAGCGTGGCTCGCCGGACCGCCGGGGTCTGGTGGCCAGATCCCGGAGACGACGACGACTTTCACGACTGGAACGCCGCCTCGTTCGTTGTCTCGGCCGCCCTCACCTCGTCGCGAAGACGCGCGACAACGACCAGCCAGGCCAGCGCGAAGACGAGCGTCGACACGAGAACGCCGACCGCAGCCCCGGTTGCTCCCCACTCCGCGCCGAGCGCCGCTACGAGCGGAATCGCCACGAGCGTCTCGAGCCCGTGGGTGACGATGCGCAGGCGCGGCCGCCCGATGGTCACGGGCAGCGACTTCGTCCACCCGATCACGAAATGGATCGCCGCGGCGACGAGGACGATGCGGGCGGCAGCGACCGCCCCGTCGTACTCGGAGCCGAACACGAGCTCGACCAACCACGGCATCGCAACGAAGAACACGGGCACGGTCAGCACCATGAGGGCGCCGGCCCACTTGGAGTAGCTCCGCAATCCGGCGAGGATCGCCAATCTCTCGCCCTTCTCCCAGTCGCGCGTCTGCTCGGTCATGAGCACGAGCCGTGCGGGTGAGCTCGCCGCCGCCAGTCCCGTCTGCGGCGTTTGGGCGATCCGGAAGAGGCCCACCTGCGTCGTGCCCGAGACGATGCCGAGGATCAGCGGCACGAGGGTCGCCCGCAGCGAGATGACGCCGGTCGCGATGCTCGACTGCACCACGAACGATCGGATCCCCGGCACGTCCTCTCCGAGCTCTCTCGCGGGCGCCGACGGGAAACGCGCCAGCGCGACGTGTCCAACCACGGAGACGACGACCGTGGCGATCGCCTGAGCGACGACGATGGCGAGCAGCGTCTCCGTAACTCCGTACGGGGCGGCGACGACGATGGCCACAAGGCGGAGACCCGCGGATCCGGCCTGGTAGACGCCGCGCAGGTCGTAGCGGCTATGCAGGAGGAGCGCGGTCGCACCCACGTTCTCGGCCGACTGCACGAGTGGCAGAAGCGCGGCTGCCAGGAGGGCCTGCTCGACGCCGTCGGCGTCGAAGACCTCGTCCGCGAACGGCGCGACCGCCACGAGCAGCAGCGTGGCGAGAGCGCCGCCGATGCCCTTCAGAAGCAGCGCCTGGCGGAAAAGTCGCCGCAGACGCCCCCAGTCCTGCGCTGCGACGTACCGGAATCCGTACTTCGCGAGCGACTCCTCGACGGTCAGGTCGAGCAGCGTCTGGAAGAAGCCCACGGCCGCGAGCGCGGTCGCGTACACGCCGAACTCCTCGAGGCCGAGTACGCGGGCGGCGACGATGGTTCCCGTGATGCCGCACGCGACGGCAACGTAGATCCATGCAGCCGTCGCCGACCGGCGTCGGAGAACCCGTGAGGACATCGGCCAGCAAGTGTAGGTAGGCCGTCGCTGGGAACAGGCCGAGGCCGCGCCCTATAGTGGCGCGGTGGCGAAGCCGGCGGCCGAGAGCATCCGCGCGTCGTCGCATGCTCGGGAGCTGATCGATCGCGAGGCGCCGGGAGCGCTCGTGCTCACGCTGGCGATTCCGTTCCTCTTCCTCCACGAGCGCTTCCAGCCCGAGCTGCTGCTCACTGCCGGCTCGACGTCGGTCGAGATACGGCTCGCGGACTGGGCACTCCTCGCCGTGGTCGTGGTCGCGCTGATCTCCGCCCTTCGATCGGGCGTCGCACCGCTCACGTCGGGGCGAGTCCTCTGGGTGCCCGGTGCTCTGCTCCTCGCCTGGCTAGCCTTCGAGGCCCTGCGCCCCGCGTCGCTCGACGACGAGCGCTTCGACACGCACCTGGTGAGCTACTTCAAGTTCGTCGAGTACGCATTGCTGGCCGTCGCGGTACCGCTGCTGGTACGGCGGACTCGCGACCTGACGCTCGTGCTGTTCGGAGTCGTCGTGTGGAGCACAGTCGCGACTGCGGTCGCGGTCCTCCAGCTTCTCGGCGCCGACATCTTCGCGGCGGCGACCGCTGGCTGGCGCTATCCGTCCTTCCTCGGCCGACACGACCTCGCGGCGCTCTCGGCGCTCAGCGCGAGCCTCGCCGCCGCGCGAATCGTCACCAGCCGCCGAGACGTCCCCTTCGCCGGGCTCTTCGCCCTGGTGGCCGTCGCCGGCCTGCTGGGGCTCGTCCTCGCCGGCTCGGTCGCCGCCGCAGGCGGCTTCGCGATCGGCGCGCTCGGGCTCTGGCTCGCCTCCCGTGGTCGCTTCGCGCCCTCGAGACGCCAGTCGCTGGCGCTCGCGTCGATCGTCGCCGCAGTCGCGCTGGGGGTGGTCATGATCCGCAGCGAGGCGCTCGAGGACTTCCTGCGCTTCGTGGGCCTCCACGGCGACGAGTCGGCACAGGGGGTCGAGACCTACTCGCAGCGAACGGTGCTCGCCTACATCGGCCTTCGCATCTTTCAGGACAACCCGGTGGTCGGCGTCGGCTGGCTACGCTCCTCGCGCCCCGAGGTGTTCGAGCCGTACGTCGACGATGCTCGCGCCCGGTTCCCCGACGTCGTCGACCTCGCATTTCCCGCCGAAGGTCGCGAGTGGGGCGTCCAGAACCTCTACGTGCAGATGCTCGCCGACGCCGGCGTGATCGGCCTCGGGCTGCTGCTTCTCGTCGGGGCGGCCGGGGTGATCCTCGCTTGGCGAGCGGCCTCGCACGCGCCGAGAACCTGGGCCGCAGGCGCCGGGCTCCTCGCGATCTGCGGATTACTCACGCTCGGGGGCGAGTGGGCGTCGCTCGGCATCGTCGCGGGAATTCCCCTGCAGGCGGCGACCAGCCTGCTCCTCGGCATCGCAGCCGCCGGCGCAGCTGCCGCAGAGGAGGCCGCCGATGTCTGACCACTGCACGTCGGCTAGGGTGGCGCCGGCCTGATGAGGGTCCTCGTCACCGGCGGCGCCGGGTTCATCGGCTCCAACCTCGTACGCGCGCTGCTCGCGCGCGGAGACGACGTCCGCGTGCTCGACAACTTCTCCACCGGCAGCCGCAGGAACCTCGCCGGGCTCGACCGTGACGTCGAGGTGGTCGAAGGAGAGCTCCGCAGCTACGAGCGCGTCCACAACGCCGTGCGCGGGACGGAGATCGTGTTCCACCTCGGCGCGCTCGGATCAGTTCCGCGCTCGGTCCAGGACCCGCTGACCTCGAGCGCTGTCAACGTGGAGGGGACGCTCAACGTCCAGCTCGCCGCACGTGACGAGGGCGTCCGCCGCGTCGTCTTCGCGTCCTCGTCGTCCATCTACGGAAACCAGTTCGAGTTGCCGCTCCGCGAGTCGATGGCGCCGGACCCCATCTCCCCGTACGGGGTTGCGAAACTCGCGGCCGAACGCTACTGCGTGAGCTTCAGTCGCGTCTACCACTCCTTCGAGACGGTCGTACTCCGCTACTTCAACGTCTTCGGGCCGCGCCAGGATCCGACGTCGCAGTACGCGGCGGTCGTTCCGCTCTTCATCACCGCCATCGCCGCGGGTCAGCCGGTGACCATCTTCGACGACGGTGAGCAGTCTCGCGACTTCACGTACGTCGACAACGTCGTGGCCGCGAACCTGCTGGCAGCCGACGCCGAAGGAGCGAGCGGGCAGATCTTCAACATCTCCGGCGGCGCGCCGACGACGGTGAATGCCCTCGCCGAGATGATCGGGCGCCTCCTCGGAAAGCCGATCGAGCGCCGGCACCTACCTCCTCGCGCGGGTGACCTGCGGAACTCGTGGGCCGACGTCAGCGAGGCGAGGACGCTGCTCGGGTTCGACCCGCAGATCGATCTCGAGGAAGGTCTGAGACGGACCGCCGCCTTCTTGCTCGAAGAAAAGGAGAAGTGATGCCACGCTATGTGTTCGGATCGATCGACGAGCTCGGGGAGGGGTACGGCTTTCGCAAGGTGCGTAAGGCGCTCGGTGTCACCGCTTTCGGGGTCAACGCGATCGTCATGCCCCCCGGGTACGAGGGGTTCCACCACTTCCACGACACGCAGGACGAGCTCTACTTCGTCCACTCGGGCAGGGCGCGCGTCGAGGTGGAGGGGGACGAGCGGATCCTCGAGCCCGGCGGGCTTCTCCACGTCGAGTCGACCACGCCGAGGAAGGTGTCGAACGCGAGCGACACGGACGACCTGGTGCTGCTCGTGATCGGCGGCAAGGGCGGCTACGTCGAGCGCGACGGGCACATGGTCGACGAGGCCGACGTGTCCCGGCGCGCTGCATTCGGCTCGGGAACTACGGCCTGAGGGCGCTGAAGACCAGGTCACGCGCGAGAAGCCGCGCGTGCAACCGTGCATAGCGGCCGCCGACGTATCTCAGCTGCACACCGTCGAAGCCTCGCAGGAGCGCGCGCAGCGCGGCGGGGGAGAACATGCGCAGGTGGGTCGGGTCGTCCTCGGGGGCGCGGCCGCCCAGGAACCGGAGCCGGCTCTGGAGACGGAAGGCGTTGGGGACCGAGCCCACGAGGACACCGCCCGGACGCAGGACGCGCCGGATCTCCACCACGAGCGCGTCGGGGAACTGCAGATGCTCGAAGAGCTCGCCGGCGACGACCGCGTCGAAGCTCGCGTCCTCGAACGGGAGCGGCTCCTCGACGTTGGCCTCCACGGGCTCTATTCCGAGCGCGGCCGCCTTCTCGAGCGCTGCCGCGTCGATGTCCAGCCCCACGACGGAGTTGCCCTCGAGGAAGTGCCGCGTCAGTGCGCCCGAGCGGCAGCCGAGATCGAGCACCCGCTTCCCACGGCCGATCGCGGCCTGGAACAACGGTATGCGCTCGGGGACGAAGACGAAGTCCCCTTCTTCACGCCGCTCGCGGTGATGCTGTTCGTAGCGGTCGCCGAGCGAGCTCACGCGGAGCCGACGGCTGCCTCGTGCCCCAGGGACGCGATCGTCTTGCGCAGGCCGTCTTCAAGCGCGATCTCCGGCTCCCACCCGAGGATCTGCTTCGCGCGCGTGATGTCGGGCTGGCGGACTTGCGGATCGTCAACCGGCAAGGCCTCGTAAACGATCTCGCTCGAGGAGCCCGTGAGCCCGAGGATGATCTCGGCCAGCTCGAGAAGCGTTTTCTCGTCGGGATTACCGAGGTTCACGGGGAGGTGCTCGTCGGACTCCGCGAGCAGGACGATGCCGCGGATGAGGTCGTCGACGTAGCAGAAGCTTCGTGTCTGCGAGCCATCGCCGAAGACGGTGACGGGCTTCCCGTCGAGCGCCTGCCGCAGGAAGGTCGGAATGGCGCGGCCGTCGTTCGCGCGCATGCGCGGCCCGTACGTGTTGAAGATGCGGACGATCGCGGTGTCCAGTCCCTGCTGCCGGTGATACGCCATCGTGAGCGCCTCGGCGTAGCGCTTCGCCTCGTCGTACACGCCGCGCGGGCCGATCGGGTTGACGTTGCCCCAGTAGGTCTCGGGCTGCGGGTGCACTTCCGGGTCGCCGTAGACCTCGCTCGTCGAGGCGAGGAGGAACCGCGCACGCTTCCACTTCGAGAGCCCGAGGGCATGATGTGTGCCGTACGAGCCGGTCTTCAGCGAGTGCAGCGGCATGCGCATGTAGTCGACCGGGCTGGCGAGCGCGGCGAGGTGGTACACGAAGTCGACCGGCTCGTCGCAGGCGATCGGCTCGATCACGTCGTGGTTGAGGAACACGAACGCGTCGTCGCGCAGGTGGTCGATGTTCTCGAGCGTCGAGACGACGAGGTTGTCGACGCAGATCACACGGTGCCCGCGCTGCAGCAGTCCTTCGCAGAGGTGGGAGCCGAGGAACCCGGCGCCGCCGGTGACGAGTGAGGTCGGCATCTGTCGGATGGTAGACGCGTACGGCGAGGTCGCCGTCCAGTACGCCGCTCTCTGCGCGAACCCTCTAGACGGTTGCTGCCACGAGATCGCCATCTCCGGGGCGTGAGCTGGCCGCTCCGGGGCACGACGGGAGAGCGGTGGCGATGCCGGACGCCTGGGCGCCGCTCCCCCGTCGCGAAGCGCACGCCCGACGCCAGGCCGCTATGCGGCCTGCGTCCGGGCGGTAGCGGCCCGGACGCGCCAGATCGCGCATCCGGACGCGCGAGATCGTGGCAGCAACATGGCGGAGATGGAGTGGAACCCGGATCTCTACCTCCGCGAGATCAGGGTCGTGATTCCACGCTTCGACGACTTTCAGGACGCCGTCGCTGCGGCCACGCTCGGAGTCGAGGCGCGCGTCGTTCTCGAGCTCGGGGTGGGGACCGGCGAGACGACACACCGCGTGCGCGCACTGCATCCGAGTGCGTCCTGGATCGGAATCGACGCGAGTGAGCCGATGCTCCGGCGAGCCCGAGAAGCGTTCCCCGACGCCGACCTGCGCATCGCCCGTCT
Source organism: Gaiellaceae bacterium (assembly GCA_048594925.1). Taxonomy (GTDB): domain Bacteria; phylum Actinomycetota; class Thermoleophilia; order Gaiellales; family Gaiellaceae; genus GMQP-bins7. The sequence continues at coordinate 53,349 of JBMDXR010000077.1, forward strand.
CGAGGAGCCTCTCCCGGACGGGCCGTTCGACCTGGTGGTCTCGGCGCTCGCGGTCCATCACTTGCGCCCGGACCACAAGCGCGACCTCTTTCGGCGCGTCGCCGCATCGCTTCGTCCCGGCGGCTGTTTCGACCTCGGCGATGTCGTCGTTCCCGAGCGCGCCGAGGACGCGCAGATCGAGATCGACTGGATCGTCGACCTGCCCGATCGCGCCGACGACCAGGTGGCGTGGCTGCGCGCTTGCGGGTTCGAAGCTGGCGTCGTCTGGGCCGATCGCGACCTGGCCGTGATCCGGGGGACCCAGCGGCGCGTCGAGGCGATCTGAGCACCCGGCGCGCCACTGCGCTCAGCAGGTCTGGTGCTCGAGCGTGACGGAGCTCGTCGGCGAGCGGTTACCCGCGCTGTTCACCGCCTGCGCATGAGCGCCGGTTGCCGGTGCCAGCGTTCGTACGTACGGACGGCGGACGCCGAACGGTTTGTGCGACGACGGGGCTCGGAGCTAGCCGACGTCGGCGACGAGGCTAGAAGGGCCGAGACGCCCAGGGGAGGCTGCAAGAAGCGACACCCCCCTCAGGGTCGCCGTCAGTCGCGTCCCGGCCCCCGTGCAGTGAGCATATGCGGCCACCGCGGCCTCGACAAGGCGTCGATCTGTCCTAGCCCGCGGTCGAGCTCTCTTCGTCGTAGGCCCCAGCGGCCACCATCTCGCGAATCTGCTCGTCGCTCATCTCTTGGTGATACCCGTCGCGGTGCTGGCGAATCTGATCGACCAGCACCTCGTCGTCCTCTGCGCTGAAGTGGACGTCCTCGTGGCTCTCGTGTGAGCAGTCGAATGCGCGCATTCCCCCGTCCTTTCTCGTGGACGATCGCTCAGCGGATACCCGCATGCCCGCGCAGTCAACCTCGAGCGCGCGACCGTGACGTGCTCCAGAGCAGGGTCGGCGGCGCTCAGCGAAAGTCTTCGTCGAGGACGACCTCGTAGATCTGGACACCGGTCCGCTTCGGACCGCCTTCGGGCGGAGACATCTCGTTGAGCGCCTCGTCGGCCCGTCGCATGGCGTCCTCCGTCTCACAGAAAGCGATCCCGACGGACGCCCCGCTCTGGCGATCGACCAGCTCCATGAAGCGGACGACGGTGTCCATCAACGTGCGCACCTGGGGTGGCGCATCAGAGGGCAAGTCGCCCGACCTCGAAGCCGTCATCTGCTCCTTCATCTCGGCGACCTGTTCGTCGATAAGGCTCGGGTCGCCGCCTTCGAAGGTCGCTACTCGCGCGTACATGATCGTCCTCCCTCCGCTCGTGGCTCGGCCTCCAGCCTACGCCTCAGCGGAGGTCCTTGTTCGCCTCCATGTCGAACCACATCGCGAACAGCGTCATCTGCAGGCCGGCGATGAGCAGGACGGCCACGAGCACGATCGTGGCCGGCGTGATCGCGTTGCCGGCCAGGCGCAGGACGAGCTCGATCAGCCCGAGCACGAAGCCGACCGAGAGCATGAGCAGGCCGAAGACGTAGAAGAAGACGAGCGGGTGGAAGTCGCGGATCACGTACTTCTGCCCCATGCGCCACCAGAAGCCCTTGAACAGCAGCCAGGAGATGCGCGGCACGACGGAACGCAGCTTGATTCCGGAACGCTCTCCCACGTCGTATATCGGCCGCGAGGGCACGTCGCGCACGCGCGCGTTCTCGACGTTCAGGTGAACGAGCACGTCGTTCGGGAACCCGTAGCGCGGGTAGAGCCGGCCGAGATCGAGGCGCCGGAGAGCGTCGAGCGAGAGAGCCGTGTAGCCCGCCTGCGAGTCCGCTACGTGCCAGTACCCGGACGCGATCTTCGTCAGCAGCGAGAGCACCGCGTTCCCGAGGTAGCGGGCGCGCGGAATGACCTTCCACGCCTCGCCGGAGACGAGACGGTTGGCCTTCGCGTACGCGACCTCGCCACGTGCGACCGGCTCGGCGAGCCCTTTTAGCTCCGTGGGGTCCATCTGGTTGTCTGCAGCCATCACGCACACCACGTCGACCTGCTCCGCGAGCGCCTGGCCGTATCCCGTCGCGATCGCGGCGCCGACTCCCAGGTTCCGCTCGTGCCGGATGAGCTGCACCCGCGGGTCCGCCAGGTCCGCGGTGACTGCGGCCGTTCGATCGCGCGACCCGTCGTCGACGACGTAGATCCGGTCGACGAACCCCGGGATCCCGCGGATCGTCTCGACGACGAGCTGCTCCTCGTCGAATGCGGGCACGACAACGGCGACCCGCTTGCCCTCGAGCATCAGCCCGAGGTCTGGTCGGCTCCGCGCCGCCGCGTGGCGATCGGATCGACGATCAGCGCGGCGATCGCCCCGATCAGGAGCCCGATCAGCGCTCCGACGAGGAGGGAGGTGCGGCTCGAGCGTGCGGTCGTCTTGCTCGCGGCCGCGGGCTCAACCACGCGGCTCTTCTCAACGTTCTCGGCGAGATTCAGCAGCTGGCGTGCGTCGACGAGGTCGTCCTGGAGCGCCGATCGCCTCGCGTCCGCCGTCGTGATCACCGCGTTCAGGTTCTGGCTGAGGAGCAGCTTCTCGACCGGCGCGAGCGTTTGGTTCTGGGCGAGCTCGTCCTGCTGCTCCTGCGCCGCGGTGATCCGGGCTTCGACCGCGGCGAGCTGAGCCTCCGCGACCTCGACCTGGTTCGCGAGGAGGTCGATCTTCTCGGTGACGTAGGCCGAGACGCGCTCGGTCACCCGTTCGGCGAGCGCGTCGGCGGCGAGCGCGACCTTGCGCGTACCCGATCCTTTCACCGTGATCTCGATCAGCGGATTGATCCCGCGCAGCTGTCCGGCCGCAAGCAGCTCACGCGTCGCGATCGAGGAGCGGAGCTGCGAAACGGGTATGCCGCTCGCGTCCGACGCCGCCTCCAGCGCGGCCTCCGAGCGGATGATGTCGCCCACCGTGCGCGGGTTGGTCGCCAGGCTCTGGATCTGGCCGCCGCCGAGCGGCGCGAACGGCTGCCCGAGGTAGACGATCGTCTGCGCGCGCCAGACCGAGCCGCCCGCGACCGCGAGCGCGATCCCCACGAGGGCGCCGACGACGAGACCGCCGACGGGCAGCCACCAGCGCAGCTTGAGGCGCTGCCAGCCGGAGGAGAGGTCGACTTCCCGCTCGTCGTCGAGCCCGGGAGCCGCGGAGGGGGCGGTCATCGGGCCGCGACCCTATCAGCGGCCCAGCGCCACTGAGCGGCGAGGCCCTCCTCGAACGGCGTCACGGGCTCCCAGCCGAGCTCTGCGCGGATGCGGGTGGTGTCTGCGGCAGTTCGTGCAGCGTCGCCCTCTCGTCGCGGCCGGCGCACGACCTCGAGCCTGCGCCCGGCGATCCTCCCGAGCGTCTCGATCGCCTCGAGCATCGACACCTCGGTCCCACCGCCGACGTTGAACGTCGAGCCAGCTGCACCCCGCTCCATGGCCGCGATCGTCGCCTCCACGGCGTCGTCGACGTACGTGAAGCTGCGCGACTGCGTGCCGTCACCGAAGAGCTCGAACGGCCGCCCCTCCGCGAGACAGGACGTCATCTGCGTGAACGCCATGTCGGGCCGCTGGCGCGGCCCGTAGATCGTGAAGTACCTCACCGTCACGACCTCGAGCCCGAACTCCGACCCGTACGCTCGAGCGAGATGCTCGCACGCGAGCTTCGTGATCCCGTACGGCGCGAGCGGGCGGGGAGTCGTGTCCTCGGGAGTCGGATAGGCGGCTGCGTCGCCGTAGACGGAGGACGACGACGCCAGGACGGTCCGAACACCGGCAGCCGCCGCTACCTCGAACAGACGCTGGCTCGCAAGGATGTTCTGACGTACGTAGATCGGAAAGACGCCACCGAAGCTCGCCACACCGGGTTGACCGGCGAGGTGGAAGACGCCGTCGAGCCCATCCAGGTCGAGCGTCTCCTGGACGAGGTCCACCCGCGCGAGGGGGAGATCGCGGGCATTCTCCTCCTTCAGCTCCGGGTCGTAGTAGTCGGTGAACGCGTCCCAGCCCGTCGCGTCGTGCCCACGCTCGAGAAGCGCACGGAGGAGCTGAGAGCCGATGAAGCCGGCCGCACCGGTCACGAGGTAGCGCATGGCCCGGAAATCTACGGAAGCGGCAGGATCGGCCGGAACGAGCCGTTGCCGTCGGGCTCGAGGCAGACCTCGGAGAAGTACCGCGTCATTGCCACGCCTTCGACGAAGTCTCCCAGCCGAGGCTCGGGTCGCTCGCCGCGCGCGAGCGCGAGCGCGAGCTCCGGGTAGCGCCCGCCGGCCGCGAGCGGGACAGGAAAGCCGCCGCCGAACCGCGTGTTGACGTCGGTGATCGGCAGCGAGCCGTCGGGCTCGCGGAAGCACTGGACGTTCGCCGGCCCCTTGATGCCCACGGTCTCGGCCACATGGGCGCCGTGCTCGACCAGCTCTCGATCTCGGATCGAGACCCCCTTGATGGACTCGCCGCCCTTGGAGAGCAGCATCGTGCGCGGGATCGCGTTCAGGCAGCGGGAGTCCATGTCGCAGAAGACGTCGATGGAGAACTCCTCGCCGAGGCAGACCTCCTGGACGAACGAGGGCACTTTCGCGTACGAAAGGAAGAAGGCGAGCTCCTCGGGGTCGGCCGCGCGATGGATGTTGCGCGCGCCGAATCCCTCACGTGCCTTCACGAGCACGGGATAGCGCACATCGTCCGGCACCTCCTCGGGCGCCCAGCTGCGTGGCGACGGAATGCCCTTCTCGACGAAGAACCTGTGCGCCTCGAGCTTGTCCGACATCCTGTTCGACGCCTCGGCGTCCGGCAAGAGCACGAGCGCGGGCGCGAGCTGCTCGCGCTCACGTGAGAGCACCGGGAAGTCGAGGTCGTTCAGCGGGACGACGAGTCGGACGTCGTGCTCATCCCGAAGCGCCGCAAGCGCCGGCACGTACGCGGGATCCGCGATTCGCGGAACGATCCGGCGGAGGTCGCAATGGTAGAGCGCCGGCGCGAGCGGATCCGCGTCGACGCCCAGCGTAAGCGCTCCCGCGGCGCGGAACGCCTTGACGATGTCGACACGCTGGCCAACCGACGTGAACAGCACGACCATCACGCGCGCCCCCCGCTGGCGTCGGCTACCGCCGGGCCAAGCCTGGCTCCGCCGAAACCTGACGCCCATGAGAGCGCAGCTGAGCAATCATCGAACACGGGCGAAGAGAGTACTCAGAGGACTCGCAATCCACCCCGCTAAGGTCGTGCCCGTGCCCGAGCCGATCCGCATCCTGCGCGTCATCGCCCGGCTCAACATGGGCGGGCCGGCGATCCACGTCGCGAACCTTGCGGCGGGGCTCGAGACACGCGGATATCACACGACGCTCGTCGCGGGCAGCCTCGCGCGCGGCGAGGACTCGATGGCGTACGTGGCCGAGCGGCTCGGGGTCTCGGTCGTCGACGTCCCGGAGATGCAGCGGGAGGTCGCGGCGCTGCAGGACGTGAAGTCGATCCGGCGACTCACCGCGATCATGCGCGAGGAGCGCCCGCACATCCTCCACACGCACACCGCGAAAGCGGGCGCGCTGGCGCGGGCCGCGGCGCTCGTGGCGGGTAACGCGCGTCCGCCGATCATCGTCCATACGTTCCACGGGCACGTTCTCAAGGGGTACTTCGGACCGAGCCGCACCGCTTTCTTCCGCCGAGTCGAGCGCACCCTCGCGCGCCACTCCGACGTCCTCGTCGCGGTGAGCTCGGAAGTACGCGACGAGCTCGTCGAGCACGGGATCGCACCCCGCGACAAGTTCACCATCATCCGCCTCGGCATCCCGCTCGACGAGCGGCTCGGCGACGAGACCGTCGACTTCGACTACCGGCACCTGTACGGGATTCCGAAGGACGCCTTCGTCGTCGGCTGGGTCGGGCGCATGACGGGCGTGAAGGACACGGCAGCCGTTCTCGAGATCGTCCGCGCGACACGGGAGCGAGGCGTCGACGCAGTCCTCTGCATGGTCGGCGACGGCCCCGACCGCGAAGGGCTCGAGCAGCTCGCGCACGACCTCGGCATCGCGCGAGCGACGTACTTCGTCGGCTATCAACCCGAGGTGGCCGGCTACTACCGCCTCTTCGACGCGTTCGTGCTGCCGTCGGTGAACGAGGGCACCCCGGTGAGCGCGATCGAGGCGCTCGCATCGGGCACGCCGGTCGTGGCCACGCGGGTGGGGGGCGTTCCGGACGTCGTGCGAGACGAGGTCGACGGGTTCCTCGTCGAGCCGGGCGACACCGAGGCCGCCGCGGAGCGGCTCTCCGCCCTCGCGCTCGATCCGGAGCTGCGGGCGCGTCTCGGCGAGGCAGGGAGCGCTTACGTGCGCGAGCGCTACTCGGTGGAGCGGCTCGTCGACGACGTCGACCGCCTGTACCGTGCGCTCCTGAAGGGGAAGGGTCTCGTCTGACTGGCGATCCGGCCGCGAAGCGGCCGCGTCAGGGATCTTCGTGCGACCAGGATCCGCGGCTACGCGGATCCTGGTCTTGCGCAGATTGAGTGCGCCAGCCGCCGGTCGCGCCGCGGTAAGTACCGCGAAAGAGCGCAATGGGCGTCCGCAACAGGATCTCGAGATCGACACGCGGGGAACGGTTCTCGATGTACCAGACGTCGAGCTCGATGCGGTCTGCCCACGGAAGCTCCGCACGCCCGTGCACCTGGGCCCAACCGGTCAGTCCCGGCCGAATGTCGAGACGGTGGCGCTGGTGCTCGTCGTACTGCTCGACCTGATAACGCAGGGTCGGTCGCGGCCCGATGATGCTCATGTCGCCTCGAAGGACGTTCCAGAGCTGTGGCAGCTCGTCGATCGAGGTCCGGCGGAGGATGCGCCCGACCCTCGTGATCCGGCGATCTCCCCTGTCCACCGCGTATCCGGTACCCATGCCCTCGGCGCCGACGACCATGGTGCGGAGCTTCAGCACCTCGAAGTCCACACCGTCCTTGCCCACGCGCGTCTGGCGGTAGAGCACGGGACCGCGATCCTCGAGCTTCGTCCCAACGGCGGCGAGGGCGAGGAGCGGGCTGGTGAGCGCGAGCCCGAGGCCCGCGACGGCGACGTCCACGGCTCGGTTCACCGCGTGCCCCTGACCTTGTCCCACGTCTGCGGTGTTCCGGAGCGGAGGTAGCTCACGAGCGCCGCGAGCGTCGCCTTCGTGACGACGAAGTAGTAGTAGGCGAGTCGCGCGCCCGGGATCGGCAGGCGGACCTTCCCGGCCGCCGCGAGCCCGAGCCCGCCGAGCTGGAGCGCGAGGAACACGCGGTAGAACGGCGCGCGGGCGACGAGCATGACGTTCGAGACGAGCAGGCCGAGATGGAGGATTCCGGTCGAGTAGCGCAGCACGCGGTGCGAGATCAGCTCGGCCATGTAGAGGGGACGAGTCGGCCGGAACACCCGGCCGGTGAGGATGTGGCCGAGCGCGCGCGAGATCGTCCGCACCTTGCGGCCGTACTCGTCCTCCGGCTCGGCCGCCGGCTTCTCGACGGCGACGGCCTCCGGCTCGTACACGGCTCGCCGCCCCATCTGCTCCATGAGGTACGGGAAACCGAAGTCGTGCCCGAACTTGGGGTCGTCCTCGACGTAGGCATCGCGCTTCACCGCGTAGATCGCCCCGTTGCCGGCCGTGATGGAGCTCGCGAGCGACTCCTGCTCGCGCACCCACATCTCGTAGCGCCAATACGCGCCCTCCATGTTCGCGCCGTCGGGGCTCTCCAGCCGGAGCTGCCCGCAGACGTAGCCGACCTCGTCGTCGGCGAGGTTGCGGACGAGCGTCTTCAGCGCGTCGGGATTCCACTCGCTGTTCGCGTCGGTGAACGCAAGGACGTCGCTCGAGGTCTCGCGGACGGAGCGATGCTGCGCCGCCACCTTCCCCTCGCGCGGGCACTGGAGAAGCCGCACCCGCTCGTGCTCCGCCGCAATCTCGCCGACGATCGCGTCGGTGAGATCCGTCGAGCCGTCGGACGCGACCACGACTTCGAGCTTCTCCGCGGGGTAGTCGAGCGCGAGCGCGTTCTCGATGCGTCGCCGGATCACCGCCTCCTCGTTGTGCGCGGAGACGACGAGCGCGACCGAAGGCGTCTGGTCGACCTTGCGAACCGGGCGCGGCCGGACGCGCGCGAGAACGCCCATAGCGAGCGGGTAGCCCGCATGCGTCCACGCGAGGGCGCCGAGCGACCCCCAGAACACCGCGCGTGCGATCACGCGGCGAGCATCTCGCGGACCAACGCCCGGTACCGCTCCATCGCGACCACCCGGTCTGCCTCCTCCTCGACGTACACGCGACCGCGTCGGCCCATCTCCTCAAGGTCGAGAGCTCCCTCGGCGGCGTCTCGGATCGTGCGGGCGAGGAGGTCGGGACGCGCCGGAGGGATGACGACGCCGCACCCGACGTCCTGCACGAGCCGGGCGGTCTCGCTCGAGTCGTCTGCCGCCGCGATCACCGGGCGGCCCGCCGAGAGGATCCCGTACAGGCGGCTCGGGACGACGTAGCCGGCGAGGCCCTTGGCGAGTCCGACGACGTGGATGTCGGCGCTCGACAGCGACAGAGGCAGCCGCTCGCGCTTCTGGTACGGGAGGAAGCGAACCGTCTCGTTGACCTCCAGCCGCTCAGCGAGGGCGAGCATCTCGCCGTGGCGTGCTCCGAAGCCCGCGATCACGAAACGAAGGTCTTCGCGGTCGCGCAGGAACGTCGCGGCGCGCACGAGGCTGTCGAGATCCTGGGCGTGGCCGACGTTGCCCGAGTGCATGACGACGAAGCGTCCGACGAGGTCGTGCTGCTCGGCCCACGGGTTGTCGCGCGGCTGCGGGGTGATCGCGCGCGTGTCGACCCAGTTCGGGATGACGCGCAGGCGCTCGGGCGGAGCCCCCTTCGCCTCGAGGCGCTGCCGCATCGTCTCGCCGATCGCGACGATTCGGTCGGCGCGGCGGAGGTACGCGCCGACGAGGCCGCGGAGGACGCCGATCACGGCCGGGTTCCGGAGCCGGTCGAGCTCGGTGGCGATCTCCGGGAAGACGTCCTGGCTGATCACGAGCACCAGCGCGCCCACCCGCTTGCCGACGAGCACTCCCAGGTCACCGATGATCGGCGGATCCGTCATGCAGACGACGAGGTCGGGCGCGGGGCCGCTCAACGCGTGCTTGAGCGCGCTCCCGAGGTACGAGAAGTAGTTCACCGCCCGCCGGCCGAGCTCCGAGCGCTCGTACGAGGTCGATGCCACCCGTGTGATGCGGACGCCGTTGTGCTCGAGCTGCCGCGGCTCGTTCTCGTGGCCGTGGAGGACGCCGGTGACGACCTCGACGTCGTAGTCCTCCGCCAGCGCCTCGCACAGCTCGGTGAGGAGGTGCGCGGTCGCCTCGACGCCCGGCCAGTAGTACTGGTTCAGGACGAGGATGCGCGAGCGTTCGGGGGTCTCGGTCACGGGCTCAGGCTAGTTTGCCCGCGACGGCCTCTCGCACGGCCTCGAGGAAGCCTTCGACGCTCGGCCCGTAACCCCAGTCGCGGGCGAGCTCACGCGAACGGGCCCCCTGCGCACGGCGGAGCTCCGGGTCAGCGGCGAGCGTGCGGAACGCCTCCGCCGCGGCATCGACGTCTCCTGCGGGAACGAGCATGCCGTTCTCCCCGTCGTGCAAGAGATCGTGGGCTGCACCCACGCGGTCCGAGAGCACGAGCGGCAGCCCGCATGCTGCCGCCTCGTTGACGACGACCGCCCACGGCTCGCGCTCCGACACGAGGGCGAAGACGTCGGCAGCGACGTACAGCTCGACGATTCGCTTCCAGTCGACGTCGCCGGTAAGCACGAGCCGCACCCCTTGCTCGGCAGCAGCGTCCTCGAGCCAGGCCCGCTCCGGCCCCTCGCCAGCGATGACGAGCAGGAGCTTCGCATCGCCTGCAGCCGCAACCCCGGCGAGAAGCGTGCCGAGCCCCTTCTCGGGAGCGAGCCGGGCGACGGACAGCACGACGACGTCGTCCTGCTTCGCGCCCAGCTCCGCGCGCAGGTCCGGCCGCCGACCGGCCAGCTCGTCCGCGCGCCGGCCGAAGTCGTCGACGTCGACGGTGTTCGCGAACAGATGTACGCGCTCGGGCGGTGCGCCGCGCGAGATCATCGAGTCGCGCGCGAGAGTGCCGGTCACCAGAACGCCCGACGCGCGCTGGACGACCGGCGGGACGACCGTGCCCTTCACCGTGCGCCGCCAGCCCGCGCGAGGTCCCTCGTCGTGGCTCTCGACGACGAGGACGTACGGAACGTTCGTGACTCCGCACCAGGCCATCGCCGCCTGCGCCGCGAACGTGCTCCAGCCCGAGACGACGACGACAGCCGGATTCACGTCCATGAGGGCGCCGACCACGCCCGGCGTCAGCGGGTAGTCGTGGTGCAGGATGCGCTGCGCCCCCGGCACGCGGAGCCCGCGAAGGAAGGTGGCCCGATGCTTCGGCTCGACGCGCCACGTGCGGCTAGCCACCGTTCCCGCAGCGTAGATCACCGTGAGGTCGATCTCGGGCTGTGCGGCGACGCGATCCAGGAGCGGCGCGCGGTAAGGGGTCGGCTCGGGGAACACGGCGGCGACCCGGATCGGCGCCAGGGCGTCACGACCCGCGAGACGGCGGAGCCAGCCTTCGGCCTCGCGCCGCGCACGGCCGTTCCGACGCCTCTGCCTTCGTCGCTCGAGCACGTGTGCCGGGAGCCCCGGGTCCAGCCGCAGCGCGTGACCGGCGACGCGCGCACCACCAGACCCCGGGAGCCGCGAGGCAAGCCGCATGAGATCGCGCGCGGCACGCGGACGCGCACCTCGTCCCCAGCGAGCCTCGAATGCGCCGAGCAGCTCGAGATAGGCGTCGGCTGCCGCGCTCGCCTCGCCAGCGGCGATGGGCTCGGCCACGCCGACGCGCCACGCCAGCTCCGATCCTTCGGGCGACAAGTCGGGAGCCTCACGACCGATCGCAGCGCGGGCGACCCTCAGCTGACACTCGCGTTGCAGCTCGCGGCGGCGCTGAGACGCCTGCTCCGAGTGGACGCGGTAGAGGACGAGCGGGTCGGGGAGATTGTCTCCCTCGGCGACGTCGAGCAGTCGAGACCACAGGTCGTAGTCCTCGCTCTCCTCGAAGCTCGGGTCGTAGCGAAGCGAATGGCGCTCCAGCACATCTCGCTCCACGACGACGGTCGGGTGGAAGAACGGGGAGCTGAAGAGAGCGGCCCAACGCACGACGGTCGCCCCGACGGGCATCGAGTGTGGCGAGCCGACGCGTCCGGCGACGTCGAGCTCCATGACCGCGGAGCCGATGACGGCCGCCGTCGGCGTGCTGCGAAGCCGAGCGAGCTGCCGCTCGAGCCGCTGGGGCATCGCGACGTCGTCGGCATCGAGCCGCGCGACGAAGGTGCCTCGCGCCTCGTCGAGCCCACGATTCAGCGAACCTGCGAGACCCAGCTGCTCGTCGTTCCGGATGACCCGCACGCGCGAATCCGCGATTGAGGCCAGGATCGCCTCCGTGCCGTCGGACGAGGCGTCGTCGACCACGACGAGCTCGAGATCGGAGACCGTCTGGCCCAGAACACTCGCGAGCGCGGTTCGGACGAATGCCTCGCCGTCGTGAACGGCGACGAGGACGGAGACAAGCGGCGCGGTCGGCACGACGTCCCGTAGCCTACGGCGGGTGCCACGGCAGCTTCCGTCGTTCGACCTCGTCGTCGCGACGGTGGGCCGCACGGACGAGCTCGGCCGCCTACTGGACTCGATCGCCGCCCAGGACTACGAGCGGCTGCGGGTCATCGTCGTCGACCAGAACGTCGACGACCGCGTCGCCGACATCGTCGACGGGCGCGACCTCATCCTCCAACGAGTGCGCTCGCAGCGCGGTCTATCACGTGCGCGCAACGCTGCGCTCCCGCTGATCGAGGCCGACGTCGTCGCCTTCCCAGACGACGACTGCGTCTATCCGCCGGGGCTGCTTTCGTCCGTTGCGGCGCGGTTCGCCGATGACCCGGAGCTTGCCGGCCTGAGCGGTCGGGCAGAGGACACGAGCGGTGGATCGGCGGCGTCCTGGAAGAACGACGCCGCAACGCTGACCGACGACAACCTCTGGAACCGAGCGATCTCCTTCGCCGTCTTCCTGCGACGAGAGGTCGTCGAGCGCGTGGGCTCCTTCGACGAGCGACTCGGCCTGGGATCGAGCGAGCCGTGGGGATCCGGCGAGGAGATCGACTACGTCGTGCGCGCCGTGCGTCGAGGCGCCCGGATCGAGTACGACCCGGCGCTCGTCGTTCGGCACGAGGTTCGCGAGAACGATCCGGAGATCGGTTACCGCGACGGCGCCAGCGTCGGCTACCTCCTGCGCAAGCACGCCTACCCTGCCAATGTCGTCGCCCGCATGCTCGCTCGCCCGCTCGGCGGCATGGTCATGTCAGCCGTCACGCTGGACGGAGCGCGAGCTCGCTACCGGCTTGCGACGCTCCGGGGCCGCATTCGCGGCTATCTGGGCGGGAAACGCGCGAAGAGCTCCGTGTGACGGTCGAGCCATGGCTCCAGCGCGAACCGATCGACCGCGCGGCGCCTGGCTGCGGCCCCGTACGTCGGTAGGTCGGCGAGCACACGTGCGACGGCGTCCGCGAGCGCTTCCGGGCTCGGCGGCTCGTCGCGCTCGAACCCGTCCGGATGCGGGACGCCGATGCCGGCGTCGTCGCCGACCAGCTCGGGCACGCCGCCGCTCCGGGGGTACACCACTGGGAGCCCGGTTGCCATCGCCTCGATCACGAGGCTGGGACACGGGTCGTTGACCTTCGTGTGCAGGAGGACGTGGGCACGCCGGAAGAGCGCGGGTGCGTCCGCCTGGGAGTAGCGCCCGAGGACGTGCACACGCCCCCGGAGGCCCAGCCGCTCGACGAGCGGCTCCACGGGGGTGACAAGCCGACCCGTGACGAGCAGCTGTGCGTCGGGATTCGACGGGAGCAGCGCTGCGAGCGTCTCGAGCCCGAGCACGAGACGGTAGGCCTGGTACTGGTCGCCGCCGAGGAGCAGGATCGGGCCGTTCTCGGGAGCACGCTCGGCCGGCGTGAAGTGCCCGACGTCGACCGCGTTGTGGAGGATCTCCCATGAGGCGGCGGGCTCTCCGATCCACTCGTCGGCTGCCCGCTTGCAGAACTCGCTCTGGTAGAGGACGTGCTCAGCGGCGCCCACGACGAGCCGCAGCCGCCGGTTGAACGCCTCTGTGCCCCCGCCCGCCCAGCCGGGGTACCCGACACCGTTCTGGTTGAGCAGGAGGGGGACTCGACGACGCCGCGCATGCCAGAGCAGCGGACGCAGGTCACGCGGCAGCCACGTCGAGCCGAGGTAGAGCAGTGAGAAGTCGGTCGGATGGTTCGGAAAGCGCGTAGCGAGGCGCTGGAACTTCGCGGACCCGCCCGCGACGGCCTCGCCCGGGGCCGGCACCACGTCGTGCCCATAGAAGACGCGCGTTCCCGGTGCCGGCTTCCCGCTCGTGAGGAGCCGCGCCCAGCGCGCGCCGGCGCGCGTGTGTCGGCCGACCCTGGCGAGGCTCAGCTCCACCGACGAGCCTGCCCGGTCTCAGTTCTCGACGACGCGGTCGACGAGCTCGACGCGACTCCCGAGCCGCTCGAGGTCCGCGTCGACGAGCAGATGCACGAGCTCGTCGAAGTCGAGCGAAGGGCTCCATCCGAGCCGCTCACGGGTACGAGAAGGGTCGCCGACGAGGTCGTAGAGCTCGGCCTTCCCGCGCACGAGCGCGTCGTCCTGCCTGACGTGCTCCCGCCAATCCAGCCCCACGTAGGAGAAAGCCGTCTCGACCAGGTCCTCGACGCTGTGGCTCTCGCCGCTCGCGATGACGTATTCGCCGCCCTCGTCCTGTTGGAGCATCAGCCACATCGCCCGCACGTAGTCGACGGCGTAGCCCCAGTCGCGACGCGCGTCGAGGCTGCCCAGGGAGACCTCGCTCTCGAGCCCGAGGCTCACCGCAGCCGCGCCATGAGCGACCTTTCGCGTCACGTACTCGAGCGGTCGTCGCGGAGACTCGTGGTTGTAGAGGATTCCGGACGACGCGTGGAGACCGTATCGCCGGCGATAGCTCCGGGTGATGAAGTGTGCGTAGGCCTTTGCCACGCCGTACGGCGTGACCGGCGCCAGCGGTGTGTCCTCGTTCTGCGGTACTTCACGCGGCTCTCCGAAGATCTCGCTCGAGGACGCCTGGTAGAAGCGGATCGAGTCGTCGACGCGGCGTATCGCCTCGAGGAGAGCCGTGCACCCGACGGCCGCGAACTCGGCCGTGAGCACCGGCTGTCGCCACGACATGGGGACGAAAGACGGCGAGGCGAGGTTGTACACCTCGTGCGGCCGGCACGACGAGAGGACGTCGACGAGCGAGAGCTCGTCCAGCACGTCCGCCTGGAAGAGCTCGAGGCTCGGGCGGACGGCGTCGAGGTTCTCGAACCTGGTGGACACCGTCTGCCGAACGACGCCGAAGACCTCGTACCCCTCGGACAGCAGAAGCTCGGAGAGATACGAGCCATCCTGGCCGGCAATGCCGATGATGAGTGCGCGCCTCGACGCCACGACTGAAGCCGAACCCTAGCGGCGGGGCTCCGCCACGGCCCAGATCTCGCCCCATGCGAGGATCAGCTCGGTCACGTCCAGGCCGGCCTCGCCGAGCTCCTTCCGAAACAGGTGCTCGTCGTACTCGATGTCGTGGTCGCGATCCCAGTACGACGGCAGCCCCACCTCCGCCTTCAGGGCAACGGTCCAATCGCGGTGATGCACGGGAACGCGGAGCAGGAGTCGGTCCGGATCTGCTGAGGTGACGACGTCCAGCAGGAACGCCACGCGGGCAGCGAGATGCTCGAGGACGTTCGACATGACGACGACGTCGAAGCGGCCGGACGGAAGCCCGTCCAGAACGTCACCCTCCCGGAAGTCGAGCCGCTCGTGGACGAAGTGCGAGCGCGCGAACGCGACATGGCTGGGGTCGTGATCGATCCCGACCACACTCGCGCCGCTTCGCGTCACGAGGTCGTATGCGAGCTCGCCCTTGCCGGAGCCGATGTCGAGCACGGTGTCGCCGGGCTTGACGCGGTCGACGAAGAAGTCGTGGTACCGCGTCAGGCGGTGCTTCGGATGGATGCCGTCGTCGTAGGCGATCGCGGCAAGGTCGAGCTCTCGGTAGACGTCGTCGTACGTCCCGAGGAGCTCACGCACACCGCGCCGTCGATCGGGATCGGATCGAAGCACCGAGAGCCAGAAGCGGACGAGCGGACGCCAGGCCCACCGCGGCATGAGGTAGCGGAAAGGCGAGCGCGGCGTTCGCCGCGCCGCGGCACGTAGGACACGACTGGGTGACACGCGTCTCACCGCTCGGCGGCCTCGACGTAGCCCTGCAGGAAGTCGTTCCAGAGAGGATCGAGCCGCTCGTACGCATACGCCTCGGCTGTTTCTCGACCTGCCGCCGTCACGGACTCCCCGCCATCCCGAACCCCGATCACGGACTCCGCCAGTGACGCCACGTCCTCGACGTCCACGAGCCAGCCGTTGCGGCCGTGCTCGACGATCTCCTGCGCCTGTCCCACGCGCGTCGTGACGAGTGGAATGCCGGAAGCCATCGACTCGAGGACGGCCTTGGGGCCTCCCTCCTGCCTGGACGGTACGACATAGACGTCCAGCGCGTGATACGCGCGCCCGAGCCCCGCGCGATCGTCCATGAGCACGTGCCGGCTGGGAACTGCAAGCCGGTCGAGCTCGCTGCGAACGTAGCCGCGTGCACGACCCGTGAGGAGGACGAAGAGCTCGGGCACATCCTCCTTGATTCGCTCCAGAGCCGCGACGAGCACGTCCGGGCCCTTGAAGAGCTTCGGCTCGAGCCCATCTTCCCAGCCGACGCCGTCCTTCTGGAACGATCCGACGACGAAGGCGCTGTCCGGAATCCCGAGCTCCTCACGAGCCCGACGCCGTGAGCCCGGCTCGACGAGAGGGAAGTGCTCGAGGTCGATTCCGATGGGGATGACGTGCACGGCCGCCTGGTCGACGCCGGCTTGGAGGACGAGATCGCGCATCTCCCGGTGCGTGACCTGAATCCGGGCGAAGCGTCCGGGCGACGCGCGAAGTCCCTCGTACGCGCGGTCGAACTCGGGCGAGCCGGGGGTTCCCGGCCTGCCGTGGAGGTACGCCGTGGAAAGGCGATGAGACGACCCGAGCCACCGCGGCTGGAGCGCCTCGAAGTGACTCGCGAGGAAGACCGCCTGGTCGTTGGCGAACCGCGCCCACCTCGACGGAGCCACCTCGTACCCGAGACGACGTGCGGTCTCTTCGAGGTGCCGCGCATCCTCGTCCACCGACCAGCCGGTCCGCTCGCCGACCGCGAACAGCCTGGTGTGAGGAGGCCACGAGCGCGTCCGGAGCCGGACGGCTCGTCCGGCGAGGAAGCGTGCAGGCGGAGCGGCGACCTCGCGAAACGTCACCCCGAGAGCACCTCCAGGTAGCGATCGGCGACGTCGGAGAGCGGAGTGACTCGAATTGCCGCTCGTCTCTCCTCGAGCTCTGCCACCAGGTGATCGAGCGCCGCCGGCACCTCGTCCGGCTCGGAGAACGGAATCCCAGCATCCCCCACGAGCTCCGGGTGGCCGCCGCTCGCCCGGAACACCGCAGGCAAGCCGCTCGCGAGTCCTTCGAGGAGCGCGTTCGAGCACGGGTCGTTCCGGCTCGGCGCCAGGTAGACGTCGCTGCATCGCAGCTCGGCGGCGAGCGGCTCCAGCGGGATCGGGCCCAGAGTGCGAATACGCTGAAACGACTCCGAGGCGCGCCCCGCGAAGGTCAGCTCGTACCGGTCGTGGTCGAGGTTCTCGTCGAGCCACGTGAGCACGTCCGTGCCCTTGTTCGGGTTGTCGGACCAGCTCGTCGCGATGACCCGGACGCGCCGGCCCGCGAGCGGCTCGCGCGCGTCGGGAGGATGGAACAGCCCTGGGTCGACGGTGTTCGCGATCAGCTGCGGATCGGCGAGGTCGATCCCCAGAGCGCGATGGGCCTCCAGGCTGTAGCGGGACTGGACGATCGTCGCGTCCGCCAGCTCGCGGTTGATCTCGGCGATTCGTGCATCGGTCCCGTCGTCGAACCCGCGATACGTGCCGATCGGCCCGTCGACGCGATGCACGAAGCGCACGTCGCCTCGCGCAAGTCGCCGAAGGCGGCGGAAGTCGAAATTGAACGAGTTGAACAGGCAGGTCCGCGTGCCGGCGGAGATGCGATTCGTCTCGACGACGGCGCCGCGCCGCTCGAGCTCGGCGACGAGCGCTCGGAGGAACTGATGGCCTCCACCGGTCGGTGGCGGCGCGAACTCGTGGAAGAGCGCGACGTCCGCCCCGTCGTTTGCTCGGAGGCGGACGCGATCGACCTCCGTTCCGGCCGCACGCGCCGCAGCACCGAAGGCCCGGCGCGCTCGGAAGTACAGCCCGCGCAACGTCATCCGGCGTCCGCAGCGTCGATGAGGACGCGGCGAATCTCACTCGTGTACCCGGCCCACGTGAGATTTCGCTCGACGGTCTCGCGGGCTCGCAGCCCGAGTCCTGCAGCGAGCCAGTGGTCGTCGAGCACGTTCACGACAGCGTGCTCCAGAGCGGCGAGATCGCCAGCCGGGACGAGGCGGCAGTTCACGCCGTCTTCGAGGTGGTAGCCGCGTGCGATCGCTGCGGTCCGCGTGACCACGACCGCCTTCCCGCACGCCATCGACTGCAGCAGGGTCGTGGTCGCCCCGGAGTACGTGTTCTCACGCACCGGGAGCGCCACGACACGGGCGCCGACGAGCCGTTCGCGAATGCCGGCGAACGGCACGTCCACCTCGAGCCGGACGTTCGCGGGCAGCGCCCCGAGCGAGCGCGCGTTGTCGGCCGACGCGACGACGCGGAACGAGCGGTCCGGGAGCCGCCGCGCCAGCTCGACGAGCAGCGGGAAGTCGCGTCTCGGGTCGGCGCCCACGGAGACGACGTCGTGCTGGGGCTGTGCGTCCGAGTCGGGGCGGAAGTAGTCTGTGTCGACGCCGAACGCGACGAATTCGACCCGGGGGCCGTGCTCGCCGAGCCACGCCCGCAGCTCGTCCACCTCGCCCCGGCCGTAGGCCACGATCGTGTGCAGTCGCCGGAATGCGTCGACAAAGAGACGCCTCGCAGCGGGCCCTCGAAGCCGTCCGAGCCGCTCCGGCAGACCGATCGCGGCGTAGACCACCGGGGGCCTGACGCGACCGAGCCGTCCGAGGAGGGCCAGCGGGATGCCCACGGTGTCGACGGTCGAGAGCACGACGTCGGTGCGGTTGAGGGCAGCGAGCGACGCGAGCACGCGCGCGAAGTCTCCCGAGTAGCCACCTCCGAGCCGCACAGCGCGGTCGAGGACCCGCGCCGTCGCCCGCTCGCGAGGACCGGGCTCGAATCGAGACTCGAGGTCGTGCTGGGTCGCAAAGCCCGCTCGCGCCAGCTCGTCGAGGCCGTACAGGCTGTAGCGGGACGGATCTCCGACGGGTGACCGCAATGCCTCCCGTCGCAGCGCGGAGTCGCGAAAGAGGACGAACGCGCTCGGCTGGGTGCGCGGGCTGCCCTCGGTCACGTGGGGTAGCGTAAGGCGTCGTGCACCGGACGAAGACACGCTTCGCGGCGCGCGTGAACCATGTCGCTTCCGCGCTCGAGCGACGGGGCATTCGGGCGACGTACACCCTCCACGACCGCGTCCTCTCGAACCGCTCGAGCCGCCGCCACTTCGCCGGCTCGGCGCCCGAGCTCGACGACGTCCAGCAGCGGATCGTGTCCGAGCTCTCGGCCGACGGGTACTGCGTCATCCCCTTCGCCGAGCTCTTTCCGGACGGAGAGGCGTGGCCTGCCATCGAGGAGCAGGCCTCGCGGTTCGTCGCCGAGACGGAGGCCGGGCTTGCGGGAGACCGCGAGGCTCTCCGGGTCCGCGCGGGGAAGGAGTTCGTGGTCCGGCTTCACAGCTACGGCGTCGAGCTCGGCCTGGACGACCCCTGGTTCGCGATGTGCGCGTCCCATCGCATGCTCGACACCGCGAACACCTACCTCGGCCTCTGGTCGAAGCTCGAGTACGTGGACCTGTGGTACTCGGTGCCGCAAGCTCCCGATGCGGACCGGAAGGCGTCACAGCGCTGGCACCGAGACTTCAACGACAAGCATCTCCTGAAGGCGTTCCTCTACCTCGTCGACGTCGACGAGGGCACCGGGCCGTTCGAGTACGTGCCGGGGAGCGCGCCCGGCGGACGCTACGCCGACGCCTGGCCCTGGCGGCCGCTCGGCGAGAACTATCCGCCCGACGGCGAGCTCGAGAAGCGGATTCCGGAGGACGGCATCCGCACGTTCACCGCGCCGAAGGCGACGATGGTCTTCTGCAACACGTCGGGATTCCATCGCGGCGGCTTCGCGACCGAGAAGCCGCGCGTGCTCGCGACCGTGACCTACTCCTCGCCGGCTTCGCTGGCGTCGCTGACCGAGCGGAGCTACCGGTTCACCGGATCGCTCGACGAGCTCGACGCGGTCATACGGTTCGCGCTCACCTGAGCCGCGAGCTCGCGCAGACCCTCGACCGCCTCGACCCGATCCTCCCGTTCGGTGCTCCGAAAGATCGGAACCCGGTCCTCCACGCGGTACGACCGCGGCGGGTGCCACACATGCATGACCGTCGACCCCGGCCCGGCCCATCCACAGCGCAGCCCGCGGCGTCGTAGCCGGATCGCGAGGTCCTGATCCTCGCCGTCGTCGACGCGCGAACAGCGAGTGTCGTAGCCGTTGACGCGCTCGAAGTCCGAGCGGAAGACGCCGACGAGCGAGTACGCCAGATCGGGCGGAGTGAACTCTGCACTGCCCGATCGCCATGGCCGTCGCCGGTCCCTGAGCGGGAGGAGGTAGCCGGGCCGACCGATCTCGCGCGGCGCGCGGACGAACCACTCCCAGGCCGACCACCTCCAGATCGGCAGGTCCTGCCCCAGGACTCGACGCGAGAAGCTTTCTCCGAGCATCACGCGCTTGGTGGAGACGAACCAGCCCGGGCGTGCCGCCTTGCGAATCGCGCTCAGGAAGCCGCGACGCGGGACGCAGTCGGCGTCGAGGAAGACGAGGTAGTCGCCGCGCGCGGTGAGCGCCGCCAGGTCGAGCACGCGTGCCTTTCGAAACCCGTTCTTCGGCTGCCGGACGTGGGCGAGGTCCATGTCGTCGCTCCACCGCTCGACCACCCTGCGAACGTCCGCTCCGGACCCGTCGTCGGCGACGATCACCTCGACCCGCTCTCCGCGCTGATCGGCGAGCGCGCCGAGGACCATGTTCAGCACATCCGCCCGCTCGTACGTCGCGAGAACGACCGAGATGGTCGGGTCGACAGCGCTCACGTGCCGGCGGTTTCGACCTTCTCTAGGGCGACCTCTGCCGCGAGCTCACGCAAGCCGGCGACCGCCTGCACTCGGGTGGCCGAGGCGGTCTCCTCGACGAGGGACCTGTTCGACGGGGTCTGCCCCTGTCGCTCCTCGTGCCACAGGTGCAACAAGGTCGCGCTCGCTCCGGGCCAGCCACAGCGAAGGCCCGCGCGCCGAAGTCGGGTCGCGAGATCGACGTCCTCGCCGCCCCAGCCGGTGAACCGCATGTCGAAGCCGTTCACTCGCTCGAGGTCGTGGCGTGCGACACCGAGGAAGAACCCGTATCCGTCGTACGGAGGAGCGAAGTCGGGCTGTTCGGGACGCCACGGGCGCCGTCGATCGCGAACCGGGAGGAGCAGCCCGGGACGTCCGGCTTCACGCGGCGCCACCAGCACCTCTCGCGGGGCGGTCAGGAACCAGCGGAGCGTCGACCAGCGCCAGACGGGCACGTGCTCCCGCAACACCCGACCGGAGAGGCGCGCGCTCAGGTTGAGACGCTTGCTCGCGAGGAACCAGCCCGGCAGGGCGGCCCTTCGGACTGCCTCGACGAACCCGTGACGCGGCACGCAGTCCCCGTCGAGAAACACGAGGTAGCTCCCGGTTGTGGCCAGAGCCGCGAGGTTCAGGCTCCGCGCCCGCCGATAGCCGTCGTCCGGCTGCCACGAGTGCCGCACTCCGCCGGCGAACGCCGATTGCCAGCGATCGACGACCTCCCTCGTGTCGGCGCCTGACCCGTCGTCGGCGACGACCACCTCGAACGTGCTGCCTCGCTGATCGGAGAGTGCCTGCAGCATCAAGTCGAGGGCCTCCGGCCACTCGTAGGTTGCGACGACGACGCTGATCTTCGATGTCGCGCTGGTCACGGGAAGAACGGTGACGCATCGACGGTGACGCGTTCGCCGCGGCGGTACTTCTCGGCCTTCCACTCGGAGTGCTGGCGACTCTGCCCCGTCTCCCGCCGAAGGCCACGCCGCGCGAGGCGCTCGAGCGGCCCGAGGAGCCCGCGCCGGAAGGCGCGCGTCTCGGCAAGGTTCGCCCGCCCCGTTTCGGGAACGTCTCGATCGGTGCTCGAGCGAGCGAGGAAGCACACGTGAAGGGTGCGGAACGGGCTCTCGTCCCAGCCCACCTCCATACCCAGATGTCGCCAGCTCTCGAGGTCGTAGCCCGGGCGAAACTCGATGTCACCGCCATGGAGCCGCTCTGCGCGAACACTTGACCACCCTTCGATTGCGCCGAAGTTCAGCAGCCCGACGAGTGGGCGACTCGGAGGTGACAGGTAGCCGGAGGCAAGCGAGCGCGACGAGTCGAGCTCGTCGCAGTGAAGACCTGCAGGACGGACCCGAAACACATCGCCGAACTCGCCGCCTTCGAGCTGCCCTCGCAGGCGACCGAGCCCGGCGGGCTCGTACAGCTCGTCCCCGTCGACCGAAAGGATCCAGGTGTCCGTCCCCGCGAACGGCTCGATCAGCGAGTGCGACTCCGCCGAGTGCGCGATGCGTCGCACCTCGAGATGATCGAGCTCGCGCGAGAGGTCGCGCAGGATCTCCGGGGTTCGGTCGGTCGACCGGTGATCCGCGACGAGGATCCGATCGCAGAACTCCGCGACGTTCAGAAGCGCCTGACGGATGAAGCGATCCTCGTTGCGGACGAGTGTGATCCCGACGACCTGCACGCGTCGTGCTCAGCGTTCCTCAGTCGTCCAGTCGAGCATCGGGCGGACGACACCCTTCCACTGGCCGGTGAAGCGACCGCGCGCCGAGTCGCCCTCGCCGGGGTCCTGGACGTGGAACGACACGGCGTCGATGGAGCCCGCGTGGTGATGCATCGTGGTCGCGCCGAACGAGCAGATGGCGACCTGCACGCTGATCAGGCCCTCATTGAGAAGGTTTCCGGGAATCCAGGCCGTGGCGACGTAGTCGCCAGGTGGAGTCGGCTCGTGCCAGCGTTGGCTCGTGTCCATTGCGTTGAAGGCGACATCGCCTCTCTGATCGACGAGTTTGACCTTCGGGAAAATCGCGACCTCCGACCATTCGAGGACGGTGAAGCCGATCTCGATCCCGACCGGACTGCGAACGTCCGCAGCAGGCCTTTCCTCGCCGTCCTGCACGATCCTGGCGAATCGGAGCCGCACGAGCGTGTCGCCGGGTGCCGAGGCGAGATCGGGCCACTCGTGGCTCGAACCGCCACCGAGGCCGGATTGGAGGTACTCGGCGACGACTGTCGAGCTCGAGCCGTCGCGGACCGTCTGCCCCTTGTCGAGCCAGATCGCCCGGTCGCAGAGCTGCGCGACCGCCTGCATCTGGTGCGAGACGAAGAGAACCGTGCGCCCGGACTGGCTGAGGTCCTCCATCCGTCCGAGGCAGCGCCGCTGGAACTCGGCGTCGCCGACCGCGAGCACCTCGTCCACGAGCAGGATCTCCGGCTCGAGGTGCGCAGCGACGGCGAAGGCGAGGCGAACCGACATCCCGCTCGAGTACCGCTTCACCGGCGTGTCGATGAACTGCTCGACACCGGCGAACTCCACGATCTCGGAGAACTTCCCCTCGATCTCCCGCTGCTTCATCCCGAGCACCGAGCCGTTCAGGAAGACGTTCTCGCGACCGGTCAGCTCGGGATGGAAGCCCGTTCCGACCTCGAGCAGACTGCCGACTCGACCGCGGATCTCCGCGCGACCGCTCGTCGGCGTCGTGATCCGCGTGAGAATCTTCAACAGCGTCGACTTCCCCGCTCCGTTGCGGCCGATCACGCCGAGCACGTCTCCCTCCTGAACCTCGAGCGACACGTCGCGTAGCGCCCAGATGTCTTCGTGGTGGTGCTCTTCGTGACTTCGGCCGAGACGGCGGATCGCCGACGACACCGACTCACGCAGCGTCCCGTATGCCCCGTGCATCTCGCCGATCCGATATCGCTTCGAGAGCCCCTCGGTGAGGATCGCGACGCTCATCAGATCGTGTCCGCGAAGCGGGGCTCCGAGCGACGGAAGTACCACAGCCCGACGACGATGAAGACCACTGTGGCCCCCATGCTGACCAGCGTCTTCCCGAGGGCGGGGGCAGCGGCGCCGAGGACCCCCCACTGGAACCCGCTGATGACCGCCGTCATCGGATTCAGCGCAAGGAGCCACTGCCAACGCTCTGGGAGGGCGGTGATCGCGTAGACGACCCCGGAGAGATAGAGCCAGATCTGAAGCAGGAACGGAATTGCGTACGGAACGTCGCGGTAGCGGACGTTCACCGCGGAGAGGAAGAGCGCGACGCCGAGGGCCGCGACGTACGCCATCGCGAGGAACAGCGGCGCGAGCACTATCGCGAGGCTCGGCCAGACGTCGAACCACACCATCATCCCGAAGAGGACGACGGAGGCGAGCACGAAGTCGACGACCGGAACCGTCACCCCGGCGAGCGGAAGCAGGATCCTCGGGAAGTACACCTTCGTCACAAGACCGCGGTTGGAGACGAGGCTCGTGCTCGCGAGCGCCACCGCCGACGCGAAGTAGGTCCAGGGGAGCAGCGCCGAGTACGTGAAGATCGGGTATGGAACTCCGTTCGACGGGAAGTTCGCGAAACGGCCGAAGACGAACGTGAAGACCACCATCGTCAGGAAAGGCTGGAGAATCGCCCACGCGACCCCGATGGACGTCTGCTTGTACCGGACGGCGATGTCGCGCCAGGCCAGTCGCCCGAGAAGCTCGCGGTACAGCCAGAGCTCGCGGACGTCGAGATGCGGCCACCGCGGAGCCGGCTTGATGACGGTAACTCGATCGACCCGCTGCGTCGGCTGAGACGGTCCGGCAGCGAGAGCCGGTGCGCGTTCGCGCACGTCCAGCTCGGTGTCAGCCATGCGCGTCGATGCTAGCGGCCGCGCCGGGCAAGCCGCCTCAGCGTGCTGCGGAAGCGCGGCCAGAACGTCGCCTCGAGCTCGGTGATACGCGCCTCGAGATCCCTGATCTGGCGGTCGAGGCGGACCAGATCGACCTCGCCGATGGCAGCGCATTCGATGGCGTAGGACGCGTCGTCGACGACGTTCGGGACAGGAAACGTGATGCGACCGACTCCATCGGACGGCAACCCGTACGAGTGGCCCCCGGCGCCGGAGTCGGCACGCAACTCGCGGAGCGCTTCGCGCACGCGAGTGTCCTCGACGAGCGGTGCGCCCTCGACATCCGGCGGCGTCGCAAACCGGAGCACCTCGATCGGGTACCAGGCCCGGAGCGGAACCCGGCGGCCCCCGAGCGTCCAGTCGTCGAGGTCGATCTCGATGTTCGGCGTAGCGCGGTAAAGGGGCCGGAGCATCCGAGCGAGTGGCTTTCGCGAGGGCTCGCTCGCCAGCAGTGACGTGCGTGAGGTCCTGTCCTCCGCGAAGAAGCCGCTCGAGCCGTGCGCGTCTCCGAACTCGCGGACCAGCGCCTGGACGACTCCATAGCGCGGCGGTATGACCGCGAGGACGTCCTTCAGGCTCTCGCCGCGCGGCCACCAGAACTCTTCGGGAGCGCAACAGAAGACCCACTCGGCGCCGTGCTCGGCGACCGCGATCCGGCCGAGATCGGTCAGCGAGCCCGAGGCGCGCCGAACATAACCGTCGCGCTCGTACGCGTCGAGGATCGCGGCGACGTCGTTTCCTCGCCCCGTCGTGTCGGCGAGGATCACGTCGACACCGGCGTTCAGGTGGAAGGCGAGATGTGCGTCGAGGAGCTCGGCGTCCGCGCCCGCGACCGTGATCGAGACGAGGCTCATCGGTCGGCGAGCCTACCGCGCGCCACGGTGCGCCCCGTCGTCGAGGGCGCTGACCCGCGCATTGAGGCCGTCTAGGAAGCGCTGCAATCGGACGACATCCGCATCGCGAGCCGCAGTGCCATCCGATACGAGGTGGGTATCAAACGTCGGGGCGCGATGCTCTTCCCCCCCGTTTCCGAGACCGCGTAGTGCGTCACGGAGACGAGTGTCCACGGTGAGAGACCCATCGGCAAGCCCTCGTTCGAGAGCCGCGTCGTCGACGACAAGCGCACCGTAGCGATCTGCGGTCCGTCCTTGCTCACTCGCAAGGAGGGCTGTGACGTACTGCCCGAGCGGGCTGTCGCCGCGCGCTCGCCGGACCCCTTTGTGCTCCCACTGAGCCAAGGATCGAAACGGAAAGTGCAAGACCTCCGCTGGATACCAGTGGTGCAAGGCACGCCACCGTCGACTGAACGCGGTGTGTGCACCATGGCTGATTGTTATCTCGGGATCCGCTCGGTGAGCCGCCTTCAGATGAGGGCGATATGGGCTCGTCGGATCGTTGATTGCAGCCGAGGGCGACACACGCGCCGTCATTCGTTCAGCAAAGGACGTGGCGCCATCCGGCCGGGGGACGAAGTGTCTGCTCAGGGCAAAGACGATGCCGTACGACTCTGGAACGCTGTCGAAGATCTCCTTCAGCAGGCTGTTGCGCGGCATCCAGAACTCGTCAGCGTCCGTGTTGATGATCCAGTCGGCACCGTGCTCGCTGGCTGCGAGACGCGCCATGTGTGTCCTCCACGGTCCGTCCTGCATCCGACCGGTCACGGGGATCCGCTGCAAGACCCCGGCGCGGGCGTACGACTCCAGAATGTCGGTGGTTCCGTCGCTGGACTCGTGATCGGTCGCGATCACGAAGTCGACTCCGGCGTTCAGGTGGTACGCGATCTGAACGTCGACGATGTCCACCTCGTCGCGAACGACCAACGTCTGTACGAGCCTCATGGCACGAGACGCCTGGGTCGATCCTCGAGGCTGTTCACGCGGAGTTGGATCTCGTCGATCCAGGCACCGCCGACCCCTGGTGAGGTTGTCCTCGTCGAGCGCTCATCCCCGAGTCGACGGCGCACGCCCGTTGCTGAACCCGGTCCACAAGGCGCTGGAGTCGAACGAGCTCACCCTCGTCCAGCACTGCGCGCTCGACCGCGCATCCGACTTCGGCACCAGCGTCGCGCTGAGGAAACTCGAGCGGGATCAACCGCCGACCCGCAAGCGATTGGAGTGCATCACGCAGCCGCGTATCGACCGTTAGGGATCCGCCTGCGAGCCCGACCTGGAGTCGCAGCGCGTCCGGGGCGATCTCTCGGTAGAGCTCATGTAGTCGCCCGACCTGCGCCGCCTCCCAGGCGCGGGCGTGATCGCCGCGGCGTCCCTCCTGCACCGTCTCGTAGTGCGACAGGAACTTGCGCTCGAAATGCGAAAAGCCCCGGATCGGAAAGTGGAGGACCTCGACCGGCGACCAGCCCGGGAGACGGGTCAGAGATCGCGACCTGACTGAGGCGTTCCCGGTTCCGACGACGACGTCCGAGGCGCCGCGATGAAGGAGCCGTACGTTCGCCCGAAACGGGCTGGACGGATTGTTGATCGCAGCCGATGGCGAGAGCCGCACGATCATGCGCTCGGCGAACGGACCCTCCTCGAGCGGCGGAAGGAAGGGGCGAGCGAAGGAGTGTACGACCCCGAACTCGCGTGGCACGTGACCGAGGACCTGCTTCAGATTGCCCCCCGATGGCCACCAGAACTCGTCGGCATCGGAGTTGATGACCCAGTCGGCGCCGAATTCCGTGGCTGCGAGTCGGGCCATTCTGGTGACCCACTTCGACTGACGCAGGACTCCCCCCGACTCCCGCAGGAGGTGGAGAACCCCCTGTTCCGCGTACCGTTCGAGAACAGCGACCGTGCCGTCGCTCGACTCGTGGTCGGTAGCGACGACGAAGTCGACTCCGGCGGCCAGATGGAAGCGGATCTGCGCGTCGATGATGTCCGCCTCGTCCCGTACGAGGAGTGTCATGACGATCCTCATGAGCGAATCCACTTGATCGCCTCGCCACCTCGCAGCCTCTCGTGTATGAGCATTCGATTGAGCTTGAGGTACCGCCGCTGCGACAGACCGAGCAGCGGTAACTGTGACGTGTAGGCAAGCGTCGCCCGCCGCTTCCGCCATACATCGCGAGGATCACGGCCCGTGCGGAGCCACTCGTCTCCCAGGGCCCGCGGCGCCGACGCATACCGGTAGGGCTGCTCGGCATACAGCCCGACGCGGCGACAAGGGAGGCTGCGCTCGCTCAGAAGGTCGCCGATCCACGCATGGTCGGGGTTCGTGAGCGGGAAGCCGGGAAGCAAGACATCTTCGGGCCGCGCATCAGTAACGGCAGCCGTCACGGCCGACCAGATCGCCTCGCCATCGAGCCCGTCCCGGTAGTCCGCTTCGGAGAACGAGAGCCAAAGCGGCTCGGCTCCGAGCCCCCTGCACGCCTCCTGATCCTCGAGCCGTCGCGCCCTCGATGCTTCGCCCTCGGTCGCGAACCCCCCGCGGCCGTCCCAACCGCCTGCGGCCAGGGCCGACTCCGTATTTCCGGCAAACACCGTCAACACCGTGACATGTCGGCCCGCGCGCGTGGTCCTCGCGATCGACGCTCCCAGCGACAGGACCGCGTCGTCGAGATGAGGTGATACGACCAGTGTGGGATCTGCAAGAAGCGGCACCGCGAGTCAAGCGGTTTTCACGGCGCGGGCCGCGACGGTCACCTCGAACGCCGGGTCGTGGAGGGCGAGCTCCTCCGGCGTAAGGTCGTACGGCCCGAGACCGAACAGGAACGCGGCTGCGGCAAGCACGTTGCCGAACGTCTCGATCTCGACGTTTCCGATGCCGAATGCCTCCTCCGTGATCCGCTTCAGCGACATCGACGTCAGGTTCCACCAATGCCCGTAGAGCTCCGCTTCCACCGGCGCGATCCGGCAGATTCCGGGAGTGGTGATGAGCAGCACTCCCCCGGGAACGAGAATGCGATGGGCTGTCAGGAGGGCGGCCCGAACGTCGTAGACGAACGGCAGCAACTGGGTGACCAGCACGCAGTCAAACGCTTCGTCAGGGACACCTGGGGCATCTGCGATGTCGGCAACGAACGTCGCCCTCGGGTTGTCCTCCTTGATGTCCAGAATGTCGGCCTGTCGCACCGCGGTCCCGAACTTCCTGACGTATTCGTCGCCCGCGATCTCGAGCACACGGCCCCGGATGTCTGCTGCGTGCCGAGCCATGAAGCGCTCCACGTAGTACCGGTCGATTGGTCCGCCGCGGCTCTCCCCCCACGTGCTGAAGGGAGTCGTTCGTCGCAGATCACCGAGATCTCGAGGCTCCCGCCAGTCGGCACGACGGCGTGCCGCTCTTCGGTCGTTCACCCGCTGTCGAATCGCCTCCGGCACATGCTGACGCCAGAAGAGCCGTGCCGGCGAGACGAGGTCCATCGAAGTCGAGAGCCTACCGCGCGAGCCGACCGCCTCAGGAAGTTACGCTCGAGACAATGGGCCTGCGTCGCACCCTGTGGAAGCTGCGCCGGCGAGTCCTGGGGCCGCAACGGGTCATCACCGGCGAGCACGTGAAGGCGCTAACGCGATCCGGAGAGCTGGGTCCTGGAGCGCGAGCGCGCGTCCGCGTCCTTCACGTCCGAGAGCTGATGATCGGTCCGCCGCGCCAGGCAAGGCTCCCTGTTGCCCGGGGACTCGTGGAGCTCGGTGGAGGCAACGACTTCCCGGTCGACTGGAAGGCGTTCGTCGAGATCTTCGGTGACAGGGAGTACTCGGCGGAGTATCGGGATGCGCGCGTTTTGGACGTCGGAGCGCACAAGGGGTACTTCGGGGCCTTCGCACTCGCGTGCGGCGCGACGGTCGTGCTCTCGTTCGAGCCCTCAGCGAGCAATTACGCCGCCCTAGAACATGCCGCCATTCGAATCCCGCAGCGGTGGCTCACGCGCCGGGCTGCGGTCGGAGGGACTGCCGGGGCCGCGACGTTGCATCTCGACGAGACCTCCTGGGCGCACTCGCTGCTCCAGGTGGAGCGACCCGCGGGCGAGGAGCGCGTCCCAGTCGTCACGTTCGAGGAGGCGCTCGAGGAGCTGCCGAGAGGTGGCACTCGTACGATCGTGAAGATCGACGCGGAGGGGAGTGAGTGCGACATTCTCGCTCGGCCCGAGAGCCTCCAGGGCGTCGACGTGCTCATGGTCGAGTGGCACGGCGGAGTTGCGCCGTGCTCACGGGCGGAGCTAGTGCGAGCGATCGCGGCGACAGGTCTCGCGGAGAGCTCCGACGAGACAGGTCTGCTTCGGTTCACGCGAGCAGGATGACCTGTAACTCACTGCGCGCTGGCTGGCGCCCTCGGGAACCGACTTCGGTGCCGGATGGCGCAACCGCTTGCAGATTCACGGCCTTCACACGCAGACTGCGACACAGTCCCGCGGTCCGGGCTCAGCGGCGAGAGGCGTTCACCCGAGGCGCAAACCACGATCCGGCGGCGAGGAGGAGGAAGGCCGGGGCGGCGGGCACGGAGTAGTACGGGATCGCGATGATCGCGAGCGCGCTGAGGACGACCACGATGACGGCGGCGATCGCCGGCGTCGTCAGCGCGAGCACGTCGTCGGGCTTCCTCACCAGCAGACCGACGATGCCGAGCGCCAGGAAGACGACCGGCGGCGGGAACCCGCGCGAGGCCAGGTTGAGGTACCGCTGCATTCTGGGAGACCCGTCTCGATCGGGCATGTCCGCGGCGAGGTCGTCCATCCGTCGGTGAAGAGCGACGTACCGAGCCTCGTCGCCCGGGTGCACGAAGACCAGGTGATGTTCGGACGGCGAGGTCCAGACGGCGTAGATGCTTCCGTCCGGACTGGTCGGCCCAGCGAAGTGGGGTGACGGGATGCGCTCGCCCTCGGTCGGGCGCGGGAGTCGGTGGCCGTTGACGACGATCGTGTCGGGCGCGGCGGGCGCCTCTCTCGCCGAATCGGATCCGCCGCTCACAGGACGGACGATGGGCCAACGCAGCAGACGATAGATCGTCGTGCTCACGCCCCGCGCGTACGTTCCCGGGTGTGCGCGGACGGCTTCGACCCCGACGTCGCGTAGCAGGCGCTCGTCGCTCTTCCAGCCGTCGAGCTGGTTGGCCAGTGCCCCGAGATCGTCTTTCATCCGCGGGCTCGGGTCGGAGAAGAAGTCGTCGAGGCCGATGCCGTACGACCGGTACGGCTCCTTCGGCAGAAGCTCTCGCTCTACTGCCTCGGCCAGCCTCCGCGAGGAGGGACCGTTTTCGGGGCGAACGATTCTGTCGAAAAGGAAGGCGCGTTCGAACGGCAGCCTCGAGTTGCCTCCGCGCGCAACGGTGTAGTCGCCGAAACGGACTCCGTTGTGCACCGTCCACAGCCCGAGCAGGAGCACGGCCGCGGTTGCGAAGGCGGCTGCGGACGCGAGCCGGGCACGCCACGGAATCCCGAGCGCGAGGGGGACGAGCGCGAGCACGAGCAGCGCTTGATTGCCGGGGCGAACGAGAACGAGGAGCGCCGTGGCGCCGCCCAGAAGCGCGAAGCGCC
This sequence comes from Gaiellaceae bacterium, assembly GCA_048594925.1. Classification (GTDB taxonomy): domain Bacteria; phylum Actinomycetota; class Thermoleophilia; order Gaiellales; family Gaiellaceae; genus GMQP-bins7. The sequence continues at coordinate 84,070 of JBMDXR010000077.1, forward strand.
ACGGTGACGGTCGGACGAGCACCCGCACTGCGAGCAGGGACCACCCCGCGAAGGCGACGCCGAAGACCGAGTCCGACGCCAGCTCGTGGAAGAGGATGGCGTAGCTCGGGTACAGGAGCAGAACCACGCCGACGGCCAGCGCGACCCTTCCCCCGAACGTACGCGCCGCCAGGAACCACGCGGTGACGGCCATCCCGTACAGGGCCGACACCCCGAGCTCCACGAGCATGCCGCCGAAGGGATCGAGGAGCGCGCCGACGACGAGCGGGGCGACCGGCGTCCGGCCGAGCACGTAGCCGAGATCGATCGGGTCCGACTGGAAGAGCTCGACGTAAGCGCCGAGATACGTGCCGAAGTCGCGTCCGCCGATCAGAGGCATCGCCAGGGCCTCGAGCCACCACGCCACGACCGACACGAGGAAGACCACCATCGGTGCCCAACGCGCCTCCGGCGCATGGGCCGCGCGGTCGGCCTGCCGCGATACCTCGCCGAGCCAGCGCACTGCCCGACAGGCTAGCTAGCCTCCCCGCGGACTTCCTATGGCCGCCCGAAGAGCGAACCGGCTCGCGCGCGTCCTCGCCTGGCTCGAGCGGCTCGCCTCGAGGCCCCTGGGGGCGGTCGTCCTCTTCGCGCTCGCCGTCGCGGTGTTCTCCGTCCGCGCTGCCGCCTGGCCGCTGCGCGCCGGGCGGGACCTGGACGAGTACCTGTACGCCTGGATCCAGCTGTTCGACCACGACGTCCTGCTTCCGTGGTCGATGCTCTTTCGAACCCCGGCCACGCCGATCGTGGCGGGAGGCTCGCTCGAACTCCTGGGAGGCGCCCTCGCGGAGCCGGTCTGCGCAGTTCTCTTCGCGCTGTCGGTGGTCTCATGGAGCGCCGCGGCGCACGCGTTCGGCCCGAGGGTCGCGCTCCTCACGGCCGTCGCGTTGCTCGTCTATCCGGGCTACGGCCTCATGTTCCACGAGCTCGCGAGCGAGACCACCTTCGCGGCCTCCTTCGCGTTGTGGGCGCTGCTCGTCGTGCGTGCCGCCTTCCGGCCGAGCGTCGCGCGTTTCGCACTCGTCGGACTCGGGATCGCGCTGCTCGCGCTCGTACGTCCGGGCAACGCCGTCCTCCTCGCCTTCATCGCGCTTCCGTTCGTCGTCGCGGGGGCGTGGCGGGATCGGGTCCGATGGGCCGGAGCGCTCGCTCTCGCCGCCGTTCTTCCGCTTGCCGCGTGGACTCTTCACAACGGGCTGCGCCTCGATACGTGGGCGCTCGCACGCGGCGGCAACGCGATCGTCCCCTTCTACCGCGCCTTCATCACCGACAACATCGTGTCCCCGGCGAACGGCGAGGAATCGAGGCGGCTCGCGGCCGCGATGCAACGACGGCTGCTGACGCGCGATCCGTACCGCTCGTACGGGGTCACCCTCGACGAGCTCTTCCGGGAGGGGAGCTTCCGCGTCCACGAGGACCTGTACATCCTCTCCGACCAGGTCTTCGGCTGGAACTCGGACTACCGCGTCCTTCGCGATGCCGGCGTGGAAGGCGTGCGCGCGCACCCCGGTACGTACGCCTCGGGAGTCCTCGGCACGATCTGGGACGAGCTGGCGAAGGCGCAGTTCCGCGCGGAGGGCGCGAGCCCAGCACCGAATGAGTCGCCACGAGGCACGACGGGCGGATTGCCTCCACCGACCGAGGGCGAGCCGATACCCGCTGGTCAGGTCGTCTGGATCTCCCGACCCGACCAGAGCATCCGCCAGGTGTGGACCTCGGCGACCGACTGGCACTTCGAGTTCGACGACCCGAGCCAGCAAGTGCGCTTCCTGGAGATCGAGCGGGAGCGCGACGTTCTTCTCGACTCCCTCCCGGACCGCGCCGCGAATACAACGCTCGCGCTGCGGCTGAACCAGCTCTCACGCTGGTTCCCGCGGCCGTGGATGTGGATCCTCGCCGGAATCATCGGCATCGCTTGGCGGCGTCCGCGCGGCTCCGCGACGCTCGCCGCGCTCGCGCTGGCCGGCATGGCGGTCGTCGTTCTCAATGCCCTCGGGCTCTTTGCCGATCTGCACTTCGTGCTCCCGGTCGCACCGGCGTTCGTTCTGCTCGGCGCCGGCGGGCTGCTCGGCGCTCGGGCAGGCGCACCTCGCTAGCCGACGATCTCGACGATCGCGTCGAGGACCCGCGCCGCCGCGCGACCGTCGACTTCCCCCACGACCTCGCGAGCGACACGCTGCCGCTCGCGCGCAAGCTCCGACGGCTGGGAGAGCGAGCGCTCCATGCCCGAGACGACCTCGTCGAAGTCCATGGCGCGGAGGAACGCCTCCGATCGGAGCAGCTCGTCGTAGTGCTTGCCGGTCACGTTCAGCGCCGCGTGCCGCTCGCCGGCCGGAGCTCCCTCGTCGTAGAGAACGCAGACCGCGGGCCGGTCGTTGACGATGCTGTCGAGGAGGATCGTGCCTGCGTTCGCAACGACGCAGTCGACGTGCTGGAGCAGCGTCGCGAGCACATCCATGTCGGTGTACGAGGGCTGCTGGACGCCGATGCCGTCGCCGGCCAGCGCCGCCCCGAAGCGATCCTTCCAGTCGCGATCGCGCGGATGCGGTCGGAAGAGGAGCTGCGGGCGCTCCGCGGGATCCTCCGCCCGCCACCACCCGACGAGCCGGTCGACGAACTTGCGCTCGTACGGCGCGTTCGTGGGCGTGTTTCCCGCCACGAGCACGACCGGCCGCGAGGGATCGAGCCCGAGCTCGCTCAGGATCGAAACGAATGCCTCGCGCGACCTCGAATGCGCGAAGACGTCGGTCTGCGGCCAGCCGGTGACGACGACCCGCTCGGCCCGGATCCCGTGGTAGCGGACGAGGTCGTCCCGCATCACGTCGTTCTGCACGACGTATCGGGTGACGTGCGGCGAGACGATCCCCTTCCCGACGGTGTGATCCCAGCTCGCGACATAGCCGACGATCGGAACGTCGAGTCGACGAGCCGCAACGAGGAAGGGGACTGCCTGCAGGCTCTGGACGTTCGCCACGACGAGGCCGGCGCACGTCTCGCGCATGCGCCCGAGAAGCCTCTTCGAGACGTATCGCCTCCTCGAGAAGAGCCAGCGCCGAAGGAGCTCGTCCAGCCGCGCCGACTCGGGCAGTCGCCCCTTGAGAGACGAGTCCAGGAAGTGGTTCGGGTGCCCCGGGCGCATGCGCTCCCGATTGAAGCCGTGGCGAAGACTGTGACGGACCGACAGCGGGTAATAGCCTGCGTTCCGGTCGATGGCGAAGTCGATCCGTCGCTCGACGCGCTCGATCGGGCCGACCCGCCGGGGGAAGAGGTCGGAGCCGAGCGTCCACGGCAGGCCGTCGAGCTTCGGCACCCAGCTCCGAGCCTCGTCCTCCGGGAGCGCGAGCACGACCTCCACACGCCCGGGCGAGCGCTCGGCGAGCCCGGAGACGATTCCGCAGTCGACGAAGACACGCGTCGGGAAGGGATCGGGCAGGACGAGCCAGACGCCCCTCTCCATCACACTGTCGCGCCGACCGGATGGGCGATCCGCTCGGCGAGGGACAGCCCGTCCAGACCGTGGGCCCGAAGCGCCTCGGATGGCGTCCCGCAGGCCGGCCAGCCGTCGACGCCGAACACGATCACGTCACGTCCGCCGAGCTCACGCCTGATCGCGTCGCCGAGACCACCCACAGGGGAGTGATCCTCGAGCACGAAGACGTGCTCGTACTCGGCGAGCTCCAGCAGCCAGGTCCGGTCGAAGCGGTTCAGCCAGGGCATGTTCACGACCGCGAGCTCGGGCCCGCGCTCGGCCAGATGCTCCGCTGCCGTGAGCGCCTCGTGCAGCATCACGGGCCCGTACGCGACGAGGACGGCATCCCCTCCGTCGCGCAGCAAGCGCCCTCGGCCCGGCGCGATCTCACCCTGGAGGTCGATCCGCCGGGGCGACGGGCCGATCGCGAGCCGGATCGCGCCGTTCCCGCTCGCGTCCTCGACCGCCCAGCGCACCAGTGCGCGGGTCTCCTCCGAGTTGCCGGGCTGCACGATCGTCGTGTCCGGAAGCGCACCGAGCAGCGAGATGTCGCGGACCGACTGGTGCGATTTTCCGGGCCCCGCCGGGATCAAGCCCGCGTAGTGGAGCGCGTACACGACCTTCGAGCCCTCGGTCGCCTGGTTGTAGATCTGCTCGTTCGCCCGCGACGCGAGGAACGAGGCGAACGAGTTGACGACCGGCAGCAGGCCGTGCCGTGCCACTCCCGCGGCGGTCGAGACCATGTCCTGCTCGGCGATGCCGCACTCGACGAACCGGTCGGGGAAGGCGAGGGCAAACCCGCGCACGCGACAGTCGGAGGCGAGATCGGCGTCGAGCACGACGAGGTCGTCCCGCTCGGCGCCCAGGCGGACGAGCTCCTCACCGTACGCGTCGACGACGTACTCGTCGGTGACCTGTGCGCGGCGCGCCCCCGCGCCTGACTCGGGCTCGCCCCCCGGCGACCGGGTCGCTCGCTCCTCCGGCTCGATCGGCTCGATCGGCTCGAGCACGAGTGGGTCGAGGCCGTGCGCGGAGAGACGCTCGCCGAGTCGTTCCGCAATCTCGGAGACCGCCTCCTCGAAGGACTCGTCGTCGGGGGCGCCCGCGTGCCACCGATACGTCCCGCCTCCGACTCGCAAGGCGACCGGATGCTCCATGAAGGAGACGCCCTTCCCCTTGATCGTGTTGGCGACGAGCACCTGCGGCCGGCCGCTCACCTCGCGGAACGCCGCGAACGTGGAGCGAAGCGCGCCGAAGTCGTGCCCGTCGCAGGATGTCACGTACCAGCCGAAGGCGCGGAATCGCTCCTCGAGCTCGCCGAGCGAGACGATCTCCTCTGTCGGCATGTCGGACTGGAGCTCGTTGCGGTCGACGACGACCGCGAGCCCCGTGAGCCCTTCATGCGCGGCAGCCTGCAGCCCCTCGTAGTTCTGCCCTTCCTGCAGCTCGCCGTCGCCGACCATCACGACGACGCGACCGCCGCGACCGAGATGCCGCTTCGCCCAGGCGATCCCGCGTCCCTTGGAGACGCCCATCCCGAGCGAGCCCGAGCTGGCCTCGATGCCCGGCACGCCGACGTCCGGGTGACCGTCGAGCCCTCCGAGCCGACGCAGACGGACGAAGCGCTCACGAGGGATGACGCCGAGCGCGAACAACGCGGCGTAGAGCCCGGGGACGTCGTGCCCCTTGGAGGAGAAGTAGACGTCCCGATCCGGATCGTCCCATCCGAGCCTCGCAGTGTTCAGCTCCTCGAAGAGCAGGAAGGTCACGATGTCCATCGCGCTGAAGCTCGAACCGAGATGGCCGGAGCCCGCGCGCTTGACGGCGACGAGCGCGTTCAGGCGGCACATGTCTGCAAGCAACGCGAGACGTTCGTCCGGCTCCAGGGCGGCGTGGTGAACGCGATCGAGCTCTGCTCTCGGAACCAGGTGCAGATCGGGCATGGGACCCCTCGACGCTACCGCGGTCTGTGCGGGGTCACGAGCTCCGAGAGATCGGCACCCTCGCGCAGCTCGTCGGTCTTCTCGCAGAGGAAGAGGGCCTCGCTCGAGCCGGGCCGGTACTCCGTGAAGCGGGTCACCTTGCGCCACCCCGTCCACGCGAGCTCGAGTCGCACGGCCTGAATCGTCGGCACGCCCTTCGCCTTGCCGTTCTCCGGCCAGCGAAGGCGCACGAGCGCGTCCGGGCGCGGGTCGATCGTCGTCTCGAACAGCATCGTCCCGCCCGGCTTCGTCACCCGGTTGAGCATCCCGAGGAGCGGCAGGTGATGGATCGAGTGGTAGAGGACGCCGAGGAAGAACACGAGGTCGAACGGATCGACGTCGAGCAGCTCCTTTGCCTCGCGCAGGTCGCCATAGACGAAGCGATGTGGTCGTTCGAGCCCGTCAACCCATTTCGCGTGCAGCTGAGTGTCCGATTCGAAGTCCGAGAAGACGAGTTCCGAGGGTTGGAGCTCGCGGTCGATCCAGCGCGCGTGGACTCCGTACTTCGGCCCGACCTCGAGCACGTGAGAGCCGCGGAAGCGCTCGCGGTCGACGACTGCGCCGAGCGAATCAGGCAGCAGGGTCAGATCGGGGAGGTCCTCCGTGGCGGTCGTCGGTCGCTCGTCGCCGATCGGGCGCGGATCCTCGACGTACTCGGTCAGCTCGTCGAGCCGCGGGAGATTCTCGGGGTTGGGCTCGTACACCTGCAACCCGAGCCGCACTGCCGCCGACCACGCAGCCCGGCGCGCGAGGCTCTTCACTGGCGTGCTTCCGTCATGACCGCTGAACCGTAACGGCGGCAGCGGTCCGCCCAGTCCGCTAGAAGGGACCGACCAGCGTGGCCGCCTCGGCTCCTCCTCGTCCTCGTCGCGCGAATCCCGGAACTTTCGCCGGGCTCTTCCTCGTCACGCTCTCGACCCTCATGTACGAGGTCGTCCTGACGCGGATCTTCAGCGTGACCATGTGGTACCACTTCGCGTTCGTCGCGATCTCGGTCGCGCTCTTCGGGCTCACGGCTGGCGCGCTCATCGTCCACCTCCAGCCCGGCCGCTTTCGGGACGGTGACGTGCCCGCGAGGCTCTGGCTCTTCTCGCTGCTCTTCAGCCTCGCGATCGCGATCTGCTTCGTGACGCAGCTCGCGATCCCCTTCGACCCCGAGCTGAACGTCGCAAGCGCCTGGTCGATCGTGCTCACGTGCCTGGTCATCTCGATCCCGTTCGTGTGCAGCGGAGTCGTCGTCTGCCTTGCGCTGACCCGCTTCCCGGCACAGACGAACCGGCTCTACGCAGCCGATCTGGTCGGTGCAGCTCTCGGCTGCATCCTCGTCGTGGCTCTGTTCGTCGTGCTGGACGGGCCAAGCCTCGTCATCGCGATCGGAGCGATCGCGGCGCTGGGCGCGCTCTTCTTCGCATTCGAGGCGGCCAGCCGACGCGGATTCGCCTTGGCACTGTCACTCGCAGTCGTGCTCGGCTCGGCCGCCGCCGTGAACGGCGTCCTCCACTCGAAGGGTCACCCGCTCCTGCGAATCGTCTGGGCCAAGGGTGAGCCCGACTTCCAGCACGACTTCGAGAAGTGGAATGCGTTCTCGCGCGTGACCGTCGACCGGTGGGGGGACGGCCTCACCGGCCCCTCCGGCGTCGGGATGAGCAGGACGATCCCATCCGACACGCGCGTCGAGCAGCTCGGGATGGTGATCGACAGCAATGCGGCCACCGTCCTGACCCGCTACACCGGCGACCCGTCCGAGACGGACTTCCTGCGCTACGACATCTCGAACCTCGCACATCACGCCCTCGAGGCTGCGGACGTCCTCGTGATCGGCGTGGGGGGAGGCCGCGACGTGCTCTCGGCGCTCGAGTTCGACCAGAAGTCCGTCACCGGGGTCGAGATCAACGGGAACATCCTCGACACGACCAACGGCGAGTACGGCGCCTTCACCGGCCACCTCGACCGGAACCCGCGCGTCAGGTTCGTCGAGGACGAGGCGCGCAGCTACCTCGCGCGCAGCGACGACACCTACGACCTCATCCAGATCTCGCTGATCGACACGTGGGCCGCGTCGTCCGCGGGCGCGTACGCGCTGACGGAGAACTCGCTGTACACGACCAGGGCTTGGGACGTCTTCCTCGACCGGCTCGCGCCGGGCGGGATGCTGTCCGTCTCGCGCTGGTACACGATCCCCGGACGCGAGCGGCCCCTCGAGGCCTACCGAGCCGTCGCGCTCGCTGCGACGGTGCTGATGGGGCGAGGAGCGGCCGATCCACGCGCGCACCTCCTCGTCTACCGCTCGGACCCGAACGGCGCCGGGGCGAGCGCGATGACGTTGCTCGTGAGCCCGGAGCCGTTCTCGGCCACGACCCTCGCCGCGATCTCCGGCGCGGCGGCGCGGCTCGGTTTCACGCCGGTGCTCACGCCCGACGCCGCGATCGACGAGCACTTCGCGGCTCTCGCCTCGCCCAACGGGCCGGGGGAAGCTATCGCGTCGTTCGACGCCGACATCTCCGCGCCGACCGACGATCGGCCGTTCTTCTTCCAGATGGCCGACCTCGGAACCGTCTTCGGAGGCGCAGGCTTCTCGAGGGACGACTCGACCCGTCCGGTGCTCGTCCTGACCCTCCTCGCCGTCGCGATCCTCGGGATGACGCTGGGCTTCATCGTCCTTCCGCTCCTCTTCAAGACCGGCGCCGCGGCGCATCGCGGTATGGCGCCCTTCTACTCGTACTTCGCCGGGATCGGGCTCGGGTTCCTCCTGATCGAGATCGCCCAGCTGCAGCGGCTGAGCATCTTCCTCGGGCACCCGACGTACGCGTTGACGGTCGTACTCTTCTCGCTCCTCGTGTCGAGCGGGATCGGGAGCATGGTCAGCGACCGCATCGCCGATCCACGCCGCCCCACGCGGGCCCTCGCGCCGCTCGGCGCCCTCGTCGTGACGGTGGCCGCGTTCGGGGTACTGACTCCGGAGATCATCGAGCGGCTGGACGGGGCGACCACACCCGTACGCATCACGACGGCCGTCGCGATCCTTGTGCCGTGCGGCCTGCTCATGGGCACGGCGTTCCCCATCGGTATGCGGGCCGCAGCGGCGAGGCCCGGCGCCCCGACGGCATTTCTGTGGGGCATCAACGGCGCGACCTCGGTCTGCGCGTCGGTCTTCGGCGTCGCCATCGCGATCTTCTTCGGGATCTCGGTCTCGTACTTCGTCGGCGTTGGCGCGTACGCGTTCGCCGCAGTGGCGCTGGTCGTCATCGTCCGGTTGCAGCTGCGAGCGGCCGCGAGCGAGAGTCCCGACGAAGAGGACGCCCCGGCGCCCGTGCCCGCGGCGGCCTAGGCCGTCGGCCAGGGGTGCTCGCGCAGGACGTCCTCGTTCAGCTCGACGCCCCAACCCGGTCCAGCGGGGACGCGCAGCTCGCCTGCGGAGATCTGCGGTAGCGCGGTGACGAGCTCGTCGCGCCAGGGCACGTCGTCGACGTCGTACTCGAGAAAGCGCGCGTTCGGGATCGCCGCGCACCACTGGGCCCCGATGAACGTGGCCAGGTGGCTGTAGTAGTTGTGCGGAGCGCAGTTCACCTCGTAGGTCTCCGCGAGGTCGGCGATCTTCTTCGCCTGGTGGAAGCCGTTCCAGATCACGTCCACCGAGGCCACGTCCATGCCGGCCGCCTCGAAGAAGGGGCGGAAGTCGCGGCTCGAGTACAGGTTCTCGCCTGAGCAGATCGGCATCGGTGCGACGTGGCGAACGTGCGCGAGCGCACCGGCGTCGAAGAGGTCGACCTCGAGCCAGAGGAGATCGAACGGCTCGAGCGCCTTCGCGACGCGCACGCACCCCTCGGGCTCGAGGTTGAAGTTGAGGTCGACGATCGGCCGTGCGGCGCCCCGCGCGCCTTCGGCGAACGCCTCGAGGAGCCGCACGAGCGCGTCGGTGATCTCCTCCGTCCGGAGCGTGCCGCCGCCCTCGTTGAACCCGGGCATGAGTACCCTCGGCTCGTCCCCCGGCACGACGACGTTGGTCTTGAACGCGCCGTAGCCCTGCTCGACCACCTCACGCCCGAGCGCGGCGACGTCGTCGTACGAGGCGAGCTTAGGCGTACCAGTGACCTCGAACGCGCGCGCGCGCGTCGTGCCGCAGTGCGACCAGTACATCGGGATCGCCTCACGGGTCGGCCCGCCGAACAGCTCGTACACCGGCACCCCGAGAGCCTTCGCCTTGACGTCGAGCAGCGCGTTCTCGATGCCCGCGAGGGCCTTGGCGATGACCGAGCCCGGGCTCTGCCGGGTGGCCCGGTAGAGATCCCAGAAGATCGCCTCGACCGGTCGTGGGTCACGACCGACGACAAGCGGTGCGAGATCCTCCACGATGCCCGCGAGCCCACGGGGCGACCCGTGCGAGTCCGTGATCTCGGCCCAGCCGACGAGGCCGTCGTCGGTCGCGGCCTTCACGAAGATCCACGGCCGCCAGCCGGCGTCGCAGTAGAGCGTCTCGAGGGCGGCAAGCTTCACGAGGCGGGAGCATACGGCGGTCGTCCGACCTCCGGCAGCACCCCCTCGCCGCTCGCGACGAGACGCTCCGCCCGCGCCCAGTCCTCCTCGTCGTCGACGTTGAATCCCTCGAGGCCCTGCGTGAGGAAGGGCCCGACGACGTTCCCCTCGCGCGTTCCCGTCTCCGTGACGACGCGCATCCACGCGATCTCGAGCGCGCTGTTCTGGACGTAGACCGGCGGCAGCGCCTGGTACTGGCCAGCGTGCCAGGTGACCTGCAGGTGCGACTGGTCGAGGAGCGGGCGCATCGTCAGCCCGTCTGCCGAGAGCAGCCACATCTTCCCCGGGTGTTGCTTCACCAACTCGACCGCGCGGAGCGAATCCGCCTCGGGCGTCGCAAGCAGCTGGTCGAAGCCTCGCCTGATCACGCCAGGACCACGGAAAGGGTTGGTGGCCCGGATGAGCGCGAACAGCTCGTACCGCTCCGGCAGATGCTCGACGGTGTATGCGAGCCACTCGATGTCCGGCGAGGTCGACGTCGCAAACTCGGCCGGCCGGAGAAACGGGACGTCCGCGCCGTACCAGCGAGCGACCTCTGCGATCTCCTCGGAGTCGGTCGAGACGACCACGCGCTCGAAGCAGCCACTCTGTCGCGCTGCCTCGATGGCGTATGCCAGCAGCGGATGGCCTGCGAGCGGGCGCACGTTCTTGTGCGGAACCCGCTCCGACCCGGAGCGCGCCGGGACGAAGCCGACCGCAGAGGGCCCGGTCACTGGAGCCCGGCGGCGACCGCGAGCTCGGTCAGCGCTGGGCAGGGAACTCCGGCCCGCTCCGCGACTCGCAGGACCCCGCCGACGATCGCGTCGAGCTCCGAGCGTCGCCCGGCAACGACGTCCCTCGCCGCCGACGTGGTCGTCTCGTCGGCCATCTGGTCGATGATCGCCCACTGCGCCGCAGGGCGCAGCGGAACGCCGTCGGCTTCCGCAACGGCGCAGGCCTCGGCGATCGCGCTGTCGAGCCGGGGGCGCCAGGTCCGGTCGTTGCGCAACTCGCCGACCGTCCGCCCGGAGGCAGACGTCGCCGCGGCGAGTGGGGCGATCCGCGCGAGCTTGTGCCAGAGCACCCGGCGCTCGTTCTGGCCGATGCGAACGTCGATCCTCGCACGTCGCAGGAGGTCGGCCGCGTGCTCGACCTCGGTGCGGGAGAGCGTCTCCGATGCGATCGTGATCACTGGAGCGGTCGTCGCCTCGACGATCTGGACGCGCCCGGCACGATAGGCCTGGAAGTGGGAGATGCTTCCGGCGGCCACGCGACCGTCGAAGCGTACCCTCAGGGCGTCCATGTGCTCGAGGCCGTTCAGGAGCGGGACGACGACACCGTCGGCCACCGCCTCCGGGGTCACGCGCTCCATCGCGTCCGCCAGCGCGGGCGCCTTCACCGTCACGAGGAGGAGGTCGACCGGTCTGGCGAGCCGCTCGGCGACCTCAACCCGAGCCGTGAGCGTCCCCTCCTTCGACTCGACGACCAGCCCCGCGAGCGCGATGAGCCCGGCCGCCTCCGGGTGCGCGACGCAGACGACGCGCACGCCTGCGTTCGAGAGCCGGACGGCGAGCGTTCCGCCGACCGCGCCGGGGCCGAGGACTGCGACGGTGTCGTTCATGTCTTCGTGGGATCGACGACGAGGTTGACGACCTTCTGATCGGAGTACACGTCGAGGGACTCGATCCCTGCCTCCCTCCAGCCGGTTCCCGAGTCCTTGACACCGCCGAAGCCCATGTGCGGCTCGGAGCCGTGCGTGCCGGCGTTCACGACCACGACACCAGCGTGCACTCGCTCGGCGAAGTGCATGGCCCGATGCACGCTCCCGGTGTGAATCGCGGCCGTGAGACCGTACGGCGAGTCGTTCACGAGCGCGATCGCATCGTCGAGGCCCGCGGTGCGATAGAGCACCGTCACGGGCCCGAACAGCTCGCTGCGTGAGATCTCGTCCTCGGCTGGAGTTCCCTCGAGGACGGTCGGCGCCACGTGCCAGCCGGGACGCTCGAGCCGCTCACCTCCGGTGAGCACCGTCGCTCCACGCGCCCTTGCGTCAGCGACGGCGGCGAGGATCCGCTCCATGCTCTCGCGGCTGATGACCGGCTGCGATTCGACCTCGCCTGCCGCCTCGACGAGGCGCGCGCGGAAGTCGTCGTAGACCGCGTCCGCTGCGACGATCCTGCTTGCGGACGCGCATCGCTGCCCCGCGTTGGAGAAGGCGGACGCGAGCGCCCAGTGCACGGCACGATCGAGGTCCGCGTCGTCACATACGACCAGCGCGTTCTTGCCGCCGAGCTCGAGGCAGGTCTTCGCGAGTCGCCGAGCCGCCACCTCGTTGATCGCGCGTCCGGTCGCGGCCGAGCCCGTGAAGCTGACGAGATCGACGTCGGCATGCCCGACGAGCGCTGCTCCCGCCTCGCCCCCCAGCCCGTGAACGACGTTGAGCACTCCCGCGGGAACGCCCGCCGCGAGCGCGAGCTCGGCAAAGAACGACGCTGAGACGGGCACGTGCTCGGACGGCTTCACCACCGCCGCGTTCCCGCAGAAGATCGCCGGGAACGCCTTCCAGGCGATGTTGGGAAGCGGCGTGTTGAAGCTCATGATCAGGGCCGCGACGCCAAGTGGCTGACGCAGCGTGAGGACCGTCCGGTGCGCCATGCTCGCCGTCGTCGTCCGCCCGTATGAGCGCCGGCCCTCGCCAGCGATGAACAGGCCCATCTCGACGGCCGCGTCGGTCTCGCCGAGAGCGAGCTCCAGCGACTTGCCCGTCTCCTCGACCACGATCGCCGATGCCTCCTCTCGTCGCTCGCGCAGGAGCAGCGCAAGGTCACGGACGACGTCGCCCCGCGAGACCGCGGTCCGCTCGGCCCACTCGGGCTGCGCCGACCGTGCAGCTGCGACCGCCCCAGCGACATCTTCCGCTCCCGAGCGGGCGATCATGCACAGGAGCGTCTCGTCGGCTGGCCGAAGCTTCTCGAGCCACGCCCCGGAGTGCGGCGGAGCCGCCGTGCCGCCTATGAGGTTGGGAACCTCCTCGGGTGTCACCACGCGGACCAGCCGCCGTCGACGACGACGTTCGAGCCCGTGACGTACGACGAGGCGTCGGAGGCGAGGAAGACGACGGCGCCGAGCGCCTCGCGCGCGTCCAGCATTCGCCCCATCGGCGCCCGCGCCGCATACGCGTCGAGAAACTCCTGCGCCTGGTCGTTCCAGACGCCCGAGAGCGTGAGCGTGTTCACGCGAACTCCGGCTTTCGCCCAGTACGTCGCCAGATAGCGCGTGAGGTTGAGGACGGCAGACTTCGAGACCGAGTACGCGACGGGCTTCACGAAGGTCTCGCCACGCTCGCGACGGAACGCGTAGAGATCCTGTACCGGGGACAGCAGGCCGTAGACGGACGAGATGTTCACGATCGAGCCACGGCCTGCCTTCGCCATCGCCCCGCCCACCGCCTGGCAGCAGAGGAACGTCCCCTTCACGTTGACGTCCATCACCTCGTCGAAGGACGCCTCGGGATACTCCTCGAACGGACCGACCTCCTCCGCGGGCGCATCAGGGGGTGAGTCGAGGCCGGCGTTGTTGATCAGCACGTGCGGAACGCCCCACTCCTGCACGACCTCCTCGAGTGCCCGCGCGACCGCGGTGCGGTCGGTGACGTCGACCTCGTAGGCACGGACGCCGTCGGGAAGGTCGCCCGACGCGACGTCGAAGCTCGCGACGCGCATGCCGCGCTCTGCGAGTCCGCCCGCGTACACCTGTCCCAGCTGGCCCATGGCGCCCGTGACGATCGCCACGCGACCGCTCAGATCGAACAGCGGATCGCTCACGCTTCGCGAGCAGCGACCGCCTGTCCCGCGGGCACCAGGTCGTCGAGAGCGACGGCCTGCTCCGCGGCCAGCGGCCGTGCGAGCGTGCGCCCGAGCAAGCCGTCGAGCTCGTAGGGCGGCAGGCCGCCGTCCGCGGGTGACTTCGCGACCAGGTCCCCCGGAGCGAGGACGTGCCCGGCCCGAAGTTCTCGAGCCGCGACGAGCTGCTTGCCCATCTTCTGCAGCGGCCGCTCCTCGCTCGGCAGGCGGCGCTTGACGCCGTCACCGAGCGCTGCGGGCACGCGCTGGAGATCGCGGACGAAGCGTCGCATGCCGTCCGGCATCAGCGAGTAGGCGTGGTCCGTGCCCCTCCATGCGTGATTGAGCGTGAAGTGCTTCTCGAACACGCGCGCGCCGAGCATGAAAGCCACCGGCGCCATCGCGATCCCGTTGTGGTGGTCGGAGAGACCGATGACGAGATCGGGATAGCGCTCTCGCAGCGTCGCGATGACCGAGAGGTTCAGATCCTCGACCTCGGCCGGGTACGAGGCGGTGCAGTGGAGGACCGCCAGCTGGGGGTTCGTCGATGCGGTCGCCTCAACGGCGCGGTCGATGTCCTCGATCGTCCCGCCGCCCGTGGAGAGGAACATGGGCTTGCCGAGCGCGGCGACGTACCGAAGAAACGGCACGTTCACGAGGTCACCGGACGCGAACTTGAACGCGTCGACGCCGAGCTCGGCGAGGAAGTCGGCGCTCGGCTCGTCGAAGGCCGCCGCGACGAAGGCGACGCCTTCCTCCCGCGCGTACTGGCTGAGCTCGAACCAGTCGGCCTTGGGCAGCTCGAGCGCCTCGCGATGCTCGCCGTACGTGGCGCCGAAGCTGTTCTCGTTGTCGTACGGCGAGTCGTAGAACGCGCGCGTGAAGAGCACGCGGTTGTCGCGCTTCTGGAACTTGACCGCGTCCACACCGCAGTCCCGCGCGGCGTGGATGAGCGCCTTCGCCTTCTCGACGTCGCCCTGATGGTTGTGCCCTATCTCCGCGATGACGTACGCCGCGCCGTCCCGCGTGATGGTCCTGCCGTCGACGACGAGCTCTGGCACGTCGCGATGGTACTAGCGAAGCCGGAACACGATCACGTCACCGACCTGCTCGCGCTCCAGCGCGAGACCCCTGGTTGGCTTGACATCGGCACGCTCCCAGCTCGTGCCGGCCGCGAACTCCGGGTGCAAGAGAACCGTTCTGACGCCGACGTCGCGCAGCGCCCGCACGGACTGCTCGTCCGGGAATCCGGTGATGCTCCTGCGCAGGGCGTCGTAGCCCGAGGGATCGAAGCCCCCGAAGCCGTTCACGGTCGCGGGGAAGCCGTCCGTCGACCAGTAGCTGTACAGGGAGTCGTTCGTGGGAGGCAGGTGGAGCTGCGGTGCCGCCTCGAGGCGGACGGCCCCCGGTGGCTCGGGGACTCGGGGATGGGTGAGCGGGCCGAGCCCCTCTACGAGAACGACGACGACGCCGAGCACTCCCGCCGCCGCCGCGAGGCTCGCCGACCGCGCGCGAAGCGCGCGCACGACCACGCAGAGCCCTGCACCCGCGAGAAGCGCGAGACCGAGGGACGTGAGCGTGTTGATGCGACCCGGCGTTCGGACACCGTCCCAGCCGGGAGCGAAGTCGAAGAGCAGGCGGTACGGAGTCAGGTACCGCTCGAGTCCGTCGACGTCGCGAACTCCGAGGGACAAGAGCGCGCACACGACCACCCCGAGCGCGAGGCCGATCCGCAGGCGACGTGAGAACACGGATCCGAAGACGCCGACGAGAGCGAGAACGGAGATCGCGAGACCGGGGAAGAGCGACATCTCGACCGGCGCGGCGAGGGGAGCGCGGGCTCGGTGGGTGGCATCGCCCCAGATCCAACTCTCCTCCGGCGCGGCGAGGAAGCTCCGCGGCAGCCGCGGCGAGAACGACTCGACGTACGCAGGCGTCCGCTCGGCCTCCGGATGCTCGTCCAGCACCCGGAGGTACGGCCGCACCATCAACGCCGAGACCACGACGAAGATCCCCACGCCGAGCGACGTCGCGACCAGGACGGGTCGATCCGGTCGCGCGAGCGACCGACGCCAGATGGCAAGGAGCGCGACGACGGCGAGTACGAGCAGGAGGTACGCGAGCAGCAGGCCGAGCGTGAAGCCGAGCGTCATCTGCCAGGCGGCGACGAGCCACCCGCAGACGACCGTGACCGGGCTCCGCCGTCGGTACCCGCGGACGAGCAGGAACAGCGCGAGCGGGATGCCTCCGCTGGAGAGGACGTGCAGGTGGCCGTTCTGCGTGAGCTTCCACGGCGCGTAGGCGAACGCCGCGCCGGCCGCAGCGGCGCCGATCCAGCCGACTCCGAGCTCCCGTGCCAGGAGGTAGGCGCCGACGAACGCCAGCCCGTATGCGAGCAGGAACAGGACGTTGTAGGTGACGAGAGCGGCGTGGGGGCTCGCCTGCGCGAACAGCGCGGCCGGCGTGTACCCGACGAGCGCATCCGAGAATGCGAGCGTGTCCTCGTACGGCCAGAACGTGTTCGCCTGCCAGAGGTCGAGCGGCCCCTCGAGCAGCGCGTGCCCGATCCACGCCACCTGCCAGGCCTGCAGGAGGGGATCGCCGAGGTCCTTCCCGATGTCGCTCCCGAGATGGAGAACGAGCGGCCAGCTCATCAGCATCGCGAGCCCGAGCCCGGCGAGCGCCGTCACAGCCGCCTCCAGCCACGAGAGCTCGCGATCCACCACTATGCGCGCTCGCCTGCGACGACGCGCCGCCGGAGCTGACGCGCGCCCCGCACGCCCAGCGCGACCCCGCCGACGAGGGTCGTCGGCACGTACCACGCCGCG
The DNA here is from genome assembly GCA_048594925.1 of Gaiellaceae bacterium. Lineage (GTDB taxonomy): Bacteria > Actinomycetota > Thermoleophilia > Gaiellales > Gaiellaceae > GMQP-bins7. The sequence goes on from JBMDXR010000077.1 coordinate 100,742, forward strand.
TGCAGCAGGATCGTGAACGCCAGCGCGGGCTCGTGGCCGATGTCGAGCAGGCCGAGTGATGCCACCCCGAGCCACTCGTAGGTCCCGACGTAGCCCGGCGACGAGGGGACCGCCGATCCGAGATTGAGGACCGCGGTCACGAACAGCGCCTCGGCGAACGAGAGCTCGATGCCGAGCGACCGGGCGACGAGAAACGCCGCCAGCGCCCACATCTCCCAGGCGCCGAGGCTCAGAACGAGCCAGACGACGAGATGCCGTCGCCCGAGCGGCTCGGCCAGGCGCTCGACCGTGTCGCGCACGAGCCGGCGGAGCAGTCCGCGCTCCCGGCGATGCCGCTCGCGCCGATCGATGTACGCCCGCGCGAACAGCAGGACACCGACGACGCCGAGCAGCACCACCACGCCGGCCGCCGCCAGCTCCACGAGCCAGCCGGAGCTCGCGACGGCGGCGATGCCCACGATGAGCAGGGCGACGAGCACGATGAGGTCGAAGGCGCGGTCGAGGATCACCGTCCCGAACGCCTTGCCGGCCGGCATGCGTGCCGCGAGCCCGAGCCAACGTGCGCGCAGGAAGTCGCCGATGCGGCCGGGGAGCACGTTGTTCACGGCGACCCCGCTCACCGTCATCTCGCAGAAGCGAGCCAGCTGCACGCCTGGGGTCGCCGCGATCCTGCGCCAGCGCACCGACTGGAAGACGTAGACGACGCCGAACGCGAGGATCGCGAGGGCCACCAGGCCGGGATCGGCGTCGCGAAGCGTGTCCCAGACCGCGTCGAGATCTGCGTTGCGAACTGCGAGCCAGAGGAAGACGAGCCCGATCGGGACTCCGAGCAGCGCAACGAGGGTGCGGAGACGCCCCGACGACATCGGGCGTCGAATCTACCCGTGCCCTCGGCGCAACCCTGCGCACGGATCGGTGAGAACCGCTCCCCTCGGGTCGCGACGGGCATCGCGGCCCCTCCTCCCTGATCAGGCTAGGGCGTCGCGATAGGCGCGAAGCGTCGCCCGTGTCGCAGCTTCCCACGAAAAGCGCTCGCGCGCGAACTCCCTCGCGGCCCTACCGAGCCTGCGTCTGAGCGACGCGTCCGCGAGCAGTGCCTCGATCGCGGCTCGCAGCGCCGCGGGGTCGCGTGGTGGGACGCGAAGGCCGGTGACGCCGTCCTCAACCGCGTCGAGCAGCCCTCCCACCGCCGTGGCGACGACCGGACGGCCATACGCCATCGCCTCGCGCACGGCGACGCCGTACCCCTCGCGGCGCGACGGGCAAACGACCACAGCAGCGCGCTCGTAGTAGGCGCCGAGCTCGACGTGCGGCACCAAGCCCACCCCGTCGGGCACGCGGTCGCGGAGCGGACCGTCGCCGACGATCACACGCGGGATGCCGGCGGTCGCCTCCAGGAACTCGGTGACTCCCTTCTCCTCGGAGAGCCTGCCCACGAACAGGACGTGCGGCGGATTGTCGGGCTCGCCGACCTGCGCTGGGATGGCGACGCCGCTCGGCACGACGCGCAAGTCCCGGGCTCCCAGCTGGCGCGCGGCCTGTGCAAGTGCCTCGGACGGACAGAGAACGAGGCGGGCACGTCGCACGAGCGGGCGTGACGCCCAGCGGGCCTTCACGGCGAACTCGACGTCCGTGCCCCAGAGCTGGAGGACGAACGGGTTCCCCGTCGTGAGCGCGGGAAGAGCGGACGGCAGCCAGTGCGCGTGAACGAGATCCGCAGCGCGGGAGGCGCGACGCGCCGCGCGCGAGTACGACGCGAGGAACAGCGGGAGCAGGAGCGCCTTCCACGGACGGCGCCTGAGGTTCCCCACGATGCCGTGTTCGTAGGCGAGCCCGTAATGCCGGAACGACGCGGGCGAGACGACCTCGACGTCGACGCCCGCGGCCCGTAGGTGCTCGACTGCGTCTCGCACGAAGACGCCTGCGACTTCGTCCGGCCCTCGCGGGTACGAGGTCGTGAGTACGACGACCCTCATTCGCGCCGCGGGCGCGCGGCTACGACTGGGAGGGCGGTCGCGAGCGTCGCGAACACGTAGAAGTAGTAGAAGGTCATGGTGAGGTAGAAGACATTCGCGACGAGAGTCGCCACGAGCGCAGCTGTCATCCCCCAGGCGACGGGGCGGACTCGCGCCGCGAGCGGGTCACGAGCGGCGGAGAGCGCACGACCGACACGACGCGCCGCGCCGAGCCTCGTGAACTGCCAGACGACGAACGCCGCGAAGAGCACGGCGCCCACGATCCCGGTCTCTACGATCGTCGCGACGTAGAACGAGTGGGGCCCGAAGTCCGGCCGCCCGGTCACGAACTCGTAGTAGACGGCGAAGTTGTTGAGCCCGAGTCCCAGGAAGGGGTTCGTCGACAAGACATCGGGGACGAACGAGTAGACCTCGAAGTGCGGCGACGCCGCGGCTCGGCTCGTGTTCGTCCGCGCGCGAAGAACCGTGAGGAAGAAGTCGAGCCGGATCAGCACGACTGTTGCGACGACGAGCGCCACCGCGCCGAGCGGCACGAGGAACGCGGGCCGCTTGAGATGGCGCCGGTACGGGAGCGCGAGGATCAGCGCACCGCACCCGAGGCCGAGGAGGGCGCTGCGCGAGAGGGTCGCGAGCTCGACGACGAGCAGGAACACGAGCGTCACGGCGAGGGGCGTCCTCAGGCGATGGCCGCGCTCGAGCCTCAGGTACAGCGGCGTCAGCACGAGGAGCGGGATGACGAGCTCGATGCCGAGGTGGTTCGGGTCCCCCGTCAGCGCATTCGGACGAAAGACCTCCTGCGTGCCGCCCACCGCGCCGAAGACGTTGATGCCCGTCTGCCGCGACGTGATCGGCTCGATCAGCAGTTCGTCGAGGTTGACGCCGCTCTCCGCGAGCGCGAGCTGGATCACGCCGTAGACGGCATTCAGCCCGATCCCCCCGAGGAACGCGGCGAGCGCGTACCAGTAGAAGCGGAGCCCTCGGCGCGCAAGCAGCGCGATCCCGGCAACGAGGAACCCGAAATGGAGAACGAACTTCACCATGCCCTTCGCCCACTGCGCGAGCGACTGGCCCGTGTCGAGGCTGTAGAACCCGACGAGGTAGACGAGCGCGAAGAGGGCGAAGAAGGCGAGCCCGACGACGGCGGTGCGAGTCAGGCGTCCGTCGTTCCGCTCGAACCGGTCCCAGGCGAACAGCACGAGGAAGACCGAGGTGAGCACGTCCGAGAGCGTGAGCGCGCCCGCGAGGTCCCACTGGAGCTTGTGGAACGTGACCGTGAGGATCGTCAGCAGAAAGAGCCCGTCGAGCAGGGTCAGGATCGTCCGATCCTCGACGGCGACGCGTGACGGGAGCGCGTGAGATGCCACGGAGTTCACGTGCCGGGCCGCTAGTGACCCGTGTAGAGCTCGAGGGACGTCTCGAGATCGACCGTTCGAGCCTCCTCCTGCACTTCCCGGGCGATCGCGACGGTCGGGACGTTATCGAGGACGACCTTCCATCGACCGCACCCGTCCGCGAGTACCTCTGTGCCGACGAAGCCCACCGACTCCACGCGGTCGCGAAGCGCCTCCGCGTCGAGCGGCGAGTCGAGCCGGCCGAAGACGACGTCGGCGGGCATCCCCTCGGCCGCCGGCCGGATGCACTCGGTTCTGTCCGGAAAGCGCGGCGCTCCGCTCGCAACCGCGTAGAGCGGGTAGGCAAGCAACGGCACGACGACGATCACGACTGCAGTCCACGTACGAGTCGTCACGCTGCCTCGCGTCCGTTGCGGGTGACGGCGGCCCAGGCAGAGGCGATCAACAACGGGCTCGCGGAGACGCAGAGCAACGCGGCGGAACCCATGTAGCGCACGATGGGGTTCCCGCCCAGCTCTTGCGTGATCGGCAACTCCGGAATCGCCCACGTGATCCAGCCGCCACCGAGTGTGACCAGCGCCACGGCGGCGGCCACGAAGCTCGCCAGAACATACTCACGCGCGAGGAGCGCAACGACGATCGCACCGATTGCCACCGGTACGATCACGCTCCAGTAGTCGCTCGAGAAGAGCACGTCCCACGCCAGCCTCACGGACGGCCACAGCCTCCCCGCATTCTCGGTCGGGTCGACGCCGCCGGAGGGCGCCTCGCCTTCGATGCCGTGCGCGATGTACCACAGGCGCCACGGGATCGCGACTGCTCCGACGACGACGGCGCGGAGCGCGAGCTTCGGCCAGATCGAGCGCCACGACCGAATGGAGGCGAGCCCGGCCGCGACCACGAGGACGGCAGCCAGCAGGAGTCCCTCGCGCTTCGTCAGCACCATGCCGGACATCAGCACGGTAGCGACAGCGAGTCGCCAATCGGCTCGGTCGCCCATCCAGAGAACGACGAGCAGAGCCGCCAGAACGAAGAGTTCGTTCAAGAGGAGATCGGCCTCGGTGACGATGAATCGCGGGCCGATTCGCGGTGCGACGAGCACGAGGAGGACGAACGGCCACAGGATCCACGCGGGCACGCGCTCCGCGAGGACGCCGGCCAGCGCCCAGAGGAACCCCACCCCGAGAAACCAGAACTGCACGTGCAGCGTCACGACGTCTGCACTCCCCATGACGTGGAACGCCGAGGCGTCGAGGACGGGGACGAGCGGCGGGTACGAGGGGCCGGGAAGATCGGCGAACAGTTTCTCGTCGAGACCGCCGAAGAGGTAGATCGCCTTCCCTTTCGGGACCCAGAATGCCCATGCGTCCCACGCGTACAGGCCAGCGAGGCGGGCCTTGCGGAACAGCGCCTCCAGGAGCACCCCCGTGAGTGCGATCCCCACCGCCGCGACGTACAAGCCAGGACCTGGACGGGGCACGACGAGCTGGGGCAAGGTGCGACCACGCCCTACTGAACCGAGCGCCGAGAGCGCAGCCACCAGCGCAGGGACGCCGAGGACCGTGATCAGTCCAAACGGTACGCCCGCGATGAGAAGTAGCGTCCAGAGCGAGCCGACCAGGGCGACTCCGAAGACGTACGCGACACCGGCGAGGCGAGCGACCTCGAGCCAGGTCGTCCAGCCACGGAGCAGCCAAAGCACGGACGCTCCGCTGACGAGAAGGAGAGCATTGAGGACTGTGAGACCGAGGAGCGACTGGAGGCTCACTCCAGGAGCCTCACGATGCAGATGTTCTCCGGGCTTTGCCAGACGACGGTCGCGTTAGGTCCGTACGGCTCCAGGTCGCAGCCATAGCAGATGACCCAGGGAGCGCTTTCCGCAGGTCGACGAGGCAGCAGGAAGTAGCGGTAAAAGGCGGCGACGTGGTCGACCGTCAGGGCGCCGCCGCCTGCGTATCCCGGGTCGACGGCGACGTGGTACGAGTCGTGCTCGGGGATGATCGCGCGTGCGGCGTATGCAGCCGTCTGATCCGCGACGAGCTCGTTCCCCCCTGCCACCTCCCGGTCGGAGAAGGAGAGCGAGGCGTTCGTCGATGCATCCGCCTGGAAGCCGCGGAGGACATCGACGTACCTCAGGAGAACGGCAACCGCGGTAACTGCAACGAGAAAGACCACGCCGACGCGGACGAGCACCGACGGCCATTCGAGCCACCACGACAGAGGTCGCACGGTCAACGGTCTACACGACAGCTCGGAGGAGCGACGCCATCTCCTCGACCCGCGCCTTCCGTGACAACCGCTCCCCGTCGCGCTTCGCCAGCTCGACGGCGGGAAGGCCGCCGTTCGTGAACCGCGCGTGGAGCTCGACGAGCGCAGTCTTGATCCCCTCGACGTCGTCCGGCGCGACGACGACTCCGGAACCGGTCTCGCGAATGAGCTCCGCTGCGGCTCCGTCCGGAGGGACGACCGCGAGAATCGGGCGACCGGCCGCCAGGTACTCGAAGACCTTGCCGGAGAGAACGCCCTTGCCCCTCCCACCCGCGTCGGGGACGAGGAGCAGGAGCGCCTCCGAGTCGCGCTGGAGCCGTAGCGACTCGACGCGCGGCGCATACGGGACGAGCTCGAGCCGGTCGCCGAGTCCGAGAGTCTCGGCCCACTGGCGGTCCGTGGAGCGAAAGTCGCCGACGAAGCGCGCGACCGCGTCGAGGTCGGCGTCGCGAAACGCCTGCAGGAACGGCCTCGGATCACGCTTGCCGAAGAAGCTCCCGGTGTGCGTGATGCGGAACCTCGAGGCGGGCCGGTACTCGAGCCCGGCGAAGTCGTCGAAGTCGCATCCGTTCGCGATCACCCGAACGACGCCGCGCGGGCTCAGGCCCCTCATCTCGTCGGCGATCGCCTCGGAGACGCACGAGACGGCGTCGGCTCTCCGCGCGACGAGCCGTGCGACCTGCTCGTTCGCAGCCTGCCGCGCGCGTGCAGCCGCCGTGTCGTCACGGCGGTGCTGATTTGCGACGAGCGGATCGCGCAGATCGGCGATCCAGCGTGCGTCCGTCGCGGCCTGTACCGCCGCCCCGACCAAGTGGACCGATCCTGGCGGCGACGTGGTGATCACCGCGTCGATCCCCTCGCGTCGCGCGATGCGGATCGCGGCCGGGATCGCGGTGAGGTTCCACGTCACGCTCGCGTCGGGCACGAGCAGCCGCCTCGCCGTCACCTGAGCCTGGACGAGCGCGCGCTCGAGCCCGTCGGCAGCGCGGAGCTCCTCCGCGGGCTTCCGGGCGCGCGGACCGATGTAGCGCGCTCGATGGATCCACGCCTGCGTCGGCACGCGGAGCTCGGGGTCACGATGAACCCACTTCGGGTCGTCCGGCGCGAGCACGTGCGTCTCGATCCCGAGCGGAGGGAGGTACTGCGCGAGCTTGAGCGACCGCTGGACGCCCCCGCCTCCCGCCGGCGGGAAGTACATCGTCACGAGCAGGACGCGCATCTAGGTTGGCTTCGCGTCGAGCACGTCGATCGTCGCCGTCGGCACGATCCCCTCGACGCCGCGCGCGAGCTTCTCGTCCAGGGTCACGAACGCCTCTCCCTGCAGCTGCGTGAGCGCGAGGTACTCGGCGTCGTAGGTCTCGGCCCAGCCCAGGCGATCCGCCAGCTCCCAGGCGCGACGTCGCAGCACGGCGTCGCCGAGGAGCCTGATCCGCATCCGGTTGACGCGGGCGAGAAGCTCGCGCGCGACGTCAGCGGGGATCTCTGCCCGGTGGACGGCTTCGTGCATCGCCGACAGCGTCTGGGACCGCAGAAGCGTCGGTGCCAGGAGCTCGTGCTCCTCCGAGGCCTCTGTCCCCGTGCTCGCGAGGTGGAGCACGACGCCCGCGTCGACGACGAACCTGGTCACGGCAGCAAAGGGTAGACGGGTGGCTCAGAGAGAGGCGAACGCGGCGGCCGCAGCTTCCACCGTGGCGTCGATCTCGCGGTCTCGGTGCGCTGCCGAAAGGAACCACGCTTCGAACTGGGAAGGCGGGAGGTACACGCTGCGCTCGAGCATGCCGCGATGGAACGCGGCGAAGCGCCCGGCGTCGGCTCTCTTCGCATCCTCCCAGCTTCCGATGGGCGTCTCCGTGAAGAAGAGGCCGAACATGGTTCCGGATTGCGTCGGTCGCACGGCGACTCCCGCGTTCGCGGCCGCATCTCCGATTCCGGCGAACAGCCGCTCGCCTGCAGCGACGATTCCGTCCCAGACGCCAGGCTCGGCGAGTGCGCGCAGCGTCTCGGTCCCAGCGGTCATCGCGAGCGGATTCCCCGAGAGCGTCCCCGCCTGGTAGACGGGGCCCGCCGGCGCGACGAGCTCCATCACGTCGCGCCGCCCGCCGTACGCGCCGACGGGGAGGCCACCGCCGATGACCTTCCCCAGGGTCGTGAGATCCGGCGTGATGCCGTACAGCGCTTGCGCGCCGCCGGGATGCACCCGGAAGCCGGTCATGACCTCGTCGAAGACGAGCAGAGAGCCGTACGTCGTCGTGAGCGCACGGAGACCCTCGAGGAAGCCCTCCGCCGGGACGACGAGCCCCATGTTCCCCGCGACGGGCTCCACGATCACCGCCGCGATGTCGTCGTGCGCGCCGAAGAGCGCGTCCACGGTCTCGAGGTCGTTGTAGGGAGCAGTGAGCGTGTCGGCGACAGCCCCTGTCGTGACTCCGGGCGAATCGGGGAGCCCGAGCGTCGCAACGCCGGATCCCGCCTGGACGAGGAGAAGGTCGGCGTGCCCGTGGTAGCAGCCGGTGAACTTGAGGATCTTCGTCCGGCCGGTGAACGCCCGCGCGACGCGCAGCGCGCTCATCGTCGCCTCGGTCCCCGAGCTCACGAAGCGCACGAGCTCGATGCTCGGCATCGCATCGCGGACGAGCCTCGCGAGCTCGAGCTCGAGCGAGCTGGGCGCACCGAAGCTCGTCCCTCGCCGAAGCGCTTCCTCCAACGCGGCGACCACACGCGGGTGCGCGTGGCCGAGGATCAACGGGCCCCAGGAGAGAACGTAGTCGACGAAGCGGTTCCCGTCGACGTCGACGAGGTAGGCGCCCTCGCCACGGTCGATGAAGAGCGGCGAGCCGCCGACGGCTTTGAAGGCCCGGACCGGCGAGCTCACGCCTCCCGGCATGAGCCCCGCGGCCTCGGCAAAGAGTCGCTGCGACGTCGCGCGCGTCACGCGCTCGCCCCGGCGACGGCGTGGACGACCGACTCCGCCGCCTGCTCGCCCGAGCGGATGCAATCCGGGATTCCGACACCTCGATACGCAGCGCCCGCCAGAGCGAGCCCCGGGTGCGCGGCCAGCAGCTCGTCGATCCGCTGGAGTCGCTCCGGATGTCCCAGGACGTACTGCGGCATCGCACGTGGCCAGCGATGGATCCGCGTGAGCAGCGGCTCGGCCGAGATCTCGAGCAACCCGACCTCCTCGCGGGCGAGGTCGAGGAGCTCTCGATCGCTCCGGTTCGTGACGTCGTCCCCGCCGAAGCGGCCGGCGTATACACGGATGAGCGCGGCTCCCTCCGGGGCTCTGCCCTGCCACTTCTGTGACGTCCACGTGCAGGCGAGCACGTCGGTGTCTTCGGTGCGGGGCACGAGGTAGCCGTAGCCGTTCAAGGAGGGGACGTCTTCCTCGCGATAGCCCAACGTCACGATGGCCGACGACGCGTACGGGATCTCGACGTGCAGCTCCGCGAGCTCGGGATCGACGCCCTCGAGGAGCGGCGCGGCCGCGTACGCGGGCACCGCGAGAACGACGGCATCCGCCTCGAACGTGGCGCCGCCGTCGAGGTCGACGACGAAGCCGTCGCGCGTTGCGGTCAGACCGGACGCACTCTCCCCGACGGCCGACTGGACGCGGTGCTCGAGCGCGTTCGAAAGGGCACCCACGAGCGTGTCCATCCCGGATTCGAGCGTGACGAACGGCGGGTACAGATCGCTGGCCGCGGGCGTCGCGGCCAGACCGCGCAAGATGCTTCCGTGCTCGAGCTCGAGCGTGCGCAGCTGCGGAAACGTCGCCTGCAGCGACAGCTGCTGGCCGTCGCCGCCGTAGATCCCCGTCATCAGCGGCTCGACGAGGCGCTCGTATGCTTCGTGACCCAGCCGGCGCGTGACGAAGGACGCGATGGACTCGTCGCCTCGATCCGCGTCGGGCGGGAGCTCAGCCTCGGCTGCCAGGCGCGCCTTGCCTTCCCGGGAAAGCAGCGTGGTCTCGGAGAGCGCGTCGAGATTCGTCGGGATCATCCCCGTCAGACCCTCGGGAAGCGGATGCAGGTCGCGACCGACGCGGACGAACGTGCGCTCGTTCTCGGGTCGACGGCCGACGAGCTCCTCCGCCAGCCCGAGCTCCTCGCAGAGACCGACGCCGCGGTCCTTGCGGGACAGGAAGCTGTCGGCAGCGGCCTCGATGACGAAGCCGCCGACCCGTTCCGTCAGGAGCTTTCCGCCGACGCTTCCTTCGCGCTCGACGAGGAGGAGACGCTCCCAGGGCGCGTCGCTCGGCACGAGCTGCCCGAGTCGCCTGGCTGCAGCGAGCCCGGAAATCCCACCCCCGATGACGACCGCTCTCACGCGGCGCGACTCGCGACCGGCAGCTTGCCGGCACGCTCACGGACGAGATCGGCAAGCGCGCCGATGAAGACCGGATCGTCGTTGAGGGCCGGCGGCCGCTCGAGACGCATGCCGAGGCTCTCGGCGATCGCGCGAGCACGCACGTCGATGTCGTACAGCAGCTCGACGTGGTCGGAGACGAACCCGACGGGGACGGAGACGACGTCGCGGACACCCTCCACGGCCAGCCGCTCGAGGCGCTCACCGAGATCCGGGCCCGCCCACAGCTCGGGCGTGCGCCCGGCCGACTGATAGGCCCACGACCACCGGTTGTCGTCGAGACCTGTCTGCGCGGCGACCAGCCGCGCCGTCTCGAGGCACTGCCGGCCATACGGATCGCCCGACGCGAGGACGCGCTCCGGGAGGCTGTGCGCGCTGAAGACGACGTGCACCCGGTCACGCGCCTCGTCGGGCCAGCGCGAGAGGCCCTCCTCGACGCGCTTCGCGAACGCGGCCACGAGTCCAGGAGCATCGTGGTAGCTCGGCACGTGCTCGAACCGCATTCGGCCTCGGTAGAGCTCGAGGCCGTCGGTGATCTTCTGCTGGTAGCGCGCGACGGAGAGTGCGCTGAAGTGTGGCGCGAGCACGAGGCTGACGGCGTGCGTCACGCCGTCGGCGACCATCTCGCCCACGACGTCCTCGATCCACGGTGCCCAGTGGCGCATGCCGAGGTAGCACCGGTACTCCAGCCCGAGCTCCTGTGCGAGCGCGTCGACCTGACGACGGGAGACGTCGAGCAGCGGAGATCGGCCGCCGATCGCGCGGTAGTTTTCCGTGATCTCGTCCAGGACCGCACGCGGCGTCGGGCGCCCGTGGCGGATGTCCGCAAGATAGCCCGGGATCTCGTCGAGCGACTCGGGCCCGCCGTAGGCCATCACGAGCACGCCGATCGGGCTCGTCGAGCTCACGCCGAAGTCCGCTCCCGCACGTGCTCGACGAGCCTGCGCACGTTGTCGACCGGCGTCGCGGGGGTGAGCCCGTGGCCGACGTTGAAGACGTGCCCGGGACGGCCGGCCGCGCGCTCGAGGACGTCGTCGATCCGGAACCGGAGCTCGCGCCACGGAGCGAGCAGCGCCGCGGGGTCGAGATTGCCCTGGACCGGCCGCTCGAACCCGACCGTCTCCCAGGCCTCGTCGAGCGGCAGCATCCAGTCGAGCCCGACGACGTCGCCGCCACATGCGGCTGCATCCGAGAGGTACGCGCCCACACCCAGCGAGAAGTTGACGACGGGCACGCCGGCCACCGCGACCTTCGCGAAGAGCTCGCGGTTGTGCGGCGCGACGTACCGAAGGTAGTCCTCGCGAGCGAGCGCGCGTCCTGCCCACGAGTCGAACACCTGCAGCGCCTGGGCGCCCGCGGCCACCTGTGCGAGGAGATAATCGGCCTGCACGGTGACGAGCTTCCCGAGCAGCCGGTTCCACGCCGCCGGCTCGGTCAGCATGAAGGCCTTCGTCGTCGAGAAGTCCTTCGACGTGCCGCCCTCGACGGCGTAGCTCGCGAGCGTGAAGGGCGCGCCCGCGAAGCCGATGACGGGGATGCCGCGGGGCTCGAGCTCGGCGCAAACGATACGAATCGCGTCGAGCGTTGCCGACATAGTCTCCTCGGCCGGCGGCGCACCGAGGAGGTCGACATCGCGGGCGCTCGAGATCGGGTTGTCGATGCGCGGCCCGTCCCCCCGCACGAACTCGAGGTCGAGCCCCATCCCCTGAAGCGGCGGAAGGATGTCGGAGAAGACGATTGCGGCGTCGACACCGAACGACTCGACCGGCAGCAGCGTCACCTGCGCGGCGAGCTCGGGACTGCGGATCATCTCCAGCAGCGAGTGCTTCTCGCGTATCGCCCGGTACTCCGGTTGGTAGCGACCCGCCTGCCGCAGGAGCCACACGGGCGTCCGCCCGACGGGAAGTCGGCGGCACGCGCGGAGGAAGAGGGCGGTCGGCTCGGTGTCCGGCTCTGTCACCCCCGGCGCCGTTACTCCGCCCGGCTCTGCCACGCAACTCTCCCCACGAAGAACGGCCCGAGTCGCTCGAGATGGAGCGACGTCTGCTTCGTCTTCCGCATCCGCTGGACGATGATCGAGAGCGGGTGCAGCTCGGGCCCGAGCAGTCCGACGACGAAGTCGTTGTCCTCGCGGTCGAGGCCGTGGCACGCGAGCCGGATGTCGTAGCCGAGGCCCGCGCGACCGAAGGCCATCCCCACCCCGCCGTGCTCCATGAGGATCGTGTCCTGGTCCCTGCGGGAGAGCTGCTCGAAGGAGCCTGCTCTCCGCAGCGGGTACCAGATCGCCCACGGCAGCGCCGGGTCGAGGACCCGCCGGCGGGGCCGTTCGACGAGCGTCTCCTCCAGATCCTGCTCGTAGCCGATCGCGTACGTCCTCCCGAGCATGGTGAAGTCCGGCTTGGGGACGAGCTGGGCGAACGGCGAGGACTGGAGGAAGCTGCGGTACTCGGAGACGAACGCCGCCGGCGACTCGCTCAGCGTGAGTAGCGCGACCCCCGTGGGATCGTTGACGTCCTCGTACAGGACGCCCTCTACACGTGCTTCGTCGAGCGCGGAGACGAGTGCAGCGGTCTCGCGTGCGTCGCCGTAGGCGTGGAGCTGCATGTACAGACGACGATCGAGCGACGTCGTCTCGCCGTCCGCGCCGCGCCCGTGTTCGGCGACGTCGACGGCTTCGAGGTCGGCCTCCTCGGGCCGATCGTCGACCCGCGCCTTCACCGCTGGGTCTGGAGCCACGCCGCAGCGTCCTTCGCGTGGTACGTGACGACGAGATCGGCACCGGCGCGCCGGATTCCCGTGAGCACCTCCAGGACTACGGCGCGCTCGACGAGCCAGCCGTTCGCTGCGGCGGCCTTCACCATCGCGTACTCACCGCTGACGTTGTAGGCGGCGAGCGGGAGCTCGGGGAACCGCTCGCGCACCGACCGGACGACGTCGAGGTATCCCAGAGCGGGCTTGACCATGAGAGCGTCGGCGCCCTCCCCGACATCGATGGCGACCTCGCGCAACGCCTCCCGCGCGTTTCCCGGATCCATCTGGTGCGACGTGCGGTCTCCGAACGCGGGCGCACCCTCGGCTGCCTCGCGAAAAGGGCCGTAGAAGGCCGAGGCGTACTTCACCGCGTACGAGAGTACTGCGACGCGCTGAAGGCCCTCGCCGTCGAGCGCGGATCGAATCGCGCCAACCATCCCGTCGATCATCCCGCTCGGCGCGACGACGTCGGCGCCCGCCTCGCCATGTGACGCCGCGATCCGGCCGAGCACCTCGAGGGTCTCGTCGTTGAGCACGTAGCCGTCGCCGTCGAGGAGGCCGCAATGACCGTGATCCGTGTACTCGCAGAGGCAGACATCCGTCACGACGACGAGATCCGGGTGTGTGTCCTTGAGCGCGCCGATCGCCTGCTGCACGACGCCATCCTCGGCGTAGCTCTCGACCCCGTGTGGATCCTTCGAGCTCGGGATCCCGAAGAGGAGGACCGCCTTCACGCCGAGCGCTTCGAGCTCGCGTGCCTCGCCTGCGAGCTGGTCGACCGAGATCTGGTCGACTCCTGGCATCGACGCCACCGGGCTGCGAACCCCGTCGCCCGGAACGACGAACAGCGGGTAGACGAAGTCACTGGGCTCGAGCGACGTCTCGCGAACGAGATCTCGCAGGGCGGCAGTTCGGCGCAGACGTCGCGGGCGCTTGGCGCCGGGCGCCGAGCGAATCGCCTCCAGCGGCTGGAACTCCGTCACGTGGTGTCCGCGTAGTGCGACACGAGCGCCCGAATGATGCCGTCCGACGACGTCTCGTCGGCGACGAGACCGACCTTGAGCCCGACCTCGCGCGCGACCTTCGCGGTCTTCGGGCCGATGCACACGAGCATCGCGCCGCCTCCCGCTCCCCCTGCGGCGGCGAGACTCCGGCATGCCGATCCGCTCGCGAGGATGACCGCGTCGGCGATCCGGAGCGGGAGGATTCCCCACATCGCCGGCTCGACGAAAACGGTGCGGTAGGCGACGACGACGTCGACGTCCGCCCCCTGACCCCGCAGCTCCTCCGCGAGGTGGGGGGCGGCGATGTCGGCTTGCGGGAGCAGCACGCGCGCACCTTCCAGCGGCCCGAGGCCGTCGGCGATGTCGTCGGAGGCGCGGGACGCGACGAACGCGGGCTCGACGCCGTGGCGCCGGATCGCGTCTGCCGTCACGGGCCCGACGGCAGCGACGCGCGCCGAGCTCCCGATGCCCGCGAGCCCCTTTGCCACCGCGGAGACACCGTTGACGCTCGTGAGGACGATCCAGTCGTAGGTCGGGAGGCGCTCGACCGCGTCCTCGAGCGCTTGCCGGTCCTCGGCCGGCAAGATCTCGATGAGCGGAACGATCGTCACCTCGGCGCCGAGTCGCTCCAGCTCGTCCGCGAGCGACTGCGCCTCGGGACGCGTGACGACGATTCGCCGTCCCAAAAGGGGCCGATCAGCCACGGATCGCCGCCAGTATGCGGTCTGCGCCTGCTGCGAGCGCTTCCTGGGCGAGTCGCTCGCCGAGCTCATAGGGCTCTCCTTCTCCGGATACGCGCACCATCTCGGCTCCATCGACGGATGCGACGAGTCCCTGGAGACGAACCCGAGGGGTTGCCGTCGTCACAGCGAACGCCGCGACAGGAGCTGCGCACCCACCTCCGAGCGCGCGCAGGAACTCGCGCTCGGCAGTCGTCTCGGCGCGCGCGGCCGTGTCGTCGAGCGGGGCCAGGAGGGCGAGCAGCGCGTCGTCGTCGGAGCCACACTGGACGGCGAGAGCGCCCTGACCGGGCGCCGGGAGCATCGTTTCCGTCGAGAGCCACTCCACCACCTCGTTCCCGAGGCCGAGCCGCCGCACCCCCGCCGCAGCGAGCACGGCCGCCTCGTATTCACCGTCCCTGACCTTGCGAATGCGCGTGTCCACGTTCCCGCGTATCGAACGGACGTCGAGGTCCAGCCGGAGCGCGCGGAGCTGCGCCGACCGCCGGAGGCTGCTGGTGCCGACCCGAGACCCAGACGGGAGGTCGGCCAGGGAACCGGCAGCGCGGGCGACGAGACAGTCGCGGACGTCCTCCCGCGCGGTGATCGCTCCGAGCACGACGTCCGGAGCGTCCTCGGTCGGCAGATCCTTCAGCGAGTGCACGGCGAGGTCGATCTCGCCGGCGCGGAGAGCGCGCTCCAGCTCGGCCGTGAAGAGCCCCTTGCCGCCGATCTCGGGCAGCGGCCGACCGCTCTCCTGCGTTCGGTCCCCAACGGTGGCGATGGTCGTCGTCGCGCACTCGATCCCCGGCCAGGCCGCCGTGAGCAATCCGACGACGAGCTCTGTCTGCGCACGAGCCAGTGCCGAAGCTCGCGTCCCCAGTGTGACCGCCGCCGGAAGCGGCGGGGAGCTCACGGATCGCTCGGCGCAGAGAGTCCGAACAGCTCGCGGACCGCGCCTGCGACCTCGTCGGCGTCGCCGTCGCCCGCGCGCTCACGCGCACGAACCGTCGGGTCGTGCAACAACTTCTTGACGAGAGTCCGCGAGAGGTGCTCCATGCGGTCGGCGACAGCTGGATCGACCTCGCCGAGGTCGCGCAGCGCGCGTTCCACCTCGCGCTCGCGGATCGACTCCGCCTGTCTGCGCAGCTCCGAGAGCAGCGGCTCGACCTCGAGCACTCGGTAGCGCCGCGCGAAGGTCTCGACCTCCTCGTCGACGATCGCCTCGACCTTCGGCACCTCCCGAAGCCGCGACGCCATGGCGTCGTCGAGCCCGGCGCGAAGGTCGTCGACGTCGAACAGCCGGACGCCGTCGATCGCTCCAATCTCCCGCTCGATGTCCGCAGGAACCGCGAGGTCGACGAGCACGAGCGTGCGATCCGCCTTGCGCGCCATCGCCTCCGACACGACCTCGGCGTCGAGGATCGTCGTTTCCGACGACGTCGCCGTGATCGTCACGTCCGCTTCGACGAGCGCCGAGGCCAACCCATCGAGGCCGAGCGCGGAGGCGCCGAACCGCCTCGCGACGTCTCGCGCGCGCTCGATCGTCCTGTTCGCGACGGCGATCTTCGCGATGCCGCGACCCTGGGCGCCCTTCAGCGTCTGTAACCCGATGCGTCCGGCACCGATGACGAGCAGGCGCTTCTCGGCCAGGTCGCCCACTACTCCCTCGGCGAGCGCGAGCGCCATCGAGCTCGCCGTCGCGGGATTCGCGCCGATCGCGGTCGCGGCGCGCGCGCGCCGCGCGGCCGAGATCGCCGTCCGGAAGAGCAGCGCGAGACCCGGCCCCGCTGTCCCGTCGGTCGCGGCCGAGTCGAACGCCTCGCGCACCTGACCGAGGATCTCTGCCTCGCCGAGCACGAGCGAGTCGAGGCCGGCTGCGACGCGGCACAGGTGGCGCGCGACGTCCGCGCCGGCGTGGACGTACAGATGGTCGAGCAGCAGCTCGCACGGAACGCCGTGCGCGGTGGACAGCGCGTCCACGAGCTCGTCCCGGGCCTCCTCGACGCCGCTTCGCAGCCGCGCGTAGAGCTCGACGCGGTAGCAGGTCTGGAGAACGGCATGCTCGACGACGTCCGGACAGCGGTCTGCGCCCAATCCGAGCGCGCCGATGCGCTGGCGCAGCTCGACGGGAGCCGTGCGATGGCTCAGCCCGAGGCAGACGAGGTGGTGCACGCAGCAGAGACCTTACCCGGGCGAGCGCCGAGGAGTGACCACTCCAGCGGCTGCCTAGGGGATCTTCCCAGGACCGGAATCCAGGAGTGAGCGGACTTCGGTCTTGCGCCTGATTCGTGGTCGAATGCACGCATGCGCGCGCTGGGGGTCGATGTCGGCGGGACCTTCACGGATGCGGTGCTGGTAGACGGTGGCGAGGTCCGCATCGCCAAGGTGCCGACTTCAGCGCGTCAGCAGGAGTCGGTGATCGCCGCGGCAGCCGCGATCGGCGCCAAGGACGTCGAGCGGTTCACGCACGGGACGACGATCGCGACCAACGCATTGCTCCAGCGTCGCGGGGCGCAAACCGCGTTCGTGACGAACGAGGGCTTCGAGCACGTGCTGCACCTGCGCCGTCAGACGCGCGCGCATCTCTATCGACCCTGCGCCGAGCACCCTGCGCCGCTCGTGCCCCTCGAGCGGTGTGTCGGCGTGCGTGGACGAACCGGAGCGCACGGCGAGCTCGTGCCGCTCGACCTCGACACGCTTCCGGAGCTCGAAGCCGAGGCGATCGCGGTGTCGCTGCTCTTCTCGTTCCGCGACAGCGGCCCCGAGCAGGCGGTCGCCACCGAGCTCAGGCGCAGGTACCCGAATGCGCACGTCGTCGCGTCTCACGAGGTCGCACCGGAGTTTCGCGAGTACGAACGTGCGTCGACGACAGCCGTGGACGCGTATCTCGGACCGGTCCTCTCCCGCTACCTCGTAGCGCTCGCCGGCGCCTGCTCCGATGCGGATCTGCCCTCGCCCCTCGTCATGCGCTCGTCCGGCGGGCTCGCCACGCTCGAGGAGGCCGCAGCGCACGCGTCCTTCGCGCTTCTCTCCGGGCCGGCAGCCGGTGTCGTGGGCGCGGCGCGTCTGGCAGCGCTCGCCGGCTTCCGGAACGCCCTCTCCTTCGACATGGGCGGAACGTCGACCGACGTCTGCGCGATCGTCGGCGGCGCGGCGAGGCGCGAGCACGAGCGGCTCATCGGTGGCCTGCCGGTGCGGCTGCCGACACTCGCGGTGCACACGGTGGGAGCGGGCGGGGGCTCGATCGTGTGGGTGGACGAAGGAGGCGCATTGCGAGTCGGCCCTGAGAGCGCCGGGGCCGATCCGGGTCCCGCCTGCTACGGACGCGGCGGCACGAGGGCGACCGTGACGGACGCGAATCTGCTGCTCGGACGCCTGCCTCGCATGCTGCCGGGAGAGATCGTGCTCGACACCGCGGCCGCGGAGCGCGCCCTCGGCAACGTCGACCCCGCCGCCGTCGTCGACGTCGTGAACGCCGAGATGGTGCGCGCGCTGCGCGTCGTCTCGGTCGAGCAAGGGCTCGACCCGCGGGACTTCGCCCTCGTGGCCTTCGGAGGCGCGGGGCCGCTGCACGCATGCGCGCTTGCCGAGGAGCTCGGAACGGCGACCGTCCTCGTTCCGGCCGCGGCAGGCGTGCTCTCCGCACTCGGCCTCGTCGCCGCCGACGAGCGCCGTGACACGGTGCGCTCGTACGTCAGACCGCTGGCAGAGGCCGGCGACCTCCCTCGCGCAGGCGAGGCGGATCTTCGCTACGCAGGCCAGTCCTTCGAGCTGACGGTCGAGCTGGGCACGGATCTCGCGCGGCGCTTCCACGAGGCACACGAGGCCCGGTACGGCTACGCCGATCGCGATCGGGCTCTCGAGCTCGTGGCCGTCCGAACCGCCGAGGTTCGCCCAGCTCCCTCCGTCGCCGTCACCGGGCCCGCGCTGAGCGCCCAGGGCGAGCAGGTCCTCGAGCTCGACGGCGCGACGGCGTGGATCCCCAAGGGTTGGGTCGGCGAGACCGACGCGCACGGGACGCTCGTCCTCCGGAGGTTCGGATGATTCCGGTCGAGCTGCAGGTGATCGGTGCGTCGCTACGAGCGATCGCCGAGGAGATGGGCGCCGCGCTGATCCGCTCGGCCTTCTCGGCAAACATCAAGGAGCGACGCGACTGCTCGACCGCGCTCTTCGACGAGCGGGGTCGCATGATCACGCAGGCCGAGCACATCCCGGTGCACCTCGGCGCGATGCCCGAGGCGGTCGCGGCCGTGATGGCGCACGATCCCGGGCCGGGCGAGCCGTGGATCCTCAACGACCCCTATGCCGGCGGGACCCACCTCCCCGACCTGACCATCGTCACGCGCACGGAGCTCGGCTTCGCCGTCACGCGCGCGCATCACGCGGACGTGGGCGGCTCGGAGCCGGGGAGTCTCCCGCCCGGCTCGCGGGCGCTCGACGAGGAGGGCGTCGTGATCGCGCCGATGCGCCTCGACCACGAGACACTCCATTCGCTCGTCTCGAGGATGCGCAACCCCGACGAGCGGCGCGGAGATCTCCGCGCGCAGCTCGCGGCGCACCGACTTGCCGAGAACCGCGTCTCGGAGCTGTGCGCGCGGCGCGGTCGCGATCGCGTCGCAGCTGCGATGGACGAGCTCTTCGACTACTCGGAGCGGGTCGTGCGGGCGGCGATCCGAGAGCTCCCGGACGGCCGCTTCGAAGGCTCGGACGCGCTCGAGACGCCGGACGGGCCGCTCGACATACATGCCGCCGTGACAATCCGCGGCGACTGGATCGACGTCGATTTCGAGGGGACGTCGCCGCAGCATGACGGGAACCTCAACTGCCCTCTCGCAGTGACGCGCTCGGCGTGCTTCTACGTCGTCCGTTGCCTGACCGCGCCCGACCTCCCTGCCTCAGGCGGCGCTTTCGCACCCGTCACCGTGCGTGCCCCGGAGGGCTGTCTCCTCAACGCGCGACCTCCGGCTGCCGTCGCCGCGGGAAACACCGAGACGTCGAGTCGGATCACCGACGCGGTCTTCTCGGCATTCTCCCGGGCGGTACCCGTTCCCGCCCAGGGCCAGGGAACCATGAACAACGTCGTCTTCGGGAACGACCGCTTCACCTACTACGAGACGATCGGCGGAGGCCAGGGCGCATGCCCCGCTGCCGACGGGCCGTCAGGCGTCCACGTCGCCATGTCGAACACGCTCAACACTCCGGCCGAGGCACTCGAGCTCGCCTACCCGGTGCGCGTCGAACGCTACGAGCTGCGGACGGGCTCGGGCGGCGAAGGAGTGCATCGAGGTGGCGACGGCGTCGTGCGCGAGCTGCGAATCCTCGAGCCATGCCGACTCTCCCTCCTCACGCAGCGCCGCGCGCTTCCGCCGCGTGGAGCGCTCGGCGGCCGCGACGGACTTCCCGGCCGGAACCTCCTGAACGGCGAGGAGCTCTCGGCAGTCGCGAGCCTCGACCTCGATGCCGACGACTTGCTCCGCATCGAGACGCCGGGCGGGGGAGGCTGGGGCGAGCCCGGCTAGAGGCGATACAGCGTGAAGCGCTCGTCCTCGTACACCACCGGGAGATCGAGCTCGAGGTCCGTGCGAAGCCCGTCGACGACCACGTACTCGGCGCCGTAGCGGCGCGGAATGGAGAGATCACCCGTCCGTAGGAAGCGACGGGCGTCGCGAGCGCGCTCGTACGGGCGATTGTCCTCCGTGTCCGCGACATGGCCCGGAGGCCCGACGGCGATGTAGACCGGCGCGAAGGCGGCGAGCCGGAAGCTCGTCTCGGGATCGGAGAAGACGATCGTGCCCGCGTCCACGTCGTCGCGCACGGCCGCGACGAGCCCGGTCGAGATCGTCGCGATCTCCGGCAGATCGGGGCTCCGCAGGTCGAGGAGACCACCGGCGAAGACGGGCGTCAGAAAGGCCGCGGAGGCGAGCGCGGCTCCCTTCTCGAGGGCGGGGCGTCGCCGGACGAAACCCACTAGGAGCCCGGCAAGTGCTCCCAGGACGCCGAACCAGGCGATCCAGGCCGGAGCCGGGTTACTGAGGACATACTCGAAGTCGCCCGGGTAGACGATCTGGAGGAACATCCCCGCACCGAGCATGAGCGGGAGCAGCACCGGGCCGACGAGGCTCGCGAGCACGCCCATCCCGCCTGCGAACGCGAACGCGAAGGGGAGGAAGCCGGCGGCACGCCTCGCCTGCGAGATCGATACGAGATCGGCGAGCGATGTGAAGAGGAACGGCAGGAGCATCGCCGCGAACACGGCGAGCGAACCGCCGACGACGTAGGCGGCCCAGCGCCGCCGCGCAGCCAGGCCTGCGAGCGGGATGAGCAGAAGCGCCGCGATGGCGACGGCTCCGGCGCGAGTGAAGACTTCGGGCGCCAGGTTGTACGAGGTGTCGGAGTGCACCACGAGCTGGCTGCCGTACTGGTCGAAGGCTCGTTGAAGCTCGCTCGAGTCGGGCGACACAGAGCGCGTTTCGTTCACGACCGGCCGCAGCCAGAGCATGAACAGCGCCGCCGGAGCGACGAGCGCGGCGAAAGCCAGCGCCCCCCTGCCGAGATCCTTCCGCTCCCACAACGCGCGCACCGCGAGGAACCCGACGAATGGAATCCAGAGGAAGATTGCGTACGTCGGATGTACGACAGCGAGGACGAAACCTGC
Source organism: Gaiellaceae bacterium (assembly GCA_048594925.1). Taxonomy (GTDB): domain Bacteria; phylum Actinomycetota; class Thermoleophilia; order Gaiellales; family Gaiellaceae; genus GMQP-bins7. The sequence goes on from JBMDXR010000077.1 coordinate 121,829, forward strand.
CGCCGCGGTCGAGGCGACGAGCCCGGGAGCCGGCGAGCGGACGGCCTCGAGCGCCAATGCGAGTGCGGCCGGGACAAGGAGCTGCCGCGACGAGGTCGCGGGGAGGGCGAGGAAGACGTACGCGCCTCCCATGCCCGGCGCGAAGCAGATCATCGCGACCTGGGCTCCGGCCGTCGCGCCGGCCGCCCAGGTTCGGCGGAAGAGCGCCCAACCCGCCTCGAATGCGACGACCACGGCCAGCGCCGCGAGGATCGACGGCAGGTGGACGACGACTTGCTCCGGATCCTCGCCCGCGACCTTCGCGACGAGCGCCAGGAAGCCGTGCCAGAGCGGGAACGCGTACCCCGGGTGGAGGCTCCCGTCCGCGAATTCGGAGATCTGGTCGAGCGAGAGCGAGTCGAGATCGATGAGCTTCCGTACGCGCGCGAGGTGGAAGAGGCCGTCGCCCTGAACGGACGGCGCCGAGACCCAGATGACGAGCCCGACGATCGCCCCCCAGAAGAACGCCCACGCGCGTCCGGGAACGGTCTCGGCTGGCGGCCAGCCTCGGAAGCGCCACAGAGCCGCCGCGACGAGCCCCACGGCGACGAGCAGGACCAGGGTGAGAATGAGAGTCGATCCGAGCGCGAACGTGACCAGCAGTGCAGCGAACACGACGACCAGTGACCAGGCGAGGCTCGCCGAGACGCTGCGCACGCCCAGCGCCCGCGCGAGCAGCCATCCGGGAGCGAGGACGACCGCCGTCGCCAACGCGAGCTTGAGGTAGAGGAAGACCATCGCTCAGCGCCCGACGAGCGTCGCCGCATCTCCCGAGGCGAGCCAGGCGGCCCCCTCGCGATACGTACGGCCGCGATCGCCGCGGAAGACGAGCCCCCGCACGCGGAGCGAGGCGAGCAGCAGCCGGCGCGCGCGCTCGGCGACCTTCGGTCCACGGTGCTTCGTGAGGAACAGCAGGTGGCCGCGCAGGTTCTCGCGATAGAGTCGCCCGCTGTGCGACGCGCCGCGGACGTGCACGCACTCTGCGCCCGGGAAGAAGACGATCTCCCAGCCGGCCTCGCGGAATCGGAAGCACCAGTCCGTCTCCTCGCTGAAGAGGAAGTAGTCCTCGTCGCAGTAGCCGACCTCGTCGACTGCGTCGCGCCGCAGGATCATGCACGCGCCCATCACGACCTCCACGTCGCGCACCTCGTCGTGGTCGAACCCTCCCGCGTAGAACGCGTTGAGCGCCGACGAGCCGGGCGCGAGCTTGCGAAGGAAGAAGTACTCGGTCGCGAGACGCCAGAGCGTCGGGAAGCCACGCACTGAGCGCTGGAGCGTTCCGTCGGGGTTCAGCAGCCGCGGGCCGATCACGGCAGCCCGAGGTCGCGTATCGGCGAAGTCCAGCAGACGGTCGAGTGCGCCGTCGACGAGCCAGGCGTCGGCGTTGAGGAGGAGCGCGTACGTGCTCGACGTCTCGCGCAAACCGATGTTCCAGCCCGCCCCGAGGCCCCGGTTCTCCGCCTCGATCACGCGAACATCCGGATACCGCTCACGCACGAGTGCCACGGTCTCGTCGCTCGAGCCGTTGTCCACGACAACCGTCTCCACCCCGCGCAGGGAGTCGAGACAGTGCTCGATCCACGGCAGCGCGTCGTACGTCACGACGATCGCAGCGACACGCCTCGGCTCAGCCATGCTCGACCTCGGCGTGCGCGCCACCGCGGAGCCCGTCCCGCAGCATGATCAGCGCGCCGGGGAACGCCATCAGCAGCGTGACGAGGAAGTAGAGGAACCCCGCCGCAAACGCCTGATTCGCGCCGACGCCCACGTTTCCGAGGAAGCTCACGAAGAACGCCTCGCGGACGGCGAGGCCGTTCAACGTGAAGGGGACGAGCATCACCAGGAAGAGCAGCGGTCCGAACACGTAGTAGATGCGCGGGTCGAGGTCGATTCCGACGGCCTTCGCGGCCGCCCAGATCGCGAGGATCCGGACGGCCTGCACGACGAGCGTCACGGCAAACACCTCGCCGAGCAGGCGCGGCCGGCCACGGTAGTGGTGAATACCCTCGTAGAACGCTTTCAGCGGGCGGGCGAGTCGCATCCGCTCGAGCAACGGCTGCGTCCGCCGCAGCAGAGGCCGGGCGGAGCGGGCGAAGAAGAGGAAGCCGAGGACGAGCGTCCCGAAGACGAAGACGCCCTCGAGCCAGAGGTACGCACCGACGTCGTACCGGCCGATGGAGAGCAGGAACCCCACCGCGCCCAACGCGACCGTTGCCGCCGCTCCCAGGCCGCGCTCGAGCAGGACCGTTCCGGTTACGACCGCCGTTCGCCCCGAGTGACGCCTGACGGTCTCCGCGATGCGCACCGCATCCCCGCCGAGCGAGGTCGGCAGCACCTGGCCCGCCGTGTACGCGACGAGGTACGCCCTCGTGAGCCAGGGGAGGCGCTCGTGAATCCCGTGCGCATCCAGGAGCCATCCCCAGCGGAGCGCGAGGGCGGGAACCGTGCCGAGCATGATCGCGACCGCGAGGGCGAACCACGCGAGGTTGGTGTCCGCAAGAACGTCGAGCGTGGTTCCGAGGTCGACCTTCCAGATCAGGTACGCGATCGCGGCGGCCGTCAGCACGACGGTTCCGACCCGGCGCGTCCCTCGGCTCATCTGGCGAGGACGTCGAGCGTCAGCAGCTCGTAGGCGGCGTTCGCGGCCGCGATCGCGGTCGGTGCGCCCGGGCCGTCGTAGGGTGGGCTCACCTCCACGACGTCGTAGCCCGAGAAGCTCAGGCCCCGCAGCGAGCGCAGAAAGGCGAACGCCTCCCTCGTCGTGAGGCCGGCCGTCTCGGGCGTGCCCGTGCCGGGCGCGTACCCCGGGTCGAGGACGTCGATGTCGAACGAGAGGAACAGGGGGCCGTCGCCGACGCGATCCCGTATGCGGGCCGCGTACGCGTCGGGCGACAGGGTGACGAGCTCCTCGCACGGAATCACCTCGAAGCCGAGCTCCTGCGGCATCGCGGCGTCATCCGGGCCGTAGAGCGAACCGCGCATGCCGGCGAGAAGCGATCTGCTCGGATCGAGCAGCCCCTCCTCCACCGCGCGTCTGAACGGCGAGCCGTGGTAGAAGCGCTCGCGGACGTAGCGATCCCAGACGTCCGCGTGGGCGTCGAGGAGGACGAGACCGAGCGGGCCGTGCACGGCCGCGTGCGCCCTCAGCTCGCCGAGAACGACGGTGTGATCGCCACCGAGACAGAGCGTGTGCGCGCCCGCGCGCACGATCCGCTCCAGATGCTCTGCGATCTGCGCCGTCGTGCGCTGGGCGTTGCCGGGAGTCACTGCGACGTCGCCCAGGTCGGCGACCGACAGCCGGCCGAAGACGTGGGCCTGCTGGACCGGGTTGTAGGGCCGCAGCGCAATCGACGCCGAGCGTATGGCCTCGGGGCCGAAGCGGGCGCCGGGTCGATTCGTCGTCCCCGTGTCGAACGGGATTCCGAGAACTGCGACGTCGACGCCGTCCGGGTCGTCGACGAGGGGGCAGCGCGCGAACGTCCTGACTCCGACGTATCGCGGCGCGACAAGGGCGTCTGACGGCTCGTACCGCGGGCGCCGCTCGCTCGTCACGCGGCGACGGTACCAGGGAGGAAAGTCGGGATCAGGCGCTGGCGGGCGAGCGCGTTCCTTCCACGTTGAGCCGCGGTAGCCACTGGAGCCAGCCCGGCAGGTACCAGTTCCAGTCGCCGAGGAGCTTCATCGCGCTCGGTAGTACGACCGAGCGGATGACGGTCGCATCGAGCAGCAGGGCGACCGCGACCCCGAAGCCCATCTGTTGGAACATGATCAGGTCGCCGCGCGCGAATCCGGCGAACACGGCCACGATGATGAGCGCGGCGCCGGTGATGATCCGCGCCGTCGAGGCGACGCCGAAGGTGACGGCATCCGTGGTGTCGCCGGTCTCGTCGTAGCGCTCGCGGATCCGGCTGAGCAGGAACACCTGATAGTCCATCGACAGGCCGAAGAGCACGGAGAACAAGAACAACGGCACCCATGCCTCGATCGAGTCCGCAGTCTGGAAGCCGAGGAGTCCCGCACCGATCCCTTCCTGGAAGACGAGGACGAGCAGCCCGTAGGCGGCGCCGACCGAGAGCAGGTTGAGCGCAACTGCCGTCCCGGCCACGACGACCGACCGAAAGACGACCGTCAGGAAGACGAACGTCAGCAGGAGGACGAGGGCGATGATCCAGGGCGCGGGGTCGATCACGGAGTCGAAGTAGTCGAGGTTCTCCGACGTCGTGCCCCCCACGAGGACCTCTGCCTCGGTCCCGGCGAACGTCTCGTCCACCACGTCGGTTCGCAGTTCGCGTACGGCAGCGATGGCCTCGGTGCTCGCCGGGTCCCCGGCCACCGGGACGCCGAGGACGACGACTTCGCCGTCTGCCGAGCGTTCGACCACACCGTCGCCGAATCGCGGATCGCTCGCGAGCGTGGAGCGGAGCTCCGCGAGCGCCTCCGAGACACCAGCGCTCGAGACGTTGGAGACCACGATCTCGGCCGGATCCGGCGTCGTCCTCGGAAAGTCGCGCTCGAGGGCGAGGTATCCCTGCTTCGAGACGAACCGGTCCGGAAGCGAGGACACCCCGCTCGTGCCGACGTTCATCGTCAGCACGGGCAGGGCCAACGCGACGAGGGCGCCCACCGAGAGCGTGAGGCTCAGGGCGGGACGGCTGAGCACCCGCCGAATGATGGCTCCCCAGAAGCGCCCCTCCGGATTCTCGACCTCGAACGAGCGACGCCCGACGAACGGGATCCGCAATGCGTTGACGCGGTCACCGAGCAAGCCGAGCACGGCGGGGAGCAGGGTGAGAGCCGCGATCACGGAGACGATCCCGACGAGAATGGCGCCGGTCGCGAGGCTCCGCATGATCGAGCTCGGGACGAGGAGCATGCCGAACATCGCGATCACGAACACGCTGCCGCTGAAGAGGACGGCTCGGCTGGCTGTCGCTCCCGACGCCTCGATCGCGGCGAGCTCGACCCTCCCTCGTGAACGCTCCTCGCGGTAGCGCGAGACGACGAACAGCGAGTAGTCGATCCCGAGCGCGAGACCCATCCCCGTGAGCATGTTGATGACGAAGACAGAGAGCTCGAACTGCTGGGCGACGAGGGCCGTCAGCCCCAGCGCGACGACGATGGAGACGATGGCCATCAGCAGCGGCACGAGACCCGCCACGACGGCACCGAAGACGAGGAGGAGGATGATGAGCGCGGCGGGAAGGCCGAACTTGAGTTCTCCGTTCTCGAGATCCTCCTGCGAGAGCAGATTGAAGTCGTGGTCGAGCGTCTCCTCGCCGGTCACGGACACCGCAAAGGCTCCGCCCTCGTCGTCTGCGAGCGCCTCGGCTTTCTCGACGAGAGCGTCCGTCTCACTGTCGTCGACGAGCGCGATCGGGACGATCGTCGCGTGCCGATCCACCGAGGCGAGTCCGGTGGCCGGGTCGTCGAAGTACGTCTGGGCACGGCCGAGAGCGGGGATCTCGTCGTCGCGCAGGAAGTCGCGCACGAAGGCCTCGAACTGCGGCGAGTCGACCGTGTGCTCCTCGGAGCGGATGACGACGATGTCCGTCACGAGCGAGTCGGGGGAGGGTGGGATCGCTCGAGCTTTCGTATCCTCGGCGCGCTCCGACTCGGGGTCGTTCGTCGGAGCGCCCTCGGTCGTGAGGCTCCCACCGAGCAGCGACGCGATGGCGACGACCGCCAGAACGACGGTCGCGATCCAGGCCGCGATCGTCCGCCACGGGTGCCTCGCACTCGCCGCGGCGATGGTCTGCGTGGAGAGCATCGCGATCCCCTCCGTTCCTCAGGCGGCCTCGGCCTGCGCAACGAGCTCCTGCTCGACCTCGAGCGCCGGCACTGCGTCCGCCCTCCGCTTCCGCGGTATCAGGAGCGTAACAAGTGCTCCCGCGCCGACGACGACCGCGCCGACCCAGATCGCGGGGACGAGCCCGTCGGTGAAGGTCGTGGGCGACTCGTACCCGCCGTAGCGCGCGAAGATCGACGCCAGCACGGCAACGCCCAGGACGCCGCCGACCTCGCGAATGGCGTTGTTGGTGCCCGATGCCTTGCCCTCCTCCTGCGGCCGGACCGCGGAGAGGACGACGTTGGCGACGGGCGCGAAGAACATCGCCATGCCGATGCCCGACAGGACGAACGGGAGGACGAGAGACCCGTATCCGACAGTCGCGGTCGACACGGCTGCGATCCACGCCAGCCCGACGGCCTGCAGCGCGAGCCCGGTCGCCATGATCGGCCGCCCGCCGATGCAGTCGGACAGAGCACCGGCGATCGGCGCCACGAGCATCGGCATCGCCGTCCACGGGAGGACACGCAGCCCGGACTCTAGGGGCGAGTACCCCTGCGCAGTCTGGAAGAACTGCGTCAGCAGGAAGATCGAGCCGAACATCCCGAAGTACATGAACAGCGAGGCCGCGTTGGCGGCCGCGAACGCACGGTCGCGGAAGAACCGCATGGGCAGCATCGGCTCCGCCGCACGGAGCTCCCAGCCGACGAAGGCGACCGTGAGCACCGCGCCGACGGCTAGCGCACCCACGATCTCCGGGCTCGTCCAGCCGCCGGCGTTGCCGTTCACGAGCCCCCAGACGATCGCGAAGAGCCCGGCACTCGCAAGTCCCAGGCCGGGGACGTCGAGCGCCTTGTCATGGCCGTGCGACTCCGTGAGCTGGGTCGCGAGCGGCAACAGGACGAGCCCGACGGGGACGTTCAGCCAGAAGATCCACTGCCAGGAGATGCCTTCCACCACGGCGCCGCCGACCAGCGGTCCCATGGCGACCGCGAGGCCGGCGATGCCGGACCACGCGCCGAGCGCGACACCGCGACGCTCTCGTGAGACGGCGGCGCTCAGGATCGTCAGGGTGAGCGGCGTCACGATCGCCGCGCCGATCCCCTGGACGGCCCTTGCGGCGATCAGCCAGTCCGCCGACGGCGCCAGCGCGGCGGCAGCGGAGGCGGCCGTGAACATGCCGACGCCGAGCATGAACATGCGCTTCCGGCCGAAGCGATCGCCGAGCGCAGCGCCGGTGAGGAGGAAGACGGCGAAGGTCAGCGTGTAGGCGTTGACCGTCCACTCGAGCTGCTCGAGGGACGCCCCGAGGTCCACGCGGATGACGGGAAGCGCGGTCGAGACGACGAGGTTGTCGAGCACGACCATGAACAGGGCGATCGAGGTGACCGCGAAGGTCCAGAGCGTGCGGGTACCGGCTTTCATCGTGACCTCCTCGGGTTCGGCCCGCCGCTATCTAGTGACTGATTACTCAGATCGCGGAGAAAAAAGAGAGCAGCCTTCACGACTGTTCGTCCTTGCACCCCTCGGCGAGGCGTGCCGCCCAGGAGTCCCTCGGCTCGTCCGCGATCGAGTACTGCATCGCGGCGAGCACGTTCATGAGCATGCCCTTCGCGAAGAACCCTGCGATCGTGTGCTTGTCGGCGCCGGAGACCGCCTCGACGTAGTCGACGAGCCGGCTGTAGCCTCGCGCGACGGCCGCCCTGATCTCCTCGTCGTTGACCGCGGCCGAGTACGCCTGGAGCTGGCCCTGGAGCATCGTGCGGTCGCTCTCGATGAGCTCTCCATAGGCATGCCCGATTGCGTCCAGCGCGTCCCTGCCCGACTTGCCGGAGGCAGCCGCGCGGAACAGGTCGAGCGTCTGCTGGAAGCACACGTCGTTCACGGCGAGGAAGAGCCCCTTCTTCGACCCGAACAGGCGGAAGAGGTACGGCTGCGAGATGCCTGCCCGCCGGGCGATCGCGTCCGTGGAAGCGCCGTGGAACCCGTGCTGCGCGAACTCGACGCGCGCGGCGTCGAGCACAGCACGGCGCCGCTCGTCGGCCGTCTGTCTCGTCGCGGTCTGGCTCACGGCGTTGAAAGTTAGCACTCACTCACAAGTCTGTCAACACCCCCGCGACTCGATGGACCTGTTCTTCCGTCATGGCCGCGGCGAACGGCAGCGCGAGCGCGCGCTCGAACGCGCGATCTGCGCCCGGAAACTCGCCCTGTGCGCGGTACGGCGCCAGGCGGTGGAGTGCCCAGGTTCCGATCTGGGCCTCGATGTCGGCGGCGCGGAGGGCCGCGAGCGCTTCGTCGCGGCGGTCGAGCTGGACGACGTACGCCTGCCAACCGTGCCGATCGCCCTCGGCGGCGGACGGCGTGAGCACGGCGTGCTCGAGCCGCTCCGCATACCAGCCGGCGATACGCTCGCGGGCTGCGAGCAGTCCCTCGAGCCGCGCCAGCTGCGTGATCCCGATCGCGCACAGCAGATCGGGAAGGCGGTAGTTGAACCCGGGCGCCGGCATGTCGCCGAGTGTCTCCCAACCGTGGTGTCGCAGGCGACGGACGGCGGCATCGAGCGCAGCCTCGTCCGTCGTCACCGCACCGCCCTCGCCGGTCGTGACGATCTTGCGCGGATGGAAGGAGAGGCAGGCTGCGACCCCCAGCGCGCCGCACGGGGTTCCCCGGTAGCGTGCGCCGAGCGCGCCGGCCGCGTCCTCGACGAGCGCGACCTCCTGCGGCACGGCCGTCTGCAGCGCCTCCCACTCGACCGGTCGGCCGAAGAGGTGCACGGCCAGCACCGCGCGCGTGCGGGGAGTCACGGCCGCGGCGACTGCAGCCGGTGCGAGTACGAACGTGTCTGCGTCCACGTCCACGAGGACGGCCCGAGCGCCGCACAGCTCGACGGCGTTCGCCGTCGCCGGGAACGTGTAGGCGGGAACGATCACCTCGTCGCCTGGCCCGACCTCCAGCGCGAGCAGCGCGAGGTGGAGCGCAGCGGTGCCCGACGAGACGACTGCTGCGTGAGCAGTGCCGACGGCTCGCGCGATCGCGTTCTCGAACTCGGCGACCTTCGGGCCCATGGTCAGCTGTCCCGTGCGGACGACCTCCTCGAGCGCAGCGAGCTCCTCCTCCCCCACGTCCGGGCGCGCGAGCCTGATCGGCTCGCTCATGACGCGTTCGCCCGGTACCAGGCGATCGTCCGCTCGAGGCCCTCGTCGAGCTCGACCTTCGCCTCGAACCCGAGCAGCTCGCGTGCCTTGTCGACGTTGGGGATACGGAGCTCGACGTCCGTGTAGTGGAGAGGTTGGAACACGAGCTCGCCGGGACCCCCGGTCAGGCGCTTGATGCGCTGCGCCAGGTCGTAGATCGTCACCGCCGAGCGAGCGTTGCCGATGTTGAAGCTCTGTCCGACCGCCCTCGGGTGCTCGAGGGCGAGGAGGAGCGCGTCCACCATGTCGTCCACATAGCACCACGCTCGGATCTGCGACCCGTCACCGTGGATGACGAGGTCGCGGCCAGTGAGCGCCGTTTCGATGAACGCGCGGATGGCCCCACCCCCGACCTGGCGCGGGCCGTAGACGTTGAAGGGGCGCACGGAAACGGCCGGCAGCCCGAGCTCGTCGTGGTAGGCGTGCGCCATGTGCTCGCCTGCGAGCTTCGAGACCGCATAGGTCCAGCGCGCCTCGCCGACCGAGCCCTGGCTCGTCACGTGCAGCTCGTCGACCTTGAAGGCGTACGAACCGAAGACCTCGCTCGTCGAGAACTCGACGACGCGCTCGATCGTCTCCTTCGCGGCCAGAGCGGCCTCGAGCGCGTTGTAGGTGCCGATGAGGTTCACGCGCATGGTTCGAACGGGACTCTCTCTCACCGTGTCGACACCCGCGATCGCGGCGGCGTGGACGAGATGGGTCGCTCCACGGACGACGTCGTTCAGAAAGGGGTGGTCGAGCACGTCTCCCTGGACGAACCTGAAGTTCGGGTGCTCGACCAGGTCGGTGCCCCCCAACGTGTCTCGGTGGAGGTTGTCCACCGCCACGATCTCGTTCTCGTCGACGAGCCGGCGTGCGAGCGTCGTCCCGATGAAGCCCGCGCCACCCGTGACGACGACGCGCTTTCCGCTCAGAGCCACGCGGCGAGTCTACGTTCGGACGGGCGAGCCGAAACGACGAAGACGACCGCGGTGACCGCGGCGACGCTCGCGAGCGCCCAGCCGTCTCCGCGCGGCCACCCGCGGTACCAGTCGAGCAGCTCGAAGACCACGAGGACGAGCGGCGCGAACCACAGTCCCGAGAGCCGGGGTCGCGCCAACGCGATCGGCACGACGAGAAGCACGAGGTAGTGGAGCCAGAGAATCGGGGTGAGCACGAAGCCCGCGGCGAGGGCGAGCGTCAGCGATCGGCGATCTCCCTCGAGGCGCTCACTCCGCGCGACGCGCCACGCGAGGACGAGGAGGAAGGCGGCAGCCGCGAACACGAGGATCCTCGCCAGGGTGTCGGTGACCCCGAGCGCGACGAGAATCGCGAACGCTGAATACGAGTTCTCCGCCTCGAGGTCGGACAGGTGCCGGAGCAGCTCCGGGTAGTCGGCGAGTCCGCGGAACCCGATCGCGGCCCAGGAAGCGATCGCGAGCACCAGTGCAACTGCAGCGCCCCCCAGAGCCGCGGGCCAACGACGGGTCGCGGCCAGCCAGACGACGAGCGGCCAGAGGAAGACCTTGAGCACGATCGCGCCTCCCGTCGCCGCCGACGCGGCGCCGACCCGGTCGCGGTAGCGCCAGCCGAGGGCGACGAGGAGCCCGAGCACCGGGCCGACGGCGCCGTACTCGACGTTCTCGAGCGTGGCCGGATACAGCAGCACGATCGGATAGCACCGCCAGTCCTGGACGCCGAGAACGAGCAGCGTGCCCGCGACGGAGCCGACGAGTAGCAGCGCGACGAGGATCGCCACGGGCGACGATCCCCCGACCTCGTCCGGCAGTGCCGTCGCCGGAACGAGCACGATGGCGAGAAGCGGCGGATAGACGTACGGTGCAGGAGCATCGTCGGACACGTCCTCGGGCTCGACGTAAGGGCTCTCCCCGGCACGCACGTCGTGGGCCGCGCCGAGGAAGATCGCGAAGTCGAACGGCACGGCGAGGCCGCCCAGCGAGCGAAGCGAGTTGGCCCACAACGAGTCGTCATGCCAGCGGCTCGCAGCAGCTCGAGCGCCGAGGGGCAGCAGGATCGCAACGGCAAGTGCACATGCGACGGCCACCGCCGTTCGACGTCGGCGCGTCATCGCCACGGGTCGTGACAGTACCCTGAGGGCATGCGGGCGGTGCTCCTCGCCGTGGTTGCCGGCGGGCTGATCGCCACCGTGACGGCCTTCGCCGGTGCGTCCACGGAGACCTCGCTTCGGATCACGTACTGGGAGGACTCGACGAAGCCGCTCGTACGCGCGAGCTGGACGCTTCGGTGTGATCCGGCCAGGGGAACCCTGAAGCGTCCCGGCAGGGCGTGCGCGCGACTGACTGCGGTCGGTACGAAGGCGTTCGCGCCCGTGCCGAAGGACGTCGCCTGCACCGAGATCTACGGCGGACCCCAGAAGGCGCGGATCGTCGGCACCGTGGGAGGTGCACGGATCTGGGCGACGTTCACTCGCACGAACGGGTGCGAGATCGCCCGGTGGAGCCGGATCTCCCCGTGGCTCGTACCGCCCGGCGGCGTGAGCTAGCACCAGCGCGGTTACGATCGGCGGCCGTGCAGACCGTCCTCTTCGTCGGCGCGGGACGCCACCAGCGGCGCGCGATCGAGCAGGCTCGTGCTCGCGGTCTCAGGGCGGCCGCGGTCGACCGGAACGCCGACGCGCCCGGCCTCGCCGCGGCTGACGTCGCGGAGGTCGTCGACTTCACCGACGTGGCGCAGGTCATTGAGGTCGCCCGCAGGGTCGGCGCAGACGGTGCGCTCACGGTCTCGGCGGACCGGGCAGTGCCTGTCGTCGCCGCCGTCGCGGAGGAGCTCGGCCTGCCCGGCATCGGCACGGACACCGCCGATCGCCTCACGCACAAGCTCGCGATGCGAAGAGCGCTCGGCGCAGCCGGCCTGCCGCAGCCGCCCTTCGCGAGTCTGCGCTCGGCGACGGACGTCCAGGCGGCCCTCGACGCCGTCGCATTCCCTGCAGTGCTCAAGCCGGTCGACTCGGGCGGTCAGCGCGCCGTCTTTCGGGTCGAGAGCCGTGCCGAGCTGGAGCGCGACCTCCCCGACGCGATCGACGAGTCCCCGACGAGCGAGGCGCTCCTCGAGAAGTTCGTCGACGGCATCGAGCTGAACGGCATCGTCATCGCGCGACGAGGCGAGCCGGCGCTCGTGACGCTCTCCGATCGCCTGCGACCGCCGGGCATCGGCTTCGGCGTCGGATGGATTCACGTCTATCCCCCTTCGATCCCACCAGAGCAGCTCCGGCTGGCGGAGCGCGTCGCCGTCGAATCCGTGCGCGCCCTCGGCCTCCGAGACGCGATCGCGTTCCCGCAGCTGATCGCGTCGCCGGAGGGCGGCGTCGCAATCGTCGAGGTCGCAGCGCGCATCCCGGGCGGGCAGATGGCCGACCTCGTCCGCCACGCGGTCGGAGTCGACCTCGTCGAGGTCGCGCTGCGCCAGGCACTCGGCGAGCAGGTTCCGGACGAGGTCGCGCTGCCCCGCTTCGAGCAGCCGCTGGCGATCCGCTTCTTCACGGCGCAGCCGGGCCCGCTCCCGACGGGACGCGTCATGCGCATCGGCAGCCTCGACGCCGTGCTGGCGTCGGAGGGAGTCGTCCAGGCTGACACGTATCTGCAGATCGGCGAGACGATCCGCCCCGTCCGCCGGGACGGCGACCGTCGCGGCTACGTCATCGCGCTCGCGGACACGGCCGAGGAGGCCCTTCGCCGCGCGGAGGAGGCCTCGACGAGGCTCACCGTGGACGTGGAGGCAGCCGCGTGACGTGCTCGTTCGAGCTCGCGCACTACGTCGAGATCCTCGAAGCGGCGAAGACCGGCGGCTACCGTTTCCGGACGTTCGGCGACAGCCCTGAGCGCGGCGATCTCTTCCTTCGCCACGACGTCGACCTCTCGCTCGCTGCTGCGCTGACCATGGCCGAGGTCGAGGCCGAGCACGAAGTGCAAACCACGTATCTGCTCATGATCGAGTCGGTCTTCTACAACCTCGCCTCCACTGAGGGCGTCGAGACGATCGCACGGCTTCGCGAGCTCGGGCACGCAGTCGGTCTCCACGCGGTCTACCCGAACGCGGAGCTCGACGAGCGCTTCGATCCGGTCGTCTCGTGGCACAACCCTCGGACCGAGTACATGTCGGAGACGATCTCCGGAGCCCTCAACGTCTATGCGGAGCCGTACTTCGTGCCCGGGTCCTACCGCTCGGACTCCAACCAGTACTGGCGGTCCGGTTGCCCGCACGAGGAGCTCCGGAGCGGAGGCTTCGCCTGGCTCCAGATCCTCGTCCACCCGGAGATCTGGGTCTACCAGGGGGCGACGATGGACCTGACCATGCGCTCGATGCTGAACGCGGAGAAGGCTCGCCGCCTGGAGCAGCTACGCGCCGACGACATCCCCATTGAGTAGGCCGCTGCGGGTCGTCCACTGCCCGGTGAACACGGCCGGTGTGCCGTGGGCGAACGTGCAGGCCCTACGCCGCCGCGGCGTCGACGCCCAGCTGGTCGTGTTCAACCGGTACCGGCTCCACTCCGAGGCCGACTGGTCGCTCGGGCGCCGCGGCGGCCTCGCGCGCAGGCAGCTCACGCAGTGGTCGGCGCTCTTGCGGCTCCTCCCGCGAACGGACGTCTTCCACTTCTACTTCGGCCTCACTCTCGTCCCGCAGTCCGTGCAGTTCCCGATCCTCCGGGCGCTGCGGAAGAAGTCGGTCATGCATTACCTCGGTTCCGACATCCGTGGCAAATCCCCCGGGGAGCTCGCGTTCGGGAAGAAGGCGGGCGCGCAGGTGGTGGGCTCGTACGACGCGATCCGGTGGGTGCCCGAGGCCGAGATGATCCCGCCGGGAATCGACGTCGAGTCGATCGAGCCGGCTCCGCCGTCCGATCGCGCGCGCCCCGTGATCCTGCACGCTCCGTCGTCGCGCCGCCGCAAGGGAACGGAGCACGTCCTCGCCGCGTGCGAGAGCCTCGACGCCGACCTCGTTCTCGTCGAGGGGCTGCACCACGACGAGGCGTTCGAGCGGTACCGCGAGGCCGACATCGTCGTCGACCAGCTGAACGCGGGCTGGTACGGGCTGTTCGCGATCGAGTGCATGGCGCTCGGGAAGCCGGTCGTGGCGTATCTCCACGACGAGGCCGTCGAGCGGACGGAGCGGGAGCTCGGCACGCGCGTGCCGATCGTCGGCGCGACGAAGGAGAACCTGCGCACCCGGCTCGAGCCCCTCGTCGCCTCGGCTGCGGAGCGTAGGCGTGTCGGCGCCGAGTCGCGCGCCTACGTCGAGCGCGTGCACGACCTGGACCGCGTCGCAGACCGCCTGCTCGCTCTCTACTCTCGCCTCTGAGGTGGCGCTCGGCGCGGAACTGAAGCGGCTCGGCAGGCACTCGGCCATCTACGGGCTGGGCGGGCTCGTGTCGCGGATCCTCGCGGTCCTCCTGCTGCCGCTCTACACCCGCTACCTCTCGACCTCCGACTACGGGAAGGTCGAGACGCTCATCGCCCTCACCACCGTCGTCGGCATCGCGCTGCGCATGGGCATCCACAGCGCGTTCTTCCGCTTCTACTTCGACTCGTCGGAGCCGGCGGCCCGCCTGCGGGTCGTCCGCACCTCCTTCTGGTTCACGATGGGGATGGCGACGGCCGGCTTGCTGGGAGGTCTCGCCCTCGCTGCGCCGATCTCCGACGCGCTGTTCGGATCCTCCGACGACTCCGAGCTGGTCATGGCCGCGTTCGTGGGCCTGTGGGCGGGGATGAACTACGAGCAGCTCACGTCGCTCTTCCGCGTCGAGGAGCGCTCGGTCGCGTTCGTGTCGGCGAGCCTGACGAACATCTTCCTGACGATCGGCGCGACGCGCCTCCGCGTCGTCGCGCGCGACAAGGGGCCGATCGGCGTGATCGTCGGCAACTTCACCGGCACGCTGATCGTCTACGCCGCGCTGATCGGCTACCGACGCGAGCAGCTTGGCCTCGAGTTCGATCGCGGGCTGCTCCGGGAGATGAACCGCTTCGGGATCCCGCTCGTCCCGACGGCCCTCTTCCTGTGGGTGACCAACTTCTCGGACCGGCTCTTCCTCGTCCGGCTGGCGGACACCGCGGAGGTCGGCCTCTACTCGGTCGGCGTGCGAATCGCGTCCGCGATGGTTCTCCTGCTGACCGCCTTCCGGCTCGCCTGGCCCGCGTTCGCGTATTCGATCGACGACGACCGCGAGGCTCGCCGCACGTACGCGTTCGTGCTGACCTACACCGTCCTGGTCACGACGTGGGTCGCCACCGGGCTCGCGCTTCTGTCGCCGTGGATCGTCGAGTGGATCACGGCACCCGATTTCGCCGAGTCCTCGCGTGTCGTCGGCCCGCTCGCGTTCTCGGCGGTCGCGTTCGCCGGGTACATCGTCGTCGCCATCGGCGTCGGTCGCGCGAAGCGCACGCAGTTCAACTGGGTGGTGACCGGCGCAGCCGCTGCGGTGAACGTCGCCCTGAACCTGCTCCTCATCCCTCCCTACGGGATGATGGGTGCGGCAATCGCGACGGTCGCCGCGTACTCGACGATGTTCCTAGGGATGATCTGGTGGTCGCAGATGATCTATCCCGTCCCCTACCAGTGGCGCCGCGTCGTGACGGCTGCAGCGGCGGGGGTCGCGCTCGTCACGATCGGCAAGCTCGCCGGCGGCGGGCTTGCCGTCGCGCTGCCTCTCGCGCTGCTCTACCCGCTCGCGCTGCTCCCGCTCGGCTTCTACCTCCCGGCGGAACGGAGGGCGATCAGCGGGCGGCTCAGGCTCGCCCGCTGATCCTCCGCGTCACCGCGTGCGGAACGTGACCTCGGTGAGCGTCTGGTTCCCGCTCCTCTCGATCGCCTGGACCTCGAGCTTGTACTCGGCTCGCGACTGGAGGAACTCGCGGGGGACATGGACAGACCGCGCCGATCGCGATAGGTCGACGCTGTAGATCCGGAGCGGGCTCTCGCGCGTGACGATCGCCCTGTAGCCCACGATCTCGACTCCGGGCGCATCGGCAACGGCACGCCAGCGGGCAACGAGCTCCGAACGGCCGACCTTCGAGTCGTCTGCGGGCGCGACGATCCTCGGCCCGTCCGGGAGATCGTGGGACAGCCTCGCCGATCCGACCAGACGGCGACCCTCGATCGTCGTTCCCGTGAACGAGTACCGACCTTCCGGGAACAGTGCCTTGAACTTCTCGAGGGGAAACACGTCGAACGGCGGCTCGCTGCTCTCGGAGAAGAGCTCCGTCAGCCCGTAGCCCTCGAGGCGGGACCTGCCCGTCACGTCGAGGATTGCACGACCGTGCGGGTCGATGATCCGCATCGATTTCCACGGCTCTGCGTCGAGGAAGACTTGGAGCCCCGCATCCCCATCCGTCGCGTTCACCTCGACGACGAGCGTCGCCTCCTTGAGCCGAACGGGCTTGACGGTCTCGCCCGCTGCGCCTGCAAACGCCGACCCGCCGACGAGTGTGTAGAGCACCGCCACCACCGCTGCGCACGTGAGCATCCATCTCATGTCTGCCTCCTTCGCTCGATCGAGCACAACGCCATGAGTGGTGCGTGAGACGGCGATGAGACTATGCGACGAGCCGGTACACCTGGAAGCACTCGGCGTACTCACGGTTCACGTTCACGCCGTGGACGCGGGCGAGGTTCCAGACGTATTCCGGCTCGGCGTAACGCCGATGCTGCTGCGATGCGTAACGGGCAAGCGCGGCGACCTTCCGTTCGAGGTGCCGCTTCTCGAGGGCGATGTACGCCCCGTACGAGAAGTCGAAGTTGTTCCACGGCACCTCGTACCCGAGGATCGTCGTCCGCTTGAACGCGCGGAGGCCTTCCTGCGCGATCGTCTGGTGGTCCTGATGAACGTCGTGATGGGATGGCTGGAACACGACGTCCGGCTTCCAGTCCTCCCAGACGGCGACGAGCAGCTCGAGGATGTCCTGCCGACGTTCTGGGAATGTGCGCACGTCGAAGTCGTAGACCGTCAACGACTCCTCCGCGATGCCGAGCTCCGCGGTCGCTTCGCGCACTTCGCGGGCGAGCGTGTCGGGCTCGAAACCGGGGGGAAGCGAGCGCGTGGCGATCGAGAAGGCGACGTACCGAACCTCGCAGCCGGCCTCGACGAGTCGAGCCATCGTCCCACCGCAGCCGAGCTCGCCGTCGTCGGTATGCGGGGCCAGTACGAGCGCCTTCTGCCAGGCCTCGATCACCGCGCTATTCAACCACCCGAAGACACCGAATTCCCTCTCGTGCGAAATCGACCGTAAGGTCTGATTTCCCGCGGCTAGTAACGTCCCGGCCCGTGGAGCACACGCAGCTTGCGGAGATCGCGGCGCTCGTGGGGGCACTCGGCGCGGTGCTGGCCTTGATCACGCGTGGTGGCATCTTCCCGCTCCTCGGTCTCGGCCTTCTGGGCGTCGCCAGCGGCGGTCTCGGCTGGTCGCTCGTGGGTGACGACGAGGTCGAGTTGCTCTTCACCGACCCGGCCGGCCTAACACTCGTCGTGGTCGGAGTCACGGCTACCGTCGTCTGCGCCGTGCCACTCGCGCGCTACCCGGCCGTGGTGCCGGTGGCCCTGCTCGCCGTCGCGCCGTTCCGGGTGCCGATCCAGGTCGGGGACGAAGAGGCATTTCTCCTGCTCCCGCTGTACCTCGTGATCGCCTCGTCGGTGCTCGCGCTCGCATATCGCATCCTGCTGGGCGAGCGCCCTCCGCCACCGCCGTTCCTGGTCGCGCTGCCCGTTGCAGCCTTCGTGCTCTTCGTCTCGACGTCCTTCCTGTGGACATGGGACATGCGGGCGGGGGGGATCGCCCTCGCGTTCTTCGCCTTCCCGTTCGTAGCCGGCCTCGTGGCGCTCGCCCGGAGCCCCATCGCCGACTGGCTCCCGCGTGCGCTGCTGGTCACGCTGGTCGCACTCGGGACGGTCTTCGCGGCGGTAGGCATCTGGCAAGCCCAGACACGGACGCTGTTCTTCGGCCGCGACGTCGAGGTCGCGAACGCGTACACGTCGTTCTTCCGGGTCACGTCGCTGTTTAAGGACCCGAGCCTCTACGGTCGCTACCTCGTCGTCCCGATCGCCGTGCTCCTCGTCGCGATCCTCCTCCGGCGGGGGCGGACGGTCGACTGGATCCTCGCCACCGCCTGCGTGGGCTTCCTGTTCGTCGGACTCTTCTACTCCTACTCGCAGTCGAGCTTCGTCGCTCTCTTCGTCGTGACCTTCGCCGTGGCCGTCGTGGGCGCGGATCGGCGCGCACGGATCGTGCTCCTCGCATGCGCCCTGGCAGCAACGCTGGTCGCGGCCGGTGTCGCGGGAGCCTCGATCGGCGGACGCTCCGCGAAGGACGTCACCAGCGGACGCTCACGACTCGTCTCCGTGACGCTCGACGCGTTCGCGGAACGCCCGATCGCCGGAGTCGGCGTCGGCGGTCAGCCGCGCGCGAGCTCCGAGATCGTCCGCAAGGGCTCGCCCAGCCGAAATGCCTCGCACACGACTCCACTGACCGTGCTGGCCGAGCTCGGCCTGCTCGGGTTCGCGCTGTACGCGTGGCTCCTGGCCGCGACGTCGTGGGCGATCGTCCTCGTCACCAGGCACGACCGCGCATTCGGAATCGGCCTCGGCGCGATCCTGCTCGCGCTGGTGGTGCACTCCTTCCTGTACGCAGGGTTCTTCGAGGATCCGCTCACCTGGGGCGTGATCGGGCTGGCGGCTGCCGCCCTCGCGCGCACACCCGCCGAGAGCACCGAGACGGAGCCCGCGCCGGACACCGCGCCGACGACGCCGGAGCTGCTGGCACACTGAACGTGACCGGGCGCTCCCGGTCGTTGTTTCCATGCCGAGAGCTTTCGTCTGGATCCTCGTTGCGGTCACCGTGCTCATGCTCGCGCTGTTCGGGCTCGCGATCGGTGTTGCGCTGACCACCACGGACCCTCCGTCCGGAGCCCTCGACACGGCCCTCGAGGACGTCACGGTCACGCCCGCACCGACTCTTCCCACGAGACCGGAGCCAGAGCCCGAGCCGGAGCCCGTGGGCGACAGCAGCTGCTGGCTGGAGTTCGGCGGCGACCCCCAGCGCTCGCTGGCGCGGCCCGGCGCTCAGCTCGGCCTCCCCGCCCGCAAGACGATGTGGATGCGGGGGCTTCGGAGCTACATCGAGTTCCCGCCCGTCTACTGCGAGGGCAGCCTCTACGTCAATACCTTCGAGGGGGCGACGTACGCGATCGACTCGGAAACGGGGAAGGTGCAGTGGCGACGAAGGGTCGGGGGGACGCTTCCGTCGAGCCCGGCGATCGACGGCCCTCGCTTGCTCGTCGCATCGCAGGACGGCTCCGTCACGGCGCTCGACCGGCGCCTCGGTCGCGTTCTCTGGCGCATCCAGACGGCCGGCAAGGTCGAGTCCTCGCCGGTGGTCGTCGACGGTCTCGCGTACTTCGGCTCACATGACGGCCGCCTCTTCGCGGTCGACTCGAGCACGGGCCGTGTGCACTGGGCATACGACACAGGCGGTCGCATCAACGCGAGCCCGTCCGTCTTCGGGCTGAAGGTCTGCGTCAGCACCTACGCCGGCTCCATCCTCTGCCTCAACCGAAAGACCGGAGCGGAGATCTGGACGACCTACCTGAAGCGCGACCTGCTGCGGTACGAGAGCTTCTACGCGAGCGCATCGACGGACGGCTCGCGGCTGTACTCCGTTGCGCGCTCCGGGAAGGTCGTCGCGCTCGCCGCGAGCGACGGAAGCGTTGCCTGGACGGGGGGTGTCGGAGGTCTCGGCTACACGACCCCTGCGGTTGGACCGGACCGGATCTTCGCCGGAGGCTTCGACGGCCGTCTCCGTGCGTTTCGCTCGACGAACGGCGATGAGCTGTGGAGTACGTGGGTAGGCGGTCGGATCCTCGGCGCTCCCGTGCTCATCGGCGACAACGTCTTCGTCTCGACGCTCGAGGGGCGAACGTCCGCCCTACGCGCGTCCGACGGCAAGATCCTCTGGAGGCTTCCGCTCGGGCGTTACGCGCCGGGCATCGCAACCGAGCGGACGTACTTCTTCACGCTGAACGGCCGGCTCATAGCCACCCGCGGACGGAACGCCCCGCCGGGCCTACGCTGAGAGACGGGGGTGCCGGCGCCGCCAGAACGGTGAGCGCTGAACGATCGACGCCCTTGCGTTCCACGCTCCGAGCCGCGTGGCGTACCACGTACGAGCAGCCGCCCCTCGCCCGCGACGAGCACCCTGGGGCGTCGTGACCTCGTACCCAAGGGCGTCGAGAACGTCTCCCGCGACCGCCTCGAAAGCGGCCACGTCTTCCGGAGACATGGTCTCACGCCAGCTCCGGACCCCGGCCGTCGGAGGACTGAGCAGCCGCTGCTGATGCGGCTTCGACGAGACGTCGACCGCGTCGGCGTAGTCGAGCATCGCCGGCTCGTACGGGATCGCAGCGAACTTGCAGATCTCGCGTACCGTCGAATCGGGCCCGGCGACGAGCCGCTCGTAGTGGACCTCCGTGTACCGCTCCGCCCCGACGCGCCTGCCCAGTTCCTGCGCGTCACCCACCTCCTTCCGCCACAGGCACGCGAACTGCATGGGCGTCCGGGGGTGCGCCCAGGTCCGCGTGAACGTGCCTTCCGGCATCTCGAGGAACGAGAGTGCAGCATCGCGTCCGTCGCGCACGAGGTGGACGTACTGCGCGGTCGGGAAGAGCTCCTCGAGCAGACGCAGATGCCGCATGTACATGGGCGTCTTGTCACCCCAGCGCGGCTTGCCTGCTCGTGCCGCATACGTCTCGAAGATCACGGCGATCGCCTCGCCCGTGTACATGCCCGGCCGCACCCGCGGCTCGATGTCCGCGACGGTCAACCCCCAGTCCCGGATCGCCGGTATCCGAGCGACGTCGTCCAGGAACCGCGCTGCCTCGATCCGGCGCCCGTGCCGCCGTGCCAGGAGCGGGACGAAGAACGACTCGTCGGGGATGGCGACCCCCGGCGAGCGATCGAGGATGACGCGAAGCAGCGTCGTGCCCGAGCGGCTGACCCCGAGCAGGATGAGCGGGTGGCTCACTCGGGCGCCACGACCTCGACTGCGGCGCTCGCCGCGCGCCCTCCCACGGTGACGTAGAGCGTGTACGACCCGGGCTCGTCCGGCGCTCGGAGAACGAGCACCTGGCGCCGGCCACCCCCGCGCCGCCCCGCGAAGAGCCACCGGTACGCGTCCGCATCCGTGAGCACCCGAACGGAGAAACGCGTGCCCGCCGCGGCCTCGATCCGTTCGCGCGACAGGGCTACGAAGCGCACCCGCACCGGCACGGCGCGGGTGCGTACGGATCGATTCCCGCCCCGGTCGATCGCGCGGAGACGGATCTCGTAGATCCCGGGGCGAACGGTGCTGCCGTCCACCCGGCCGAACCAGACGAGGTTGCCCTTCACGCGCCTGAACTTGCTCTGGACGCGCTGCCTGCCGTCCACCAGCATCGTCGCCCGGGCTCGCTCGTCGATCGAGTACGTCGCCGTGACCCGGTCGCCGTTCCCATCGCCGTCGGGAGAGAACACGCGGGGGAAGACGCGGAGAAGCGTGATGCGGGGTGCCGTCGTGTCGACGCGAATCGGGTTGGGCAAAACGATCGTGCGGCCGTTCCGCTCGAGCTGGACTCGCGGCCGGTAGACACCTTCCGGGACGATGCGATCGAGGTCGTCGCGGCCGTCCCAGGCATACGCGACACGGCCCGCAGGCTCACGCAGGTTGCGGACGATGGTGCGAACCGAGTGGCCTTGCCGATCGAGCATGTCCACCGTCACCGTCTCTCTCCGCCGCAGGACGAACGAGATCACGGCTTCGTCGAGGGCGCAGTCGCAGACCGGCGAGAAGACCCGGTCGACCCTCGTGCCGGTGATCGGGCTCCGTTCGAGCTTCAGCCGCTCCGTCACTGCGAACGCGGCAGCCGTCGCCCCGAGCAGTGCGAGGACGATCAGGAGCTGTGGCCACCGCGTCAAGGCGGAACAACCTACCGCTGGCGTGTACTCGCGAACATCGCGGCCGCGAAGCGGACACCTCTAGGAGTCTTGCGCGATCGAGCCCCGCGCCAGCGGGGTCTCGATTCCGCGCACGAGAACGAACGGCTCGGCATGCTCGCAGCCGCAGCACGATCCGTAGAACTCGGCCGCGGCACGAATCGCCCGCTCGCTCCGCGGATGCGGGTAGTCGCGACGCTCCGTCTCGTAGTGAGCGAACGCGGCGACCTTGCGATCGACCGTCGCGCTGATGTCCACGAACCAGTTCGGCACGAACCAGTTCAGCGGGGCCGGCGTCCACTCGGTGCTCGACGTCGGCGCGTACGTGAGAACACGACGTACGGACTGCGCGGTCACCGGTCGCGTCGCGACCATCACCGAGTCGAAGAGCACGCGATGGTCCAGGTTCACATCGGGGTGCGGCGTGTACACGACCTCGGGAAAAAGGTCGGCGACGTGCTTCTCGACGACCGCATTCACGTCCACGTGCGCGAGCGTGTCGAGCTTCATGTCGGGGAAGTCGAGGTGGACGTAGTCCATCACGCCGAGCTCCGCGGCGGCGCGGAGTGCCTCCTCCTCCTTTCGAAGTCGAGTCTCGGAGTCGCCCGGATACTGCGTGGAGGAACCGTCCGTCACCACGAGCACGCGGACGACGTCCTCGCGTCCCGTGTGAACGGCGAGCGTGCCACCCATCCCTAGCACCTCGTCGTCGGGATGCGCCGCGAGCACGAGGACTCGCGTCATCCCAGCCTCGTTCCCACCGCGAGCTCAGCCCCATTCGTCTGAAACTCCTCGAGCACGAGCCCTCCTTCGCCACACGCTACGACCGGTCCCTCGGCCTGAACCTCGACGATCGTTCCCGCCGGCGCGGGCTCGACAAGCTCGACAGCGCGCGCGCTCCACACGATCACCTTCTCGTCACCGAGGAACGTGAAGGCGCCCGGGTACGGCCTCGTCTGTGCGCGCACCCAGTCGTACAGGTAGGGCGCTCGCGTCTCCCAATCGATGATTCCGTCGGCCGGTGTTCGCTTCGGCCACGAGCTCGCGCGAGTCGGGTCCTGGGTGATTCGCGGCGCGTCGCCCGCGATGAGCTGTGGTACGTACTCGCGAGTGAGCTCCACGTGCGCGTCGGCGATCCGAGCGAAGAGCGACGTCGCCGTCTCGTCGGGGGCGATGTCGAGCGTGACCTGGCCGACGATCGCGCCCGAGTCTGGAGTCGCATCGACGATCTCGAACAGCGTCACCCCCGTGCGAGCCAGGCCGGTGAGGATCGCCCACGGGATGGGCGCGCGCCCGCGATGGCGCGGCAACAACGTCGGGTGCATGCCGAACACGCCCTCGCGTGCCAGGGCGATGAACGGGTCGTGGACGAGCTGCGACCAGCCCACGACGAAGATGAGCTTCGGCTCGAGCTTCCTGATCACGTTCAGCGTCTCGGGTGCGTTGACGTCACGCGTCTCGATGAGCGCTGAATCGAACCGCGCTGCGATCTCGTCGAAGGAGCACTGGCCCGAGCGGTTCGGATCGATGGGGCCGGGAAGCGTAACGACGCCGACGATGTCGGCTCCCACGTCAGCTGCCGCCTCGAGGCAGTCGCGTCCGATCGTGTCGAAGCTGACCCAGACCGTGCGCATCGCCGCGCGATGGTAGCGGGGCTATTCCGTCGCCGAGGCAGCTTCGCCACCTCGCCCGCGAACGAAGCGAACCCAGCTGTGACGGGCGAGCCACACGAGCAGTGCCACGGCACCCGCCGAGAGCACGACCACTACGATCGCCCCGGCACCGGGGACGTCGAGCAGCTTGACGCCGGCCAGGCCTAGCACTGCGGCGAGGAGCAAGCGCAGCCGCTGCTCGGGGATCGACAAGGTCAGGCGGCCCCCGATCAACACGCCGGGAATCGAGCCGAGCAGCAGCCAGAAGAGGATCCCGAAATCGACGTTGCCCGCCGCCCAGTGAGCCGCGCCCGCGACGTAGAGCAGGACGGCGGCGTGGAAGATGTCCGTTCCGACCACCTTGTGGGCGCGGAGCGGGAAAACGACGAGGAGGGTCAGTCCGAAGAACACGCCGCTTCCGACCGAGGTGAGGCCAACGACGAACCCACCGAAGATGCCGATGAGCACGGCCGCGACACGATCGCGGTTCGAGAGCTCCCAGTTCGGGTCGCCGGCCGGGCCACCCGTCTGCACGACGCTCTTCGCGATGAGGCCGACCGCACCGAACAGCAGGGCCGCTCCGAGCACGTGGCCCATGACCGACTCGACGTCGTCGCCGTAGCGCTCGGTCAGCTCGACGTTCAGCCAGACGCCGAGAAGCGACGCCGGCACCGAGCCGACGAGCATCCAGCCCGCGAGCCTGGCTCGCACGTTGCCCATCCGCCGGTGCTGCACTGCGCCGACGGTCTTGAAGGCCGCCCCGTGCGCAATGTCGGTGCCGATTGCGGTGGACGGCGGGATTCCGAAGAGGAAGACGAGGATCGGCGTCATGAGCGAGCCGCCGCCCATCCCCGTCATCCCCACGAGGAGACCCGTGAGGAGCCCGACGACCGTCAGTTTCCAGTCCATCGGGCTCCGCGCCCCTCAGCTTCGGTAGGCGTCGATCAGTACGCGCGCGACTTCCGGACGCGTGAACTCTGCGGGCGGAACCTCGCCCTCGCCGAGCATCTCGCGCACCTTCGTCCCGGAAAGGAACACGCGGTCCTCCGGCCCGTGCGGGCACGACTTCGTACTCGCCATCGAGCCGCACACCTTGCACCAGAAGGTGTGCTCGAAGAACATCGGCTCGATGTCGAGCTCGTGGGGCGCGAAGTCGTCGAAGATGAGCTGCGCGTCGTAGGTCCCGTAGTAGTCGCCCACGCCGGCGTGGTCGCGGCCGACGATGAAGTGCGAGCAGCCGTAGTTCTTGCGACAGATCGCGTGCCAGATCGCCTCGCGCGGCCCGGCATATCGCATCGCCGCAGGAAAGGCGGACAAGAGCACGCGATCTTCGGGGTAGTAGCCGTCGAGCAGCGTGCGGTAGCAGTCGACGCGCACGTCGACGGGCACGTCATCCGACTTCGTCTCGCCGACGAGCGGATGGACGAGCAGGCCGTCGACTGTCTCGAGCGCGACCTTCGTCAGATACTCGTGCGCCCGGTGGATGGGGTTCCGTGTCTGGAACCCGACGACCCGCTTCCAACCGCGCTCGGCGAAGATTCGCCGCGTCTCGGCCGGATCTCGCGCGAGCTCCGGGAACCCGTGACGCGGCCGCTCGAACACCGTCACGCGACCCGCGACGTACAGCGGCTTCTGCGAGTACAGCCGCGCGGCGCCGGGATGGACTTCGTCGGTCGTCCGGAAGCAGTGCTCTGCCTCGCGGTCCTTGTCGTACTCGAAGACCTCCTCGAGCTCGAGCACGGCGACCACGCGACTGTCGTCGCCCAGCGCCACGCGATCGCCCGCCGGAGCGGCATCGACCGCGAGGCAGACGGGCAGCGCCCACGGCAGGCCGTTCTCCAGATGCATCTCCTCGACGACGCGCTCGTAGTCGGCCCTGCCCATGAAGCCCTCGAGCGGCGAGAGCGCGCCCGACGCGATCATGTCGAGGTCTGACAGCTCGCGCGACGTGAGCGGGACGACCTCGAGGGAGCCGAGATCATCGGGTGCGTCGCCCGTGCGATCCACGAGCGTGCCGCCGTGTGGCGCGATCAAGCGGTCGGTGGCAGCGACGCTCACACCGTCACCTTCGCCGGCACGAGACCCAGCTCCTCGAGCTTCGTAACCACGAAGGCCGCGGACGCCTCGGGTTCGACGCCCTCCGTGTCGACCACGATCTCGGGGCTCTCCGGCGCCTCGTAGGGATCGTCGACGCCGGTGAAGCCCTTGATCTCGCCGGCGAACGCCTTCGCGTAGAGGCCGTTCACGTCGCGGCGGGCGCATTCCTCGAGGGACGTCGTGACGTGGACCTCGACGAAGGGTCCGTGCTCCTCGACGAGGGCGCGGGCGTTCTTCCGAGCCTCCGCGTAGGGGGAGATCGCGGCGACGATGACCGCGCCACCGTGGCGGGTGATTCGCGAGGCGACCCAGCCGAGGCGCTCGACGTGGGCGTCGCGGTCCTCCTTGGTGAAACCGAGCCCCTTCGAGAGATGCGTCCGCACGGTGTCCCCGTCGAGGTACTCGACGACATGCCCGCGGCGGTCGAGCTCGGGGCCGACGTGGTGCGCGATGGTGGTCTTGCCGGACCCGGAGAGACCGGTGAACCAGATGGTGAACCCTCCGCCGCGGTCGGTCTCCGACTCCGGGTGCTCGTGTGCGTGGATGTACTGACTCAAGCCGTTGTCCCCCTTTCGAGTTCCTTGTTCTCGTGAATGCCGCACTCGAGCTTGTCCGAGCCGGCCCAGCGACCGGCGCGCTCCTCCTCGTCCGGGGTCGTCGGACGGGTGCACGGGATGCAGCCGATCGAACGGTACCCGGCGTCGTGCAGCGGGTTGAAGGGGATCTCATTGACGTTGACGTACGCCCACACGCGCCTCTCGTCCCAGTCGGCGAGCGGGTGGATCTTGAAGACCTGGTAGCGCTCGGACCACTCGATCTTCGGCGTCTCCGCCCGGCTCGGCGACTGATCGCGCCGGATGCCCGAGATCCAGGCGTCGTACGGCTGGAGCGCCTTCACGAGCGGCTCGACCTTGCGGATGTGACAGCAGCGGTCCGGATCGCGCTCCCAGAGGTTCGCCCCTTCGGCGCGATGCTGCTCGGCGATGGTCGGAATCTCCGGCTGGATGAGCTTCAGCTGGTAGCGCTCGACGAGCGCGTCGCGCGTGTCGTAGGACTCGCGGAAGAACAGGTGCGTGTCGAGCTCGACCGTATCCATGCGCAGGCCGAGCTCGGCGACCATGTGGACGAGCACGGACGACTGCTTCTGCCACGAGCACGTGAGGCAGACGCGCGGCCAGAAGAACTGATGCGACCATGCGATCAGCTCCTCGGCCGTCATGACCTCGAAGTCGAGGTCAGGCAGTCGGGGCGGGCTCGGCGCTTGAATGGCCAAGCAGCACCTCCTTCAGCGTGTCGGCGCGCAACCCGAGCCGAAGCGTCTCGAGCGCGATGACCTCATCGGGCGGGATGTTCCCAAGGTTGACCTCGGGCCCGAAGTGCCTCACGAACCACGCCTGGGACGCTTTCGTCGGCGCCTCCCAGATGAGGTCGTGGAACGAGATCGAGTGCTCGATCTCGTCGACGAGGCCGGTGCGCAGTTCTCCGGTTGGGCGATAGATGCCCGCCGTGCCTCCCTCGCGACCCTCCGCGATGACCTTCCACGCGCCCGCGTCGAGCTCCTCGCGGATCCACTGCACCCAGAGGTACGGAGCGATGTTCACCTCGGAGTCCTTCGAGCCGACTTCCGAGAGCACGACGAAGTCCTGTGCGAAGTCGGCGATCAGCTCGAGCTTCTGCTCGCGCGGGATCTCGAGCGTTCCGTCCGAGATCTCGACGTGCGAGAAACGGAAGTGCTCGAGCCACCGCTTGAAGTCGTCGAGCTTCTCCTGCGCGTACACCGCCTCGAAGAGCGTTCCGCCGCAGACCACCGGCGTGGAGAACGACCGGTAGAGGGCGATCTTCTTCTCGAGGTTGTTCGTGACGTAGCTCGTGCCCCAGCCGAGCTTCACGATGTCCACGTACTCGCCCGCGGTGTCGAAGAGACCCTCGATCTCGCGGAGGTTCAGGCCCTTGTCGATGACGTGGGTGAGTCCGCGCGAGCGCGGCTTGCCCTCGCGGGTCGGAACGTCGAGGAACGTGTGCTCATCAGAGGCGTGCATAGATCTCCTCCAGCTTCTCCAAGGCACGGCTCTGCACGTCGCGGTACAGGGAGCCGCCGTGGGCGTCGATGCCGACCGTGAGCGGGCCGAAATCCTTCACGCGGAACTTCCAGAGGCACTCGGGCATGAGCTCCTCCCAGGCGACCTCCTCGATCTCCTCGATCTGCGTCGTCTCGAGCGCGGCGGCGCCGCCGACGATCGCGAAGTAGACCATCCCCAGGCGCTGCATCGGCTCGATCGCCTCGTCCGGGAAGCCGCCCTTGCCGCAGATCGCGCGGACGCCGTACTGCGACCCGAGCCCCTCCGTGAAGCGCACCATGCGCGCGCTCGTCGTGGTTCCGATGCAGAGCTTCTCGTACTTGCCGGGACCGAGCTTCCGCACGTTCGGCGCCGTGTGCAGGAGAAAGGCACCGCTGAGATCCATCGGCGGCTCGATCCCCTGGTCGAAGATGCGGATCTGCGTGCGGTCGCGGATCCCGATGATGTGGCCCTGCACGATCACCTCGTCGCCCGCGCGGAGCTTCAGGATCTCGACCGGATCGGTGACGGGGAACCTGACCTCGTGCGTCGCCATCGTCAGGCGCCCCCAATCCCAACTGACACAGTGTCACGAGGCATCAGGCGTCCCTCTCGTATTCGACCGAGCCGTCGGCGGTGATGTGCGCCGACGCACGACGAGCGGCCCAGCACTGATAGTTCACGGCAACGGGGTTCAGCGTCATGTGGGTATCGGCGTGCTCGACGTGCACGGAGAGCACCGTCACGTCGCCGCCGAGGCCCATCGGCCCGACTCCGGTCTCGTTGAGCAGTTCGAAGAGCTCGTCCTCGAGCTGCGCCACCAGCGGATCGTGATTGCGGGTCCCGACCGGTCGTGCAATGGCCTCCTTCGCGAGGTGCATCGCGTAGTCGGCGGAACCGCCGATGCCGACGCCGACGATCCCCGGCGGGCACGGCTTGCCGCCGGCGCCGACGATCGACTCGAGCACGAACTTCTTGATCCCCGTGACGCCGTCGGCAGGGACGCACATCTTGAGGAAGCTCATGTTCTCGGAGCCGGACCCCTTCGGAACGCACTTCACGTCGAGGCTGTCCCAGTCGGGCACGAAGTCCCAGTGCACGATCGGAACCCGGAAGCCGACGTTCGGGCCGGTGTTCTCGCGCGAAAGCGTGTGGACGGTGTTCGAGCGCAGCGGATGCTCGACCGTCGCGCGCTCCGTGCCCTCCTTGAGGGCGGCGTAGATGCGCGTCGGATGCAGTGGGAAGTGCTCGCCGACGCGGCAGTAGTAGACCGCGATGCCGGTGTCCTGACAGACGAGGTTCCTCTCGTCCTCGGCGACGGTGACGTTGCGAAGGATCGTCTGCAGTACGCGCTGCCCGGTGACCGACGTCTCACGCCCCGCGGCGTCTCCGAGCGCGTCGCGCAGATCCTGCGGAATGTCCTTGAGCGCCCAGACGTAGAGGTGCGCGGCGGCGCCCTCGACGGCAGCGTCCAGACCCGTGGTCAGGGTCGTCACGAGCGCGACCTCTCCGCGGCGGTCTTCCCCGCGCGGCGCCCGAAGACCGTGCACTCGAGAAGCGAGTTGCCCATCATGCGATTCCTTCCGTGGGTGCCGCCTGCGATCTCCCCGCAGGCGAAGACGCCCTCGAGGGTCGTCTCCGCGCGCTCGGAGATCACGAGGCCGCCGTTTTGGTAGTGGAGGACGGGATACGTGTAGATCTGCTCGGACAGCGGGTCGATCCCCGCTCCGCGATACCGCCGCAGCATGTACGGCAGCGAGATCTCGGCGTCTTCGGACTTGATTCGCGTCGTGTCGAGCCAGACGGCCGGGCGTCCGTCGGGGGTCTCGACGCCCTTGCCGTTCTCCACCTCGGCGACGATCGCGGCGGACACCGCGTCGCGAGCGCCGAGGGAGTCGGTGAACTCCTCGCCGTCCGCGTTCCGCAGCACGGCACCGTAGGCGCGCGTCGTCTCCGGGATCGAGTAGCCCTGCATCGTCGAGGGCCACGCGCCTCCGTTCGGGTGGGACTGGAGCGCGTCCAGATCGCGCGCCTCGGCGCCCGCGTCCATCGCGATGCGGGTCACCTCACCTGTGGCGTTGGGATGGTTCGTCGAGAGCTCGCCCCGCGTCTCTGCCTCGGCGAAGCAGCGTCCGCCCGCGGCGAGCACGATCGCACCCGCCTCGATCCGGGCGCTTCCCTCCTTCGTGTCGAAGGAGGCGATCCATCCGTTCTCGGAGGGCGCGAGCGCGCGCAGGGCGTGATGCGGAAGCTCGATCCCGTCGCCGCCGTCGTATGCCTCGCGGAGCGCCTTCGTGATCGCATGTCCGGTTCGGTCGCCGACCTGCAAGAGCCGCTTGCGACTCGCTCCGCCGCAGCGCGCCAGCCGGTAACCGCCGTTCGACCGTGTGAACTCCACGCCGAGCTCCTCGAGCCAATGAATCGCGGACTGCGCCTCGCTCGTCAGCACGTCGACGAGCCGCGGGCTGGCGGTGTCGTGCGAGCTCCGCATGACGTCCTCGGCGTGGATCGCGGGAGAGTCGTCCTCTCCGAGTGCAGCCTGAATGCCTCCCTGGGCCTTGGCGGAGTTGCAGGCCTGCAGCGTCGTCTTCGTCGCGAGCCCGACCCGCGCACCGGCCCGCTCTGCCGACACGGCGGCCGACAGCCCCGCAGCACCACTGCCGATGACGAGGACCTCGAGAGGGGCGCCGGAGCGCATGAGCGGATGCTACCGAAGATTCTTATTCGTGTCATTATCACCTGTTATCGATGAGCCAGCGAATTGTCAGGCGCCGCAAACGGTTAGACTCCGCCGCTCATGGGAACCCTGGGCGAGATCGTCAAGCCGGGATTCATCACGGTCGCTCCCGAGGACACGCTCGGCGAGGTCGCGGAGCGGATGAGCGCGCGGAACGTCGGAGCTGTCGTGGTGAAGGACTTCGGACGGCTCATCGGCGTGCTCACGGAGCGCGACATGCTCCGTGCAATGGCGGCTCGCGTGCACACGAGCGACGCTCGCGTGCGTCAGTGGATGACGGAGGACCCGATCACGGCGCCGCCCGACACGACCTTCGAGGAGGCGCAGAAGATCATGCTGGACAAGGGGTTCCGGCACCTCCCGGTCGTGGACGGCGACAACGTCCTCGGGATCGTCAGCCTGCGCCGCATCATGGGCGGGCGGCGGCCGACAGCCGACTGAAGCGCTACGCGCAGGCCGAGACGACGCCCTTCGTCAGCGCAGTGGCCGCTGTGCGCACGCTCACACCCCGCTTCTTGAGCTGGGCGACGAGCTTCGCGTTCGAGCGCATCTGAATCACCGCGACGTCCCTCGCGGCACCCTGGCCGAGCAGCGTGAGCCCGCACTGACCCGGGTTCTTCGTTCCGCCGATCCACCCGAGTGCATACAGGTACTTGAGCGCAGTCTTCGAATACGGTGCGCGCTCGAACGCAGCCTTGGCGCCGGCCGGCGAGACCTTCTGCGCCTTCGCCGCTTTGGCCACAGCGGCGACACCGGCGCTGTTCGAGGCGAAGACCGCGGTGACGTTCTGTCCGTAGGCGCCGGTCAGGGTCACTGCCAGCAACGACACCGCGGCGAGGATGCCTGCGTACTCGACGATCACGTGTACATCGTCCGCCCCGTCGGCGGCTTCGTCAACGGCTCACGCGAGACGCTCGCGCGCGAAGCTCACGAACGCCTCGGCGACCCTCGTCCGAGCTCTGCCCGTCGCGGACGCGAGCGATATCTCGCGAGTTGCATCCAGGCCCTCGACCCCCGCCTCGACGAGACGGCCCGCCGCGAGCTCCGACTCCACGGCCGTGCGCGAGATGAACGTCACGCCGTAACCCGCTTCGACCGCCCGGCGCACCGACTCCTGCAGTCCGAGCTCGAGCCGCACGTCCAGGTCACGAAGCCTCACGCCCCGCCGCCGCAGACCGTCCTCGACGATCTGACGTACGCCGGCGCCCTCCTGCATGAGGATGATCGCCTCGTCGCGGAGCTCGTCGAGCGTGACGGTTCTCTCTGCGAAGCGATGCCCGGGCGGGCAGACGAGAATCACCTGGTCGGAGAAGAAGGGCTCGAAGCGAACACCGCGGTGCCGCCGAGCGGCGCCGACGATCCCGAGCTCCAGCTCCCGTGCCGCGACGCGCTCGACGACGGAGTGCGTGTCGGAAACCGTGAGGAAGACCCGCACGTCCGGGTTGTGCCGCTGGAACTCGCAGAGCACGAGCGGAACCGCGATCGCCGCGGGGCCCGTGGACGCCCCGATGACGAGATCGCCTCCGAGCGCACCTTCGCCCGATGCGGCGACCTCCGCGACCAGTTGGTCCTCGAGCGTCAGCATGCGCTGTGCTCCTCGGTAGAGCCGCCATCCGGCCTCGGTCGGCTCGACGCGTCGGCCGGATCGGTCGAGCAACTGTGTGCCCAGCCGCTTCTCGAGAGCGCGCACCTGCAACGACACCGCCGGCTGGGTCACGCCGAGGCGATCGGCCGCCTGGGAGAAGCTGCGGCGCTCCACCACGGCACAGAACGCCGCAAGCTGGCGCGTGTCCATAAGTGAAGCTTATCCGTGCGGTCAGAACAGTCCGCGCTCCGCGAGCCAGTGCTCGAGCAGTGGGTCGGTGAGTTCGGCTCCCGCCCCGGTGAGACGCACCTCGGCCTTGCCGATCAGCCCTGAAAGCGCCCGATCGACGCTGCCCTTTCGGAGGCCGAGGAAGCGAAGCGTCTCTTCGGCGTAAAGGCTGCGGGACCGGAGAGCGAGCGCAACGCCGACGCGCTGCTCGTTGACGGAGAGCGACTCCCAGCGGGCTCGCAGCGCCGGCTCGGTGAGCGCGAGCGAGCGATCCCGCGCGTCGACGAACGCCGTCTCATCGGCCATGGAGCCCGCCGGCACGAGCTCCCACAGGTGATGGGCGACCAGCATGGTGCGCTGCGGGTGACCGCGCGTGAACGCGATGAGCGGATCGAGTGCGTTGCCGATGTCTCGGCCCGTCCGCCGGAACCGCTCCTCGAGGAAGGCCGCCGTGAGGTCGTCCGCGAGGGGAGCCAGCTCGACGGGGACGGCGTGCTCGAGCAGCGGACGCGACGGATCCTCGAAGAGCCGTTCCATGAGTGTCGGAGCCGAACCCGCGAAGACGTACGACGCGACCCCGGTCTGGTGCTGGATGACGCTCCGGAGCACGCCATCGGCACCGTCGACCCGAAGGAGATCCTGGAACTCGTCGAAGGCCACGAGACTCCGTGTGCCGGTGCGCTCGTGCACCTTCGAAGGGAGATCGAGCAGCCGCAGGAGGACGCTCTCGACGTCGATGCGAGGATTGGACTGGAGCGACGCGGTGAATCCTCCTGCTCCCAGCGACAGCCCGATCTGCCAGGAGCGAAAGAGCGCGTCGACCGTACGACGGATCGACCCCTTGAGGGCGCGATCGTAGGCACGCTCGATCCGGACGACCACGCTCGACAGCGACAGGACACCTTCGAGGTCGACGAGCGCCGTGGTCCACCCGGATTCGCCAGCATCGAGGAGGACGCGACGGAGGAGGCTCGTCTTGCCGTAGCGGCGCGGCGCCACCAACCTCGCTGCGTGCCCACCGGCCGCAAGTGCCAACAGGCGCCCTGTCTCCTCGTCGCGATCGATCATCTCCCCCGCGAGCAGCTCTCCCGCTATGCGAAACGGGTTGGACTCCGCCATGCGTGTAGTCTGCACGAGGTAGTTCGATCTGTCTACTTCATGTAGACGATATTGTCTGCTTTCGGCAGACCGATTCTGCTAGGGTCGGACAGGGTGCGGGTCTGGATCGACGTCTCGAACTCGCCGCAGGTGCCGTTCTTCCGGCCACTCGTGACGCTCCTGCTCGAGCGCGGGCACGACGTCCAGGTCACGACGCGGGAGTACGCCCAGACGGTCGAGCTGTTGTCGCTGCACGGAATCGACCACGAGGTGGTGGGGCCGGGGCACGGCGGCGCCCGGGCGCTCGGGAAGGCTCGGGCGATGGGACGCCGTCTCCGCGCGCTCCGACGCTACGCAAGCGGGCGCAGATTCGGGCTCGCGCTGTCGCATGCGTCCCACGAGCTTCCGCTCGTCGCGCGCTCGCTCGGAATCCCGTCGGCATACGCGTTCGACTACGAATTCGCACGAGTGCAACACGGGCTCGGCTGCCGAGCCGCCCGCCGCGTCGTCGTCCCGGACGCGATCGCACAAGAACGACTCGATCGCCTCGGTGCGCGACGCGGCAAGGTGCGCAGGTACGAGGGCCTCAAGGAGGAGTACTACCTCCATGGATTCAGCCCGGACAGCGCGGTGCTCGACGCTTTGGGCCTCGATCGCGCCCGCGTCCTCGTCGTCGTTCGAACGCCGCCCGACGTCTCCCTGTACCACCGCCACGGGAATCCGCTCTTCGCAGACGTCCTCGCGCGGCTCGGAAACGACGCAGCGGTGCAGGCGGTCGTGCTCTGCCGTACGCCCGAGCAGCGCGACGCGATTCGCGCGCGCCGATTGCCCTCGGTCGTCGCTCCGGAGCACGCGATCGACGGCCAGAGCCTCGTCGCTCTCGCGGATCTCGTCGTCTCGGCGGGAGGCACCATGAATCGCGAG
The DNA here is from genome assembly GCA_048594925.1 of Gaiellaceae bacterium. GTDB lineage: Bacteria > Actinomycetota > Thermoleophilia > Gaiellales > Gaiellaceae > GMQP-bins7. The sequence goes on from JBMDXR010000077.1 coordinate 156,195, forward strand.
GCTGCAGCGCTCGGCGTTCCGGTCTACACGACGTTTGCCGGCAGTCTCGGCGCGGTAGACAGGGATCTCGTGGAACAACGCAGATTGCGGGTCTTGACCCGTGCAGACGAGCTCGTGCTCGGGAAGCGAGGACGGTCGAAGCCGCGGATCGAGCGTGATCCGGCGGTGCTGCTCGACCTGATGCTCTCCGCCCTCGAGCGCTAGCACCAGAGTCTCGAACGGGTTAAGGTCCCGCACGTCAGACAGGGAAAGGGGAGAGAAATGAGACGACGCACGCTCGTCGTGCTTCTGACCACGGTCGCCGCGATCTCGGCGACAGCCGCAACGGCAGCGCTTGCCGGCCCCACCGACAACGGCAAGGCAGGATTCAAGACCTCGCAGCCGTCGATGATGACGCCCGTCATGGCAGGCGTGAACGTCACGCCGCTGCTGACCGTCGGTGACACGCTTCCCAGCGGCTTTCGCTTCGAAGCGATTCCGGATGGCATCTCCGTGCAGGCACGTGGGCAGGGACGGGTCGACCTGTTCGTGAACCACGAGACGAGCAGGGTGCCGTTTCCGTACAACACCGCCACACCGACGGCCGCCAACGGGGAGAACGACTTCGACAACGCCCAGGTGAGCCGCCTGATCCTCAACCAGCACTCAGCCGGCGTCCTGAACGGCTCGTTTGCGATCCCGAGCAGCGCGGGCTACCAGCGCTTCTGCTCGAACTACCTCGCGACGGCGAAGGAAGGATTCGATCGGGACATCCTGTTCACGAACGAGGAGGCCATCGACTACGTCTTCCGCCAGGAGGACTCGTGGCCGCCACCTATCGGTGACCCGAACGAGAAGCAGATCGGCCTCGTCGTCGCGCTCGACGTCCAGACCGGGCAGCACCGGGCGATCCCCGGCATGGGGAGGCACAACCACGAGAACACCGTTCCGATCCCCGGCTTCGACGACCTGGTCTTGCTGTCCGGTGACGACACCTTCACGAGCGGTTCCCTGACGATCCCGGCCGGCGGCCCTCTCCCGGCGGGGACGAGGCCGGCGCAGTCGCAGCTCTACTCGTACATCGCCTCCGACACGGACTCGGTGCTAGCCGACGAGGGTGAGCTATGGGGCTTCGTCTCGGACGATCCGAGCTTCAACGACTACTACGACTTCACGCCCGGGTCGGCACAGACGGTGAGCGGGCACTTCGTCAAGGTGCCGAAGAACATCGCGACGGGCCTCGATGCGGACGGCTCGGAGCTCAAAGCCGCAGACGTCGGCTTCCCGCTCCCGCCGAGCAACGGAAGCTGGCAGCGTGACAACCGGACGGCGACCCCGATCGGCCTCGACGGGCCCCAGTGGGTGCTCGAATACTGGAGCCAGCTCAACAACGTCTTCCAGTTCGTCCGCGTCGAGGACATCGCCTACGACAAGCGGCCCGGCATGGAGAACGTCGTCTACGTCGTCGACTCGGGTCGCGGCACGGCCGGCGCCCCCGGCCCAGGAGTCTCGTCCAACGGCCGCGTCTGGAAGATGGTGCTCGATCCGGACGATCCGACGACCGTGACGTCGCTGAGCGTCTTCGTCGAAGGTGACGACAATCCAGTCAAGACGCTGAACGAAGTCCACCAGCCGGACAACATCGAGTCGACCGCGAGCGGGTTGCTCCTCACGGAGGACCCCGGATCCAGCCAGCAGTTCCCGGCGGGCTCCGCTGACCCGAACGCGACGACTGCTCGGCTGTGGTGGGTGCCGTTCTCCGGGTCGCCCCAGGTCGTCGTGAAGGTCGACCAGTCGGCCGACGGCGGGCCGACGGACGTCGACGGCAAGCCCGCCGGAAACTGGGGCGCGTGGGAGAGCAGCGGCATCGTCGACGCCTCGGCGGCGTTCGGTCCCGGCGCGTTCCTGATCGACGTGCAGGCAGCCACGCTCTGGGTCGAGAAGGCTCCGGGCGACGACAACAACGGCGACGGCCAACCCGACTTCACGTACAAGCGTGCGGGCGGGCAGCTGCTGCTGCTCAAGATCCCCGGCGCCTAGCGCGACGGGCTATACCGTCTCGGATGCGGGCGTCGCCTCGGCGGCGCCCGCGGCGTCTCCTACCGCGACACCGGTGCGGCGCGGGGAGGCGATGATCGTGTTCAGGCGTCCAATGAGTTCGAGCGTCTCTCCCCCGTCCACGAGGCGCGCGAGCTCGTCGAGCTCGTCCTCGAGCCAGGACTGGTCGATGGGCGGTCGGGTGACGAGCAGGATCGCCTCGTGCGACGAAGGGATCACGGTCTCACTCTCCGACCACAGCTCCTCGTGGAGCTTCTCTCCGGGCCTCGCACCGACGAACTCGATCGCGATGTCCCGGCCCGGCTCCTTGCCGGAGAGACGGATCATCGTGTCGGCGAGGTCCGTGATCTTCACCGGCTCGCCCATGTCGAGCACGTAGACCTGCCCGCTACCGCCGATGGCGCCCGCCTGAATGATCAGCTGTACGGCCTCGGGGATCGTCATGAAGAAGCGCGTCATCTCCGCATGGGTGACGGTCACGGGGCCGCCGCGCGCGATCTGCCTCCGGAAGATCGGGATGACGCTGCCCGACGAGCCGAGCACGTTCCCGAAGCGAACGCCGCAGAACTTCGTCGTGGTGTCGTCGCGGTGGCCCCACGACTCGACGATCCACTCACACAGCGCCTTCGACTGTCCCATGACCGTCTTGGCGTTGACGGCCTTGTCCGTCGACACCAGCACGAAGCGCTTGGCGCCGAACTCCACCGCGATGTCGGCGACGGTGCGCGTGACGAGCGTGTTGTTGCGCACGGCCTCGAGCGGATTCGCCTCCATCAGCGGCACGTGCTTGTACGCACCGGCATGGAACACGACCGCAGGCCGGTACTTCTCGAAGACCTGACGCATCTTCACGGCGTTCCCCGCGTCCGCGAGCACCGCGGCGGTCGCATGGAAGTCGCGTTCGTCGACGAGCTCTCGCTCGATCTCGAACAGGCCCGGCTCTCCGTTGTCGACGAGCACGAGGCGCGTGGGGTTCACGCGGGCGATCTGGCGACAGAGCTCGGAGCCGATCGAGCCGCCGGCGCCCGTGACGAGCACGACCTCGCCCGTGAGGTAGCTCGCGATCGACTCGAGGTCGGCCTCGACCGGCTCGCGCCCCAAGAGGTCCTCGACCTCGACGGGCCTGATCTGGCCGGCGAGGTTGAAGTCGCCGGCGATGAGCTCGTGGAGACCCGGCAGCGTCTTCACCGGGACACGCGCCGCTCGCGCGACCTCGACGATCCGCTCGCGCACGTCTCCAGACGCTGAGGGAATCGCGATCAGCAGCTCGTCGGGACGCCGCTCACGGAGCAGCCCTGGCAGCTCGACCGCCGTCCCCAGGACGCGGACTCCGTGCAGGCGGAGGTTCTTCTTGCGTGGATCGTCGTCGACGAGACCGATCGGGGTGTAGCCGAGCGATGGGTTCCGCAGCATCTCGCGCAGAATCAACTGAGCTGCGTCCCCGGCCCCCACGATCAGCACCTCCTTGCCGCGCGCGACGATCGACCGAGCCGTCGGCCGCTCGATCAGCGTCCGTGCGAGCAGGCGCACTCCCATGACGAACGCGAGGAGGAGCAGTAAGTCGACGATCCAGATGCCTCGCGGAACCGCCGCGGGGTGAAAGTCGAGGAGAGTGAAGACGAGGTACGCGGAGATGACGGCAACGGTTCCGCCCCGAAGTACTCCCCACATGTCCTGTGTCGACACATAGCGCCACCAACGGTTGTAGAAGCCGAAGGCGATGAAGACCGGGAGCATGATCCCCACGACGAGGAGGACGACGTCCCACTCGAGATAGCGGTCGTAGTACACGGGCCTGGAGTCGCCCTCGAAGCGGACGTACCAGGAGAGAACCCAAGCGGCGGCGATCAGTGCTGCATCGACTGCGACCTGCCACAACCGATGCCGATTGACCGGCGACCTCACGTCCCTGGCCGCCTTCGGCTCTCACCCGGCGGAGCCGGGCTCCGCCGAAGGCCGGCGCCGCTCGCGGCGTGATGCGTCGCGCTCGGCGCTTGTCCGTACCTCGAGTACTGTCCTGCGCGCCTCGCGCTCGCCTCACTTGCGAGCGACGTCCCAGGAACGAGAGGGACGCGCATGGCTAGGCGGGAACGCCGACGGCCGAGCGTACCGCTTCGACGACGCGCTCCTGCTGCTCGCGAGTGATCCCGCCCCACATCGGCAAGGCGAGGTTCTCGGCCGCCGCGCGCTCCGTCTCCGGTAGCGAGCCCTCTTGGACGTCGAGATACGCCAGAGCCGGCTGCTGGTGGACGGGCGTCACGTAGTACGAGGCACTCGCGATTCCCGCGGCACCGAGCGCTTCCGCAATCTCGGCGCGGCGTGGCGAGCGGACGACGTACAGGTGGTACACGTGCCCGTCCTCATCGGCGGGTAGCTCGACGATCTCGCCGAGCCCGAGCTCCGCATAGCGGGCCGCGGCCTCGCGTCGAGCCTCGTTCCACCCCGGGAGCCGAGACAGGAAGATGCGTAGCATCGCCGCCTGAACCGCATCGAGTCGGGAGTTGACGCCGATGAGCTCGAACGTCCTCTTGTCGCGCGAGCCATGGAACCGCAGCATCCGGATGCGCTCTGCCACCTCGTCGTCCAGCGAGGCGATCAGGCCGCCGTCACCGAGCGCGAAGAGGTTCTTCGTGGGGAAGAAGCTGAAGGTAGTACAAATGCCCGTCCGGGCGATCCCGTCCGCTCCGAACGCTTGAGCCGCGTCCTCGATCAGTGGGAGATCGAAGGAAGACAGCTCGGCAAGAGGTGCCGGCCGGCCGAAGAGATGGACCGGGAGGATCGCTTTCGTGCGAGCGCCGATCCGCGCAGACACGTCCTCCGGATCGAGGTTCAGCGTGACCGGGTCGATGTCGGCGAAGACGGGTGTCGCCCCGACGCGCGCGATCGCCTCTGCCGTCGCATAGAACGTGAACGACGGGCAGATGACCTCGTGCCCGCGGCCGATCCCCGTGGCCTCGAGGGCAAGGATGAGGGCGTCGGTGCCGTTGGCGACGCCGATCGTGTGGGGTACGCCGAGGAACGCCGCTGCTTCGTGCTCGAACGCCTCCACCTCCGGGCCGAAGATGAATCTGCCGGAGTCGAGAACCGCGGAGAAGCGCGCCTCGAGCTCCGGAATGAGCGGCGCGTATTGCGCCTTGACGTCGATCAGCGGGATCTGCTCGGTCACCGTCGGCGAGTGTAGCTTCGAGCGGTCTGAGCCCAGGTTCCCTACGCGGACGGCGACTCCTCGGCAACGCGGCGTCTTCGTCGCTTCAGGTACCTCCACACGAACCAAGCCGCGCCCCCGACGATCACCGCGGCGACGACGTACTCCACGTAGTGGAACGCGTGGTGGAAGTCCTCCCAGGCCTCGCCCGCCGCGTATCCGGCCCCCGCGAACGCGAAGCACCAGATCGCCGACCCTGCCAGCGTGAGAAGGGTGTAGCGAACGAACGGGGCCTCGAACACACCGGCCGGCACCGAAACGAACGAGCGGACGACCGGGGTGAGTCGGCCGAGGAACACCGCCCAGTCCTCCCAGCGCTGGAACCAGCGCTCGGCGCGATCCAGCTTCTGCTCGTTGAGATGCAGCCAGCGGCCGTGACGTTCGAGGTACGGCCGACCTCCGTACAGGCCGATCGCCCAGCCGATGATCGCGCCCAGGGTGTATCCGATCGTCCCGGCGAGCGCGACCGCGACGTAGGCGGGGAGACCATCGTCGATCGTCCGACCGAACAGCGCGACGTCCTGGTTGGCGAACGCACCCGCGGCGAGGGCTCCTCCGTACACCATCACGAGCTCGCTCGCCGCGGGTAGTACCGCGTCCACGAGCATCAGCGTGAAGATGGCGTAGAGGCCGTAGTCGCCGACGAACGACGTGACGGCGTCGCTCAGCTCGGTGAGGATCGAAGCGACGAGCATCGCGGGAGTCTAGAGATGCAGGGCCACGGCACCTCGTGCCGCGACCCTGCACTCGAGCTCTGCGCGGTCAGGCGCTGCCGGTGTACTTGAAGATGTACAGGCCGAAGGCCATGTCGCTGGCCGCGACGTACTCCTGGCCTTGATGCTGGAAGACCTGTACGCCCCAGAAGTTGTTCCGCCCTCGTCGATGAACTTACCGACCTCGACGAGCTCGTCGGCGTCGATCTTCAGCACGCGAAAGCCGCCCGAGTAGTACGAGAAGTAGACGAGATCGTTCCGCGTCGGCGAGGTCGCGGCCTCGTGGACCGAGAGATCGCCGAACCCTGATGCGAATGCCGGGTTCATCGCCTCCGGGATCGCGAACGTGTCGAGCTCCTCGAGCTTGCCGGGGGTGCTTCGATTGCGATACAGGTGGACGTGGCCCCAACCGTCGAAGAACGGCGTGAGTTCCACCTCGTCGCCGGTCTCGCCGAGCGTGACGTTCGGGATCAGCTCGACGGTCCCCGTGAGACACGTCGCGAGATTGAAGCCCGGCTCGTCGAAGAGGCCGAAGCCGACGCTTCGCTCGACCGAGAGCGCCGGAATGCCGCCGGCAACCGTCATTCCAAACGGACCACGGCCGTCTGCCCACTCTCGGTTGACGACGATCGCCGCGTCGTAGCCGGCAGTCTCAACGTTCGCGATCTTCTCCCTGAACGTGCAGAGACCACGCGAAACGACCGCGATCGGTGCACCGGCCGGTGCGGGAATCGCCGGGTCGCCGATGCAGGCACTCCCGACGTCCCGCGTGAGGCCGGACACGGTCGTGCCGAGCGGAATCGGGGGGGTGGACCTCCCCGAAGACGCGGTGAACGAGCCGCCGTCGTTCGTCTCACCTCGTACACCGACCGGGTTGAAGTCCTCGTCGGCGGCGACGATGAAGTCGCTGTTCCTCGTGAACTCGGCCTCGTATCCGTTACCCTCGGGAGCCTCTGTGAGACCGCTCTGCTCCAGGAGCTCCGGGTCCGGGTTCGTGAAGTCCGAGTCCGCGATGTACGTTGCGTTCTTCGGATCGCCGACGTCGAGCGTCACGTAGCCGGCGTCCCAGTACGAGACGAGCATCACGTACCGGCCGCCGATCTGCTTGACGACCACGTCGTGGTGGAAGATCTCGACGAGGTTCGACGGCGACGGCTGGACGATCTGCGGGAACTTCTC
>JBMDXR010000078.1:0-28133 GCA_048594925.1 Gaiellaceae bacterium
GGACCTGCTCTCGCTCGAGCGCCACGGTGCGCGGACGCCGCGCAACCTCTTCGCCCGGATCGCCACCCGGCTGCTCGCATTGGCTGCCTGCATCAGCCTCAACCATGAGCTCGGTCGGCCGAGTCGTGCGATCGTCGACCACACCGCGTAGTCGCGTGGCATCAACCATCTAGTGCACGAGCAGAACGTCGCAGTGCGCGTGGTGCGTGACGTCCTCGCTCACGCCGCCGAAGATGCGCGCGACCGTGGAGTGATGGCTCATGCCGACCACGGTCAGGTCGGCCTCGTACTCGTCGGCGAGCTGGACGATCACGGCGCCAGCGTCGCCGAGGCCGGTCACCGTCTTCGTCTCCATGCCGCGCTCGGAGAGCCGGGCTGCGGCGTCTGCTGCGAGCTTGCGGTGGCGCTCCGGCGGATCGGTCGGATCGTAGGGCCCAGTTCCTCGAGCCGCGAACTGCATGACCGGCGCGACGCTCGTGATGATCACCCTTGCGTCGAGTGCCTTCGCGAGCTCCGCAGTCTTCTCGAGGGCCCGTCTGGCCTCGTCCGACGCGTCGAATCCGAGAACGATCGTCTTCATCGTGACCTTCTTCGTCGATCCGATCGTGGCGTCTCCTCCCTGCCTCGACATCGGCTTCCGCTACTGACGCACGGGCGGCTTTCTCCGGACACCGTCTAGGCTCTACCCGTATGAGCGAGCCGAAAACCGAGTATCTGACCGCCGATCAGCGCGCCGCGCTCGAGGCCGAGCTCGCCGAGATGGAGGGGCCGCGCCGGAAGGCCGCCACCGAGGCGATCAAGACGGCGCGGGAGTTCGGCGATCTCGCGGAGAACTTCGAGTACCACGCCGCCAAGAACGAGCAGGGTCTCCTCGAGGCGCGGATCCGCGCGCTCCGGGAGCGCTTGAATCACGCGGTCACGGTCGAGCACGACACGGACGAGCACGTCGGCGTGGGCTCCATCGTCGAGATCGCCGACGAGGACGGCGACTCGATGGAGGTCGAGATCTCCGCGGTAGGCGGTGTGTCGCCCGACTCCCCTCTCGGCTCTGCGCTGATGGGCGCCGCAGTGGGCGACGACGTGGAGGTCGCAGCGCCGAGCGGTTCCTGGAAGGCCCGCGTGCTCGGCATCCGCCGGGCGTAGTGGCATCACTCGCCGAGCTCCACGCCCGCGAGGAGGCTCGCTTCGCGGAGACGCACCCTCGCTCGCGGGAGCTCGCCGAGCGCGCTCGCGCGACGCTGTTCGAAGGCGTGCCGATGCACTGGATGCGCAAGTGGCCGGGCGGGTTCCCGGTGTTCGTCCGGGAGGCCAAGGGCGCTCGCTTCATCGACGCCGACGGGATCGAGTACGTCGACTTCTGCCTCGGCGACACGGGTGCGATGACCGGGCATGCGCCGGAGCCCACGCTCACCGCGGTGACCGAACAGTCAGCCAGGGGGATCACTCTCATGCTTCCGAGTGAGGATGCACTTTGGGTCTCGGCCGAGTTGACCCGCCGATTCCACGTCTCTTCCTGGCAATTCGCGTTGACTGCCACGGACGCGAACCGTTTCACGCTTCGGCTCGCACGCCATTTGACTGGGCGGTCAACCGTGCTCGTCTTCAACTGGTGCTACCACGGCACCGTCGACGAGACGTTCGCCACGCTACGCGACGGCGTCGTCGTGCCGCGCAGCGGCAGTCTCGGGGCGCCGGTCGATCCCGCCCAGACCACGCGCGTCGTCGAGTTCAATGACCTCGAGGCCCTCGAGCGCGAGCTCGCGCACGGTGACGTTGCCGTCGTGCTCACGGAGCCAGCGCTCACCAACGTCGGCATCGTCCATCCCGAGCCCGGCTTCCACGATGCGCTTCGCGAGCTCACGCGGAAGCACGGAGCGCTCCTCGTGATCGACGAGACGCACACGATTTGCTGCGGGCCCGGCGGGTACACGGCGGCTCACGGTCTCGAGCCCGACGTGGTCACGATCGGTAAGCCGATCGCAGGCGGCATCCCCGCGGCGGCATACGGGTTCTCGGAGGAGGTCGCGGCGCGGCTGACGGGACGCATCGAGCTCGAGGACGTCGACGTCGGCGGCGTCGGCGGCACGCTGGCCGCGAACGCGCTCTCGCTGGCTGCGATGCGCGCCACGCTCGCAGAAGTGCTCACGGAGGACGCCTTCGCGAGGATGATCCCGCTCGCGGAGCGCTGGACGGAGGGAGTCCAGGAGGGAATCGCCCGGTCGGGTCTTCCCTGGCACGTCACGCAGCTCGGGTGCCGCGCCGAGTATCTCTTCGGACCGGATCGACCGTGGAACGGCTCGGAGGCGCACGCCGCGTCCGACTTCGCGCTCGAGCGCTACCTGCACCTCTTCGCGCTGAACCGCGGGATTCTCCTGACGCCGTTTCACAACATGGCGCTCATGTCGCCCGCGACGACCGAGGCGGACGTGGACCGGCACACGGAGGTCTTCCGCGAGGCCGTTCTCGAGCTCGCCGGCTAGAGCCGGCGAATCGCGTCGCCGGTTGAGACCGTACCCGGCGTGACGACGTGAGCGTTCACGCCCCGCAGGCGCAGCGCGCGGCCCTCGGGCGAGTTGACGAACTTGAGAGCGTCGCTTCCGAAGCGCGCGGAGAACTTCGCGCACCCGGTGTGCGGCACCTCGGAGATCTGGACGACGACCTCGTCGCCGATCGCGAGCCGGCTGCCCACGGGAAGGCTCTCCATGTCGAGTCCCATCTCGACCAGGAGATTGTCGCCCGACAACGGCCAGCGCTCGGGCTCGGCGATGAGCTCGAGGATGCGTGTGGACATGAGCGTCAGCTGGTTCTCGCGATTCACCGTCCCGTCTGGGTGGACGTGCGCGCTCTTCCGCCAGCGGTCGCCGACGAGCCCGTCCTCCAGCGTGAGCTCGGCGGTCGGTGGCAGCTCCCGCTCGCCCTCGCTCGGACGACGGACGATCAGCTCGAGCGTTCCCTCGTGGGTGTCGAGCCCTCGGAGCTCGGGCAGGCTCGCGTCGAGATCCTCACGTGCGGCGTGCAGCTGGGTGCTCATGGCGAGACATGGTGCCTGCGATACGTGACGAACGCGAACCGGACACCGGTGCACGACAGCTGTGCTCCACGCGACGTCTGCTCGAACTCGTCCCGGTCGAACTCGGGGAAGTAGGTGTCGCCCTCGACGTCGTGGTCGATCTCGGTCAGCAGCAGCTCGTCCGCGAAAGGGAGTGCAGCGGCGTAGATCTCGCCGCCCCCGATCACGAACACGCGCTCCTCGTCGTCGAGAAGCCGGAGCGCGTCCTCCAGGGAGGCTGCGCGCTCGGCGCCGTCGGCGGCCCATTCCTTGCTCCGGGTGACGACGACGTTGCGCCGGTCTGGCAGCGGTCGGAAGCGTTCGGGAAGCGAGTCCCACGTGCGTCGACCCATGACCACGGCATGTCGTGTCGTCAGCGCCTTGAAGCGCGCCATGTCCTCCGGGAGGCGCCAGGGGATGCCGCCGTCTCGGCCGATCACGCCGCCGCGCGCAACGGCGGCCACCAAGGACACGTTCAAACGGCGACCGGCGCGCGGATCGCGGGATGGTGCTCGTATCCGACGACCTCGAAATCCTCGAACGCGTACTCGAAGATCGAGGCCGGCCGTCGCAGCAGGCGCAGCGACGGGAACGGGCACGGATCGCGGGCCAGCAGCGTCTCCACCTGTTCGCGATGGTTGTCGTAGATATGGCAGTCGCCGCCTGTCCACACGAGGTCGCCCACCTCGAGGTGGCACTGCTGGGCCAGCATGTGCGTCAGGAGCGCGTAGCTCGCGATGTTGAACGGGACACCGAGGAACACGTCGGCGCTGCGCTGGTACAGCTGACAGCTGAGTCGCTCCCCGCCTACGTGGAACTGGAAGAACGCATGGCACGGCGCGAGCGCCATCCGTGAGATGTCGGCGACGTTCCACGCGCTCACGACGATTCGCCGCGAGTCCGGGTCCTCGCGAAGCAGGCGCACGACTTCCGCGATCTGGTCGACGTGCGCGCCGTCGGGTGTCGGCCAGCTGCGCCACTGCACGCCGTACACGGGGCCGAGCTCACCATCCTCGTCGGCCCACTCGTCCCAGATGGACACCCCGTGCTCCTGCAGCCAGTGGACGTTCGAGTCGCCGCGCAAGAACCAGAGGAGCTCGTACGCGACCGACGGGAAGTGCACCTTCTTCGTGGTCACGAGCGGGAAGCCCGCGGCCAGGTCGAACCGCATCTGGTAGCCGAAGACGCTGACCGTCCCGGTGCCGGTGCGGTCGCTCTTCGGCACGCCGCTGGTGAAGACGTGGCGCACGAAGTCCTCGTACTGAGCCATCGGATTCGACGATAGCGCGGGCGTCGGCGTTACCGGCCGCTCGCGCCCGGTGTATGACTGACGCATGACCGAGGCCGCCGCATTGGCCGGTGTCATACAGCGTCGTCCCGACGAGGCGGAGCTCGTCGAGCGCGCGCGGAACGGCGACCACGACGCGTACGCCTCGCTCGTTCGCGAGCACGAGCAGGTTGCGTTCCGCGTGGCGTACCTGGTCGTGGGTTCCGCGGCCGACGCGGAGGACGTCGTGCAGGAGTCGTTCGTGAAGGCGTACGGCGCGCTCGGCCGCTTCCGCCGGGGCGCGCCCTTTCGCCCCTGGCTCCTGCGGATCGTCGGCAACGAAGCCCGCAACCAGCGGCGCGCCTTCGGCCGTCGCACGTTCCATCACCAGCGCTCGGTGATGCTCGAGGTGGTGCCCGCAGTTCCCACGCCGGACGACGAGCTCATCGGGAAGGAACGGCGTCGGCGCATGTTCGCGGCGCTCGAGCGGCTCGGAGAGGCCGAACGAAGCGCGGTCGTCGCGCGCTATCTCGTCGGGCTCACCGACGCCGAGACGGCCGTGGCGCTGGGTGTGCCAAGAGCAACGGTGAAGATGCGCGCCTGGCGTGGTCTCAGTCGGCTGCGCCGCGAGCTCGGGGAGGAGGTTCCGTGATCGAGCGCCACCTCCACGAGTCTGCCGAGGCGTGGTTCCCCGACACGCCGTCGCTCGAGTCCGCCGTGCTGGCCCGCTTGCCTGCCCTGCCGGACGTCCCGCGTCGTGTCCCCCGGCGCATGCTCGTGATCGCGCTCGCCGTGCTCGGCTTCACGGGCGCCGCGATCGCGGCGACGACGTTCGACGTCGCCCCTGGTGTCCGGATCCAGCGGGCTGAAAAGCTCCCGTCGGTCTCGTACACCATCCCCCCGTTCGGCCGGGAGGTCTCGCTGGGCCGGGCGAGGGCAGCGGCCCGGTTCCCGATCCTCCTTCCCGACACGCTCGGTGCACCCGACTGGATCCGGCTCGACCGCGACCGTGCGGGGGCGGCAGTCGTCACGGCCGTCTACGGCGATCTCGAGAGCGCTCGACTCGTGCTGACGCAGTGGATCGCAGGCTCGATCCTCTTCGACAAGCTCCTCACCTACGAGGCGCACACCGAGCTCGTCGACGTCGACGGCGCCTCGGGGATCTGGATCGAAGGCGGCGACGAGCACGCCGTGTACTACAAGGGAGCTTCGGGGTTGGACGAGCGCGTGGGTGGATATCTCTCAGGCAACGCCCTCGCCTGGCAGCGCGGCCGCGTCTCGTACCGGCTCGAAGCGGGTGTGGCGCGCGACCGGGCTGTCGAGCTCGCGCGCTCCTTGCGGATCGTCGGGTAACCAACCGGTCCGTCGCCGGTGTATCGCCGGCATGAGATCGGTCCCGCTCGCGGTCATCGCGGTTGCCATCCTCTGCGCTTCCGCGGCAGCGCAGGCTCCCGCAGATCTCCAGGCTCGCGTGTCGCCCCCGCCGAGCACCCTGACGACCCGCTTCTGGTCGCCGACCATCAGGCTCACGCGGGCGGGCAGGCCCGCCTCCGCGAAGCTCGAGCTGACGATTCGCAAGGGTGCGGAACGCCGCTCCTTCCGTGCCCGATCCATGCGCCGGGGCTCGTACAGCGTCCGCGTCGCGTTTCCCTCCGACGGGCGCTGGTCCTGGACGCTGGCCGCGTCGCGACGAGTCCTCGCGCGTGGGGCGATCACGGTCTCGACGCGTGTGACCTTCGAGCTCCCGTACGACCTTGCGGTCTCGCCCGATGGCACGATCCTGCTCCCGGACGGAGGGCGAGTGCTCGCTCTCGATCCGACGACCCGTCGAGTGCGGGTGCTTGCGAGGATCGACTCGGACGAGGTCGTCGCGTTGATCCGGCTCGCCGACGGCACACTCATGGCGGCCGATCTGCCTGGCGGGCGTGTTCTGCGCATCGACCGGGCCGGGAGAGCCTTGACTGTCGCCCGTATTCCGGCACCCGCCGATCTCGTCGCGGACGGGTCGGGGACGACCTTGTGGGTCGCCTCGATCGCGGAGGCCGTGGGCGTGGTCCGTGTCGACGTCGCATCGGGTCGGGTCGAGCCGTTCGCGAAGCCGCTGCGGCCACACGGCATCGATCGCAGGCCGAGCGGCGACTTCGTCGTCCACGACGGGCACTCCGTGAGCCGGATCGACGGCCGGACGGGGGCCGTCTCTCCGCTCGCGAGCGTCGATGCATTCAAGCTCGTCGTCGCCGCGGACGGCTCGATCTACGGCGTCGAGGGAACTCCGGCAGGGGGCCGCGTCGTTCGCATCGGTGCCGACGGCAGCGTCGCCGCGGTCGTCGGCACCGGCTCGCTCGGCCCGCATCGCGACGGGCCTGCACTTCAGGCGCAGATCCTCCCGAGCGCGGTCCAGTTTGCTGCGGACGGCTCGCTACTCGTCGCTCAGGTGGAGCCGGTTGCGGCGATCCGTCGTATCGACCTCGCTACGGGCCAGATCTCGACGATCATGCGAGGCCGCTAGTAGAGCACGCCGTGCTCGACGTAGAACTTGAGGAGGGTGAGCGCCTCGCCCCAACCGGTCGCGCAGCTCACGAACTGCCGCCACGCTTCGGGGGTGTCCGGATAGCCATGCTCACGGAGTCGCACGACGGTTCCGTCCGCGTGCTCCTCGAAGTCGACCTCGACCGTCGTCCCGCCCAGCTTCTCCTGCCATCCGAACACGTAGCGCTCGGGCCGTCGCGCCTCGAGCACCGGCCCGCGGTCCTCCCCCGTGTAGCGATCGGGCCCCCAGTCGGCCCAGCGCCACACCAGTTCCCCGCCCACTCGCGGATCGACCTCCGACCCTGTCGTGAACCAGGCGTCGAGCCCCCGAGCGGTCGTCAGCGCGTCGTACACGCTCTCGCGCGGGGCGCGCACTAAGGTAGACATCCGGATCTCCGGCGGGTTCACGTCGTGAGCAGCGGCGTGCCGGTGCCCTCTTCCACGACCACCCAGCCGTCGAAGTCGCTGAACTTGTAGGGAGCGTTCAGGGGCACCTTCGCCGATCCGTCGGCCCCGGTCAGGAAGCTCCCGCACAGGGCCCCGCGAACACCGTCCCGCGTCAGCCAGAGCTCGAACGGTCTGCCTGACCTCGCGGGGGCGAGCCCGTCGACCTCCAGCTCCATGGGCCAGTTCCCCGCATCGTCGATGTCGAAGACGACGAGCGAGGCGGAGGCAGCAGCCGCCGTCCCCGTCCCCTCCATCGCGACGACGAAGTCCACGTTGCGCCCGTCGGAGCCGTCGACGAGCGCGGCTCCGAGGGCGAATGCGGCAACGGCCAATGCGGCTGCGATGGCGAGAACCGCGCCACGGCGTCGTCGAGGATGGAGCTCGATCGGCCGTGTCGCCGAGAGCTCGGGCGGAGGGCCGGCGGCGACCAGCAGCTCGTGGACGCGCTCGAGTCGCTGGCGCTCGTCGGCGTCGAGATCGTTCCCGACGAGCTCTTCGAAGTCGGGCGTCATCGCAGCTCCTCGTCGAGCGCGTCCGCAAGTCGTCCGAGCGCGCTGCGGGTGCGCGTCTTGACCGTGCCGAGCGGGATCGCGAGCCGCGCTGCGATCTCGCTCTGTGAGAGCCCGCCCCAGTACGCGAGCTCGATGACGGGGCGCTCGTGCTCGGGCAGCGTCTCCAGCGCGCGATGCACCCGCCATGCCGTCCACGACGCTTCGGCTTCATCCGACGGATCGGGATCATGTCCCGGACCGTCCTCGAGCTCGGCGGGAGGCTCGGGCGTGCGCCGGAGCCCGTCGGTGATGGCGTTCCGCGCGACCGCGTAGAGCCACGGTGCTCCCCGGCCGCGATTCGGGTCGTACGTCCGCGCCGAGCGCCAGATCGCGACGAACGCGTCCTGGGTCGCGTCCTCCGCGCGGCCGCGGTCGCCGAGGCGGCGGAGTGCGAGCCCGAGCACTGCGCGCGCGTACCGGCCGTACAGCTCGTCGAAGGCGCTGCGATCGCCGCCGGCGATGCGAACGATCAGCTGGCCGTCCGTCGACCGCGGAAGCTCCACGCGGTGCATCTTTCCCGGTCCGGTACGTCGTGAACCTGCCCGGATCGCGAGCGACGCAGCCATGTGTGGACTGCTACGCGCTCGCGACCTGGGCGGATTGCCTTGTGACACTGTGTCACAAGGCTCTTCGCACCTCTACCCGCGGGCAGCGTCGAAGCGCGCCGCGACGGCGTCCCAGTCGACGACGTTCCACCACGCCTCGAGATAGTCGGGGCGCCGGTTCTGGTAGTTCAGGTAGTAGGCGTGCTCCCAGACGTCGATGCCGAGGAGCGGCGCCTCGCCGTCCATGATCCGCGTGTCCTGGTTCGGGGTCGACTTGACTGCGAGCCCGGTGCCGTCCCAGACGAGCCAGGTCCAGCCCGAGCCGAAGCGCTTGACACCCGCGTCGTTCACGGCCGCCTTCAGATCGGCGATGCTGCCGAACGTGTCGGTGATCGCGTCGGCGAGCGCGCCCGACGGGTCACCTCCGCCGTTCGGACCCATGATCTCCCAGAACAACGTGTGGTTCGCGTGGCCCCCGCCGTTGTTGCGAACGGCCATACGCTTGTCCTCGGGGATGGAGTCGAGGCTCGTGAGCACCGCCTCGATCGACTGCTCGGCCCACTCCGTGCCCTCGATCGCCGCGTTCAGGTTCGTGACGTACGCGGCGTGGTGCTTGTCGTGATGGATCTCCATGGTGCGCGCGTCGATGTGCGGCTCGAGCGCGTCGAACGGGTACGCAAGGTCGGGAACGCTGAACGCCATCGCCTGCTCTCCTCTCCTGTACGAGTTGCGTGCGGCCAAGGATATGCTCCGCGCGTTCCCGCCCGGCCCTGGAGGAAACTTCATGTCGAACTTCGTCGAGATCAGGCCCCGCGAGCTGAAGCCGGCACTGCTGCAGCTTGACGGGATCTCGCGAACGACCGTCGAGGCCCACTACCGCCTCTACCAGGGATACGTGGCGAAGCGGAACGAGATCCTCGGACGCCTGGCGACCGTCGACCTCGGCGCGGCGAACCAGGTCTACTCCGAGCTCCGCGCGCTCAAGGTCGATCTCACGTTCGCCGTTGGCGGCATCAAGAACCACGAGATCTACTTCGAACACCTCGGTGGTGGAGGTGGCGATCCCGATGGGCCGATCGGTGCGCTCATCGAGCGCGACTTCGGCTCAGCAGATGCGTGGCGCGCCGACCTGCGAGCCACCGGGATGGCGGGACGTGGGTGGGCCTGGACGGCCTTCGACTGGGACGAGGGCCGGCTCTTCAACTACGTCGGCGACGCACAGAACACGTTCCCGGTCTGGAACGCGACGCCGCTCGTGGCGCTCGACGTGTACGAGCACGCGTACTTCCTCGACTACCAGACCGACCGCGCCGCGTACATCGAGGCCTTCCTCGGGAACCTCGACTGGGGCGTCGTCAACGGCTGGGTCGAGTCCTATCGCGTTCCACTCGAGTAGCTCGTGATCGAAGCGCTCGCCGTCCTGGGCGGGTATCTCCTCGGCTCGCTGCCGTTCGGATACTGGGTTCCTCTCCTCGTACGCGGAGAGGACATCCGGACGAAGGGCAGCGGCAACGTCGGCGCTTCGAACGTCTTCCGCGTCTACGGGCGCTCGCTCGGCATTCCGGTCGCCCTGCTCGACGTCGCGAAGGGTTTCGGCGCGGCCTCGCTGGGCCTCTGGGCCGGCGGCGCCATCGTCGGCGTGCTCGCCGCAGCGGCCGCGATGATCGGACACGCGCGGCCCGTGTTCCTGCGCTTCCAGAAGGGTGGGAAGATGGCAGCGACAGCCGGCGGGGCGACGTTTGCGCTCGCGCCGCTCGTCGCATTCTGCTGTGTCGGCATCTGGCTCGTCGTGTTTGCGCTCACTCGATTCGCATCAGTTGCGACGATCGTGACGGCGATTGCGCTCGGTGTTCTCGTGATCGTGCTCGCCTACCCCTGGCCGATCGTCGTCTTCGGGGTGGTCGGAGCCGTCGGCGTCATCGCCATGCACCACCAGAACATCCGCCGGCTCTTCGCCGGCACCGAGCACCGCTTCGAGCTCCGCCGCCCGCGACGCGCGTAGGTCCCCGCTTCGCCGATCCGGGGATGCCCCGATGCCTCTGCGCCCTGCTGGATCGAAACTCGGGCCCGAGGAGGTGCTTGACATGTCGATCAGCATCGAACCGAGCACGTTCGCGGCCCTGGCGAACGAGCCGTTCATCTCGATAACGACGTTTCGACGCGACGGGTCCCCGGCAGCCACCCCGGTCTGGGTCGTCTCGGACCATCCGGGACGGCTTCTCGTCGCCACCGGCGCAGGGACGTGGAAGGTGCGCCGGATCAGGCGCGACCCCCACGTGCGGGTCGCCGCGTGCATGGCCCGCGGGAAGGTACGCGGCGAGGCGTTCGAAGCAACCGCCCGGCTCGTGAACGAGGGGCCGCTCGTGCGTCGTCTGCAGGCGGAGAAGTACGGTTGGCGGAAGTGGCTGATCGAGAAGGCGTACGGACTGACGCGGGTGCTGACTCGAAAGCCGGCCGAGAAAGCGGTATTCCTCGAGATCGTGCCTCGCGTGGTGGAGCGCGAGGCGCTTTCGCGGGCGGCCTGAGCTAGGCCGACAGCCAGGCGGCGAGCGTCGTCTGCTGCTCGCTGGCAACTCCGGTCGCGAGCTCGCTGCGCAACTCTCCGACCGTGCCGAAGCGCTCGGCGACGACGTCGTGCACGTGGATCGTCTCGAAGTTGACCTGCTTCGAGAGCAGGAAGTCGTCATCGTCGAGCCGGGGGAGAGTGTCCAGGGCGTCGCGGAGCGCGTAGCGAACCGAGTCCTCGACGAACCGCGGCTGGAGATGCGCGTGCTCCACCACGAAGAGCTCGTCCGGACGCTTGAGGAGGTCGTAGATCGGCGCGCTCATGGAACGCTCGGCGATATCGACGAGAACCTCAGCATCGAGGTCCTGCTCGGTGCCGACGAACAGCGACTGTCGTCCCCGCTGGTTGTGGGTCGCGATCGGGACGAGCTCCAGGATGCGTTCGATGTCGCTCGCGTCGAAACCGGCGTCGAGCAGGCGCTCGGATGCCCGGTTGCGCACGAGGCCCTGCGCGCACGGACATGCGTTGATGCCAGTGGCCTCGACGCCGACCGCGCGTCGCGTCCCCGACTCCGAGGCGGCGGCTATGCCGCACAGCGTCACCATCTCCTGCGTCGCGAGGCCGGTCACGGGCGTGCGGCGGTGGATGGGCCACTGGGCGCGGATCCAGACCTCGGCCTTCAGGGCCCGCTGGCGTTCGACGACACGGCTCGCGATGTGCTCTGCGAGCACCTCGACGAGGAGTGCCTCGCGCTCCACGACGAGCTCGATCGCCTCCTCGAAGAGCTCGGGGAACCGCGACATGTGGACACCCTTCTGGTCGGCGGCGAGGTCGACGGTGCAGTCGATCACCGCCGCCATGACGGTCTCCGCGTCGCCACGGCGAATGCGAACCGCTTTCTGAACACCCGAGACGCCTGCGCGCGAGAGCGCGAGGCCGATCTCTGGCGAGGACGCCTGGAGGTCTTCGGCCAGCTTCACGCCGTCAGCCACGCGGCCAAGGTACCAAGTGACGGGCCGCCGGGGCCAGAGCGGAGACCTCGCGCGCCCGCGAGGCCTCCGCCCGGAGCCCGTCAGCCTCCGAACGAGCTGCCGGTCTCGAGCAGCGTCTTCAGATCGCTGAGGATCATCGGCCAGCCGCCGCCGCCCTCCTGGATGCGCGCGTCCGACATGCCGACCTGCGCGGCGTGGATCGGAGCGCCCTCGAGCTCGTGAGTCACGGTCAGTCTCGTGACGCCGCCGTCGTCCTCCTCGATGTCGTACGTGACACGGGTCGGGGTCTCGGCCGCGACGTCTTCCGACCAGAGGGCGCGCCACGTCTGGACGAGCCTGCGCGGCTCGTCCGTCTCGACGATCTCGCCGTCGACGACCACCTCGGGCAAGCCCGCCGCCTGCATCTCGGGCGGCGTGAGGATCCGGTAGCGCGCGCCCGGCTCGAGGGCGTCGAACTCGACGATCCCTCGATAGCCGTACCTCTGCGTCCACTCAGGCTTCGTGATCGCATCCCAGATCGCCTGCGGGGACGCCTTGATGTAGACGCGGTAGACCTGCGTCGTCACCGCGGTCTCGGTCTGTGTGCTCATGCGGTCTCCTCCAATTCGCTCTTGAGGTCTGCGAGCGCCGACACCCGGCGCTCCGTGTACTTGTCGATCCACCGGTCGTGGATCAGCCGGATTGGTACCGGGTTCAGGAAGTGCAGCTTCTCCCTGCCCGAGCGCGCCGCGACGACGAGGTTCGCGTCTTCGAGGACGCGCAGGTGCTTCATCACACCGAAGCGGGTCATGTCCAGCTCGGACTCGAGCTCGGTCAGCGTGCGGCCGTCACGCGCGAAGAGCCGGTCGAGCAAGAAGCGTCGCGTCGGATCCGCGAGCGCCTTGAACACGCGATCGTCGTCGGTCACGTCTTTACGATACGTGACCAAAAGGTCACATGTCAAATGCCTATCTGAGCAGCCGCGAGAGCCGGCGATCCTTCAGCATGCGACCGCCCGTCTGGCAGCTCGAGCAGTAGTAGATCGTGTGCTCCTCGAAGTCGACGCGAGCGATGGGTGTCCCGCACTGGGGACACGGCTCGCCGAGCCGGTCGTGGATCCGATAGACGACGGCGTCGCCCTTGCCGAGCTCGCGGAGCTCGAGCGCGCGCGTCAGGTCCTCGTGCATCGCCGCGGCGAGTCGCTCGATCTCGTCGCCCGAGAGCTCTGTCGAGGCCTTGAACGGCGAGAGGCGAGCGCGCAGAAGGATCTCGTTTGCGTGTGCGCGCCCGATTCCCGCGATCGCGCGCTGGTCGCGCAGGAGGGGATGCAGCTGACGCCGCTCGCGCACGAGGATCTCGCCGAGCGCGGCCGCGTCGAGGTCGAGCGCGTCCGGGCCGAGATGCGCGAGGTCCTCCTCGAGCTGTTCCGGTGTGACGAGCCAGACGCCGGCGCGCTTCTTCTTTCCGGCCTCGGTGAGGACGAGCTCGCCGCCGCCGGAGAACTGCAGCCGGAACATCGACGTCCTCGGCCCCTTCGCGCCGGCCTCGAGGTAGCGGAGACGCCCGGCGCTCATCAGGTGCACGCGCAGCAGGAGGTCGCCGTCCTCGGTCGGGAAGAGCAGGTTCTTCCCGCGCCGACGGGAGCCCTCGAGGCGCCGCCCTTCGAGTGCGGACAGGGGCGGGTCGAAGGTCTTCAGCGTCGCGATGTGGGCCGGGCCGGCACGCATCACGGGCGAGCGCGATACGAGCGGGTCGAGCGCCCGCACCCACGCTTCCACCTCGGGCAGCTCGGGCACGCCGTGACGGTAGCCGCTTAGGCGGGCGCGGGCTCGGTCGCCGCCGATGTCTGCGGCTCTTCCTCGATCGGCTCGGGCATCTCCCGGAGATGCCGCTGGGGAGAGAAGAGGATCCAGAGGAACGAGAGCCCGCCGCCGATTGCCCCGACGGCAATCGTCTCGCGTAGACCGATCCACGTGCCGAGCGCGCCGCCCACCAGTGCCCCCGGCGGGATCGTTCCCCAGACGATGAAGCGCATCGCCGAGTTCATCCGCCCCTGGAGCCGGGTCGGGCAGATGGCCTGCCGGTAGCTCACCTGGACGATGTTGTAGGTGACGATCACGTAGCCGAGGATCAGCTGCGCGGCCACGAGGACGGGGATCGCGCCGTCGCCGACCGGCGCGAATGCCACGAGCAGCATGACCGGCCCCTGCAGCGCCGTGACGGCGATCGTCGTCGGCCCGATCCCGAAGCGCCTCGACAGGCGCATCGCCGTGAACGCAGCGGCCAGCGATCCCGCGGCACCAATCGAGAGCGCGACTCCGATGACGCCGGCCGACAGCTCGAGCTCACGGACGGCGAACACGATGAAGATCGCGAATGCGACGTTGAAGAAGAAGTTCGAGGTCGCCGTGCAGCCGGCTTGTGCCCTCAGGTTGGGATTCCCGAGCACGAACCCGAGTCCCTCCTTCAGGTCGGCCCGGAAGCTCGGCTTCGCCCCGTTCTCGTCCGTCACAGCGGGGCGCTCCTCGATCTTGCCGATTCGGAGAAGGAAGAGGGCCGAGCCGAGGAAGCTGATCGCGTCCACCAGCACGGCGTACGGGGCCGTGAAGAACTCGACGAGCGCGCCTCCCATGCCCGGCCCACCGACCTGCGCCGCGGAACGGCTGATCTCCAGCTTCGAGTTTCCCTCGATGATCTGATCGCGCTCGACGAGCGACGGCAGGTACGACTGGTAGGCGACGTCGAAGAACACCGTGAACGTCCCGATGAGGAAGCCGACGACGTAGAGCTGGCCCAGTGTGAGGATGTCGAGGAGGTAGGCCGCAGGGATCGTCGTGAGCAGAAGTGCTCGCCCGAAGTCACCTGCGATCAGGAAAGGACGGCGGCGGAATCGGTCCACCCACACGCCGGCCGGGAGTGTGAAGAGGATGAACGGCAGGAAGTCGACGACGCCGAGGGCGGCGACCTCGAACGTGCTGGCGTCGAGCACGAGTACCGCGACGAGCGGAATCGCGAGAAACGAGACCTGCGTCCCGAACTGGCTGACCGTCTCCGCCGACCACAGCTTGAGGAAGTCGCCGTGCCGCCAGAGCCCGTCTCGCGGCCAGAGGCTACGCATCGCCGTCGTCTGCCGGGAGCGTGGTCGTCGAACGGAACAGCGCCAGCGAGAGCACGTGCAGCTCACCGTCAGGATCCTCCGCGGACTCGATGTCCCGGAACAGCCGCAGTAGTCGCTTCCGGAAGCGAAGAGCATCCTTCGACGTGAGGCGGACATGACGGATGCCTGCTTCACCCTTCTCGTCGGCGCCGGATGCGACCGCCTCGTCGGCCGCCTGGCGAAGGAACATCGCGGTGAGAGCGCCGCCGCGCAGATCGGCTTCGGTGTCGACGGTGCGCAGAAGGAACAGGCGCGCGACCCGGCCGTAGTACTTCTCCGTGAGCGCGCGAACCTGTCGCGTTCGGACGACGCGCACGAGCCCGGCCTTCTCGAGCACCTTCAGGTGGTGCCCCGCCGTGCCCTTCGGAATCGCGAGCGCGGCGGCGAGCTCGGTGGTGCTCGCGGCGCGCTCGTTCAGCAGCGTGATGATCCGGCCACGCGTGGCGTCTCCGAGCGCACGAAGCTTCTGCGGCTCGTCGACGACGAGGACGTCGTCGAGCTCGTAGTCAGGCGAACGGTCGATGATCGCGAAACATACGACAAATCCCGACCATTCGCAATGCCGGGAGAGGAGGTCAGGGCGTGGTACCGCCCCGACCTCCTCTACGTGGCTACGGGACGAAGGTGCCTTCGGGCCCGGCGGGCGAAGGCAGCGTGATCGACGATGAGCCGGGAACGGGTACGCCGGCGACGCCGTTGACCGACTGGGTCGAGAACGCGAACGTCAGCATCGCGAAGGCGATCAGGTCACTGTTGACCTCGAGCGCGTGGTTGCTGTTGTTCGCGAACGTATCGCAGGCCTGGTGGTAGCACGGATCGAACTGCGCACCGGCAGTGCCGCCCCAGATGCCCGCTTGCGTCGGCGTCTTGATCTCCTCCGCCCCCGTGAAGAGACCACCCGACGGAATGTCGTTCTCGATGAACGCCTGGTAGTCGCTACGACCGGAGAACTCCGTATCGTCGTAGGGCTCTCCGATCATCGTGTAGTACGACTCGTACAGGTCCTCGATCGCGGTCGAGCCGGCCGGGATCGGAACTCCCTGCGGCGCGGGGAACGTGGACTGGTCCGCGTCGTAGACCATCGTCACGTAGTTCGGCGAGCCGACCATGTCGTAGTTCATGTACATGGCGATGTGGTCGCGCTCTGCCGCGGACAGGTCGTCGACGTAGGCCGTCGAGCCGATCAGGCCCGCTTCCTCGGCGCCCCACCACGCGAGGCGCAACGTGTTCTCGGGCTTCACCTTCGCGAGGTGCACGGCGACCTCCAACAGCGCGGCGGAACCGCTCCCGTTGTCGTTGATCCCGGGCCCCGTCTCGACGGAGTCGAGATGCGCTCCCGCCATGACGACGTTGTCGTCGTTCCGCCCGTCGAGCTCGGCGATCACGTTGGTCTGCGGATCGTTCACGACCGCGACGGTCGCCGTCGTGCCGGGCTGGGCGAGCGACTCGCCGGCCGCGAAGCTCGTGCCCACCACCGGGACGGTGATCGTCGTGAACGCCGACCCTGCAGGCGGTACGGCCGTGATGTTGGTGAGGGTGACGCTGCGTGCGGGCGTGTTGCCCTGGTTGAAGAGGATGACCGCGGCCGCGCCGGCGGTCTGGGCGTTCGCGACCTTCAGGGCGAAGCTGCAGGCGCCCCGCTGGATCAGTGCGATGTGGCCGGCCGTGAAGCCCGCGAAGTCGTCGGGACCCGCTGGGTCGGCCGTGAGCGGCGCTCCGACGGCGGCTTCCGTGAACGCTCCATCGCATCCGCTCGTGTTCGCCCGGTCGGGAGGCGTCAGGTTGATGTCGACAGGTGTCACCGCGGCGGTCACCGTCCCCAGGGCGCTGCCCGTCACCTCGCCCGACTCGTGCGTTGCGGCGATCGGCGTGAGCTGCTGGATCGGCTCCGCGACCGCGAAGTCGAACTCGTGGGTGTCGACCGACCAGCCGGCCTCCTCGAGCGTGTCGATCACGTAGTCGACGCTCGCGTCATACCCGGGTGTCGCGGCCGCGCGAGTACCGTCGTTCTCGTCCGCAATCTCCTGGAACGCGGCCTGATGCGCACGGACGCCTTCGAGCGTCACGCACTCCAGCAAGGTCTGGTACGTCGTGTTCGTGCGGTTCGCACAGCCTGGCGGAGCCGACGTCGCCGCTGCCGGCAGTGCGATCGTGGCCAGAACGGCGACTGCGGCGACGCCGAGCGCGAGCACACCCTTCCGCAGGTGCGGCTTCTGTGGGTGACTCATGAATCCCCTCCCTGTAGTCGGGTATCGACCCGTAGTCGGGTATCGACGCGCCGAATCTACCCCGCTATCGGACGACCCAAACGCGTCTCAGGTGAGGGTTGCCACCGCCGGTTAGGGTGGCTGCATGGATGTCCTCGTCGTTGATGTCCGTCGAGGCGAGGTCGTCGAGGCACGGCATCGGGTGCACGCGGTCGCGGTGTCCGAAGGCGGGATCGTCTATGCATGCGGTGATCCCTCGATGGTCACGCTCTTCCGGAGCGCCGCGAAGCCGATCCAGGCGCTTCCGATCGTCCGGGCTCGACCGGATCTCGACGACGTCGAGATCGCGATCGCGTGCGCGTCACACCTCCACCGACCCGACCAGCTCGAGCCGGTCCGAAGCCTCCTCGCGAAAGCCGACGCCACCGAGGACGACCTCGAGTGCGGTCCGGAGCCGACGCGGCTCGAGCACAACTGCTCCGGCAAGCACGCAGCGATGCTGTTGCTCTGTCGCGAGCGGGGCTGGCCCACCGTGGGCTACCGCCTCGCGACGCATCCGTGCCAGCTCGCGATGCTCGACGAGATCGCACAGGCAGCGGATGTCGACCCCGAGTCGGTGCCGACGGCGGTCGACGGATGCGGCGTGGTGACGTACGCGCTGACCCTGGAGCGGATGGCGCAGGCGTTCTCGCGGTTCGAGACGCTCGACGGCGGCCCGCGGACAGCGGAGGCGATGCGCGCGCGACCCGAGCTGATCCGCGGCGAGAGCTGGCCGGACACCGAGCTGATGCGACTGCAGGACCGCTGGGCGGCCAAGGGCGGCGCCGAGGGCCTCCTCTGCGCAGGGCGCGACGGCCTCGGCGTCGCGCTCAAAGCCGAGGACGGCGCCCAGCGCCCGCTCCGTCCCGCTCTCGCGGCTTTTCTCGAAGGGATGGGCTTTGCGACGGGCGATCTCGCGGAGGCGCCGGTCGAGAACTCCCGTGGCGAGACGGTCGGAGAGCTCTGCGTTCACCGGACCGCCCCCGCGCGTTAACAAAGTGGTCCTCTTCCACAACCGTCCGTTCCGGACTAGTATCCGCGCGCTTCAACTGGTGGGAGCCGGGGCGGCAGGCGGGCCGGCTCATGCATGTCGGAAGGTCAGTATCCGTTCGAGCGCGAGAGGAGAAAGCCCAGGCCATGCTGTCTGTCGACATCGCCCTCCCCGAGGTCGAGGAGCTCCAGCGCCTCGTCGAGCAAGGGCTCGAGAAGGGCTTCCTCACCTACGACGAGATCGTCACGGGGCTCGAGGACGTCGAGCTCACGAAGGAGCAGATCGAGGACTTCTACGCGTACCTCATCGACCACGCGATCGAGCTCCACGAAGGCGTGGAGCACAAGGACTTCCCGCATGCGGAGCCCTTGGTCGTCGAGGAGGAGAAGGGAGAGCAGAAGCTCGACCTCTCGGTCGAGCCGTCCCTCGACTCACTGCGCCTGTACCTGCGCGAGATCGGGAAGGTGCCCCTCCTGACGGCAGACCAGGAGGTGTCGCTCGCGAAGCTCATCGAGCGGGGCGACATGGCGGCGAAGCAGCACATGATCGAGGCGAACCTGAGGCTCGTCGTCTCGATCGCGAAGGGCTACCTCGGGCGAGGGCTCTCGTTCCTCGATCTCATCCAGGAGGGCTCGCTCGGCCTCATTCGTGCCGTCGAGAAGTTCGACTACCGCCGTGGCTTCAAGTTCTCGACCTACGCGACGTGGTGGATCCGCCAGGCCGTGACGCGTGCGATCGCCGACAAGGCTCGGACGATCCGGATCCCGGTGCACATGGTCGAGAAGCTGAACAAGGTCGTGCACATCGAGCGGCAGCTCGTCCAGCGGCTCGGGCGCGAGCCGCTCCCGGAGGAGATCGCCGCGGAGCTCGAGATCGAGGTGGACGAGGTGCGCGAGATCCTGCGCATGTCCCAGCTCCCGATCTCGCTCGAGAAGCCCATCGGCGAAGAGGAGGACTCGTCGCTCGGGGATTTCGTCCCGGACGAGGCGGCCGAGTCGCCGTTCGACACCGCGTCGCTGTCGCTTCGCCGCGAGGACGTCGAGCTGGCGCTGTCGGCGCTACCCGACCGGGAGCGGCGGGTCATCGAGCTTCGCTATGGGCTCGACGGATCGCAGCCGTGCACGCTGGAAGAGGTCGGCCAGGCGTTCGGCGTCACGCGGGAGCGAATCCGCCAGATCGAGAACAACACGCTGAAGAAGCTCGAGTCGCTCCCGGAAGCCCAGGGGCTCAAAGACTGCGTGTAAGGCTTTGCGCGCAGTGGCGCGCGTCGAATACGTGGGTCATGCGACGGTCTTCGTCGATCTCGACGGTGTCCGTCTGCTGACCGACCCGCTTCTTCGGAACCGCGTCGCCCATCTGAGGCGTTCGTCACCCGTCTCCTCCCGCGCCCAGCGCGGCGTCGACGCCGTGCTCATCTCGCACGCGCACTACGACCACCTCGACCTGCCCTCGCTCGAGCGGCTCGGGAGGAAGCTCCCGGTTGTGGTCCCCCGTGGTCTTGGAGGGCTGCTGCGCAAGAAGCGGTTCGAGAGCGTCTTCGAGATCGAGGTCGGCGAGACGCTTGCGATCGGCGAGCTCCAGGTCCGTGCCGTCCCGGCGAAGCACGACCGAAGCCGCGGGCCGTTCGGAGCGTCGGCGGATCCGCTCGGGTACGTCGTCACGGGGTCGAAGTCGATCTACTTCGCCGGGGACACCGACCTCTTCGACGGGATGAGCGAGCTAGGCCCGGTCGACCTTGGTCTGATTCCGATCTGGGGCTGGGGGCCCGGGCTGGGCGGCGGGCACCTCGACCCGGCGCGAGCCGCGGAGGCCGTCGCCCGGATTCGGCCGAAGCGCGTCGTCCCGATCCACTGGGGGACGTACTTCCCGATCCACCTCGGCCTCGTGAGGCGCCCCGAGTTCGTGGACCTGCCGCCCGTCGAGTTCGTCGCGGCGATGCAGGAGGCAGCGCCGGACGTGGAGGTGAGCGTGCTGCGGCCGGGCGAGGGCCTCGAGCTCTAGACGGGTAGCAGCTCGGCCTCGCCGAGTGCGGCGAGTGCCTTTTCGCGGATCTCGCTCGCGACCTGGGAGACGTCGGCGCCGAACGGCGCATAGGCGACGACGTTCAGCCATGCGATCTTCTCAGACACTTCGCCGACCTGGACGTAGACGGCCAGCGAGTCTCCCTGCGGAACGCGCGAGGCGGCTTCGATCACGGCCCTGCGCGCGTCGGCGAGAGGCGCGCCGAGGCGCACGGGCAACTCGACGGTCACCAAACGCCGGGGATCGTCGACCGAGCGGTTCACGAGGACGGTCGAGACCATGCGCGTGTTCGGCACGAAGATCCGCCGACCCTCGTCGGTCGTGAGCGCCGTATAGCTCAGTGTGATGTCGTCGACGATGCCCGTGTGGTCGTCGACCGTGATCCGGTCGCCGAGTCGAGCCGGCTGCGTGAAGGCCAGGAGAACGCCGGATCCCAGGTTCCCGAGCGGCGTCGTCAGCGCGAGGCCCGCGATGAGTGCGAGCACCGCGCTCGAGGCGAGGAATGCGCTCGCCACCTGCTGAGTCGCGGGGAACGCCGACAGGACGCTCCACACGCCGATGAAGCCGACGAGCGCGATGACGACGCGAAGCAGGAAGCTGAACGTCGTTCTTCGTCGAGCCGCGACTGCCGGGTCGCGTTCGGCGAGTCGCCGCTCGTAGCGGCCGAACGCGAAGCGGAGCGAGTAGCGCACGGCCACCAGGACGCCGAGCCAGATGGCGCCCGAGACGAGAGCTTCCGCGAGGTTGCTGTCCACGCCCGGTTGTTCGCCGCGTGGCGCGGCGAGCCTGCCTCTGGACTACTCGCCGGCAAGCACGCGTGCCTTCGCCGACGCGTACTCCTCGTTGCTCAGCTCTCCGCGGGCGTGCAGGTCTGCCAGAGCAGCGAGCCGCGCGGCAACGTCTGTCGCCGCAGGTTCTGCGGCTCGCGCGGGTCGCGTCCGCCTGCTCTCCCACCAGTCGGAGACGCGGGTGCGGGCCTCGCCGATGAGCGCTGTGCCCTCGGCGTTCGGGTACTCGTGCAGCGTTTGTCTGCGGGTGAGCTCGATCCACGTCGCGCCGAGCGCAAGGAGGATGAGGACGACGAGGAACCGCGAGAAGTCGCTCACCTCGGAGCTGAGCAGCAGGACGAGCCCGACCACGGCGAGCGCGAGGTACGCCCAGACGCGGTTCCTCAGCGCTGGAGCGAGCCAGCCACGCATCGCCAGCGCTCGCCGGCCCGACCCCGCGAGCCAGGCGGCGACGATGAAGAGGACACCGACGAAGATCATGAATCTGAACGAACCGCGCATCAGGTCGGTGAGGATGTCCCACGCGTTGTTCGCGGCCTCGCGGTCGTCCTCGCGCGCCACGAGCGAGTCCACGAGGTAGTTCTTCGTGAGGTTCGCGGCGAGGAGGCCGAGCGCGCCGACGATGGCGACGGTGATGCCGATACCACGGATCGCGCGACGGCGCTCTCTCGCGAGCCAGACCGCCAGGGCGAAAGCGGCAAGCGCGAGGACGGGGAGCACCCACGCGAGGGTCTTGAGAAGCTGGAAAGCGTCCTGTGCCGTGTCCAGCTCGTCGGACCGGAGAATCACGATCCGACCCGCGTCGGCGGGGATCCGATCCGCGACCTGCTCGCCGAGCCCGATCCGGTCGGCTGCCTCGAGAATGATGACGCGGAGGTTGAGCGTTACCTCGCCGCCCTCGGTGGCGACCCGGTCGCCGCCGCCTTCGAGGACCTCGACGAGCGTCCTGTGGCTCTCCTCCAGCGTGACCTTGAAGAGGCGCTGGAAGGTGGGCTGCTCGAGCGCACGGTTGACGATCTGGTAGGAGGCCTGTCGTAGCCCGGCGGTAGCGGCTCCCGACAGCCCCTTGTAGTCGCTCGGGAGCTGCTGCTCCACTTCCGCCTGGACGTCCACGTTTGCGAAGAGCTCGTCCACGGCGCGGTTCGCGACCGCCGTCCTGATCGCGTCGTCGTCCAGCAAGGAGCTGCTCGTGTCGGTGAGGACGTCCGTGTTGAGCGCGACGCGATTGACCCAGACGGCGAACGACGACAAGAGGAGCAGGAGCCCTGCGACGACGAGGACGATCCACATCGCCGTGGAGCGTCCACGGCTCTGCCCGGGGGCAGGCTGAGGGGGTGCGTCCGCCTTCATGCTCGTTGCGGCGAAGGAGCCTACTGTCCGCCGAGCGAGAACGCAGCATGCAGTGCCTGCACCGCCCGCTCGACGTCCTTGCGCGGGATCAGGCACGAGACCTTGATCGGCGAGGTCGAGATGAGCCGGAGGTTGATGTCCTGGTCGGCGAGCGTGCGGAACATGCGTGCCGCGACACCGGGGTGCGACCGCATTCCGGCGCCGATGAGCGCGACCTTGCCGAGATCGGACACCTCGTCGATCTCGATCGGGCCGATCGACTTCTGCGCCTGCGCGAGGGCGCGCCGCGTTGCGTGCACGTCGTCCTCGGGAACCGAGAACGAGAGCTCCGCCGACTCGTGGCCGACGTTCTGGAGGATCGTGTCCACGTTGACGTGCTCTGCGGCGACCGCCTCGAAGATGGCGGCTGCCGATCCGGGGCGGTCGGGCACCCCACGCAGATCGAACAGCACCTCGTCCTGCGAGTGCGTCACGGCCGAGACGATCGCCTGCTCGAGCCCTTCGGCTTCCTGTACCCACGTGCCCTGCTCGTCGGAGAACGTCGAGCGGGCGTGGATGGGAACGTTCTGGCCGCGCGCGAGCTCGACCGCGCGCAGCATCAGCACCTTCGCCCCCGACGCCGCCATCTCGAGCATCTCCTCGTACGAGATCCTGTCGAGCTTCCGCGCCTCCCGGACAATGCGCGGGTCGGCGGTGAAGACGCCGAGGACGTCCGAGTAGATCTCGCACGAGGCGCCGAGCGCGGCCGCGAGGGCGACCGCGGTCGCGTCGGTTCCTCCGCGGCCGAGCGTCGTCACGTCCATCGTGTCGCGCGAGAAGCCCTGGAAGCCGGCGACGAGCACGATCCGGCCGTGTTCCAGCGCCTCGACGACGCGAACGGGGGTGATCTCGCGGATCTTCGCCCTCGTGTGCACCGGGTCGGTGATGATCCCTGCCTGCGAGCCGGTGAAGGAGACGGCCTCGTAGCCGAGGTCGTGCACCGCCATAGCCACGAGGGCACAGGCGATGCGCTCGCCGGTGGAGAGCAGCATGTCGAGCTCGCGCGGGTGCGGGTGCGGCGAGACCTTCTGCGCGAGCTCGAGGAGGCCGTCGGTCGTGTCGCCCATCGCCGAGACGGTCGCGACGACGCGAAGGCCGCGCTCGCGCGCTCCCACGAGCCGCTGCGCGACGTGCCTGATCTTGTCGGGGTCGGCCACCGAAGAGCCGCCGAACTTCATGACGACGGTTTCGGCTGCCGGCTCGGGGCTCGCGCTCATCGCCGCGATTGTGGCGGTCCCGGCGGTCGTGCGCAGCCCCCGCTGGCTACGCTCCGCCCGTGCCGCGGAAGGTGATGTTGATCGGGCTCGACTGCGCGGAGCCCTCGCTCGTCCTCGAACGCTGGCGCGACGAGCTGCCGACGATCTCAAGCCTCATGGAGCGCGGCTCGTACGGCCGCCTC
Source organism: Gaiellaceae bacterium (assembly GCA_048594925.1). Classification (GTDB taxonomy): domain Bacteria; phylum Actinomycetota; class Thermoleophilia; order Gaiellales; family Gaiellaceae; genus GMQP-bins7. The sequence goes on from JBMDXR010000078.1 coordinate 23,858, forward strand.
ACCTCTGTGATCCCGCCGATCACCGTTCCTGCCTGGTCGTGCATGATGTCGTCGAAGACCCCGGGCGACCTCGGCGTGTACGGCTTCCGTAACCGCTCGGACCACACGTACGACGGCGGCTTCATCGCGATGTCGACGGCGATCAAGGAGCCGCGCCTGTGGGACTACGTGACCCGAGCGGGCGGGTCGTCGATCGTCCTCTCGGTTCCCGGCTGCTATCCGCCGCGGCCGCTCAACGGGGTGATGGTCGGTTGCTTCCTCACACCGTCTCTCGAGAGCAAGTACACGTACCCCTCGGCGCTGAAGGACGAGATCGCCGACGTCGTCGGCGAATACCTCTTCGACACGAAGGACTTCCGCACGGACGACAAGGAGTACCTCCTGCGTCAGGTGTACGAGATGACCGACAGGAGGTTCGCGCTCGCGGGGCACCTGGTCGAGACGAAGCCGTGGACGTTCTTCGCGATGGTCGAGATGGGGCCCGATCGCATGCACCACGGGTTCTGGAAGTACATGGATCCCGAGCACCGCAAGCACGAGCCGGGCAACCCGTACGAGACCGCGATCCTCGACTACCACCGTCACGTCGACGGGCTCATCGGGAAGCTGCTCGAGCGGGCGGACGACGACACAGCGGTCTTCGTGCTCTCCGACCACGGCGCGAAGCGGCTCGACGGCGGGATTCGCGTCAACGAGTGGCTGCGCAGGGAGGGGTTGCTCGCAACGCTGGCCGAGCCGGACGGTGTCTCGTCGCTCCGAGATGTCGGTGTGGACTGGTCACGGACGACCGCGTGGGGGGAGGGCGGCTACTACGCACGCGTCTTCCTCAACGTCGCAGGCCGGGAGCCGGAGGGAACGATCGCACCGGAGGAGTACGAGGCCGTACGTGACGATCTGGCTCGTCGGATCGCGGAGGTCCCCGACGACGCGGGGAACCCGATCCCGACGGCGGTCTACAAGCCCGAGGAGCTGTACGAGAGCCCGCAGGGCGTGGCACCCGACCTCATCGTCGTGTTCGGCGATCTCTACTGGCGCTCGGTCGGGACGATCGGGGGCGACGAGGGCATCCAGACGCTCGAGAACGACACCGGGCCGGACGACGCGAACCACGCCCAAGACGGGATGTACGTCGTCGCCGGGCCGGGGATCGACGCGAGCGGCCGGCACGACGCACATCTCCTGGACGTTGCCCCGACGGTGCTCGAGCTCCTCGGCATCGACGAGCCCGAAGGCCTACGCGGACGCAGCCTCCTCCGCGCTCTGAGTACCACGCCCTCCTGAGTCCATCTCGCGGAACGCGGGATTGAAGAACCCGTACCCGACGACGGCAGCGAGGAACAGACCCATCGCGAGGAACGTCGCGCCGACTCCGACTACCGCGACCACGAGACCGCCGAGCAGGATGCCGAGAGGGATCGCGGCCCACGCACCCGCGCGAACTGCACCGAAGACACGTCCGCGAAGCTCGGCCGGCACGATCTCGGTCTGCACCGTGAAGAGCAGCGGGTTGATCGGTCCTGCCGCGAACCCCGCTACCGCGAGTGCGGCGACGGCAACCGGTAGCGACGGCATCGTTGCCAGGGCCAGGTAGCCCAGCGGCACGAACGAGAAGCAGACGAGGAAGGTTCGGCGCCGGGGCAGCCGGTGCCCGATCGCGCTGTAGACGAGGGCTCCGGCGAGCGCGGATCCTCCGAGCACCCCGACCATGAGCCCGAAGTCGGCTGCGCTGCCGTATGCCTCCTCGGCGAAGACCGCGAGGACGACCGACCCCGGTGCCTCGATGAGGTTCGTCAGGAGGATCATGACCATCAGCGCTCGCACCAGTCGGCGACTCCAGATGAAGCGCAGGCCCTCTGCCAGTTCGGAGAAGAAGCGACGTGTCGTCTGGCTTTCGATCGCGTGAGGCCGTGGCACGAAGACCACGACAAGGGCGGCCGACACGAGGAAGCTCGCTGCGTCGAGCCAGAGAGCCGCTGTCGCCCCGACCTGGGAGACGAGGATTCCACCGATCGGAGCACCCACGAGCTGGGAGCCCTGCTGGATTCCTGCTCGGATCCCCGAGGCACGCTCCATGCGAACGCCCGCGAGCTCCACCACGTCGGGGAAGAGCGCCGCCCGCGCGGTCGCCCCGGGAGCATCGAGCAGCGCGCCGACGAAGACGAGGGTCATGAGCTGCCAGAGCTCGATTCCGACCGTCGAGTGGAGCAGCGGTATCGCCGCCACGGCCGCCGCGCTCGCGAGGTCGGCGACTACGCTCGTCGTGCGGAAACCGAGCCGGTCGACGACGACTCCGCCGAAGAAGGCCGCCAGCACGATGGGCAGGAAGTTGAAGAACACGACCAACGCGGTCAGCGTCGCGCTCCCGGTCTCCGTGAGCACGAACCACGGGATCGCGATCTGCGCGACGGCGTTGCCGGCGAGCGAGATCGTGTCCGCCGCGTAGAGCGCGTAGAGCGGTGTCCGCTTCATGACGGCCTCAGGCTAGGGCGCCGCAAGACGCGGCCGTATCGGCAGAGTGTCCGACGCTGCTCGACGCTACGCCGACGCGATGCGCTCGTCGCTGTCCGACTCGGCGGCGAACTCGCGCTCGATCCTGTCGACGAGCTCGAGGTGGAGCTCGAGGTAGTCGCGCAGGAAGTCGGTCACGAGGAGGAGGTACTTGCTGCGATGAGGAAGTGCGATGGCTGCATCGACGCTCTCGTCGAGGCGCGTCATGAGGTCGGCGATGTCGTCTCGGAGCGTGATCATGCTCGCTCTCGTGGCCGGCTCGCCGACGAGATCGCAGAAGAGCAGCCGGAGCAGGGGCTCGCTCTTCAGCGGCGTGAACCGGACGGGGGTCTCCGCGTACGCACGCAAGGCCTCGCGACCTCTCTCGGTGAGGGTGTACACGGTGCGCTCGCGCGTCTTGCCAGGCTCCCGCCGTGCCGCGAGGTAGCCGAGCCTCGCAAGCCGCTTGGGCTCGACGTAGTACTGACTCTCGCCCGCCCAAGCGAGCATCCGCCCACGTCGCGCGAGACGCAGGAGGTCGTGTGCTCCTGCCCCTCCGCGACCGACGAGGCCGAGGATCTCGTACGAGAACATGCCGAGCTCGGGGTTGACAAGGCTACGATCCATAGTTTATAGCTATGGATCATAGCCTACGCGAAGGAGCGGAGATGTCGACTGTGTCTCGGGTCCGAGGTAGCGGCGAGCGGTGGGGGCCTCTGTGGGGAGCCCGACCGGCGGACTGGGCGCTCAGCGAGGACCGTCAGGTCCCCACGTACGAGGCGGCGCTCCAGCGGGTCGGGCTCGCTCCGGGGCAGCGCGTGCTCGACATCGGCTGCGGCGTCGGCTCCTTCCTTCGCATGGTCGCCGGGCGCGGCGGGAAGGCGCACGGGATCGACGCCTCCGACTCGCTCATAGCGTTCGCCCGTGGACGACTGCCGGACGCCGATCTCCGCGCCGGTGAGATGGAGGAGCTCCCCTGGGAGGACGACTGCTTCGACCTCGTGACGGGCTTCAACTCGTTCTTCTTCGCAAACGACATGGTTGCCGCTCTGCGCGAAGCCGGCCGCGTCGCCAAGCCCGGGGCCGCTGTCGTGATTCAGGTCTGGGGTGCTCACGAGCACTGCGATCTGGAGGCGATGAAGCAGCTCGCCAGGCCGTTCCTGCCGCCGCGACCACCGGACGCTCCGCCGGACCCCGACCTCTCCGAGCCGGGCGCCCTGACCGGCCTCGCCTCCCAGGCCGGTTTGACCGCGGAGAGCGAGTTCGACACCACCTGGACGATCGAGTACCCCGACGCAGCGACGCTCGGCCGCGCCATGATCGCCGTGGCCGGGTTGGCGATCCTCGCGGGCCCCGAACGCGAGCGCGAGCTCGAGACGGCGATCGTCGACGGCCTCGCGCCCTTCCGCACCGCCGACGGTACCTATCGGCTTTCGAACGAGTACCACTTCCTCGTTGCACGGGCATGAGCCGCTACGCCGTCATCCGCGAAGCCGGGCCTGCCTGGGCCGATGGGGGAATCTGCGAGCAGCCGGCTGCGAGCGAGCACGCGGCGTTCCTGAACGCGCTTTCGGTTGACGTAGCCCCTCGTCCGCTCTGAGGCTCAGCGGAGACGGCCGTTGCCCGTCCCCGCCTGATCAGGGTCTTCGCGCTAGGCCACCACTACAATCCGCCGCGCTGTGAACGTGATCGTCTACGTCTCCGATGCGCTACGCACGGATCACATCGGCTGCTACGGGGCGCGCTACGTCAACACGAAGACGATCGACGAGCTTGCCGCAGGTGGCGT
>JBMDXR010000079.1:0-64110 GCA_048594925.1 Gaiellaceae bacterium
GACTTCGGTTCGGCCGAACCGAATTACGTCGTCCGCAATTGCTTCTGCGAACCTTTCCGCTCAGGTTCGTATCGGCTCTACGTGAGGTGCGACCCACAAGGGCCTTCCAGCCGATGACGGAATCGCTCGAGCACGTCTATCAGCATCGCTTCAGTGACGCCGAGGCGGTACAGAAGCACGCCCTGTGGCGCGAAATCTGCCGATACCTTCAGCGTTACGTACGTGCCGACTCGACAGTGCTCGACCTCGCCTGCGACCGCGGATACTTCATCGAGAACATTGCGGCTCGCGAACGGTGGGCGACGGACATTCGAGACGTGTCGGAGTATCTCTCGGATTCGGTTCGGTTCGTCCAGAGCAACGGACTCGAACTCGATCAGGTGCTGCCGCTCGGGATTTTCGATGTCGTGTTCATGAGCAACTACCTGGAGCACCTGGCGTCAGGGGACGAGGTCGTTGAGCAGCTGCGCGTTGCCGCGCGCCTCCTCTGTCGGAGCGGAACGCTGATGGTGCTGCAACCGAACATTCGCCTGGTGGGAGACGCGTACTGGGACTTCATCGACCACAAGGTTGCCCTCACCGAGCACAGCCTCACGGAGGCGGCCGAGCTCGCGGGATTGCAGACGACCCGTGTGATCAAGCGGTTTCTCCCTTACACGACCAAGAGCAGGTTGCCGCAGCACCCACTAGCAGCGCGTCTGTACCTGGCGTTTCCTCCGGCCTGGTGGATTCTCGGCAAGCAGACGCTCTACTTCGCTGAGCGCCCGTGAGGTCGCGGGTTGCACTGATTACCGGGTCGAGCGGTCTCGTCGGCTCGGAGATGGTCGCAACCCTCGACCGGCTCGGCTGGACGGTCCACGGGCTCGACAACAACATGCGGAATGACTTCTTCGGGCCGGACGGAGACACTACCGCGAACCGCGAGCGCTTACTCGTAGAGACTCGGCGCTACAAGCACCATGAGCTCGACATACGTGATCGGGAGGGCATTAGCAGGCTTGTCAGTGAGGCTCGCCCGGATCTCATCGTTCACTGCGCTGCGCAGCCGTCGCACGATCTCGCGGCGAGGAGGCCTTTCGACGACTTCGACGTGAACGCCGTCGGGACTCTGAACCTGCTCGAGGCCGCTCGCGTGCGTTGCACCGATTCGCCCTTCGTCTTCCTGTCCACGAACAAGGTCTATGGCGACGCGCCAAACGAGCTCGACCTCATCGAGCTCGAGACGCGCTACGACTACGCGGATCCGGCGCTGCGAGAAGGAATCGACGAGGACACACGGATCGACGCGACGCTGCACAGCCTGTTCGGCGCATCGAAGGCAGCGGCGGACCTGCTCGTGCAGGAGTACGGCCGCTACTTCGGCATGCCGACCGTGTGTTTCCGGGGCGGTTGTCTCACTGGCTCGAACCACGCGAGTGCCGAGCTCCACGGCTTCCTCGCCTACCTCGCGCGGTGTGTTCACGAGGGGCGCACGTACCGCATCTTCGGATACAAGGGCAAGCAGGTCCGCGACAACATCCATGCCTCCGACGTGTGCTCTGCGGCCCTCGCGTACGCTGGAGATCCGCGGCCGGGCGCCGTCTACAACATCGGTGGCGGGCGCGCGAACTCGATCTCCATCCTCGAGGCGATCGCGCGGTTCGAGGGCCTCACCGGAAAGAAGCTCGACGTCGAGTACGTCGAAGAGCCCCGGCGGGGTGACCACATCTGTTACATCAGCGACCTTCGCCGCCTCACGGGCGACTACCCGGACTGGCGCGTGAGCGTCACGCTCGACGCCATCTTCGGCGACCTGGCGCGCATCCCAGTGTGAGGCGTGCTCTTGTCACCGGGGGAGCCGGCTTCATCGGCTCGCATCTGACGGACCGGCTCCTGGCCGAAGGCTTCCCCGTCACCGTGCTGGACAACCTCTCGACTGGTCTCCGCGAGCGCGTTCCCGAGGGTGCGACGCTGGTGGAGGGAGACGTCGCCGAGCGCGACGTCGTCGACACGGTGTTCGCGCGTGAGCACTTCGACGTCGTCTTCCACGTCGCCGGCCAGGCGAGCATCCGGCTCTCGTTCGCCGAGCCGGAGGTCGATCTGAAGACCAACGTCGTCGGGACGGTGAACGTCGTTCGCGGATGCGTCGAGTCGGGCGTGCAACGACTCGTCAACGCGAGCTCGATGACGATCTACGGCCAGCCCGATCGCGTCCCGACCCCGGAAGACGTCTCGTGCGTCCCGGTCTCGTACTACGGGGTGACGAAGTTCGCCGCGGAGCGGTATGTCCACATCGCCGCGGAGCAACCGGACGTCGACCTCGACGTGACCTCGCTACGCATGTTCAACGTGTTCGGGCCGCGACAGAGCATCAGCAACCCGTATCAGGGCGTACTCGCCATCTTCATCGGCAACGTCATGCGGGGCGAGCCGATCACGATCCACGGCGATGGGATGCAGACGCGAGACTTCGTCTACGTCGATGACGTCGTCGACGCGTGGATGCGCGTCCTCGACCTGCCCGAGAGCTACGGACGAGCGCTGAACGTCGGCAGCGGACGCGAGACTTCGGTGAACGAGCTCGCAGAAACCGTGCTCACTGCATTCGGCGAGTCGCGATCGACATGGGAAATCCGACGCGAGGGCGCTCAGTTCGGCGACCAACGGCGTGCTGCCGGGGACACGCAGGAGCTCGGTCGGCTCGGATGGACGACGGCGACGAGTCTGGAGGAGGGGCTGGCCGCCACAGTGGAGTGGGCGCTGGATGACGAAGGCTGCTAGGAAGCGGAAGGAAACGGCGCTTCCAGCACGTCGACGACCAGTGCAGGCCGGCCCGAACACGTGAGCGTGAGCGATCCGGCATCGAGGAGCTGAGGGTCGACGAAGATCGCTCGCCGCGCGGGCAACGGCGCGAGTTCGTCTGTCACGCTGACTCTTGCTTCTGGTGACGGGTTTCGCACGCGGATCAGGGTCCCGTGCTGACCGGTCGGCAGTCGTACGCGCTTCCCACAGGCGACGCGGATGCCCTGTCTCAGTTCCTTGCCTGGAGAGACGACGGCGCCGCCGTCCTCGGTGGCCACGAACTGTGCGCTCTCGAGGTCCTCCGCCTCGTCGGCGATCGCGTAGCTGTACGGGCTGAGCGCGCCCAACCAGGTCCAGCGTGACAACGGGGTCAGGTCTGCATTGGCGGGATCGGCGACGAGGAGGTAGCGGTAGCCGTCTGTGTGAATGGCGTCAAACGCGCGATCCCGGTTCCTCTCGACCACCATGTGACCCCACCGCTTGGCGTAATAGAGGACCTCGGGCGACCAGTCCAATCCGACAATTGCGACGCGATCGTCCGGCCGCGTGCGGGCTGCAACCTCGTTCGCGAGGAGCCGCGGCCAAGCACCGGGATCGTGGGCAAAAGCCTGAGCCCAGTAACTCCGCTTGAGCTCGTGCGCGCTGGTCGCGAGGTGCAGCACGATGACTGCGGCCAACCCGAAGGCAAACATCCGTCGGGAAAGCAATCGCCAAGCAGATCCGACTCCTAGGCCGATCAACGCGGCTATGGCTGGCGTGATCGCCGCCAGGTAGTAATCGTGGACGTGGTAGAGGTTGGTGAAGACGAGGGGCGGAAGAACGGCAGCGAGCGCGATGCCCAGCCAGAACAGACGCTGGGACGACATGACCACGCCGATGACTGCGACGACGAGGAGCGCAACTCCCGCCGGCCCGAGGATGTAGTCGAGAAGACGATCTCCGATCTCTTCCCACACGTCGAGATCCAATCGCTGGTCGAATGTTCCGAAGTTCCAGTCCCCGAGCGCGCTGCTCGTGAGCCAGGCCGTGGCCGGCGTCGCGGCTTTGATCGCGTCCGCGTGGCGTGTCCAGAGCACGGCCGCCAGCAGCGGGATCATGACGAGCGCGACGAGCGATAACGCATCGGTTCCCCGCTGGCCGGCCCGCCGAGTCGAAGGGCGATATCCAAGCACCGGGAGCACCCAGAACACCGCGGTCGTCGGCTTCACGAGCATTCCGACCAGTCCGGCTGCGAGCGCCAAGCCGCCCACGGAAGGACGCCTGTTCTCCCTCCAGACGATCGTCGCCCATGCGAAGCCAACGGCGCCTGCCGTCGCGAGGTACTCGATCATTGAAGAGCGGCTCCAGAGGACTGCGAACTGCGTGGAGACGAAAGCGACCAGTGCTGCGAGACCGCTCACGCGGCTGTCGACCCGCCGAACGAGCCCGCAGAGAAGCAGTGCGGTCAGCAGGAAGCACGCCAGGCCTGTGAGGCGCATAGCGACGTCGTCACGGACTCCGGCATCCATGACGACCGAGGCCGCGGCCTGGAACAGGGGGAACTCGAACGGCACCTCGAAGGGCTCGCCGAACACAGGGAGCTTGGGGTTAAGGAGGTCGATTCCCTGCTCGTGGAAGATTCGGGCCGTGTACGCAGTCTGCGTTTGGCGGAAGGCATGTCGCTCGAGCAGCGGCTGACCGAGTGTCGGCGCCACGAACAGGACGAACCCGCCGAGCACCACCACCACGAAGATGGTCTCGAGAAGGCGTGGCCGGCGAGACGCCGCGTGCACTACCCCTCCCAAAACGATGGATGCGCGCTGAGGCGCGCTTTGAGTGCCGCCGGGAGCAGGCGGTGACGCCGGCCGAGCTGAAGCCCGGCGAACTTGGCGACCTCGTAGACGGCTGCATAGGGGATCCAGCGCCGCTGTCCGGTTCTCCAGAGCCACGCGACCTCGCCTTGCGCGTAGCGCGCCCCGGCTTTCCACAACGCCGCCTTCGAGTCGGCGGCCTCGTCGTCGACGTACGACCGACCTGCGGAGGCGCCCGAGTCGAAGAACCGTCGGAGCGCGCCGGCGACTGAGTAGGTATGCGAGTGGTACACCGCGGCCTCGGGCTCGTAGACGATGCCCAGCCCGGCCCGGAGCACGCGGCGCGACCACTCCTGGTCCTCGCTCATTACTACGTCGTCGGCGAACGGATATGCCTCCCAGATATGTCGCGGAATCGCCGAGTTCACGTTCGAGAACAGGGTCACCTCGAAGGTGAGTTCTTCGTTCGGCTCCAACTGCTGCTCGCGAGGATCCGGCCCGTAGAGGAAGTCGAGGAAGTACCGCTCGGGAGGGCGGGCGTCCTCGTGGGGCAGCTGGCGACCGTAGAGGCCGGCGATCGATTCATCCTCTCGCAGTCGCGCGGTGAGCGCTGCAAGCCAGGTCTCGCTCGCTGCATATGCGTCCTGGCTCGTAAACACGAGTGTCTCGCCCCGGGCGAGCTCAGCGCCGAGATTGCGCGTGCGACCGTGATGGAACTCGCCAGGCGGTATGGAATGGACGCGTGCGCCGAAACTCCTGGCTCGATCAGGGCTCCCGTCTCGTGATCCCGAGTCGACGACGACCACCTCGACGTCGTCGTCGGTCCGTTGGCGCGAGATCGCGTCCAGGCAGCGAACGAGGTCGGCGCCTCCGTCCTTGGTGGGGATGACGACGGAGATCACTTCGGGCCGGCCGCGACGACGAACTGATAACCGAAGAGCGACGGGCGCACACGCCCGACCGCGTGCGCCATGCGCTCGAGAGCGTGTTGGTAACGCGGGACCGACGCGGGCATAGGCAGCGTGAAGTCGAACTCGAGCACTCGATAGCCGGCCTTGTCCAATGCTTCGAGGAGGGTCTTGCGTGTGAAGAGATGAAGGTGCGTCCGGTCGAGCAGTCCCCGGTCCGTGTAGCGCCAGCGCCCGACGAGCAGGCCGAACCGCAGAGCCCAGTTCGCCACGTTGGGTGTCGTGAGCACGAGCCTTCCGTCACGGGTCAGGAGCGGCCGGACGCGGGAGAGGAACGTCTCGGGGTCGCGCAGATGCTCCACGAGGTCACCGCAGAGGACGACGTCGAACGAGCCGCGTTCGAAGGGCAGCTCGAGCTCCTCGACGTCTCCGACGAGCACCTCCTCGCAAACCTCGCGGGCGGCATGTGCCGCCTCTGGATCTCGCTCGATCCCGACGACGACGCAACCTCGCTCGACGAGCGGACGGGCGAGGTAGCCACTCGAGCAACCGACGTCCAGCACGCGTTTGCGCTCACCGACGAGCGCGAGGAGGCGCATGTGACCACCGAGGGGGCGCTCGTTCAGGCGGACGTAGCCGACGTTCCGTTCGGCCACCCCACTACACACGTTCGCGCGACCCGTCGCGTCGGAGCGGCATGGTGAGCAGTGCGAGGAAGAAGGCTCCGAAGACGATCTGGATGCCCAGGCCGAGGCCGGTTACGAGCAGCGCCGTCTCGTACGCGCGCCCGAGGGCGCCGAAGCCGTTCGAGGCCCACTCCACCCCGACCGCCGCGAGGCCGACGAACGACGCGAGCGCCAGCGCGCCTCCGATGATCAGGCCGTGCTCGAGGCTGAGGTGGCTGCCAAGCCGCTCGAGCAAGACGTCGCGCTCGCCAATCCGCACGCGCGCGTAGGTCCGGGCGAACACGCCGAGCTGGATGACCTGTGCCCCGATCAGCGTCAGCGCGACGAACCCGAGCATCGTGTGGATCTGCCAGGTGTGGCCGAAGAGGTCGACAGGGCCCGCCGCGAGGGCGATCATCCCGGCGAGTCCGAGGAGGAGCAGGACGGTGCCGGGCACCAGGTAGAGCCAGCTCGGGCTGTAGAGGAGCATGAACCGAACGTGGCGCCAAGCGTCGCCGAAGCGGTTCAGCTTCGACTCCCCCACGCGCGGGTAGTAGTCGATCGGCACCTCGCTCACGGTGAGGCCTCGCCGGTAGGCCTTGAAGACCATCTCCGAGGCGAACTCCATCCCAGTCGAGTGGAGGTCGAGCACGGGAAGCGCCTCCCGGCGTACAGCGCGCATCCCGCAGTGTGCGTCCGAGACCTTCACGCCGAAGAGGACGTTGAGCATCCCAGTGAGGATCGGATTCCCCACGAAGCGGTTGAGGAACGGCATCGCTTCGCCGTGGATCGTCCCCTTGAAACGCGAGCCGATGACGAGGTCGTCGCCCGACTCGAGGCGCTCTACGAACTCGGACAACTCGTTCAGCGGGTACGTGTCGTCGGCGTCCCCCATCACGAGGTACTCGCCGACAGCCGCATCGAGTCCCGCGAGGTACGCGCTCCCGTAGCCACGCCGAGGCTCGGAGACGACGATCGCTCCGTGGTCGGCCGCGACCTCGGCGGACGCGTCGGTCGACGCGTTGTCGACGACGACCACTTCGCCGGGGCGTCCTGACCTCCGGATTCCCTCGAAGGCCTGGTCGACGACCTTCCCGACGGCCTCCTCCTCGTTCAAGCACGGGATGATCACCGAGATCTGTGGGGACGGCGTCACCGCCCGCCGAAGCTAGCAGGCGCTCATGCCGGCGCCGGTCGCAGTCACGGCGGGCTAGCCGATCGTCCAGTGCGAACGGCACGATTGGAGTTCATGGCGAGCCCGCAAACCACGCATCCTGAGAAGGTGCGGGATGCCTCGTCGACTGCGCGCGGGATCGCGAGCGCTTCGCCTGCGGACCTGCCGCTCACGCGCGTGGGCGCGAGCACCGTCGCGCGCGATGTCGTGCTCGCGTCCGGGGTTGCTCTCGTGCTCGGTTTGATCCGCCTCGGGACGCCACCGTTCTGGGTCGACGAGTCGTTCACCTGGGCCGAAAGCCAGTACTCGTTCGCCGAGAAGCTCGACGTGCAGCTCCACTTCCTCCACCTCGTGCTCATGGAGCCGTGGATCGCGCTCGCCGGTAGCTCGGAGTGGGCGCTGCGACTCCCTTCGGTGCTGGGAGCGACGATCGCGGTCGGACTCCTCGTGATCCTCGCGAACAAGCTGTTCGATCGGCGCGTCGCGCTTGTGAGCGGCGTCCTGCTCGCGGCGAGCCCGTTCTTCGTCAAGTGGTCGCAGCAAGCTCGTGCGTACTCCATGTTCGTCGCGCTGTGCCTGGCGGCGATGCTGCTGCTGCTGCGCGCGTTCGAGCGCAACACACGGGGCGCATGGGCCGTATTCGGCGTTGCCCTCGCGGTCGTCATCATCTGGCATCCCGCGTCGGGCTTCCTCATGCTTCCGGCGTACGCGGCAGTGATCATCCAGCGACGGGATCGCTTCTTCCCGCACGGCCTTCTTGCTGCCGTGATCGTCGCGGTTCTGGCGGTGACGTGGGCTGGCGTGACCGCGATGCGATCGAGAACTCAGATGGACTGGATCGACTTCCCGACGCCTGAGGTCGGGGCGCGCGCGGTCCTCGATGTTTCCGGTGCGGCCGGGCTGGGACTCGTCCTGGCGTGCCTGGGGCTCTGGGTGCTCCGGCGCACCGGCCGCGCGGATCTCGGAGTGTGGCTCGGTGCCTGGGCGCTGTGCCCGTTTGTCCTCGGCCTGCTGGCCTCGATCGTCCAGCCGATCTTCCTCGATCGGTTCCTCCTCGGGGCAGCACCGGCGTTCGCGATGCTCGCTGCGGTGGGAGTCATGGGTGTCGGTGCGCGGCTGCGTTGGGTTGCCGTCGCAGCACTCATCGTCGCGACGGGGGTCGGACTCGCTCAGTGGTACGCCCCGAAGGAGGGTGGTAACTGGCGGGGCGAGGACTGGCGAGCCGCGACGCGCACCGTCCTCGAGCTGAGGGCACCCGGCGACGACCTCGTGGTCGCCCCCTGGTGGGCGTATCGCAGCGCCGAGTACTACGGCGCCGAGCCACACGACACATCGACGGCCGACTCGATCTGGGTCCTGAACTGGTCCGAGACCGGCCACGAGCTGCCGTCCGACGAGCGAGCTCCGCTCGGGTTCGGAGACCACGTGCTCGCGGAGGAGCGCACGTTCGGGTGGCGCCTCAGCCTTCAGCACTGGGTGCGGCCGGCGTCGTCCTAGGTACCGGGCGGAACGAACCAGACGTCGATCTCGCCGCCGCGCGCGTACTGGCGAATCCGATGGAGCTCCACTCCGGGCCGAGTGAGGCAGGGCACGTCTACCAGGTCGATCGCCATCGGCTGCATCACGTAAACGGCTGGTCTTGCGGCGGAACAGACACGCCGGACGACTGTGCGCTCGGTCAGGGCGACAAAAGGTCGATCCAGATAGAACGCCAGGCCTTCCGGGAGCAGCGTGTAGACGAAGATCGGGGTCCCGCGGGCACTGCGCTGCTCGATGATCTCCGCTGCGTCCCGGTTCGCCTCTCGCGGCAACCGAACGACGTCGGGAGCGATCGTGAGGAATCTCACGCCGAGAACAAGGATTGCGACGAGACAGACGAGTCCGCGAAAGATCGCTGGCCGCTCGGGAGGTCTACGAAGGACGATCGACGAGGCGCCGCTTGCGACGAGCATGAAGCTCGGTACCAGCAGATAGCTCAGGTAGCGCGTGAAGATGTGCGCCTGGATCGCCCAGAGGACCAGGACCATTGCGACCAGGCCCGAGCACAGGATGAGGGCGGACTGCCGCTGGCGGAGCAGCGGGCTCGAGCCCATGATCAGGACGGCGAGGACTACGAGCGGCAGCCAGATCGCGCCCGGGATGAGTGCGACACCTTCGATCCAGACGAGCGCGGGGATGAGGATTTGGTCGATGGGTGCAGTGATCAGCCAGGTCGTGCTGATGCGAAAGCCGGCCTCGACTTGCGACGCTGCACGAACCTGACCGACGTGAGGCGCGTACCAGGCGGCGATCGCGACGCCAGAGGCCAGCAGCCCGACCAGGGTGGGCTTTCGCAGCTTCCGATCTGCGAGAAGCACCGAGCTGGTGGCGACGAACCCGATCCCGAACTGCGGAAGCGTCCAGGTTCCGACGACCCCGGCGGTACAGGCCAGGGCGACCACCCGCGCTCGCCCGGACCTGTCCGCCTCGAGCGCAGCCACGATCAGGACACTCATCGCGAGGTAGGCGAGCCCGTAACCTCGTGCCTGTCGACTGATGTCGAGAAGCAGTGGCGAGACGGTGGAAAGGAAGAGGTACAGCCACCCCGCGAGCGCATGGACCCGCACGTGCAGCCACGCGGCGACGGCGAAAACGCCGGCGACGAAGGGCAGGGCCGACAGGAGCCTGAACGCGGTCTCCGACTCGCCCACCAGAGTCGCGGCCGCCCATGCGAGCAGGCCATAGAGCTCGTGGCTGAGATCCGGGCCAGCAAGGATCTCGCTCGGCCCTTCTCGCACGAAGTGGCCTACGAAGTACAACTCGTCGAACCAGAAGCTGTGCCCGAGATCGAAGAGTCGTGACCAGAGCAGCGCCGCCCCGACCACGGCGTACGAGCCTATGAGGAGAAGCCGCCTGACGTCCAGCGCGGAAGAAGACTGCGCGCCGATCTCCTCGATAGCTCCACCTGTATCCACGGGACCTGACATCTACCGGGCGGGCGGGACATACCAGACGTTCATCTCGTCACCACGCGTGTACTGGCGGAACCGGTGATACTCGACGCCCTCGTGTTCGAGGCAATGAACGGGCGCGTCTTCCAAGGCGAACGGCTGCAGGACGTAGAACACGGCGCTCCGCTGGCTGCAGACGATCGCGCCCACGTCGCGGCCTTCGAGATCCTCGACCGGCCGCTCGAGATAGAAGGCGAGGTCCTGGGGGTTGCGCATGTACGCCAGCACCTTCGTCGTGCGGTCCTGGGCGGCGATGACGTCCGCGGCGTCACGGTGAGCCTCGCGCGGTAGACCGACGACGTCGGGCGCGAGTACTGCGAACCGGACGGCCAGGACGGTGATCACCGCGAGGCAGAGGATTGTCCGCACGGCGGCCTGCCTGCTCGAGACTCGGCTGAGGATCGTCGTCGCTCCGGTCGCGACGAGGATGAAGAGCGGAACCACCAGGTAGCTGAGATACCGGGGAATGACGTACGCCTGGGCGATCCACAGGACGCCCACGGTCGCCACCGGGCCGGAGCAGACGATGAATGCCGACGCCGGGTCGCGGATCAGAGGGCTTGCCGCCGCGACGACGGTGGCCAAGACGACGAGCGGAAGCCAGACGAGGCCTGCTACCAGCGCGGTTCCGTCGATCCATAGGAGCGCCGGCAGCAGGATCTGATCGAGCGGCGCGGTCACCACCCACGGGAAGCCGATCTGGACACCGTCCTCGATCTCGGAGGCCGAGCGGATCTCGCCGAGGTGTGGCGCATACCACGCTGCGATGACCGCGAGGGAAAGTCCGAGGCCGATCACGGTCGGGCGACGGACGCTTCGGTCGGCGAGCAGGACAGCACCGGTCGCGAGGAAAGCGATTCCGAACTGCGGAAGTGTCCAGGTGCCGACGATCCCCCCGATGCACATTGCGACGATCGCCCACGTTCGGCCCGCTCGACTCGCTTCGAGCGCTGCGAGGACGACGATCGCCATCCCCAGGAAGGCGAGGCCATACCCCCTCGCCTGTCGCGTGATGTCGAGGAGCAGCGGCGAGACGGTGGCCAGGAAGAGGAACAGGACCCCGGGGAGAGGCCCGATGCGCACGTGGAGCCAGGCCGTGACCAGCGCGACGCCGACCACGAATGGCACGGCCGACAGGAGGCGGAGCGCGATCTCGGACTCGCCGGCAACGGAGGTCGTGGCCCAAGCGAGGATCGCCAGAAGCTCGTGGCTGAGGTCCGAGCCGGCGAGGATCTCTCTCGGTCCTGTACGGACGTAGTGCTCGACCATGAAGATCTCGTCGGTCCAGAAGCTGTGCCCGAGATCCCAGAGTCGTGACCACAGAAGGGCTGCGCCGAGAACCACGTATGCCGCCCACGGAGCGAGTGACGACCACGAAGACGTCGGCTCAGGAGACGCCTGGAGGGATGATCCAGACATCCGTCTCCTTTCCGCGGGCGAACTGGTCGAGCCGGTAGTGGCGTGTCCCGGGGCGGGAGGTACAGGTGGGGACAGTCGCGGGCGGCCAGAACCAGCGCTGTGCCACGAAGACTGTGGTGCTCTGCTCATCGCAGACGACGTCGGTATCGGCCGGGCGTCGCACGCGCTTGACGGCGCGATCGAGGTGAAAGGCGAGATCCGCGGGGTACGGCATGTACGCGTACACGGGTGCGGTTGCGGCTCGCTCGCGAATCACGAGCGCCGCCTCCCGTAACGAATCGCGTCGCGACCGGGGAATCGACGTAAGCAGCGGAAGGGAGGTGAAAGCGAGCAGCGCCACCAATGCGAGGACGATCGGCGTCCGCACGCGCGCTGGTTCCGAGACGAGGCGGTCGAGAATCGACGCGCACCCGGTCGCCACGAGCATGAGCAGGGGCACGAGGAGAAAGCTGAGGAATCGCGGTACCACCTGCGTACCGGTGATCCAGAACGCGACGACCGTGGTGACGACGCCCGCGCAGAGAATCAGCGCCGATCGACGGCTCCGAAGAAGAGGACTCGACGCAGCGACGATGATGAAGCCGACCGCTGCGACGAGGGTTGCGAGTGACGGCTTCACCAGCGTCTCGTCGAGCGAGGTGAAGGCGGGAAGAAGGATCTGATCGAAGGGTGCGGTGACGAGCCACACGGTCTCGATCTTTCTGCCGTAGTCCTGCGACGCGCTCAGGGCGATGTCGTCGAAGTGCGGCCCGTACCAGACCGCGACAGCGAGGATCGACACCCCGGCCCCCACGAGGCACCTCGCACGGAGCTCTCGTCGCAGAAGGAGAACCACGCCGGTGGCACCGAAAGCGATCGCGAAATGCGGAAGCGTCCATGTACCGACGACACCCGCGATCCAGAAAGCAGCGACCGGCGCAGTCCGGCCGTAGCGATCGGCCTCGAGCGCGGCGACGACCATGACGCTCATCGCAAGGAAGGCGAGGCCGTAGCCGCGGGCAAGTCGCGAGATGTCGAGCAGCAATGGAGACAAGGTTGCGAAGGCGAGGAAGAGGAGGGCTGCGAGCGCACCGACGCGGAGGTGAAGCCAGGCGGTCACGACTGCAACACCGGCGATGAACGGAACCGCTGCGCCGAGGCGAAGCACGACTTCGGACTCGCCGACGACGGAGCTCGTCGCCCAGCCGAGGAGACTGAACAGCTCGTGGTTGTTGGGCGTGTAGGCCCCTGCGAGGATCGTCCCGGGGCCTGCTCGCACTGAGCTGACCACCGTCGCGATCTCGTCGCAGCAGTAGCCCCAGTTGTCGAGCCCGGCGAGACGCGACCACGCGAGAACCGATCCCAGGATCGCGTATGCCGCGACGGTGACGCCCTTCGTCAAGTCAGGCGGCAGCGAACGAGGGTCCGCAGAACACGGAGGCCGTCCCATGCGGTCAGCTTCTTCCCGGCCTCACGCGACCGCGCACGATAGGAGATCGGCACTTCGTGTATCCGCTCGCCTGCACGAAGCACACGTGCGGCGATCTCCGGCTCGATTGCGAAACCTCGCTCGCGAAGCGGCAACGAGCGGAACAGGTTCGTCCGCATCGCCTTGTGGCACGTCATGACGTCCGAGATCCAGCAGTTGTAGATGACGTTCGTCGCCATCGTCACCGCCTTGTTGCCTACGACGTACCAGAAGCTGAACGAGGACTGGGACGTCCAGGCCCGGGTTCCGAAAACGACGTGCGCCTCGTCCGACACGAGCGGCTCCAGCACCTCGGCGAGATCCGCAGCGCGGTACTCGAGGTCCGCGTCGAGAATGGCCGCGAACTCCTCCGTCGCGTGCTGGAGCGCGGTGCGCACGGCTGCACCTTTCCCGAGGTTCCGCTCGTGGTAGACGACCTTGACACCGTCGGGCCACTGGCGCGACGCTAGGAGCTCCCTCGTTCCGTCGGTCGAGCCATCGTCCACGATGACGAGCTCTCGACTGGACACCGGCAGCTCGGCAGTGAGCGCGTCTTCGATCGCCGCCTCGACGGTGGCGCGCTCGTTGAACACGGGCATGAGGATCGAGAGGCCCCCGGCCATGTCTAGTGAGTGTTCGACCGGTTCGGTCGAGGTCCTACCCGGAAGTCACGGGCGCGACTCGGCCGAGCATGAGCTCGCCCGGAGCTCCGACGACCGCCTCGGCGGTCGTGTTCGACTTGAGCGTGCGCGCCGTGACGGCAAGCGGTGGCTGAGGGGTCCGCAGCGTCGATCCGACCAGCACGGCGATCGAAGGGAGGACCTCGGTGCCCAGGGGAACGGTGAGCTCCACCGAGCGTCGCTGATCCTGCGCCGACGGCGACCAGCTGCCACGGAGGCCAAGGTTGAACACGGCGCCCGATCGAGCCGCGAAGAGCGGTCTGCTCGCTCGCTTCAGACGTCTGAACGGATTGACGCTCGCGCCGCCGTTCGGATGAACCCTCGAAGTGCAGGTGATGGTTTCCGGCGGCGTCGCCCGAGACGCCGTACCAAGCAATCTGCTGACCGGCCTTCACCTGCGCACCGTCCGGTACGGCGAACGCCACGTCCTCGACGCACCCACCCTTGTTGTCGAACCGAGCGGTGAGGTCGTTGCTGAGTGGATGTGCATGTACATCGTCCCGCTGCGGCCGAGGACGTGGAGCATGCAGCCCCCGAGCCTCGACTGCGCGTACCCGACGCGGCCACGTCCTCGACCGCGACGACCGGACCAGGGTTTTCCATGTCGATGCCCGCATGGCGCCCGTTGCCCCGGGGTCGCCGTAGTTGTCCCAGAGCTCGGGCGTGACGACGGAGCGGGAAGACCAGCCGCGGGACGGACCCCTCGTAACGTCCGCTGTCCGGAGTCGACGACGCGGCCGCGGCGAGTCCGGCGACGACGAGTGAATGACTCCCCTTGGGCTTTCGTCCGGTGGCGTCTCATGTGACGAAGCGCTCGGTCCGCGCTCGGAGGGCCGGACGCTAACGGAGGAGGGCTCGACGGGTCGTGACGAGGCCGCCTGAGTGCCGCCGATAGAGTCCGCGCCGATGAAGATCGCCGTCTGCGTGAAACAGGTGCCGGACGCGACCGTTCACAAGCGGATCGATCCTGCGACGAAGCGGCTCGACCGCTCCGGCGAGGCGGCTCTCAATCCGACGGATCTGAACGCCGTCGAGGAAGCGCTGCGGATCAAGGAGGCCCAGGGCGGAGAGGTCGTCCTCGTCTCCCTCGGGCCCCAGAAGGCAGTGGACTCGCTACGCAAGGCCCTCGCGATGGGCGCCGATCGCGCCTTGCTGGTCACGGACGAGGCAGCTGCCGGATCCGATCTGCTCGGGACCGCTCGGGCGCTTACCGGCGCGCTCGAGCGCGAGGGGGCGGACCTGGTCCTGTTCGGCCAGGCGTCGGGTGACGGCGACGGTGCGGTTCTCTGGGCTGCGGTCGGCGACCTGCTGCGGAGGCCGGTCGTCTCGCAGGTCGCCGCGCTGACGGTGGAGTCCGACGCGATGACCGGCAAGCGCCAGACGGAGCACGGCTACGACCTGATCCGCGCGCCCCTTCCCGCGGTCGTCGCGGTCTCGGATGCGATCAACGAGCCGCGCTACCCGTCGCTCAAGGGGATCATGGGAGCGAAGACGAAGCCGCAGGAATCCGTCTCCATTCACGACCTCGGCCTAGCGGCCGAGGTCGTGGGAGAAGCAGGCTCGCGCACAGCCGTGTTGGAGATCGGTCCTCCGCCATCCCGTGGCGACACGATCAAGTTCGAGGACGACGGCTCGGCGGCACAGAAGGTCCTCGACCTCGTCGTCGAGAGGAAGCTCATATGACGCGCCTCGTATTCCTCGAGCACTACCAGGGTGCCATCGAGAAGGGCGGGCTCGGCGTTCTCTCCAAGGCGGCTTCCCTCGGCGAGACGGCGGGTGTGGTGCTCGGCGAAGGTGCGACAGAGGTGGCGGCGGCAGCCGGCGCGTTCGGCGCGTCCAAGGTCTACGCCTGCGACGCGCCGGAGCTTGCTGCGCCGCTTCCGCAGCCGCGTGTGGACGCGCTCGCGACGCTCGTCGAGAGGTCCGGTGTCGACACCGTTCTCTTCGGCGCCTCGGTGCTCGCCGCAGACGTCGCGGCGGGCCTCGCGGCCCGGCTCGATGCGGGCCTGAACTGGGACCTCACCGATCTCTCGGTGGCAGACGGCGAGCTCGTCGGCAAGCGACCGGCCCTCGGCGACACGGTCGGGGTCGACGTCGGCTGGAAGGGGGCGCCGAGGCTGGCCCTCATCAGGTCCGGGACCTTCGACCCGGTCGAGTCGGGCGGGAGCGCGGAGGTCGAGTCGTTCGAGACGACCTTCTCGGACTTCTCCACCCTCGCGACGCTCGTGGAGCAGACGCAGGAGGAGTCGAGCGGGCCGTCGATCGAGGACGCCGACGTCATCGTCGCGGGAGGCCGCGGGCTCGGCTCGCCGGACGCGTTCTCGTTGCTCGAGGAGCTCGCCGCGGCGCTGGGAGGTGCCGTCGGCGCGACGCGCGCGGTCGTCGACGCGGGCTGGTACCCGTACTCGACCCAGGTCGGGCAGACGGGCAAGACCGTCTCGCCGAAGCTGTACATCGCCTGCGGGATCTCGGGCGCGATCCAGCACAAGGTGGGAATGCAGGGGTCGGGCACGATCGTCGCGATCAACAAGGACCCGAACGCGCCGATCTTCGACTTCTGCGACATCGGCGTCGTCGGCGACCTGCACCAGATCGTCCCGAAGCTGACGGAGCTCGTGCGCTCGCGCGGGTAATCGATGGCCAGGGCGATCGACTTCGCACCCCCGTTCGGAGGCATCGACGCCGTCGCGGCGCCGACCGACCCGAAGGAACAGCGGATCGACGTCGGGGTCGCGATCGTCGGTGCGGGCCCGGGCGGCCTCGCCTGCGCGATCCGGCTCGGCCAGCTGCTCGAGGAGCACCCGGATGTGCGCGAGCGCCTCGGCGACGTTCCGATCGCGGTGCTCGAAAAGGGAAAACAGGCGGGATCCCACCTGCTCTCGGGTGCGGTGGTGAACCCGTCGCCGTTGCGCGAGCTCTTCCGTGGGAGGTTGAGGACAGCCGACCTGCCGACGTACGGCGAGGTGCCCGGCGAGGCCGTCTACGTCCTCACGCGACGCTCCTCGTTCCGCATCCCGCCGCCCCCGACGATGCGGAACCACGGAAACGTCATCCTCTCGCTGTCGGAGCTCGGTCGCTTCCTCGCGGAGCAGGCTGAGGCGTTGGGGGCGGTCGTCCTGCCCGAGACGGCCGCGACCAAGCTGCTCGTCGAGCACGGCCGCGTCGTCGGCGTGCGAACGGGCGACCGCGGTCGGGGGAGGGACGGTGAGGAGCTTCCGACCTTCGAGCCCGGGAACGACGTCGTCGCGAGGCTGACGGTGCTCGCCGAGGGGACGCAAGGCTACCTGACCGGCGCCGTGCTCGACCAGTTCGGTCTCCACGGCGAGAATCCGCAGATCTGGGCGCTCGGCGTGAAGGAGGTCTGGCGTGTCCGCAAGCCCCTAAAGAAGATCATCCACACGATGGGCTGGCCGCTGCGGACGTCCGCCAGCTTCGGCGAGTTCGGCGGCTCGTTCATCTACCCGATGGGCGAAGAGCTCGTGACGGTCGGGTTCGTCGCCGGGCTCGAGACGTCGGATGTCGAGTTCTCGGTGCACGACGTGCTGCAGGAGTTCAAGACGCACCGGCTCATCTGGAAGATCCTCGGCGGCGGCGAACGGGTGGCCTGGGGCGCGAAGACCATTACGGAGGGCGGCTACTACTCGCTCCCGCGCAAACTCAACGCTCCGGGTCTCCTGCTCGTCGGCGAGGGGGCGGGTCTCGTCAACGTGCCGCGCCTGAAGGGCGTCCACTACGCGATCGAGTCGGGGAGACTCGCGGCGGAAGCCGCCTTCCTGGCGCTCCAGCGGGGCGAGGTGCCGAGCCGCGTCGGCGCGCTCGACTCCTACGACGAGTCGCTGCGCACCAGCAAGTACTGGAAGGAGTTGTACGAGGTTCGCAACATGCGCCAGGCCTTCGACAAGGGCTTCTTCGTCGGGGGCGCCGTGGCGAGCATGATGACCGTCACGAAGGGCCGCGCCCCCAACGGGCGTTTCCCGACGCATCCCAACTCCGCCGCGTCCCTGAAGAAGACGGGGCGCGCGGCACGCTACCCGGCGGCTGACGGCAAGTACATCTTCGACAAGCTCTCGTCCGTCTTCGCCTCCGGAAATCGCACGCGCGACGACCAGCCGAACCACATCAGGCTCCGCACGACCGTTCGGCGGCCGGTGGCCGAGGCGTGGCAGTGGATGTGTCCGGCGCACGTGTACGAGGTCGGTCGCGACGTCGGGAACGGCATGGTCACGGTCGAGATCACGCCGTCGAACTGTGTGCAGTGCGGCGCCATCACGGCCAAGGGCGGTCGCCTGACGCCGCCGGAGGGCGGCTCGGGCCCCGAGTACACGCTCACCTGAGGGCGGGAAATCCCTTGTGACACTGTGGCACAAGGGAAGTCGAGCCTCTTGGCTGGACGCGGCTCAGCGCGGCTCGGCGAAGGCGCGCGCCATCGCGACGCGGTCGGCTAGCGTTGGGTGCGTCCCGACCATGAGCTGCACCCAGCCCGGTGGGTCGGGGTCGCCGAGCGACGTCGTCGAGAACCCGAGCATGACTCCTTCGAGCGCGGCGGGGTCCTGCGTCACCTGGAGGGCCTTCCAGTCCGCCTCCGTCTCCATCCGACGGGAGACGTGATTGGCGAGCGGCGCCGTCGCGAACTGGAAGACCGCGACCACGAAGAGCGCGAGCGGTACTGCCTCCGGAGCTCCCATGCCGCCGCGTCGCCGTGTGGCGCGCATGAGGATCCATGCCCCCGGGACCGCGAAGAGCGCGAACCACCCGATCCCCTCGGGAAGGTGGCGCTGCGAGTGATGGGCAAGCTCGTGCGCGAGGACGACCTTCTGCTCGTCCTCCGTGAACGGAGGCATGAGCATCGTGTCCCAGAGGACCACGCGCCGTGAGGGCCCGAGCCCGAACGCGTAGGCGTTCGCCTGCTCGGTGTCGGAGCTGACCTCTTCGACTCGGATCGGGATGTCGGGCAGGCCGAGCTCGGACTCGTACTCGCGTGTTGCTTCGAGGAGCGCCCGGTCGCGCAGCGGATCGGTGGTGAAGTCGAGGTACGGCGCCACGAAGGTGAAGAGCGAAGCGATCGCGACGAACACGGCCGCACCGGGCAGCCACCAGTTGTCCCCGAGCCGGCGCGCGAGGCCCATGACGATGAGGAGTGCGAAGCAGATCGAGAGGAACTCGGCTGCGAGCAGCCCCCAGTCCTCGACCAGCCAGTCGAGGTAGCCGAGATCGCTCTGGTCCCAGCGCCGCTCCCACCAGTGTGCGGCGGCGCCGAACGGGAGTTGGACGAGCCACACGATCCCGAGCCCGAGCATCCCGAGGAGCATCCCCGTGCCGATCGGCCCCGCCGACGATTCCCGCGCGAACGCTGCGCCACGCTTCGCGTAGATCCAGAGCGTTGCGAGGAGCGCGATCTGCGCAAGGACCCAGTCGACGTAGAAGAAGCGCTCGTACCGCTTCGCGCGGTCGATGAGATCGGCGCCGAAGACCCCATCGACGTCGATCGCGCCGAGCGAGAGGTCGTCCGGGACTGCAGTCGGGTAGAGCAGGAACGCGCCGAGCGTGAGGAGTGCGACGCAGAGGACTCCTACTGCCGATCTCAGAAGGCGTCTCCGACGGCCGGTGTCGGTGCGACCGGGATCTCCCGCGCATCGAGCTCGGGCTCCGCTTCACGCAGGACCGGAGCCGCGTAGGGGTACCGCTCGGTCACGAGCAGCGCGTAGGCGTAGGTCTGAGCGGAGTACCGTAGGCAGGAGACCCCGAGGTTGCGCATGCCCTCGGGCACACGGGCCTTCGCGAGCGCATACCACCAGCCGAGGAACGCGATCGCAAAGGCGACGCCGCCGAGCGCGCTGGCGAGGATGAACGCCGGGATCGCAAGGAAGAACCTGAAGAGGGACTTCCACCTGCTCTGCCGCGCTGCCGGCTCGATCTCGACGTCGACTCCGTACGAGCCCGCGCGTCCGGTGAAGCCCGGGAAGCGCCGGCCGAGGAGGTACACGAACGCGATCAGGTGGGTCGCATAGCGGACGTAGGCGGCGAGGAAACGGTGGAGCGGATCCGGGACGCGGCCGGTGATCAGCGCAGCGAACCAGGCGACGATCACGACGAAGAACACGGCGATCGACCAGAGCGCGATCCAGACGAAGTGCGGGATCGCGAGAAACAGTCGGAAGAGGACTGTGAGCCGCGGCCGCGTGAGGTCGTCGGTGACGACGACGCGCACCGGGTGCTCCGGTAGCTGCGAGTACGCCTCGGCGAGCGTGGGGTCAGAGGTCGGGTACCGCGACGTCAGGAGCAGGAGGTAGCCGCCGGCCTGGGCCGCGTAGCCGAAGGCGAACGCAGTGACGTCGCGCAGGCCGCGAGGTTCGCGCCCCAGGGCGAGGATCGCGAACCACGCGAGGAACGCCGCTGCCGAGGCGACTCCGCCGATGGACGAGAACGTCCAGTAGGCGGCCTCCTCGTTGCCGCTCGAGGCCGTCCACGAGCCCTGGCTCGACCCCCCGCTGACGAAGCCGCCGCCCAGCGTCGCGGCGAGGACGAGCGCCGGGATCGCGAGGATCAGCCGGAAGAAGCCTCCCCAGCGCCCCTGGCGGACGGGCGGGTCGATCTCGAGGTCGACCGGGTAGTTCGGCTGGTTTCGAAACCACGGGTACGGGTCCGCAGCGAGGAACACGTAGGCGCTGACCTGCGTCGCGTAGCGCAGGTAGGAGGCGACGAAGGCGTGGAGGCTCTGCGGCACCTCGGCCTGGATCAGCACCGCCAGCCAGTTGACGAACGCGACGACGAACGCCGCGATCCCACGGAGCGTCACCCAGACGATCAGCGGTATCGCCAGCAGGAGACGGAAGAGGACGGTGAGCCGGCTCCGCTCGAGGTCGTCGTCGCGGACGACGAGTCGGATCGGGCGTTGCTCTGCAGCCACGGCCACGACGGCATTCTGATGCACCACTGGATCGTTGATGCCACGAGATCGCCATCTCCGGGCGCAAGCGGCCTGGACGCGCCAGATCGCGCATCCGGACGCGCGAGATCGTGGCACCAACGATCTACGATCGTCGGATGATCGACCGGGGCGACATCGAGCGTGCACGGGGCGTCATCGAAGGCCGCCTGCACCGGACGCCGCTGTTCACCTGTCGTACGCTCGGACCGGACGTCTTCCTCAAGGCTGAGCTCTTCCAGAAGACCGGCTCGTTCAAGCCGCGCGGGATGCTCAACAAGATCGCCTCGCTCACGGACGAGGAGAAGGAGCGGGGAATCGTCACGTGGTCGGCGGGGAATGCGGCGCAGGGTGCCGCCTTCGCCGCTGGGGAGGCGGATATCGCCTGCATGGTCTTCATGTGGGCGACGGCGAATCCGCTCAAGGTCGCGGCGACGCGGGCGTACGGAGCCGAGGTCGATCTCAGTGCGGCCAACCCGGCCGAGGCGCACGACCACCTGCTCGCATACGTCGAAGAGACGGGACGCACGTTCGTTCACCCATTCGACGATCCCGTACTGCAGGCGGGTCACGGGACCCTCGGACTCGAGGTGGTGGAGGACCTCCCGGACGTCGCGACCATCGTCGTTCCGATCGGGGGAGGCGGGCTCATCGCGGGTGTCGCGTCCGCGGTCGACTGCCGCATCGTCGGCGTCGAGCCCGAGCGCGCGCCGTCGCTCTCCGCCGCGCTCGCGGCCGGCGAGCCGGTGCGCATCGAGCCGAGCTCGGTGGCCGACGGCCTCAATGCGCCGTTCACCGGAGCCGGCACGTTGGCCGTGTGCCGGGAGCGCGTCGACGACGTCGTCCTCGTCAGCGAAGAGGAGATCGCCGAGGGAATGCGCTTCCTCTATTCCCGGGCGAAGCTCGCTTGCGAGCCGGCTGGGGCCGCGGCTGTCGCGGCGCTTCTCGCCGGGAAAGTCGAGCTCGAGCCCGGGGCGGTGGTCGCGGTCGTGTCGGGCGGCAACGCGGATCCGAAGATCGCGGCTGGTATCCTGGCCAGCCGATGAAAGCCGACATCCATCCCGATTACGTCCTCGCACACGTCACCTGCTCGTGCGGGAACGAGTTCTGGACGCGCTCGACGAAGGAGGAGCTCCACGTCGAGATCTGCGCCGAGTGCCACCCGTTCTACACGGGGAAGCAGAAACTCGTGGACACCGGGGGTCGGGTGGAGCGCTTCCAGCGCCGGCTCGAGAAGGCCGGCGCGCGCCGCGGCGACGACGCGTAGTGGTCTCTCCGGGAAGTCCGGGGTCGATTCGCCGGCGAAAACCGAGCATGCCTAGGACGCAGGGAGGCCGCATACCAACAGGTATGGGGCCGACTGAGGACGACGGCAGGCGACGTGTTTGCAGCCGCGCGAACCGTTTGCGGACTTCCCGGAGCGACCACTAACCGTCACATGGCCGTCAGCTACGGCGGGCAGGCCGTTCTCGAGGGCGTGATGATGCGCAGCCCGTCCTCCTGGGCTGTCGCGATCCGCACGCCCGAGGGCGAGATCACCGAGGTCGTCCGCGACATCACGTCGCCGATGCAGCGGCGCAAGATCTGGCGCCTACCGGTCATACGCGGCGTCGTCGCGCTCGGCGAGTCGCTCGCGATCGGGTTCCGGGCGCTCGCCATCTCGGCGAACGTCGCGTCCCAGGAGCGCGACGAGCACGGCGAGATCCAGACGCAGATCAGCCGCGGTCAGATCATCTTCTCGTTCGCGATCGCGATCGGCTTCGCGCTCATGCTCTTCAAGGTCGGGCCTGCACTGCTCACGAGCTGGCTTCCCGTCGAGTCGACGGAGCTGTTCGTGATCGTGGAGGGTCTGATCCGGGTGGGCGTCTTCATCGCGTACATCCTCCTGATCTCGCTCCTGCCTGATCTGCGCCGCGTCTTCCAGTACCACGGCGCGGAGCACAAGGCGATCAACGCGCTCGAGGCTGGCGCCGAGCTCACTCCTCAGAACGTGCAGAGGTTCAGCTTGATTCACCCTCGTTGCGGAACAGCCTTTTTGCTCTGGGTGATGGTGATCGCGATCTTCGTCTTCGCGCTCGTCGGTCGCCCCGTCTGGTACTGGCTGATCGCGAGCCGCATCCTGCTGCTCCCGGTGATCGCCGGGCTTGCCTATGAGCTCATCCGCTACGCCGGCAAGCACCAGGACAACCGCGTGCTGATGACGCTGCTCGCGCCGGGCCTCTGGCTCCAGCGGCTCACCACGCGCCAGCCGACGGACGATCAGGTCGAGGTCTCGATCCGGGCGCTCGAGCGCGTGCTCGACAAGGAGGCGAAGGAGACGGCCGAGCAGCGCAGGATCGAGTCGCGCGTCGAGGTCATGGCGTAGGCCATGCCTCGCATCGTCCGCGAGGCGGAGATCGACTGGGAAGGAACGGCGGCGCGGGGTTCCGGCGTCGTGAAGGCACTGAGCACCGGGTCCTTCGAGCTGCCCTCGACGATCGCGTCGCGCGTCGACATCGTAGAGGGGAAGACGAGCCCCGAAGAGCTCCTCGCGGCAGCGCATGCGACGTGCTTCGTGACGTCGCTCGGTAGCGAGCTGGCCCGATTGGGTACTCCACCGGAGCGCATGCACGTCCGCTGCACGATCACGATGGACGAGGTGGCGGAGGCAGGGCACCGGATCGTGGCCTCGGACATCTCTGCGCGAGCCGTCGTTCCGGCAGCCGACGCCGAGACGCTCGCGACAGCCGCCCGAGAGGCGGATGCGGGATGTCCGTTCTCGGCGCTCATCCGAGCCACCGCTACCGTCACCGTCGACGCGACTCTCGAAGGAGGAGGCTGATGGCAGACCGCACCGCACACGCGACCTGGTCCGGCTCGCTCATGGAGGGCTCGGGGACGATCACGAACGTCGGGAGTGGCGCGTTCGGGCCGCTCGACGTCACATGGGCCGCGCGCACGGAGGACCCCGGCGGACTGACCAGCC
Organism: Gaiellaceae bacterium; assembly: GCA_048594925.1. Classification (GTDB taxonomy): domain Bacteria; phylum Actinomycetota; class Thermoleophilia; order Gaiellales; family Gaiellaceae; genus GMQP-bins7. Next base: position 23,745 of record JBMDXR010000079.1, read on the forward strand.
CGGAGGAGCTCGTCGCGGCGGCGCATGCAGCCTGCTTCTCGATGGCGCTGTCGCACGCGCTCGCGCAGGCCGGTAGTCCTCCCGAGAAGCTCGACGTCGATGCGATGGTGACGTTCGTCCCTGGAACCGGTATCACGAAGAGCGCGCTCACGGTGCGTGGGTCCGTTCCGGGAATGGACGAACCCGCCTTCCTCGAGGCGGCTGAGACTGCGAAAGAGAACTGCCCGGTCTCGAAGGCGCTCGCCGCGGTCCCGGAGATCACGCTCGACGCGAGCCTCGCCTAGCAACGGCCGGGCGCCGCGCTCGTGCCGCTCGTCTGCAAGTACATCGCGCTGCACGTCCGCGATCTGCATGCCGCGGAGGATTTCTACCGCCGGGCGTTCGGGCCCGATGTCCTGTTCCGCGAGAGCGAGCGCGACGGCGAGTGGTGGACGCTGCCGGCGGACAAGGGATGGGACCACGCGCTCGCGGAGGGCCTCGAGCTCGACATGGTCGCCCTTCGCCGCGACGACCTCGTGCTCGCGCTCTTTCGTGGTGCACCGGAACGGGGTGCCGTGTACGAGGTGGGCATCGGGCTCGCCGCCGACGAGATCGACCACTTGCGCGAGCGACAACCGGAGGGCCTGGACATCCTCGAACACGGCGAGCGGTTCCTGCGCTTCGAGGATCCGTTCTGGTTCCGCTGGGTCCTGCAGCAGGAGCGCGCGGACTTCAGCAGCAGCGGCCAGATCGCGGGCCGCTGGCTCGATGTCTGACCTCGGCCGGCCCGGCTACGATCGACCGGTGCCTGCGATCGAACGCCTCGTCGACGAACTGGACCGCTCTTACGTGGAAGCGCAGGAGCGCATGTCCGACCCTGCGGTCTACAACGACCACCGTCAGGCTGCCGAAGCCGGGCGCCGGCTCAAGGAGCTCGAGACGCCGAAGCGGCTCGCCGACGAGTGGCGGCAGGCTCGTGACGACCTCGAGGCAGCGCGGGGCGACCCCGAGCTGACGGGCATGGCTGCGGAGCTGGAGGCCGACGTCGAACGGCTCGAGGACGAGCTGAAGCTCGCGCTCGTCGAGCGGGATCCCGCCGACGACAAGGACGTCATCGTCGAGGTGCGGCAGGGAGTGGGCGGAGACGAGGCCGGGCTCTGGGCAGGAGACGTCCGCCGCATGCTCACGCGCTATGCCGAGAGGCTCGGCCTGAAGACGGAGACGCTCTCGACGAGCGAGAGCGAAGGCGGAGGCGTCAAGGAAGCCGTGTTCGCGGTGAAGGGCGAGGGTGCGTTCTCCATCTTCAAGTACGAGGGCGGGACACATCGCGTGCAGCGGGTGCCCGAGACGGAGTCCCAGGGCCGCATCCACACCTCCACCGCCACCGTCGCCGTGATGCCAGAGGTCGAGGAGGTGGAGGTCGAGATCCACGAGAACGACATCCGCGTCGACGTGATGCGCTCGACCGGCCCCGGCGGGCAGAGCGTTAACACGACCGACTCCGCGGTCCGCATCACGCATCTGCCGACCGGCCTCGTGGTGGCCATGCAGGACGAGAAGTCGCAGCTCCAGAACCGCGTGAAGGCCATGCGCGTGCTGCGCGCGCGTGTGTACGAGCTCGAGCGTGAGAAGCAGCAGGCCGAGCTCGCGGCCTCCCGCCGTTCGCAGATCGGGAGCGGCGAGCGCGCGGAGAAGATCCGCACCTACAACTTCCCCGAGAACCGAGTCACCGATCACCGGATCAAGCTCACGCTTCACCGGCTCGACCAGGTCCTGGACGGAGACCTGAGCGAGGTCACCGAGGCGCTTCGCGCCGAGGAGCAGCGTCACGCTCTCGCCGCGGCGTCCGCGTGACGGCTCGCGAGGCGGTCGCCGACGCAACCGATCGGCTCGCGACGGCGGGATGTGAGTCACCCGGCGTCGACGCCGAGATCCTCGTCGCGAACGTGCTGGGCACGCGACGATCGGAGCTTCTGCTGGACGCCGGGCGCGAGCTCACCGCCGAGCAGGTCGCGCAGCTCGAGGAGCTCGTCGCGAGGCGAGAGCTCCGCGAGCCGCTCGCCTACGTCATCGGTGAGTGGGACTTCCGGGGCCTGACCCTGAGCGTCGACTCGCGCGTTCTGGTGCCCCGACCGGAGACCGAGGTCGTGGTGGACCGCTGCCTCGCCCATCTCGGAGGGGTGGACGAGCCACTTGTCCTCGACGTCGGGACCGGGAGCGGCGCGATTGCGCTCGCGATCGCGCGGGAGCATCGGGGCGCGCGAGTCACGGCGATCGACGCGTCGAGGGCCGCGCTCGAGGTCGCCGTTGCGAACGTGCTCCGGGCAGGAGTGCGGGTCGAGCTCCGCGAGTGGGACCTCTTCCGCGGTCTCCCGGCCGGACCCTGGGATCTCGTCGTCTCCAACCCCCCGTACGTCCTGCCCGAGGAGATCGAGACGCTCGCTTCGGAGGTGCGCGAGTGGGAACCGCGGGAGGCCCTCGTCGGCGTGGGGGAGACCGAGGCCGTCGCGCGAGGCGCGCTCGAAGTGTTGCGACCCGATGGCGCACTCGTTCTCGAAGTCGCTGCCAGTGACGCCGACAGGGTCGCGACGCTTCTCGGCGAGCTCGGCTACACGGACGTCACGACCACGACCGACCTGGCCGGCCGAGACAGGGTCGTCGAGGGAGTGCGCGAATGAGCTCCGTCGCGGACGTGGCTCGCGCCATCGAGTCGAGCCAGCTCGTCGTCATCCCCACCGATACCGTCTACGGGCTGGCGTGCCGGCCGGACCGCGAGGACGTGGTGCGGACGCTCTCGGCGCTGAAGGGCCGCCCGTTGGCGCAGCCGATCGCGCTCGTGGCCGCGGGCGCCGAGGCGATCCTCGGGCTCATACCGGAGCTTCGCGTGGCGAGCCTGGCGGGCGGTGCGTTCACGATCGTCCTCCCGAACCCGGAACGGCGCCTCCCCTGGCTGACGGGCTCGAGGCCCGACACGATCGGCGTGCGGCTGCCGGATGTGAGTGGACAGGCGCGCGACGTGCTCGAAGCCGTTGGCGTCGTCGCGGCGACGAGCGCGAACCTTCACGGCGGCCCGGATCCTCGTCTTCTCTCGGATGTTCCTGACGAGATCCTCGACGAGGTGGCCGCTGTACTGGACGGCGGCGCGCTTCCGGGCACGCCCTCGACCGTGCTCGACCTGACCGGCCCCGAACCGCGAGTTCTTCGTGAGGGCGCGGTGCCAGCCGCCGAGGCTCTCGCACGCATCGGGGCCACGACGTCGAGCTGATGCAAGGATCCACGGCCGCGAAGCGGCCGTGCTTCAGGGGTTGTGCGCGTGCACGGAGTCTCGCGCTTGCGGATTCCGTGCTTGCGCTCTGATCAGCGAAGTAGCATCAGGCGTCATGGCGACGGCTCCCCTGACGCTCGAAGGTCTCCGCACCGCGGGGCTCGCTGACGTCGATCCCGAGGTTGCGGCGCTCCTCGAGCAGGAGCTCGCACGGCAGCGCGACGAGATCGAGCTGATCGCATCCGAGAACTTCACCTGGCCGGCGATGCTCGAGGCGGTCGGCAGCGTGCCGACGAACAAGTACTCCGAGGGCTATCCGGGTCGCCGCTACTACGGCGGCTGTGAGGTCGTCGACGAGATCGAGCAGCTCGCGATCGACCGCGCGAAGGCGCTCTTCGGGGCTGAGCACGCGAACGTCCAGCCGCACGCCGGCGCCCAGACGAACATGGCGGTCTACTTCGCCACCCTGGAGCCAGGCGACACGATCCTCTCGCTCGAGCTCTCTCACGGCGGGCATCTGACGCACGGCCTCAAGGTCAACTTCTCGGGGCGGCTGTACCACGTCGTGCACTACGGAGTCTCGCGCGAGACGAACCTCGTCGACTACGACGACGTGCTCGCGCTGGCTAGGGAGCACCGGCCGAAGCTCATCGTCTGCGGCGGCTCCGCCTATCCGCGCACCGTCGAGGCCTGGCGCTTCCGAGAGATCGCCGACGAGGTCGGTGCGCTGCTCCTGTGCGACATGGCGCACTTCGCGGGGCTCGTGGCGGCCGGGCTCCACCCCAATCCCGTCGAGCACTGCGACTTCGTCACCTCGACGACGCACAAGACGCTGGCCGGGCCGCGCTCCGGCTTTGTCCTCTGCCGGCAAGAGCATGCGCAGGCGCTCGACCGCGCCGTCTTCCCCGGGATGCAAGGAGGGCCGCTGAACCACGTCATCGGGGCGAAGGCCGCGTGCTTCCGGATCGCCTCGTCCGAGCCCTTCCGCGAGTACCAGCGCAGCGTGCGCGCCAACGCGGACGCGCTCTCGGAGTCGCTGCAGGAGGGAGGCCTCGACGTGCTGACCGGCGGCACCGACACCCACCTGCTGCTCGTCGATCTGCGGCGGACGGAATGGACGGGCAAGGACGCCGAGGAGCGCCTCGCGGAAGTGAGCGTGACGGTCAATCGCAACACGATTCCGTTCGACGAGCGCCCGCCGAGCGTCGCGTCGGGTTTTCGCGTGGGTACGCCGGCGATGACGATGCGCGGCCTCGACGGGGCCGACTTCCGCGAGGTGGGCGCCATCTTGTGCGATGCGCTGTCGGATGACGCCGACGTCGCCGCACTTGCCGCGCGGAGCGCCGCGCTCCTCGAGCGCCGCCCCCTCTACCCGGGCCTCCCGGCCTTCCCGGCCTTCACCTAGGAGGAGCTCATGGATACGGCCGCTCATGTCCAAGCCGAAGCGACAGGCCTCGTCACCGAGGTCGCGCATCCGCTCGTCCAGCACAAGCTCGGCCTCCTGCGGGACGTCACGACGACGACGCAGATGTTCCGTCAGCTCGTGAACGAGCTCACCCTCCTGCTTACCTACGAGGCCACCAAGGAGCTCGCGGACGAAGAGGTGGAGATCGAGACGCCGCTCGAGCACACGACCGCGCGGCGGATCTCCGGGAAGAAGGTGGCCGTCTGCCCGATCCTGCGAGCGGGGATGGGGATGCTCGACGCCGTCCTCTCGCTCGTTCCCGGCGCGCGGGTCGGCTTCATCGGGCTCTTCCGCGACGAGGAGACGCTCGAGCCGGTCGAGTACTACGTGAAGCTGCCGGACGACCTCCCGGATCGCGACGTGATCCTTCTCGATCCGATGCTCGCGACCGGCAACTCGACAGCCGCGGCGGTTGAAACGGTGAAGCGCGCCGGCGCCACGTCGGTTCGCCTGATCGCGTTGATCGCGGCGCCCGAGGGGATCGAGCGCGTGCACCGCGAGCACCCCGACGTCAGGATCGTGGTGGCCTCCATCGACCGCGGCCTGAACGACAAGGGCTACATCCTCCCGGGCCTCGGCGACGCAGGCGACCGGCTGTACGGGACGAAGTAGCGGGATCAGTGTTCGACGAGCTGCGGGCGACGCCGGAGGTTCTCTACGGGGCGGTCATCGCCTTCGTCATCGTAGTGCTCCTGTCGCCCGCGGTCGGCGGGATGGCGCGAATGCTGGGCGCGGTCGACCGGCCGGATGGCACGCGGCGCATCAATCGCAGGCCGATTCCGCGGCTCGGTGGGCTCGCGATCTTCCTCGGGATCCTCGTACCTGCATTGGCATTCCTCGACCTCTCAGGCGAGAGCCGGGGGGTGCTGCTCGGCGCGGCCGTCGCGACCGTCGTGGGCGCGGTGGACGACTTCCGGGGCCTCTCGCCGTCGGTGAAGCTTGCGGGGCAATTCGTTGCCGCCTCGATTCCGTGCATGTTCGGCGTCTGGATCGACCACGTGACGTTCCCGTTCCTCGGCATCCTCGACATCCCGGCCTGGATCGGCGTGCCGCTGTCGATGGTCTTCATCGTGGCCGTGATGAACATGGTCAACTTCCTCGACGGTCTCGATGGCCTAGCCGCGGGCGTGTGCGGGATCGCCGGGGCGACGTACGCGATCCTCGCGCTGTCGCTGGGCAAGCCGGACCCTGCGATTCTCTCCGCGATCGTCGCGGGAGCGTGTCTCGGGTTCCTCCGCCACAACTTCTTCCCGGCGAGGATCTTCATGGGCGACTCCGGGGCGCTCTGCCTCGGCTTCATCCTCGCCGCGGTGTCGATTCAGGGTCTGCTGAAGACCGCGTCGACCGTCGTCCTGCTGCTTCCGTTGCTCGTCCTCGCGGTGCCGATCATGGACACGTCATTCGTCGTCGCCAGGCGCCTGAAGCACAACCGGCCGATCTACTCGGCCGACCGCAGTCACCTCCACCACCGCTTCCTCAACATCGGGTTCTCTCAACGCAGGGCCGCCGTGACGATGTGGCTCTGGTGTGCCAGCCTCGCCGGGGCGGCGCTCGCGACGCGCTTCGTGCCGTTCCGCGAAGGCGGCGAGTGGCACTTTTGGCAGACACTCGCGGTGCTCGCGATCGGGTTCTTCGCGATCGCCTTCTCGATCTACGTGGTCTATCTCCTCGAGATCGTGAAGCTCATGAACCCGCGCGTGCGGCGGCGGGATCGCGAGCAGCAGGACCTGGCGGAGTCGCGCGAGCGCATGACCGCCTAGTCCATCGTTGTCGGCGCCCGACCGAGTACCACGCCACCTCGCCACGTTTCGGGCGGGGAGGCCCGAGATGTTCATCGTGGGGTTACTGACAGTCATCGGCGCCGGGTTCGAGATGGCGATCTCCGGACTCGTACGCGAGGTCGCGTGTGGGGAGGCAGGGGGTGACTGCAACTCCGGAACGCTCACTGCGCTCGTCGCATGTGCTGGGCTCACTCCTGCTACTGCCACGTTCGTCGCAAGCGCGCGGCGCACAGGTCATCCCTGGAGATGGTTCCTCGCCACAGCTGCTGTCTACGCGATCTGGGGCATCGTTGAGATGGTCGCTACGCGACGCCTCTATTGCGCGACGCCGAGGACACGAACGCGGCGAGGCGGTCGTTGAACTTCGGGTGCCGCTGCACGGTGTGGCCGTACCCCTCGAGGACGACACGATCGGCAGACAGTCGCTCCTCGAGCACGTCGCAGATCGCGTCGAACGCCGGGTGGTGCGCCCCCGAGACGACGAGCTTCGGGAACGCGGCGGAGGCCAGGGCGTCGAGCGGAATCTCGGCCTCCCAGGGCCCTCGTTCGACCATCAGCGCACGGGCACACTGCTCGAGCTCCGGCGTCAACGGTGACGGCGGATCGAACGCCGATCCGACCGCGGCGAGAAATCGCCGGAGGAACGTCTCGGGGTCGGCGTGCGCCGCCGCGGAGGCGAACACCTCCTGGCCCCGTTCGGCGAAGGCGTCCGCCGCTGACTGACCCGCGGCAACCCGAGTCGCTGGCGGCTCGATGACCGTGAGCGAGGCCAGCAGGTCGGGCGCCGCAGCGGCCGTCAGCAGAGAGATGACTCCTCCGTACGAATGGCCCACGAGGTGGTCGCCAGGCTCCAGCAGTCCGGCCACGAGCTCCGCATCGGCGTCGAAGTCGACTCGCTCGATTGGCGGATTCGGTGGAAACCCAGGCCGATCGACGAGCACGAGCTCGAAGCGATCGGCCAGCGCCTGCTGGCCACCCCACGTTCCACGGGCTGCGAGCACGCTCCCGTGCACGAAGACGAGCCGCTCCACGCAGGCATCCTAACCGTGTCACGAACGGCGCTGGATTCGGCTTCCCGGCGAGAAAAGGCTTGTTACAAACGCGGTGATATGCTCCCGGCAGGATGACGCCGGACGCGGCCTCCTCACCGCACTCTCTCGCCACCGCCTCCGGGCTTCTCCTGGGCAGTCTCGCCGTCGCGATGCTCCTGGGAGCGCTCGTCGGCTGGGCTCTCGGATCTTGGGGAATTGGGCTGCTCGTCGGTGCGCTGCTCGGAATCCCGATCGGCGTCGGCGTCGTCTACCAGGTCTACGGCCGGGCGGGTCGCGAATGAGAGTCGACCAGACCCGCGCGTTCTTCGGACGTTGCTCGCAAAGGATGCGAGCGCGAGGCGCGCAGGACAGCACGAGAGGTACGGACAAGCGCCGAGCGCGAAGCATCGTGCAGCGAGCGGCGTCAGGTGCCGGCGGAGCCGGGGATCACCCGGCGGAAGCCGGTGCCGGCGAGGTGCGCGCGTGAGCGCCGGGATCTTCTCTACCCCGCGGCCGCTGCCGAGCCGCCTCGGGCCGACCGTCGCGGGCGCGACCGTCATCGCCCTCGCGCTGCCGATCTTCGCGGTGGCTGGCTGGCCCCTCGAGGCCTGGGCGCTCGCGGCCGCGCTCTGGGCTGCGGCAGAGGTCTTCGCGCTGGTACTGGCACGCCTGCCAGGCAGCCCCGATAACCTCGCGGCCGCAGGAGTGCGGGGAATCGGAACAACCTCTCGAGCTTTGCTCGTCGGCATCGTGCTCGTGATCGTCACGGTGTCGAACGAGACCGTCGGTCTTGCCGCGGCGATCCTGTACGCGATCGCCTTCACCGTCGAGCTCGGCGTGGGACTCGCGACCTACTTCGGAGGAGAGGCGGAGGCGTGAGGCGCGTGCTCGCACTGCTCGTGTTGCTCGCCCTGACCGTGCCGTCGGCGGCCCTCGGCGCCGAGGAGGAGGATTCGAAGTTCGATCCCTCGCACGAGTGGGAGCTCCAGACCTGGGGCCCCGAGCTCAAGATCGGCCCGATCGACATGTCGATCAACAAGGCCGTGGCCTACCTGCTCCTCGGGATGGTCGTTTCGATCGTCATCGGCGTCGCCTTCATGCGCGTCCGTCCGGGCCGCGGTCCGAATCGCCGGCAAGCGCTCGGGGAGACGATCTACGAGGTCGCGCAGGTGCAGGTCGCGGAGCAAGGCCTGCCCACGAAGGCGATCGGACGCTGGTTCCCCTACGTCGCGACGCTCATGATCTTCATCTGGACGGTCAACATGCTCGGCTTCATCCCGCTGCCGCTCTCCGACGAGCGCTGGGAGATCGGCGGAGTCGAAGTCCCGACGCTCGCCATCTTCGCCGCGACCTCGACGCTCTCGGTCACGCTCGCTCTCGCGCTGATGACCTTCGTCTTCACGCACGTCGAGGGGATCCGCGAGAACGGCGCGTGGGCCTACTTCAAGAGCTGGATCCCCGACGTGCCAAAGGCGATGCTGCCGATGATCATTCCGCTCGAGATCCTCGGCCAGTTCATGCGTCTCGTCAGCCTGTCGGTCCGCCTCTACGCGAACATGCTCGCGGGCCACATGCTGATCCTCACGTTCATAGGGCTGATCTTCCTCGTGACCCCCTGGGTCTTCCCGCTCTCGGTTCTCCTGGGGAGCGTCTTCTACCTCTTCGAAGTCGTCATCGTCGTCTCGATTCAGGCGTACATCTTCGCCGCCCTGTCCGCCATCTACATCGGCTCGGCCATCGAGCCCGAGCACTAAGGAGGGTTTTCCACCATGCTCTCGTCGTTCTTCTTCCTCGCCGCCGTCGACGACGCCGCCGACGCCGGCAAGGCGATCGCCCTCGCGCTCGGCATCGGCCTCGGGTCGCTCGGTGCCGGCATCGGCATCGGGAACATCTTCGGCTCGATGATCCAGGCGGTCGCCCGGCAGCCAGAGCTCCGCGGCGAGCTCACCGGCATCCAGTGGCTCGGCTTCGCGCTCACCGAGGCGGTCGTCTTCTACGGCCTCATCGGCGGGCTACTCGCATACGTCCTCGTCTAGTCGATGTCGTTCTTCCTCGCTCAAGCCTCGGAGGAGTCGTCCGGCGGACTGATCGACGTCGTCCCAGGGCTGATGATCTGGACGCTAATCTGCTTTGCGATCACGTTCTTCGTCCTCCGGAAGTTCGCTTTCGGCCCGATCCAGAGGACGATCGACGAACGCCGTGACCGCATCCGCGCCGCCGTCGACGAGGCCGACAAGGCCCGCGAGGAGGCGCGCGATCTGCTCGAGCAACACCGACAGCTCATCGTCCAGGCCAAGGGCGAAGCCGCAGAGATCCTGGCGGACGCGCGCAAGGTCGCGGACGCACAGATCGAGCGTGTGAAGAAGGAAGCCGAAGCCGAGCGAGCCCGTCGTCTCGACGAGACGAAGCGCCAGATCGACGCCGAGACGAAGCGCTCCCTCGACATGATCCGCTCGGAGGTCGCCGACCTCACGCTCGAGGCGACGGCCAGGGTGACCGGCAAGGTGCTCGACGCCGAGGATCAGCGCCGGCTCATCGACGAGGCGATCGCCGAGCTCGATTTCTCCGCACTGGAGAAAGAGCAGAGCTAGTGGCAGTCGCGCAGCGCATGTACGCGCGCGCCCTCTTCGAGGCGGCGCAGGAAGCGGGGCGGGTGGACGACGTCGCGGCTGACCTCGGCGGGCTTGCCACCGCGGTCGAGGAAGTGCCTGAGTTGCGCTCGTTCCTCCGCAACCCTCAGATCGAGCCGGCCGGAAAGGCGGACGTGCTCGAGCAGCTCGCCGCGGACGCCGACGAGCTCGTTCGCAACTTCGTCCGCCTCGTTGCGGAGAAGGGCAGGGCAGGCGAGCTGCCCGAGATCAGCGCGGAGCTCGATGCGCTCGTCGCCCGCGCACAGAACCGGCTCGCCGTCGAGCTCACGACTTCGTACGAGCTCTCCGACGAGGAGGCGAAGTCGATCCTCGAGACGATCGAGAAAGCCTCGGGCCGCAAGGTCGACGCCACCCGCAGCGTCGACCCGAGCCTGATCGCAGGCATCGTCCTGCAGATTGGATCCCATCGTGCGGACGGGAGCGTCCGCGGGCGGCTCGAGCGCCTCAGACGCGAACTCGCAACAGCGCACTAAGGAGCCCAACGTGAAGCTACGCCCCGAAGAGATCACCGCGATCCTCAAGGATCGAATCCAGCAGTTCGACGTCGAGACCGATCTCTCCGAGGTCGGCAGCGTCCTCCAGGTCGGCGACGGCATCGCCCGCATCCACGGCCTCGAGAACTGCGTCGCGCTCGAACGGCTCGAGCTCGAGCACGGCGTCACCGGCATCGCATTCAACCTCGAGGAGGACAACGTCGGCACTGCGCTCTTCGGTGAGTGGCAGCACGTGAAGGAGGGCGAGCCCGTCCGCCGCACCGGGGAGGTGATGAGCGTCCCGGTCGGGCCGGGGCTGCTCGGCCGCGTCGTCGATCCGCTCGGCAACCCGCTCGACGGGCTCGGACCGATCGAGGCGACGGAGCGCCGCCCGCTCGAGTTCAAGGCGCCCGGTGTCATCAGCCGGCAGCCCGTGAAGGAGCCCATGTACACGGGCCTCAAGGCGATCGACTCGATGACGGCGATCGGGCGCGGCCAGCGCGAGCTCATCATCGGCGACCGCTCGACGGGGAAGACCGCGGTTGCGGTGGACACGATCCTGAACCAGCGCGGGGGAGACCTGGTCTGCATCTACGGGGCCGTCGGCCAGAAGGGCTCGACGGTCGCGCAGGTCGTCGAACGGCTCCGCGACGCCGGTGCGATGGAGTACACGATCGTCGTCTCCGCGCCCGCCCAGGAGGCAGCCCCGATCAAGTGGATGGCGCCGTTTGCGGGCTGCGCGATGGGCGAGTACTTCCTCTACAACGGTCAGCACGCACTCTGCATCTACGACGACCTCTCGAAGCACGCGGACGCGTATCGCCAGCTCTCCCTGCTGCTGCGCCGCCCGCCCGGCCGCGAGGCGTTCCCGGGCGACGTCTTCTACCTCCACTCGCGGCTTCTCGAGCGCGCCTGCAAGCTCTCCGACCAGCTCGGCGGAGGCTCGCTCACCGCACTCCCGGTCATCGAGACGCAGGCGGGCGACATCGCGGCGTACATCCCGACGAACGTCATCTCTATCACCGACGGGCAGATCTTCCTCGAGTCGAGCCTCTTCTTCTCGGGTGTCCGCCCGGCGATCAACGTGGGCACGTCGGTCTCCCGCGTGGGCGGCAACGCCCAGACGAAAGCGATGAAGAAGGTCGCGGGGCGGCTGCGCCTCGACCTCGCGCAGTACCGTGAGCTGGAGGCGTTCGCCCAGTTCGGGTCCGAGCTCGACCAGGCGACGCAGAACGCGCTCGCGCGCGGCGAGCGCATGGTCGCGACGCTGAACCAGCCGCAGTACCAGCCGTGGCCCGCCGAGGAGCAGGTCGTCGCCATCTACGCGGGCATCCACGGGTGGCTCGACAAGATTCCCGTCGGCCAGGTCCCGCGCTACCACGACGAGTTGCGCGAGCACCTGCGGACCGAGGGCACCATCCTCCCGGCGATCCGCGAGTCCGGCGATCTCAGTGAAGAGACCGAGGAGAAGCTCAAGAAGGAGCTCGAGCACTTCCAGGGCGTGTTCAACGTCGAGGCGGAGAAGGGGCTCGCCGGCTGACGTGGCCTCGGTCCAGGACCTCAAGCGGCGCATCCGTTCCGTCCGCAACACGCGGAAGATCACGCGTGCGATGGAGCTCGTCGCGGCCGCGAAGCTGCGACGAGCGGAGCTGCGCATCACTGCGCTCCGGCCGTACGCGGAAACGATGAACGAGCTCATCGCCGGTGTCGGACGCGCGGCCTCGTCCGTGCGCCTACCGCTCCTCGAGCAGCGCGAGAACGTCGAGAACGTGGCGATCGTGCCGCTGACCGGCGATCGCGGGCTCGCCGGTTCCTTCAACGCGCAGATCATGCGGCGCTCGTTCGCGCTCGAGCGCTCGCTCCAGGCCGAGGGCAAGGGGATTCGCTGGGTGGTAGTGGGGAAGAAGGGGCGGTCCACGCTGACGTTTCGAAGACGCGAGCTCGCCGGTGCATACCTGGGGTTCACTGATCGACCCGCCTACGAGGACGGGCAGGCGATCGCCCACCGCGTCTCCGAGCTGTTCGCCGCGGGCGAGGTCGACCGCGTGGTGCTCGTCTACAACACGTACGTCTCGGCGCTGACGCAGCGCGTCACCGAGCACGACATCCTTCCGATCTCCGCCGACATCCTCGAGACCGACGAGGAGGAGCGCGCAGCCGACACGCTCCGCGGCGACTTCATCTTCGAGCCCGAGCCGGAGGAGATCCTCGAGCGCCTGCTTCCGGTCTACCTGGAGACACAGATATATAGAGCGCTGCTCGAGTCGACGGCATCCGAGCAGGGGGCGCGGATGACCGCGATGCGGAACGCCTCGAAGAACGCCGGCGAGATCATCGACTCGCTCACGCTGCGCATGAACCGGGCTCGGCAGGCCGAGATCACCCAGGAGATCCTGGAGGTCGTGGCGGGCGCCGAGGCGCTGACCTAGCGCCAGCTAACAACCGGCGCGACCATTCGTAGAAGTACCCGAGTGTCGTAGAAGTACCGAGTCGCGGCATGGCCAGCCCGATATCTGACATACCCGCAGCTACCATCGCGCGCGTGGAGCCGGTCCTCGCTGCAGCAACCGAGCCGGCGCGCTTCGAGCGTGCCGCCGAGATCTCCGACCGGCTCGTGGACAACATCGAGACCGTCGTCTACGGAAAGCGTGACGAGATCAAGCTCGTCCTCACTGCGCTCGCGTGCGACGGGCACGTGCTCCTCGAAGACGTTCCCGGCACGGCGAAAACCGTGCTCGCGCGCGCAATCGCTGGGAGCATCGAGGGTGCCGTACCGCAGCGAATCCAGTGCACTCCTGACCTGCAGCCGACCGACGTGACCGGCCTGTCCGTGTTCGACCAGAAGACGAGGAACTTCGAGTTCCGGCCTGGGCCGATCTTTGCCAACGTCGTCCTCGTCGACGAGATCAACCGAGCGACTCCGAAGACGCAGTCCGCGCTGCTCGAGGCGATGGCCGAGCAGCAGGTCACCGTCGACGGCGTCACGCGCGCGCTTCCGTTCCCGTTCCTCCTCGTCGCCACCGAGAACCCGATCGAGTACGAGGGGACGTTCCCACTCCCCGAGGCGCAGCTCGACCGCTTCTTCCTTCGCACGGCGCTCGGCTATCCGAAGCTCGACGACGAGCTCCGCATCCTCACCGAGCAGCGCTTCTCCCATCCGCTCGAAGGGCTTCGTCCCGTCGTGACCCTCGACGAGGTGCACGAGGTGCGTACTGCGGCGCAGCACGTCTACGTCGACGACGTCCTTCGGCAGTGGGTCGTGGAGCTCGTGCGGGCGACACGCGCGCAGGAGGACTCCGTCGTGATCGGCAGCTCGGTGCGCGGAAGCCTCGCGCTCGAGCGTGCAGCTCGCGCGTGGGCGCTGCTCGACGGTCGCAGCTTCGTCATTCCGGAGGACATCGAGCGACTCTTCTCGCCTGTGCTCATCCACCGCGTCGTCTTCACGCCGAGCTTCGTCGCCCGCGCCCGAGCGACCGGGTGGTACGAGGCTATCGAGGAGTTCCGGCTGAGCTGTCTCGAGCTCGCGCCGCAACCGGGCTCGGACGAAGACCCGCTGTTCGAAGGTGGGGTCAGACCCACCGGGTCCGATCCCGGTTAGTCGGCCACAGTGCCCGGCGCTCGGCTGACGTTCCCGCTCGGTCCGCGGCGTCGTCTCATCGGGCTCTCGTTCGGAACGATGAAGAGCCTGCGCCGCGGCTCGGGGACGGACGTCGCCGGCTCGCGGCCGTACCGGCCGGGCGACGACATCGACTCGATCGACTGGGCAGCTTCGGCTCGGCTCTCGACAGCGAAGGGAAGCGACGAATTCGTCGTTCGCGAGCGCTTTGCCGAGGAGGCGCCGAGGGTGATCATCGTCTGCGACCGGCGCCCGGAGATGTCCTGCTACGGGCCGCCGCTTCCCTGGCTCGACAAGCCGCGTGCGATGCGCACCGTCGTCGAGCTCGTGCTCGCGAGCGCCGGCGCCGCCGGCGGGTTCGTCGGCTACCTCGACTACGCGGACGGAGAGCCGCACTGGCGGCAGCCGAAGGGTGAGCGCAAGCTGATCGAGCTCAGGGACGAGCGACTCTGGTCTTCCGAGTACGGCGGGCCGGAGGACTGGCTCGAGCGGTCGATCGAGCACCTCGCGTCGCACACGCGCGCCGTGACTCCCGGAACGTTCGTCTTTGTACTGTCCGACTTCATCCCGCAGCCGTCTCAGGAGATGTGGCTCACCGCGATCGAGCGCCGCTGGGACCTCGTCCCCATCGTCATCCAGGATCCCACCTGGGAGCAGAGCTTCCCGGACGTCGACGGCATCGTCCTGCCGCTCCGGGATCCACGTACGGGAACCGTGACGTCCGTGCGACTCCGACGACGCGAGGTCAAGGCGCGCGGCGCGGCGAATCGGGACCGCCTGGGGAGGCTGCTCGAGAGCTTCCGCTCCCTCGACGTCGATCCGCTCGTGGTCTCGTCCTACGACCGCTCGGAGGTGCTCGCGGAGTTCCTCGCGTGGGTCGAGCTGAGGCGAGCTCGGAGAATCGTCGGTGCGTGAGCTGAACGTACGACCGGGCACGCTCCTCGCGGTGGCCGCGGTCGCAACAGCCGTCCTCGCTGCGCTGGTGGTCGTTCTCGTGGGTTGGAACCGCGGTCCGGAAGAGACGGACTCGTCGCCGCGGCCGCCGACGTTGCCGGAGATCATGATCGCCCCCACGCCCGACGGTCAGACGGTCCCGCCCGGAGCGTCGGTAGAGCCGGATGCGGAGGTCGCAGCCGACGTCGTCGTCTCGCCTCGCGAAGTCCTGTTCGGAGACACGGTTCGCGCTCGTTTCGAGATCGTCGTCGACAACGAGCGGGTGGATCCGGACTCGGTTCGCGTCGCCGCCGACTTCGACCCCTGGGAGGTCATCGGCAAGTCCACGACGACTCGTCAGGACGACGGTGACGCCTCGTATCTGCGCACGACGTTCGCGCTGCGGTGTGTCTCGGGCACGTGCGTGCCGTCCGGCCAGTCCGCTCGCCACGACTTCCGCCCGGCCCGGATCACGTACGGCGTTCCCTCCGACCAGCGGGCCGAGGAGAGCTCCGTGGAAGTCCCGCTGCCCCCGGTGCGCCTGTACTCCCGGTTCGCCGTGGCGAACCGGGACGCAGACCCCTTCCAGTCGCCGTGGCGGGCCGACAGTCTCACGCTTCCCGCAGTCACGTACGGGATCTCGCCGGGCTACCTGCTCGCCGCCCTGCTCGGCGGTGCAGCCTTGGCGGTCGCCGCTGGGATCGGGCTTGCGTACGTCGCCTGGCCGCGTCACGCGCCCGCGCCGCCGCCCGAGCCTGCCCCACCACCGCCCGAGCCGGTCTTGAGCCCGCTCGAGCAGGCGCTCGTCCTGCTCGAGCACTCGATTCGCGTGAACGGCGCGGCTGCGCAGCGGCGCGCGCTCGAGCAGGTTGCCGAGCAGCTCGAGCTCTCGGAGTGGGGCGACCCGGAGCTCGCGCGCGACGCGCGCGTACTGGCCTGGTCCGAGGACGTTCCCCCGGTCGAGGAGACGACGAGCCTCGCGGCTCGCGTCAGGGGTGCGCTCCCGGTCGTCGAAGAGGCCAGCGAGAACGGAGACGGACATGGCGCTTGACGGCCGTCTCTCGATTCGCAAGCGTCGCGGCGTCGACCTGCACGACTCGCGCGCCTTCGTCGGCGCCACGTGGCGGGCACGCATTCTGCAGCTCGTCTTCGGCGGCGCCGCAGTCGCGCTCGTCCTCGCTGCGGTCGCCTCTGCGCGCGATCTCGCCGCCTCGCCGCCGGGACTCATCCCCAACGGCACGACGGGAGTCGTCGTCGTCGATCTCTCGCTCTCGATCGAGGACGAGGACTACCGTGCCGTGCGATCGGCCTTCACGCAGCTGATCGCCGACAACGCCAGCATCGGCCTCGTCGTCTTCTCCGACATTCCGTACGAGCTGCTTCCACCCGGCACTCCTGCCTCGGAGCTCCGACCGATGCTCAGGCTCCTCGTACCGCCGAGGCTCGGGCCTCCGGTGAACCCGTGGTCGATCCAGTTCCGCGCCGGGACGAAGGTTTCCGCAGGTCTCCAGCTAGCTCGCGAGATGCTCCGCCGCGACGGAATCGAGTCGGGGTCGATCCTGCTCGTGAGCGACCTCGAGACTGCTCCGGAGGACGTCCCGGCGCTATCACGAATCGTCGAGGAGATTCGCCGAAGCGACATCCAGCTCCGCGCGTTCGCCCTCGCGCCCTCGAGCGACGCCCGCGTCATCTTCGGCGGTCTGCTGCAGGAAGGGGCGTTCAGGTTGGCTCCCGGCCCCGCGGACGAGGCCGAGCCCGAGGAGGCGGCGGTTCCCGTGTCGACGTCGTTGCTGCTGCTCGGGTCGCTGCTCTTCGTGGCGCTCGCGGCGTACCAGCGGTTCGGCTCGCGGTTGGCTCTCACGAGCGGAGGGGAGCGTGTCCCATGAGTCGCCGCGAGGCACTCACGCGAGCGGGACTCGGCGCCCTCGGGCTCGCGTGCTTCGTCCTCGCGGTCGTGCTCGTCCTCCTCGCGGCAGACGTCGTACACTGGCGCGAGGCCATGCGCACCGGCGACGTGCGGTACGGCGCCTCCACCGAGTCGACGCGCCTGTGGCGCACCGATCCGCTCGTTCCGCTCGACCCGGCGAAGGCAATCCTCGACCTCCAGGACGACATCGACGTTCGCGAGGCGCTTCGCGCGCTTCGCCTGGCACGGCTCGACGATCCGGTGGTATCCGATCCAGAGCTCGCGGTCAAGCGAAACGAAGCCCAGGCGCGACTCGAGGCGATCGTGGCCGCGGGGCGGGACGATACGACTCGGTCTCGGGCTGCGGGCCTGCTCGGCGCCCTCGGGCTCGCCCGCTTCGTCTACGAGACGCAGGAACGGGAAGCGCTTCTCTCGAGCACCGTCTCGAACCTGAAGCTCGCAATCGATCTCGATTCGTCGAACGACGAAGCGAAGTACAACCTCGAGCTCGCCTACCAGCGCGGGCGAGGTGTCCAGCTCGCCGAGGCGGCGGCGGGAACGAATCCGAGCCCGGGCGGCCTGGGCTCGCAGGGGGCTGGCGCGGGCGAGCCTGGAAGCGGGTACTGAGTCGTGTCCCTGCTCACGCCGCTCGGGTTGGCGCTGGCGCTCGGCGTCCTCGTTCCGCTCGCGGCCCTGATCTTCGTGCGTCGTCGTGCGAGGACGGTTCGCCGCGGGCTCGCCCTCGTCGAGCCACGTCGCCGCACGTTTGCCACTGCGGTCGTTGCTGTCGTGGCGACCGGTGTGCTCGTCGGTCTCGCGGCGGCCCAGCCGGTCGTCGACCAGACGAGAACGCTTCGAGAGAGGACTGACGCCGAGGCGTTCATCGTTCTCGACGTGTCCCGTTCGATGCTCGCGCAGAGCGGCACCGACTCCCCGCGCCGCTTCGATCGGGCGAAGACCTTTGCCAAGACGATCCGCGCTTCGCTGCCGGAGATCCGGTTCGGTGTCGCCTCGATCACCGACCGGACGCTTCCACATCTGTTCCCGAGCGCGAACCGCGAGGTTTTCGACGCGACGCTGGACCGGTCGCTCGGCATCGAGAAGCCGCCCCCGCGGTCGTCGCTCGCACAGCTCTCGACCAACCTGCAGGCACTCGCCTACATTCGAACACTGCGCTACTTCTCGCCGAAGGCGCGGAAGCGTCTCCTCCTCGTGCTCACCGACGGCGAGACCCAGCCCGTCTCGGGGGCGCGGCTGGCGGCGCTCTTCGGCATCCCGCCAGTGACGCACGTCATCTTCGTCCACTTCTGGAGCGGCGACGAACGCGTCTACACGAAGGGCGCGCCAGAGCCCCAGTACCGGCCGAGTAGGGGCGCGCGGGTCGCGCTGAACGCGCTCGCAGAGACGATCTCCGGAGATGTGTACTCCGAGGACCAGATAGGACCCGTTACGAGGTCCGCTCGTGCCGCGCTCGGCTCGGGTCCCACGACCGTCCGCGGGGAGCAGGGTGGGCGCGTCGCGCTCGCGCCGTACTTCGCCGCCGCTGCGCTCCTACCCGTCGTTCTCCTGCTCTGGCGCCGCGACCGCTAGGGACGCTGTCCCGCCTCGTCCGGGAACCAGGGCGCGACTGCGTCGGGAAAGCCGTTCTCGTCCATGTACGAGATCGCGCGGCTCGCGATCCAGAGAACGGCCTCCGAGCTCACGCTGTCGAGGACATAGCGCACCGCCTCGTCGCCGTGCTCGGGCCCGCCCTTCTGCCCGGCCACCGCGCGCCGGATGCGGCACAGCGTCAGCGCGGCGTGGTCGACCTCGGTGCCGTGCTGCTCGTACCACTCGACGTCGATTGCCTCTTCGAGAAGGGGCCCGGCGCTCTGCACGAGCCTCGCTGCGTCGCCTGCAGCGATGGGAAAGACCGTGTCGCGAGGGTCTTTTGCGCGGGGAACTCGCACTTCGACCTCCCTTCCAACTTCTGCTAACTCCACAACGTCACAGGCGTCTCAGAGTAGTGATCATGCACGTGTCGCGGGCGTTCAGCGGAGCGGCTGGCCTTGCGTGCGCTGGCACGTGCGCCAGAAACACCACCACCACCACACGGAGGGATACATGCGTAAACGTTCGCTACTGCTCTTGACGGGCATGTTTGTGCTCGTCGCGAGCCTCGTCGTAGGCCCGTCTGCCACGGCGAAGACAGACGGCGCTTCCGCGGGCACCGTGGTCGTCATCCACGACCAGGAACCCGGAATTCTCAACCCGTTCCTCTCGGAGGGAAACGGATACACGGTCTCGCTGGCGCTCAACAAGATCCTCGCAGCGGGCCTGATCTACAACAACAAGGTTCAGCTGGTCCCCGAGCTCCTCGAAGCTCGCCCGAAGATCCTCAAGAAGGAGCCGCTGACCGTCACGGCCACGTACAAGAAGACCGCGGTGTGGAGTGACGGCAGGCAGATCACGGGCGCGGACTTCGTGGCCGGTTGGCGCACGCGCATGAACCCGAACTGGGACATCACCGCGCGTGAGGGCTGGGAGGACATCGCGAGGGTCGTCGCGAAGGGCAAGTCCTTCACGGTCACCTTCAAGCCGAAGAGAGCCTTCTACGACTGGGAAGGCATCGTGGGCGACCAGGTGATGCCGGCCCACAAGGTGGCAGGGCAGGACTTCAACAAGCTGTGGTCGGACTCGCTCGACATCGCGAGCGGTCCCTTCAAGTTCGGGAGCTGGCAGAAGGGCACGCAGCTCACGATCCTGAAGAACGCAGCGTACAAGGCTGGGCCGTCGGCCAAGCTCGACCGCATCGTCTTCCGCTACCTCGCGGGCGCCTCCCAGTTCCAGGCGCTGAAGAGTGACGAGGGACAGGTCGTCGAGCCGCAGCCGCAGGTCCAGATCGTCGACTTCTACAAGGACAAGCAGTTCAAGGTCGACGCCGGAGCCGGCTACCAGTGGGAGCACATCGACTTCCAGCAGGGCGCGAAGGCGCACCCGGCTCTGAAGAAGGCGTTCGTCCGGCAGGCGATCATCACCGGCATCAACCGGGCGCAGATCCGCGAGGTGCTGTACGTCAAGACCGGGCTCGTTTCCTCGGCCAAGTCGCTGCCGGTCCTGCAGAGCCACATCTTCAAGCCGTTCGAGCCGCAGTACAAGACGCCGTACTCGCAGTGGAAGTTCAGCCAGCGGAATGCCATCGCCTTGCTGAAGAAGAACGGCTGCACCGGAGGCCCGGATACGCCGAGCTCCGGCAACTCCAAGATCTTCAGCTGCCCGGGCGTTGGCGAGCTGAAGTTCGCCTTCACGACGACGTCGGGTAACCCGCTCCGTGCCACGACGTACGAGATCATCCAGCGGCAGCTCAAGAGCATCGGCATCGAGTTCACCGCACGGTTCGTCTCGCCGGCAGTGCTGTTCGGTGGTGGCACGCTCACCGCCGGCGACTGGCAGGTCGTCATGTTCACGTTCCTCAGTGACCCGGCGAACACCGGCAACTTCGCCTCGATCCAGGGCTGCGGAGGCGACCAGAACTACATGAACGCCTGCAACAGGAAGGCGACCGCGTTCTGGAACAAGGCCAAGTTCACGGCCGACGAGGCGGCGCGGACCGAGCTTCTGCACAAGGGTGAGGAGATCATGGCGAAGGAGGTCTATTCGATCCCCCTGTTCTCGCGCCCGGCGTTCCTGCTGAACAACGTCAAGGTCAAGAATGTCCTCAAGAACCCGACGCAGCAGGGCTCGACGTGGAATGCCGAGACATGGAGCTCGGTTTCGTAAACGACTAACTCGAACCGCCGGGCTCGCCCGGCACGAAGGTCGATCCCGTCCCCGCCGTAAGGCGGGGGCGGGATTTCGTTCTAGGATCAGGAGGCGGAGATGCTCACATACGTCATTCGCAGGCTTCTCTACAGCTCCCTCGTCCTGATCGCGGCAAGCATCCTCGTCTTCTGGGGCATGAGCCTCGTCACCAGCCCGATCGGGTTCCTCGACCAGCAGCCCGGTTTCTCGGAGCAGACGAAACAGAACATCATCGACCGCAAGCACCTCGACGAGCCGATCTACGTCCGCTACGGCTACTGGGTCAAGGACGTATTTACGAACAAGTTCGGGACCAAGACGATCGGCGATCAGCCCATCTGGCCCGACCTCAAGCGTGCGATGGGCCACACGCTCCAGCTCGTCATCGTCGCCGAGATATTGGCGATCCTGGTCGCCGTCTGCGTCGGGGTGTATTCGGCATTACGCCAGTACAGCGTCTTCGACTACGCGGCGACGACGCTCGCGTTCACGGGCCTCGCCGTCCCGGTCTTCTGGCTCGCGCTGATGCTCCAGATCCTATTCGTGAACATCTATTTATGGTTCGACATCCGGATCTTCTACGTCGCGAACCTGAACTCCGTCGATCCGGGGTCGGGCATCCACTTCGTCCTCGACCGGGCGCAGCACCTCGCGCTGCCCGTGCTCGTGCTCATGGTCGCGAACATGGCGACGTACACGCGCTTCATGCGCGCGGCGATGCTCGACGTCGTGAACGCCGACTACGTTCGAACGGCACGCGCGAAGGGGCTGCCCGAGCGGAAGGTCACGATGAAGCACGCCTTCCGCAACGCGCTCATCCCGCTCGTCACGCTCGTCGCACTGAACTTCGGGGCGCTCATGGGCGGCGCGGTCGTCACGGAGACCGTGTTCGCGCTCGACGGGATGGGGCTCTACTTCATCACCGAGCTCAATGCCGGCGACCCGTATCCCGTCATGGCCTTCCTCATGGTGACCGCGGTCTTCGTCATCATCTTCAACCTCCTCGCCGACCTGGCGTACGGTTGGCTCGACCCGCGGGTGCGACTCGAATGAGCACGCAACCGCCGCCTGACCGCGAGAACGTCCTCTTCAGCACAGGGCCATCGACGTCGGCCGCGCCGATGGTGCCGGCCGCCGCCGGGACGCCTCTCCCAGACGCCGGTGGTGCGCTCAGCTACGAGTCGGGCCTCGAGGTCAAGGCGCGGAGCCAGTGGGCCTACGCCCGCATGCGCTTCTTCCGCCACCGGCTCGCGGTCGCCAGCCTCGTGGTACTGCTCATCGCGTGCGTGGTCGCCCTGTTTCCCGCGCAGGTCGCGCCGTACGCGTTCGACGAGTTCGACTTCGAGCACATCGTGGCGTCTCCCACGTGGGACGGCTTCCACATCTTCGGGACCGACCAGCTCGGCCGCGACTACCTGAGCCGCGTCATCTTCGCCTTGAGAACATCGCTCTGGGTGGCGCTCTTCGTTGCTGTCGTCGCGACCGCGATCGGCACGGTGGTCGGCGCAATCGCAGGCTACTACGGGGGGAAGGTGGACAACTTCCTGATGCGGCTCGTCGACCTCGTCCTCGTTGTCCCGTTCCTCGCCGTGCTGCTCGTCCTGTCCGCGTACCTCGGACAGGGCAAGCCGCTGCGGGTGGGCATGATCCTCGCGCTCCTGCTCTGGGTCAACCTCGCGCGCATCGTCCGCGGCGTGTTTCTGTCGTTGCGCGAGAAGGAATTCGTGGAGGCGGCCAGGGCCGCCGGTGCAGGCGACCTCCGCATCATGTTTCGGCACATGCTGCCGAGCACGGTGGGGCCGATCGTCGTCACCATGACCGTCCTCGTCGCGGTCGCCATTCTCCTCGAGGCGGCGCTGTCCTTCCTCGGCTTCGGCGTTCAGCCCCCGACACCCGCCCTCGGCAAGCTCATCGCCGACGGGCAGGTCGAAGGCTTCACCACCTGGTGGCTCGTGACGTTCCCGGGCATCGTGATCGTCATCCTCGCACTCGCCGTCAACTTCATCGGCGACGGGCTCCGCGACGCGCTCGACCCGCAACAGCGAATCCGGCAGTAAGCTCGTAACCCAGAGCCGAGATGAGCGAAGCGGTGAACGCCACGTCGACGCAGGAACCTCTCCTCTCCATAAGGGACCTAACCGTCGAGTTCAAGACGGAGGACGGCATCGTCCACGCGGTCACGGGCGTCGAGTACGACCTCTTCCCCGGCGAGATCCTCGGGATCGTCGGGGAGTCCGGGTCCGGCAAGAGCGTGTCGGTCTTGACCATGCTGGGACTCATTCCGCAGCCGCCGGGACGCGTCGTGAGCGGCGAGGCGCTCTACCGTGGACGCGATCTCCTCACACTGCGGGCGAAAGACCTGCGTGACATCCGTGGCGGGGATATCGCGATGATCTTCCAGGATCCGATGACGTCGCTGAACCCCGTGTTCACCGTCGGCGATCAAATCGGGGAGGCGCTGCAGGTTCACAACTCTCAGATGAGCGACAAGGCCGCGCGGGCCAAGACGGTCGAGCTCCTGCAGCTCGTCGGAGTCCCGTTCGCCGAGCGGCGGGTCGACCAGTATCCCCACGAATTCTCCGGAGGGATGCGGCAGCGCGCGATGATCGCGATGTCGATCGCCAACCAGCCGCGCATCCTCATCGCAGACGAGCCGACCACTGCGCTCGACGTGACGATCCAGGCCCAGATCATCGAGGTTCTCCGCGCGGCCCAGCAGGAGACCAACGCCGCCACGATCCTCATCACGCACGACCTCGGGCTGATCGCTGAGCTCGCGGACCGCGTCGTCGTCATGTACGCAGGACGGGTCGTCGAGCTCGGCGGTGTCCACGAGATCTTCGCCAACCCGAAGCATCCGTACACGATCGGTCTCATGAGCAGCCTCGCGCGGCTCGACACGGATCAGGAATGGCTGAGGCCGATCCCCGGCCAACCACCGAGTCTCATTTCGCCGCCGCCCGGGTGCGCGTTCCATCCGCGGTGCACGCACTCGCAAGGGCGTGAGGTGTGCCGCACGGACATCCCAGTGCTCCGCAAGATTCGCAGTGCGCATCTCTCCGCGTGCCACTTCGCCGAAGAGCTCGCAGCCGGAGGAGTGGAGGTAGGCGCCGCAATCGAGGGTGACGCGTGACCCAGGTCGAGCTGCCAGAGGCCGCCTCAGCCGGGGATCTGACGAGCAACGGCAACCAGATCCTTCGCGTCGAGGGTCTGGTCAAGCATTTCCCGATCAAGGCGGGCGTCTTCAAGCACACAGTGGGGCAGGTACGCGCGGTCGACGGCGTCGACTTCACCGTCCAGACGGGCGAGACGCTCGGCATCGTGGGCGAGTCCGGGTGCGGCAAGACGACGCTCGGCCGGACGATCATCAAGCTCCTCGAGCCGACGGCCGGGCGAATCGTCTTCGAGGGCAGGGACATCACGAATCTGAAGCGACGCCAGATGCAGCCGGTTCGACGTGGGCTCCAGATCGTGTTCCAGGATCCCTATGCATCGCTGAACCCGCGGATGACCGTTCGCGACATCGTGTCCGAGCCGCTGCGCATCCACGGCCTCTATCACCGGCAGGAAGGCCGAGCGCGCGTCGAGGAGCTCCTGCGCACGGTCGGGCTGAGCCCGGAGCACGGGAACCGCTTCCCGCACGAGTTCTCCGGAGGCCAGCGTCAGCGGATCGGCGTCGCGAGGGCGCTCGCCCTCAACCCGTCGATGATCGTTCTCGACGAGCCTGTCTCGGCTCTCGACGTCTCGATCCAGGCTCAGGTCGTGAACCTGCTCGTTCAGCTCCAGAACGATTTCGGGCTCACGTACCTCTTCATCGCCCACGATCTCTCGGTCGTGCGCCACATCTCCGATCGCGTCGCCGTCATGTACCTCGGCAAGATCGTGGAGCTGGGCGCGCGCCACGAGATCTACGAGGTGCCGATGCATCCATACACGCAGGCGCTTCTCTCCGCAGTGCCGATCGAGTCTCCAGCGCTCAGGGGAAAGCGGAAGCGGATCGTGCTCGAGGGTGACGTCCCGAGCCCGGCCAACCCTCCGTCCGGGTGCCGGTTCCGCACGCGCTGCTGGAAAGCACAGGAGATCTGCGCACAGGAGGATCCTCCTCTCGTCGTCCGCCCGGGCGGGCAGCATCCGGTCGCGTGTCACTTCGCCGAGGTCATGCGTCCGCTCGACGTCGTCGGGCAGGACGCCCCCCAGCAGCCGGTAGCTCCCGGCTAACTCTTAGTGCCGTGTCGGCGTCTCACCGAGCATGAGTGCCGTTCGCTCAGCGCTCGTATGCGACCGCGTTCGCGGCCAGGTCTCGGTCATGCTCGACGGCGAGCTTTCCCAGCTCGAGCAGCGCATGGTCGCCACTCACCTCGCTCACTGCGCAGACTGCCGCACATTCGAGCAGGACGTCCGTGAGTTCACCACGAAGATGCGCGAGGCTCCTCTCGAGTCGACCCGCGTGCCGGTCATGGTTCGTCAGGCGCGCCGAGCGAGCATCAGCGCGGCGAACATCGGCGTCGCGGCGGTGCTCGCAGTTGCGGTGCTCGGCGTCGTCGGCCAACTCGGAGCAAACGGTCCGAGCTCCGAAGCCGAGACGCGGGTCACGACTGCGACGCTGTTCACGACCTCCTGGAAGCCCGAGCGCGAGCTCGCGACGATCGACGCGCGCGTCTCGCATCGGCGCGGCGAGTTTCCGGTTATCTAGCTGAGCTTACGAGAACGTGCCCAGCGGCAGCTCGAACTTGCGTGCGCCGGCGACGCAGGCAGCCCGCGCGAGCGGAGTGCCGAGCCGGCGACAGCCGCCGCTCTCGAACTTCCCGTCCGTCACGATGTTGAGCGTCCGTCCGAACCACGCGTAGCAGCCGTTTCGCGTCGCCTTCGGGTGATTGTCGCACGCGTGGATGAGTCGCAGCTGCTCGTACCGATCGCCCGCGAGGACGGGGACGTTGACGCCGCGGAGGCAGTTCAGCGCATCCGGGTCGGAGAGGAGGCCGCAGATCCGCGCGTGGTCAGCCGGATCACGGATGCGTGCGAGCAGGAGCGATGCACCGCCCATGCAGCCGGCGCGTTGCTCCCCCGACACGCCGTGACAGAGGCGGAGCAAATCCTCCTCGTCGGAGACGGACGCCGACTGGCGGCGTTCCCAGAAGAACCTGTACCAGCATGGACGCGGGTAGGCGAAGCTGCCGCACAGCGTCCGCGGGTCGGTCACCGCGCCGTCGGGTCGCTTCGTGTCGTCGCCGCCCCCGAGTGAGATCCAGTAGTCGTGGAACGCTCCCTGGGCGCAGTCCGGCGTGTACCGCGGTCCCAACGTCTTGCATGCCCTCACCGACCACGCCAGCTGTCCGTGGTACCCGCGCATGAAGGCATGACCGGAGCCGTGGAAGCAGGTGTACTCTCGGAACCGCGTCGGCAGCCGGCTGCAGGAGGGGATCACACTGCGCGGCTCGAGGATGAGCTCCTCGCCGAGGTACATGACCATCCCCATGCCGAACCCCGCCGAGCAACCGGGATCGTTCGACTTCGGCACGAACCGGAACATCGTCTCGAGCGTCACGTCGTGCCGCGCCGCGAACTGGCGTCCCACGGCGTGCATGAGGATGTGGCAGCTGGTGGCGAGATAGCCGCCGTTCGCGCGCACCTTGTGATCCAGCTGCGGGAGCTCCCGTGCAGGGTCGCCGGACTTCTCGATGATCGCGAGCAGCTCGCGCACGTAGCAGTTCCGTCGTTTGGGGTCCTTGAGGACGGAGCACTCTCGGAGGAAGAAGTTCCCGCCGGAGACGGGGAAGTCCGGCACCGGAGGGCCGGCCGAGGCCGCCGAGAGGAAGGCGGTCGCCGTGACCGCAGCCACGGCAAACAAGAGTGCCGACGTGCGGATCACCAGTTGCTTAGACGACAGCCCGTCGAGGTGTGTTAGCTCGTCGTGTGACGCGAGAGCGGCGGGACGACGACCCCCTGCGCCTTCATCTTGGCGAGCTCCGCGTTGATCTCGTCCCAGCTCTCGAAGTTCAGCCCCTCGGCACCCTGGAGGATGTCCTCGAAGCCGGGAACGCGGAGCTGGTCGGCCGTGCCCTGGACGTCGTCGGCGAGGACACCGATCTGCTCGACGAGTCGCTCGTGCGTGTCGGCAAGCGTCTCGGGAGGCGTCGTGCCGTCGAGTTCTCCGCCGGCATTGTCGATCGCGGCGGATGCCTCGTCCAAGCGCTCGATGAGCTCGTCGAGGCTCTGAGCATTCGACAGTCGGCCCAGCGCGAAGTCGACGCGATCGCGTGCCTGTACGACGGCGACCTGGTACTCCTCGGCCGTGCTCTGCTCGTCGCCACCTCCGAGCGCGAGGCCGGCGAGTGCTACGCCGATCGCGATAGCGATTGCGACGACGGCGACGGCGATCCAGGTCCCACGACTCACGTCGCCAGGATAGCCACCACTCTCCGCGCATCCCCGCGCGCCCGTCAACTTACGGTTAAGCCGCTTGCCACCGCTTCTCAGGCCCTGCCCCCGATAGACTCAACGGCCGGCGCGCCCCTCCTTCGGCGCCGACGAACCCTCGCCTAGGAGAACCATGTCCGAGCACGGATCAGACAGCACGAACACGGGACGGATCATCGAGATCAAGGGCGTCGTCATCGACGCCGTCTTTCCGGACAGTCTTCCGGAGATCTACTCGGCGCTCGAGATCGAGGTCGCGGAAGGTGACGCGTCGCGGACGCTCGTCGCGGAGGTGCAGCAGCACCTCGGCGCCGACCGGGTCCGCGCCGTC
The DNA here is from genome assembly GCA_048594925.1 of Gaiellaceae bacterium. GTDB lineage: Bacteria > Actinomycetota > Thermoleophilia > Gaiellales > Gaiellaceae > GMQP-bins7. Next base: position 51,373 of record JBMDXR010000079.1, read on the forward strand.
GCGATGGACTCCACCGACGGCCTCTCCCGCGGCACCGTGTGCGTCGACACCGGTGGGCCGATCTCGGTGCCGGTGGGCGCACCGACGCTCGGCCGGCTCTGGAACGTCATCGGCGAGCCGATCGACGAGCTCGACCCGATTCCCGCGGACACCGAGCGCTGGCCCATCCATCGCGACCCGCCCGGGTTCCGTGACCTCTCGCCCACGATCGAGACGTTCGAGACCGGGATCAAGGTCATCGACCTCATCGCCCCGTACGTGAAGGGCGGCAAGATTGGCCTCTTCGGCGGCGCAGGCGTCGGCAAGACGGTCCTCATCCAGGAGCTGATCCACAACGTCGCCCTGCAGCACGGTGGCGTGTCGGTGTTCGCCGGTGTCGGCGAGCGCACGCGTGAGGGGAACGACCTCCTGCTCGAGATGACCGAATCCGGAGTGCTGGACAAGGTCGCGCTCGTCTACGGTCAGATGAACGAGCCACCAGGTGCGCGCCTCCGAGTCGGGCTGTCCGGACTGACCATGGCGGAGTACTTCCGCGACCAGGGCCAGGACGTGCTCCTCTTCATCGACAACATCTTCCGGTTCGTCCAAGCAGGCTCGGAGGTCTCGGCGCTCCTCGGTCGCATGCCGAGCGCAGTCGGCTACCAGCCGACACTCGCGACGGAGATGGGCCAGCTCCAGGAGCGAATCACCTCGACGCGGACCGGCTCCGTCACGTCGGTGCAGGCGATCTACGTTCCCGCCGACGACTTCACGGACCCGGCGCCCGCCAACGTGTTCGCCCACCTCGACTCGACGACCGTGCTCGAGCGCTCGATCGTGGAGAAGGGGATCTATCCCGCTGTGGACCCGCTGAAGTCGAGCTCTCGCGCCCTGCAGCCGGGCATCGTCTCGGACGAGCACTACGAGGTCGCGACGCTCGTCCAGCAGATCCTCCAGCGCTACGCGGACCTCCAGGACATCATCGCGATCCTCGGAATGGACGAGCTCACCGACGAGGACAAGGTCGTCGTTGCACGGGCACGGAGGATCGAGCGCTTCCTCTCGCAGCCGAACTTCGTCGCCGAGCAGTTCACGGGCACGCCAGGCAAGTACGTGAAGCTCGAAGACACGATCCGGAGCTTCCGTGCGATCATCGAGGGCGAGCACGACGACCTTCCGGAGTCGGCGTTCTACATGGTCGGCACCATCGAGGACGCGGTCGAGAAGGCGCGCGAGGCCGAGGCTGTCCCGGCATAGTGGCCGAGTCGCACCCGAAGTTCGACGTCGCGCTCGTCACGCCCGACGGCGCGGCGTTCGACGGGGAGGCGGAGATGATCGTCGTGCCGGGCGCGGCCGGCGAGATCGGCGTGCTCGCCCGCCACGCGCCGCTCGTCGCGACGCTGAAGGCCGGCTCGACCCGGATTCACCTGGACCCGAACGAGGTCATCGAGTTCGCGACGGGACCGGGCTTCTTCAAGGTCGAGCTCGACCGCGCGCTGGCGCTGGTCGACGACGCCGTGAACGTCCAGGAGATCGACGACGAGCGGGCTCGCGCGCAGCTCGAGGCGGCCAAGGCCGAGCTGGAGAGAGTCGACGCGGGCGAATCGCTGGCCGATCGCTGGCAGCTCGAGCAGCGCATCATTCACGCCGAGAACCAGCTGACGGTCTCCGGCAGGACGACCGGCTGAGTGCGGATGCGCGTCGCGGCGCTCGCGGACGTCCACGGCAACGCTCCCGCGCTCGCGGCTGTGCTGGAGGAGGTCGAGCGTGAGGAGCCGGATCTGGTCGTCTTCTGTGGAGACCTGACCTGGGGCTCCCTTCCGCAGGAGACGCTCGCGCTCGTTCGGGCGCTCGAGATTCCGGCGCGTTTCGTGCGCGGGAACGCCGATCGAATGGTCGGCGTCGAGACGGAGGGGCGAGGGCCATGGATGACGTCGCAGCACACGCACGAGGACACCGCCTTTCTCGACACCTTCGAGCCGACGGTGACAGTCGACGTCGACGGCCTGGGCCTTGTGTGCTTCAGCCACGGCCCGCCGCGCTCGGACGAGGAATGCGTAACGGAGCGAACGCCGGTGCAGCGCGTGCGCGAGTTCATGGCCGGTCGCGACGAGCAGGTCGTCGTCACAGCCCATGTCCACGTGCAGTACGACAGAACCGTCGACGGTGTCCGATGCGTGGGGCCCGGAAGCGTCGGGCTGCCGTACGAAGGCCGGCCGGGCTACGCGTTCTGGGCGATGCTCGGCCCCAACGTCGAGCTGCGGCGCACGGACTACGACGCCGAGGCCTCCCTGGCGCAGATGAGGATGACCGAGGATCCGCGCGTCGAGCAGATCGCCGAGCTCATGCTCACACCGCCGTCGCGCGACGAGGCGATCGAGCACGCCGAGAAGGTCGTGTTCGCCGGTTGAGTCGTGCAGGGATTACCTGCGCCAGGCCGTATTCGCTAGCCTGACTCGACCCCGGAGAGCTTTGAACGGCAGCTTGGCGACCGGGTTACCAAACGCCTAAAGAGCCTCGTGGGCCTTCCGGCTCCCGACCTCTCTAGGCGGGAGCCGATTTCGTGAAGGACATACGCGGACAACTCGAAGCCCTCCTCGCCGAACGGATCCTCGTCCTCGACGGCGCCTGGGGCGTGCTCATCCATCGTCGCGGCCTGTCGGAGGAGGAGTACCGAGGGGAGCGCTTCCGCGACCACTCGCGGGACGTCAAGGGCGATCCGGATCTCCTCAACCTGACGGCACCCGAGGTCGTCTCCGCCATCCACGACTCCTACTTCGAGGCCGGCGCGGACATCGCCACGACGAACACCTTCACCGCAACGTCGATCGGGCAGGCCGACTACGCGCTGGAAGGGTTCGCCGCCGAGATGAGCCTCGCCGGAGCCCGACTCGCGCGGAAGGCGGCGGACGAGTGGACGGAGAGGACGCCCGAGCAGCCGCGGTTCGTCGCGGGCTCCGTCGGCCCGCTCAACGTCACGCTGTCGCTCTCGCCGCGCGTCGAGGACGCCTCCTATCGCGCGGTCACCTTCGACCAGGTGCGCGCGGCGTACGAGGACCAGATCGCTGCGCTGCGCGACGGCGGCGTCGACCTCCTGCTGATCGAGACGATCTTCGACACGCTGAACGCAAAGGCGGCGATCGTCGCGGCGCAGTCCGTCGCGCCCGACCTGCCGCTGTGGCTGTCGTTCACCGCAGTCGACAAGAGCGGCCGCAACCTCTCGGGTCAGGCGTCGGACGCCTTCTGGATCTCGGTCGAGCACGCGGAGCCGCTCATCGTCGGCGTCAACTGCTCGCTCGGTGCGACGGAGATGCGGCCGTTCCTCGAGCGCCTCGCGGCCGTCGCGTCGACGTACGTCTCGTGCCACCCCAATGCGGGCCTTCCGAACGAGCTTGGTCTCCACGACGAGCAGGCGGACGACACGAGCCGCTACCTACGAGCATTCGCGGAGGATGGCCTCGTCAATCTCGTCGGCGGGTGCTGCGGGACGACGCCGGAGCACACGAACGCGATCGCCCGTGCCGTCGCGGGGCTGCCGCCGCGCCGCGTTCCCGAGCCGTCGAGGCTGCCACGCCTCTCCGGCCTCGATCCCTTCGTGATTCGCCCGGAGACGGGGTTCGTCGTCGTCGGCGAGCGGACGAACGTCACGGGCTCGGCCAAGTTCCGCCGCCTCATCGAGGCGAACGACTTCCAGGGCGCGGTCGACGTCGCGCTCGAGCAGGTGCGCGGCGGCGCGAACCTGCTCGACGTGAACATGGACGCCGACCTCCTCGACGCCGAGGCGGCGATGACGACGTTCCTCAACCTGCTGGCGACGGAGCCCGAGGCCGCGCGCCTCCCGATCATGGTCGACAGCTCCCGCTTCTCGGCGCTCGAGGCCGGGCTCAAGTGCCTCCAGGGAAAGGGCGTCGTGAACTCGATCTCGCTGAAGGAGGGAGACGAGCCGTTTCTCGAGCACGCGCGGACGATCCGCCGCTACGGCGCGGCGGTCGTCGTCATGGCGTTCGACGAGCAGGGCCAGGCGGAGACGGTCGAGCGCAAGGTCGAGATCCTGGGGCGCGCGTACGACCTACTGACGGGTACGGCCGGCTTCGTGCCGGAGGACGTCATCCTCGATCCGAACGTCCTCGCCGTGGCGACGGGCATCGAGGAGCACGCGCGGTTCGCCAACTCGTTCATCGAGGCGATGCCACTGCTCAAGAAGCGCTGTCCCGGCGCGCTCGTCTCCGGGGGCATCTCGAACCTCTCCTTCGCCTTCCGCGGCAACGACCGCGTTCGCGAGGCGATGCACGCCTCGTTCCTCTACCACGCGATCCATGCCGGACTCGACATGGGAATCGTCAACGCGGGGCAGCTCGCGGTGTACGAGGACATCGAGCCGGAGCTCCTGGAGCGGGTGGAGGACGTCCTCTTCGATCGCCGGCCCGATGCAACCGAGCGCCTCGTGGAGTACGCCGCGACCGTCACGGGCGGTGCGACACAGCGCGCGCTCGACCTGTCCTGGCGCGAGGCGCCCGTTGGAGAGCGCCTGGCACACAGCCTCGTGCACGGCATCGTGGACTTCATCGAGGAGGACACGGAGGAGGCGCGGCGGTCCGCCGAGCGACCTCTCGAGGTCATCGAGGGGCCGCTCATGGACGGCATGAAGATCGTGGGCGACCTCTTCGGCGACGGGAAGATGTTCCTGCCCCAGGTGGTGAAGAGCGCTCGCGCCATGAAGCGCGCCGTGGCCTACCTCGAGCCGTTCATGGAGGCCGAGCAAACCGCGCGGCAGTCGGCCGCGCGAATCGTGCTCGCCACCGTCAAGGGCGACGTGCACGACATCGGGAAGAACATCGTCGGCGTCGTTCTCGGGTGCAACGGCTACGAGGTCATCGATCTCGGCGTGATGGTTCCCGCCGACAGGATCCTCGACGTCGCCGTCGAGGAGGACTGCGACATCGTCGGTCTCTCGGGCTTGATCACGCCGTCGCTCGACGAGATGGTCGGCGTGGCCAAGGAGATGGAGCGCCGAGGGCTCGACCTCCCGCTTTTGATCGGAGGAGCGACGACGTCGAAGCAGCACACTGCCGTGCGCATCGCGCCGGAATACGAGCAGCCGACGCTGCACGTCCTCGACGCTTCGCGGGTGGTCGGCATCGTCGGCGACCTGCTCGACGGCGCGCGGCGCGCGCGGCTGGACGCGGAGAACCGGGCAAACCAGGAGCGCCTGCGCGAGCTCCACGCCGAACGCGGGCGTAAGCCGTTGCTCTCACTCCGCGAGGCGCGCGCACGCCGGACGCCGATCGACTGGCACGAGGAAGACCTCGCTCCTGCCCCGTTCATCGGCTCGCGGGTCGTGGACGAGGAGATAGCCGTCCTTCGTCGCTACATCGACTGGACGTTCTTCTTCCATGCCTGGGAGCTCAAGGGTCGCTACCCGGCGATCCTCGACGATCCGGAGAAGGGCGAGGTCGCGCGCGACCTGTTCGCCGCGGCGGGTCAGCTTCTCGACGACGTCGTCGCCGACGGATCGCTGAAGGCACGAGGCGTGTACGGCTTCTGGCCCGCGCGGTCGGAGGACGACGACGTGCTCCTCGACGGGGGAATTCGCTTTCCGATGCTCCGGCAGCAGGCGGACCACGCCGACTCACGGCCGAACCGGTCCCTCGCCGACTTCGTCGCGCCGGCAGAGAGCGGACTGTCAGACCACGTCGGCGCTTTTGCGGTCTCCATTCACGGAAGCGAGGCACTCGCGGACCGGTTTGCGGCCGAGCGCGACGACTACCGGGCGATCATGGTCCGGGCGCTTGCCGATCGGCTTGCGGAGGCGTTCGCCGAGCGGCTCCACGAGATCGCGCGGCGGCAGTGGCACTCACCCGAGGAGTCGCTGACGAACGAGGAGCTGATCGGCGAGCGCTTCCGCGGGATCCGGCCGGCGTACGGCTATCCGGCCTGCCCCGACCACTCGGAGAAGCGGACGCTTCTCTCGTTGCTGGAAGCGGAACGTGCCGGGATCGAGCTGACGGAGAGCTGCGCCACGATGCCGGCCGCGAGCGTCAGCGGCCTCTACTTCGGCCATCCGCAGGCGCGGTACTTCTCCGTCGGGCGGATCGGCAAGGACCAGGTGGCGGACTACGCGGGGCGAAAGGGGTTCGACGTCGCCGAGGTGGAGCGCTGGCTCCGCCAGAACCTCTCGTACGACCCGTAGGGATGCGTAGTCTGAGTGACGTGCGTGCCACACTCGTCCTCGCGCTCGTCGTCGGATTGATCGGCGCGGGCGCCGCGGCTGCCAGCCGCGGCGATCCGCAAGAGCGCATCACTTCGGCCGATCAGGCGCGTGCCAAAGCGATGCTCGTCAGGCCGGGAGACATGAGCGCGGCGTTTAGGGCCGTCCCGACCGCCGACAACCCCAACACCCCGTACTGCGCCGCGCTCGACGAGTCGGACCTGACCGTCACCGGGCAGGCGAACTCGCACACCTTCGCAGGCACGACGGAGTTCGTCGTCTCGCGGGCCTACGTGTACGAGTCGCAGGCCGACGCGAGCGCGTCCTGGAAACGCGGGACGAGCACCGCGGGTCAGGCTTGCCTGCGTCAGGCGATGCAGGCCGAGCTCCGCGGCACGCCCGTCCGTCTCGTCTCGTTCAAGAGGATTCCGTTCCGGAGCGTGGCGCGGCGATCGGTGGCGTATCGCATCGTCGCGAGCCGCCAGGGCGTCCGCCTGTACCTCGACCTCATCGCGCTTCAGTACACGCGAGCACAGGTCTCGATCGCGTACGGGAACCTCTACGCGCCGCCGCCGGCCTCCGAAGAAGTGAGACTCGCGAAGGTCGTCGCGCTGCGGATGGCCCGTGCGATGCGGATGTCGTGAGGGCGCAGGCGCGAGGAGTCCGCCGGACCTTCCGCGCATGCCCTTCCGGGACAAGGCCGGAACAGCCGTAGTCGGGATCGAGAACAGGTGGTAGCGTCAGAACGAGTCGTGGAGAGCTCCAGCCGTCTCGGCCTCCTTCGCCGTTCGCGACCGTTCGGGTACCTCTTCCTCGCGACGACGGGCTCGGCCTTCGGCACGTATCTCGCGGCCATCGCGCTCATCGTCTCGATCAAGGACCTCACGGAGTCGGGGGTCTGGGTCGCGGCTCTTCTGATCGCGACCTTCCTCCCGATCGTCGTCATCGGGCTGGTGCTCGGACCGCTCGTCGACCGCCTCTCGCGCCGCGGCCTGATGATCGTCTCCGACCTTGTGCGCTGCGGCGTCTTCGCGGCCCTGCCGTTCGTCGACAACGCAGCGGCGATCGTCGCTCTCGCGGCTGTCGCGGGGATCGCGACCGGGTTCTTCATGCCCGCAGCGACGGCGGGCCTCCCGAACCTCGTTCCGGACGACGAGCTCGCGAACGCGAACTCGCTCGTCCAGACGACGGAGAACCTCGCCTGGATGATCGGACCGATCGTCGGCGGCCTCATGCTCACCGCCTGGGGAAGCTCGGTGCCGTATGCGGTGAACGCGGTCACCTTCCTCGTCTCGGCGGCTCTCATCGCCCGCATCCCGCACGGGATGCTCCAGTCGGAAGAGCCGTTGACGCGCGGCCACTGGCGCGACGTCGCAGACGGCGTCCGGCTGGTGCTCACCGCACGGCCGCTGCTCACCGTTCTCATCGTCTGGAACGTCGTCCTGATCGGCGCCGGCGCGGTGAACGTCGCCGAGGTGTTCTTCGCGAAGGACACGCTCGAGGCCGGGGATCTGGGCTTCGGCGCACTCATTGCCGCGAGCGGCGTGGGGCTCGTGCTCGGAAGCTTCCTCGCTCCGGTCGCGCTCGGGAAGGTCGGCTTACGCCGCCACTACGTCGGCTCCATCACGCTGATGGGAGTCGGCTGGGGAGGTGCGGCGCTCAGCGGGACGATCTGGCTCGCCGTCCCGTTCGTCGTCGGGGGAGCGGCGGGCAACGGTGCGGCGATCATCTGCAACCGGCTCCTCGTGCAGCGAGGCGCACCCGACCGCTATCGGGGTCGAGCGCTGGCCACGATCATGAGCTCCAACTACGCCGTGCTGGGCATCTCGATGGCGGTGTCGGGCGTCCTCTTAGGGGTAGTCGGAGCGAGAGCTGTCTGGATCGCGGCGGGGGTGCTCTACCTCACAGGGGCGCTCGTGGCGCTGATCGCGACTCGCTGGCTTCCCGCTGCGCAGGAGGAGGAATGGAGCGCGGTCGAAGCAAGCTCGGAGTCCGCGGTCGCGTCGCTCGACAACGGTCGCTTCGAGACCGAGCCGGGGGAGGTCGCGAACGGCACCCCGGAGCCTCCGCTGGAACGAATCGCGAACCTCCTCGAGGAGATCGAGGCTCGGCGTGCGGCCGAGGCTCGTCGGCCTTCGTAGCGCTGCATAGAGTCCCTGCGTGGCTCGGAAGGAGCTGACGCTCGAGGAGCTCGTCGACGGTGTCCGGTCGGCCGATCGGCGTGTGCTGGCGCGGGCGATCTCGCTGGTCGAGGACGGCGACCCACTCGCGTACCCGCTCGTCAGGGAGGTCTATCGCGACACGGGACGGGCCGCGATCGTCGGGGTCACCGGCCCGCCGGGGGTCGGGAAGTCGACCCTTATCGCGGCGCTCGTGGGACACCTCCGCGAGCTCGAGCAGACGATCGGCGTCGTCTCCGTCGACCCGTCGAGCCCGTTCTCGCGCGGCGCGCTTCTCGGCGACAGGATCCGACTTTCGGATCACTTCCTCGACCCCGGCGTCTACATCCGCTCGATGGGCACGCGCGGGCATCTCGGCGGTCTCGCCGAGGCGACGCTCCAGGCTGTGCTGCTCCTCGACGCGGCGGGAAAGGACGTCGTCTTCGTCGAGACGGTCGGAGCCGGGCAGAGCGAGGTCGAGGTCACCGGCATCGCGGACACGGTCTTGCTCGTCCTCATGCCCGGGTCCGGGGACTCGGTGCAGGCGCTGAAGGCAGGAATCATGGAGATCCCCGACGTGATCGCGATCAACAAGATGGATCACCCCGCCGCGAAGACCATGCTGAACGAGGTGCGCTCGATCATCGTCCTCGCCGAGCCCGAGCGCCGGCCGAAGATTCTCCTCACCGAGGCGCTTCGCGGCGAAAACGTCACGGAGCTGTGGGAGGCGCTCGAGGAGCACCGCTCGGCGCTCGCAGCGGACGGTCGCCTGGAGGAGCGGAGGCGCAAGAACCTTTCGGCCGAGGTGTTCGCGGTCGCGTCGAGTCGCGCGAGCGCCCATCTCCGCAGCACCGTCGCCGGCAACCCCGATCTGCAGCGCGTCCTCACGCAAGTCGAGGAGCGCACCCTCGACCCGCTGAGCGCCGTTCGCGAGATCATGGAGGAGGTCTTCCGGCTCGATGGCGCCGACGATCGCTGACGTCGAAGCGGCTCGCGAACGGCTCTCCGGGGTCGCGCGGGAGACACCGCTGTACCCGAGCGAGACCTTCTCGAGACTCGCCGGGCGTCAGGTGCTGCTGAAGGCCGAGAACCTTCAGCGGACCGGCTCGTTCAAGATCCGCGGCGCCTACAACACGATCGCGTCGCTCGGCGCGGAGGAGCGTCGCGCGGGCGTGGTCGCAGCGAGCGCCGGAAACCATGGACAGGCGGTGGCGTGGGCGGCGAGGGAGGCGGGCATCCCGGCGACGATCTTCATGCCGCAAGACGCGCCGATGGCCAAGGTCGAGGCCACGCGCGCGTACGGGGGAGATACCGAACTCGTGGGCGAAGGGTTCGAGGAGGCGGTCGCTGCGGCGCAGGCGCATGTCGCGCGGACCGGAGCGACTCTCGTTCATGCGTTCGAGGACGAACGCGTCATCGCGGGACAGGGGACGATCGGGCTCGAGCTCGCGGAGCAGGCTCCAGACGCCGGGACGGTGCTGATCCCGGTCGGTGGAGGAGGACTCGCTGCGGGCATCGCGCTGGCCGTCAAGGATCGACGACCCGGCATCCGCGCGATCGGAGTGATCTGCCAGCCGGGATACACCATCGCCGACGGGATCGCGGTGAAGCACCGAGGCGCGCTCCCGTCGTCGATCCTCGAGCGCGTCCTCGATGACACGGTATCGGTCTCCGACGAGGAAATCTCCGAAGCGCTCGTGCTCAGCGTGGAGCGAGCCAAGCTCGTGGTCGAGGGTGCGGGGGCAGTCGGGCTCGCGGCGCTTCTTGCCGGCCGCGTTCCTGGCTCCGGGCCGGTCGCGGTGGTGCTGTCCGGCGGGAACATCGACGCCACCACGCTCATCTCCGTCCTCCGTCACGGCCTCACCCGCGCCGGTCGCTTCCTCGCGGTTCGCCTGCTCATTCCCGATCGCCCGGGCGAGCTTCGCAACGTCCTCGACCTGATCGCGGAGGGTCGTGGCAACGTCGTCTCGGTCGACCACCACCGCGAAGGGCGCACGACGAGCGCGCTCCAGACCGAGATCGAGCTCATCGTCTCCACGCGCGACGAGGAGCACTGTCAGGACCTCCTCGGTGCCCTGCGTGAGGCGGGCCACGGCGTCGAGAGGCTCGGGCCACCGGCTTAGACTCCGCACGTGCAGGCCTGCCCCTCGTGCGGGTTCGACAACGCCGACTCCGCGAAGTTCTGCTCGGAGTGCGGTACGGCGCTCGCGGCGACTGCCGCGCCACGCCGCGAAGAGCGCAAGGTCGTCACGGTGGTGTTCGCCGATCTCGTCGGCTCCACCGCTCGCGCCGAGCGACTCGATCCCGAGGACGTTCAGGCCATCCTCGCTCCCTACCACGACCGGCTGCGCAGCGAGCTCGAGCGCCACGGCGGGACCGTCGAGAAGTTCATCGGCGACGCTCCTCCCGCTGATCGGCCTTGCGCGGCGTAGAGACCGGACCCGAGCAGCAGGCGGAGGCGTTCGCGGCCTGGCGTCGGTTGTTCGAGGCGCTCGCGGAGCAAGGCCCGGTGGTGCTGGTCTTCGAGGATCTGCAGTGGGCGGACGACGGTCTCCTCGACTTCGTCGACGAGCTCGCGGATCGGGTCGGGGGTGTCCTGTTGCTGGTCGTTTGCTCGGCGAGGCCCGAGCTGCTCGAGCGCCGCCAGGGTTGAGGCGGCGGCAAGCGCAATGCGATCGCCGTCTCGCTCGGCCCCCTGTCCGAGGAGGACACGACGCGGCTGCTCGCAGCGTTGCTCGAGCGCAGCGTGCTCCCGGCGGAACAGCAGACCGCTCTGCTGCGGCGGGTTGGGGGGAACCCGCTCTACGCCGAGGAGTACGCCCGCATGCTGGCGGACGGCGATGACGATCCGATCGACGTGCCGGAGACCCTCCAGGGCGTCGTGGCTGCTCGCATCGATGCACTCCCGGACGACGAGAAGGCGCTGCTGCAACCGCTTCCGTGCTCGGGAAGGTGTTCTGGACAGATGCGCTCGCCGCGTTGACGAGTGCCGACGAGCACGCCGTCGCCGACCGCCTGTACTCGCTCGAGCGAAAGGAGTTCGTCAGGCGTGAACAGCGATCCGCGGTCGCGGGAGCACGCCAATACGTCTTCGTGCACGCGCTCGTCCGGGACGGCGCGTACGGGCAAACGCCGAGACACGTCCGCGCCGAGTCCCATCGACGGGCAGCGGAGTGGATCGAGCACCTCCCGTCCGACAGGGCCGAAGACAGGGCCGAGATGCTCGCGCATCACCTCGTGGAGGCGGTGGACTACGGGCACGCGGCGGGCCTGGATGTGACCGACCTCTTGCCCCGTGCGGCTGGCGCCTAGAGGGACGCGGGCCATCGGGCGTGGGCTCTCGGAGCTCCGCAACGTGCGATCGCCCTCTTCGAGCGTGCGTGCAAGCTCCTGCCCGAGCTGGCCGAGGATCCGTATCTGCTCCTGCGCAAGGGTCGAGCTCTGAACGCCGTGCGCGGTGAGGGTGAGCCCGAGCTTGCCCGAGCGGCCGTCGCGCTCGCCGGAACGGACGCCGCTGCGGCAGCCGAGGCGGAGATGGCACTCGGCGAGGCGATCTGTCAGCGCGGCGACCAAGCCGGCGCCTTCGTCCACTTCGACGCCGCGGCCTCTCTAGCCGAGGATCTACCGACCTCGCCGCAGAAGGGCTGGACCGTCGCGCAACGAGCGCGATTCCTCTCCCTGGCGGGACGGAACTCCGAGGCCGCCGAGCTCGCGGAACGCGCAATTCGGATGGCGGAGGAGCTCGAGGACACGGAGCTTCTCGGCGACACCCTGAACACGAGGGGCGTCGTCCGAAGCTACGAGCGGGAGGCGGGCTGGAGCGAGGACCTCGAGCGGAGCCTGGAGCTCACGCGTGAGAACAACTCGTGGCGCACGGGACGCGCCTACATCAACCTGGGCTCGACGCTCATCACTCTCGAAGGGGACCTGCAGCGAGGCGAGGCGCTGTCCCGCGAGGGGTTCGCCTTCGTCAAGCGGCAGGGGAGTCAGCTGCAGGACGTTGGTTCGGCGGCAATCTCGCCGAGTGCCTGTTCCATGTCGGCAACTGGGACGAGGCGACGCACCTCGTCCAGCAGGAGCTCGCGTACGCGGAGACGCACTACCTGCGACACGTCTGCCGGGCGCTTCTCGCCCACATGCGTCTCGCACGCGGCGACGTGCACGGCGCGATCGCCGCCTCCGACGAGGTCATCGAGGCCGCGCGCGCGATTCGCGACCCGCAGGCCCTCGTCCCCGGGCTCGTGGAGCGTGCGTTCGTCCTCGCGAAGACCGGCGACGCCGCTGGCGTCGAGACCGCACTTCTCGAGCTCGCCGAGGCTCGAAGCGCTCTCGCGCTTGCCGGGATGTGGGTGACGCAGCTCGCGTTCACGTTGCTCGAGCTCGGTCGCGAAG